>DATAXN010000012.1:0-47307 GCA_036273015.1 Bryobacteraceae bacterium | reverse complement strand
AGATCGCGATGATGGCATTGGCGGCGCGCTGGATGGAAGAAATCGAAGATAGCGGGCCCGCTCCCGGCTTGCCCTCACTTCCTTTCGTTTTTCCCGCCTCCATCCACAGCTGAAGTGTTTTCGCACTTCTGCCACGGGCTGTTAAGGGATTCGCAGAATTGGCTCGGGTTTCGTTGAGGCCGTGGCGGAAATTTGTTCAGCTCGCGGCGTCGCCTGCCGGCAGCCGACGCTGGTCCGCGGGAAAGGCTGGTATCGCGGCGATTGGCCGTGAGTTGTTTTTCCGAAATCATACTCTGCTCCTTCCGGTATTTCCTGGTACTTCCTGGTTAGAGATTTAGCATTGGCGAAGTGGATGGATGGGAGGCGGCGGGCGCGCCGGACGGTAATGTATTGAATTTATGGAGAAATGGAGAGTGAAATATTTTTGCTTTGGCGGTGAACGCGGGAATTAGCTGCCACCAATCTGGTATACTCCCGGAAATCATGAGATGCGGGCGATCGGCACCAAAAGAATCTGTTGAGGCCATCTCTTGAACCGTAACGGCGGTCTGTTGGCTGGGGTGCTGGTCATCCTCACATACCTGGGAGTTTCCAACCTGCCAAAGAGCGCGGAGAGTTCGAGCGCAGCGGGGCCGACGAAATCCAGCCCGTTGGCCGAGAGGACACCCCAATCCGCGTCACAGCCATACGCCGCCTGTCAGGAGATCGCCGATCGGCTACAGCGCTTCCTGACGAAAACGGATAAAACGGCAGCGATGGGGAATCGTCTTGGCTCATGCTATGTAAATCCGGAAGCTCCGAATACCCTGGTAACCCGGGAGGCTGGTCCGGACGTACGTTTTGCAATTGCTACTGTCCCCAATCCGGTTTCCACCCACCTGCCGCTCCTGTTCGATCGAATTGTCGAGAGCATTCAACAGGCCGCCCAGGATGAGTTGTATTCGTACGACGATGCGTGGTTTCCCTGGGAGACTTCCACCAAAGACTATGCTTATCTCGACGATCAACTGAAAGCGGAGAATCTACGCAAAGTTCAGGACGGCCAGCCGGGCGTGATGGTGTTCCGGCAGGGGCTGGCGAATCCGACAGATTCGTCCCCCTACGATTCCGGGCTCATCATTTTTCTGGTCGCGGAGACGCCGACCGGCGGCATTAACGACGTTCAATTCGAGAATGCCTTAGCGTGGCTTCGTCAACTTCGATCGGGCGTCCAACCACTTTACATTCTGGGTCCGACCTTCTCCGGATCGCTCCCGTCTCTTCAGCTGGCTCTGGAACCGCACAAAGAGGAGAGCCCGGTTTATGTGTGGAGCGGTACCGTCTCCTCCGGTCTCTACAGCCGATGGTTCGCCAGACGGATGAAAGATCGGAACGACGGATCCGATTTCGGATCCGCGATGGCGGACGATTCGGTCGTGACAGATCGCTTCTGCCAGTACCTATATGACCAGGGTTACCAGCCGGAGAATATAGCTTTCCTTTCCGAAGACGAGACCGCCTTCGGTAGAACCGACCCGCAGAAACAGGCCGACACACCGTGCAGTAAGGCCCTCCAACTTTCTTACCCACGCGACATTGCCACGCTGCGGTCGGCTTACGAGCAGCAGTCGATTCTGAGCCCGGCAAAGCCTCAGCCTAACGCCAATATCCCTTCCACTACGCTGCGCGGAGATCTGAGCGAGCCTTCCGGCGATCACGACACCGTGCGCAGCTATGGCGGTCAACTGACGCCCCTGGCGCAGGAAGCCGTACTCCTGGACATCGCCAACCGGCTGAAGGAAAGACAAATTCAATTCATCGTGCTGCGCAGCACGAATTCGTTGGACCAGATCTTCCTGAGCGAATTCCTGCGCCGGGCCTATGCGGAAGGAAGAGTAGTAATCGACGGCGCCGACTTATTGTTCACGCGGGGTGCGGAAGGCAGGTCGCTGCGCGGGGTCATGGTGCTGTCTACTTATCCGCTTCTCACCCTCGAGCCGGACTGGGCCTCATCGCCGGGCTTGCCCCACAGCAAAAATCGGACGTTTGGAGAAGATAATGCGGAAGGGACATACCTCGCGGCGCGGGAGGTGTTTTGCCAGACGTGCGCCGTTGCCGCCCACGACGATAAGGGGCCGGGAGAGCCGACGTGGCTCAGTGTCATCGGCCGCCGTCAATTCTGGCCCCTGGCCGTGCTCAATGGCAATGTCGACTCAACAGTTCTGAAACTGCCGACAATAATATGGCTGGTCGTCATTGCGTGCGCTGTCTGGGGCGTCTTCCATTGGTATTGGTGCAGCGGCAGGTCTATCAAAGGCTCACGCCGTGCGCGAACCTATTTTGCGCCTATATCCCGATGGCAACATCCGGCGCTCATCGCTTTCGGCAGCCTGCTCCTTGCCATGCTGGCGGTGGTTATTGCGGCGGCTTCGGGTCTATTGTCGTGTATCAAAGGAACACCTCTGTACCAAGGACATGGCGGAATCATGCTGGCTGTATTGGGTGCGGTCATTGTGTGCTCCATCGCTGCATGCGTGGCAAACTACAGACTTCCGCCTTTACCCGCCTCCAATTCGATGAACGACTGGCGCGTCAACGCCGGCAGGACGGCCGTTATTTGTCTCATGGCATTCGTAGTGGGCGACATTTTGCTGATTTCCCTCCTGAAACCGGCGAACCGCATTCCCGCTTACTGGCGCGGCATCAATCTGCAGAGCGGTGTCTCGCCGATGCTCCCTCAGATCCTGCTGATCGCCGGCGCATACCTCTGGTTCTGGTGCACGTTGCGGGGACTCTCCTACTTCGGCGACGACCGGCCGCGTTTGCCGAAGGCAGAGGACCTGCGGCTTTCTAACGGCCAACCACTGATGCCTATGTTCAGTCAGGAAGAAGCCGGGGAGGACATAGAACGGAGGGCTCGTCCCCTGAACAGGGGCTATTTGTGCCGAGTTGTCGTCTGTCTTGCGATCGGTACGGGCGTTTGTATCGTGGCGCTGCAAGGCCCCTGGGTGCGAACGCTGGGAGAGCGCTGGTTCGGCGTCGTCATCTTCATTTTCGTGAGTCTATGTATTGCGGTGCTGGTGGCGGATGTGATCGGAATGTGGCTGGCCTGGAGCGAACTCCGCCAGTTGCTGGTTCATCTGGACAGGCTGCCCCTCCGCCGCACGCTGCGCGCGCTGAAAGGACTCGCCTGGGGATCCATCTGGAAGTTGAGCGGGAACGTGCTGGAAGACCGATACCGGGTGGTGTCGCTCCAGATCGAAAGTCTCAGGCACCTGATCAACACCTTGAGGGAATGGACCCCGGAATTCGACGAAACAGACAACCAAAATAAAATGCTGGCTCAGGCGATAACATGTCAAAACAGGATCCCACAACTGGCCGAATGGTACGCGAATCTTTCGGAAAACCCGGATCTGGCGTGCCTATGCGATTTCCAGAAAGAACTCGCAACGACGGCTGGGCTGGCGATGACGCATATTCTGACGCCAGCTTGGCGGAAAGAAAAGGAATCGCTCATCTTCGATCGCTCGGGGCAGGAACGAAAGCCGGACGAGGGCGGAGAAAACGAAACTGCGATTTCCGTGGCGAAACTTGAACCACACATACGGTGCGCGGAGGAATTTTTCGTTCTGCCTTATCTGGCTTTTATCCAGAATATTCTGGGCCGCCTGCGCACGATGGCATTGAGCAGCCTTTGGCTTTTTTTGGCCGCCACGCTTGCCGTTTCGAGCTATCCTTTCGAGCCGCTGAACGTCCTGGGTGGGATTTTTCTGGGGGTTTTCGTGATCGTGGTTGGGTTGGCGGCGCTCGTGTATGCGCAGATGTCGCGAGATGCAACACTCAGTCACATTACCGACACGCGTCCGGGAGAGCTGGGTATGGATTTCTGGGTGCGTCTGGTGACCTTTGGCGTCGGACCGCTGATCGGACTACTGACGACGCTGTTCCCCTCGATCACCGATTTCGTGTTTTCGTGGCTGCAGCCGAGTGTGCAGGCGCTGAAGTAGGGACAAGCGCCAAGATCGGGAACAGCAATGACATCCGAAATGCGCTGGTCGCCACTGAGCAGCAATTATAGCGGGTTTGGAATCAACGGCGCTTCTGGAGCAACCTGGAGCAACCTGCATCGTTCAATACGGCGACTCCTGGTAGAACCCGCCGAAAAAGTCCTGATACTATCTCGTGAAATGGGCGACTTCTGCGAAGACTGCGAACGCCTGTTTCGCGAACTGAGAGAGGCTTTCGTGGAAGTGCAGGAGTCGCAGGATGGCAAATTGAAGGAGGCGGCGAGCGCGGTCTGTCGATTAATCGGTGGAAGTGAAGAAGATATAGAGCGGGCCGAACAGGTTGTTCCCGCCGTTGCGCGCCACTGATCTTTCGGACCTTAAGCCGACGCGTGCGGGGCGAGCTGTTCTGGCGATATTTGCTCACAGGTCGTTGACCGGACATAAGGTTTTATGAAAACAGGGACTGCCGACGCGCTGGGGCGAGCCATACAGATCCGATGACCGCTCTGCGCCAGGATTAGGCGGGGTCGTCAACCCCGCGTAGGTTGCCAACCTGCCCCACCTCATCCTGCGGCAACGTGCTGCTTTTTGTATTGCTTAGCGAGACGATAAAGTCCTGATACAGAACTTACGAAGTTTTAATGGGTTGCCGCCTACCCTGCAATTGGCGGTCACCCATGAGAGTAAAGACACAAATCAGTTCGGGGTCAGTTGAGCAGGAGCGACATCAGGCGGAATTGGATCTGGTGGTTCCGTTCACGACGCCGGATTTGACGCGATCCGCGTTGAACGCCGCCGATCGCATGGGTGGCGAGCTAAATGCGAGCCTTCGGTTGGTGAAAGTCCAGGTAGTTCCCTATCCCCTGCAGATCGACCAGCCACCGGTCTACCTCGAATTCCTGAAGAATCAATTAGCTCAGTTTCGATCGGAGCTTCCGATGACGAATGAAGTGCGCTTGTCACGGGAATCCGAAGCCGGGTTGCTGGGCGCGCTGAAGCGCGACTCAATAGTGGTTCTGGCCACACGCAGGCGGCCGTGGAGAACCCGGAACGAACGCCTTGCCGCGAAGCTGCGCCGCGCGGGTCACAAAGTGGTTCTGATTTACGAAAAGGCAAACAAAAATGCTTGATATCGCCTACTGTCTGCTGATCGTCGTTTTCTTCGCCCTGGCCTGGATGTTCGTGCGAGCGTGCGAGCGGTTGTAGAGGGAGAAATATGGACTATCTGATTGCGGGATTGATTTCGCTGGCGCTGGGCGTGTATCTGCTGTATGCGCTTTTGAAACCGGAGAAATTTTAAATGACAATCAACGGCTGGTTACAGATCGCGATCTTCTTTATTCTCATCGTGGCGTGCGCGAAGCCTCTCGGATCGTTTATCGCGACGATCATTGAAGGAAGAAAAAATTTCCTGACTCCGGTCCTTGCGCCAGTGGAGCGGCTGATTTACCGGCTTTGTGGAGTCACGGAGACCGAGGAGCAGCACTGGACGCGTTATGCAGGAGCTCTTCTTGCGTTCAGCCTGTTCAGCGCGGTGCTGCTGTATGCGATCCAGCGGCTGCAGGCCTGGTTTCCGTTTAATCCACAAGGTTACGGAGCCGGCAATGTGAGTCCGGACCTCGGTTTCAATACGTCCGTCAGTTTCGTCACCAATACAAACTGGCAGAGCTACACGCCGGAAACGACACTTAGTTACTTCGTACAAATGGCCGGGCTGACGATGCATAATTTCACGTCCGCGGCGGCTGGGCTGGCGGTGGCGATTGCGCTGGTGCGGGGGTTTGCGCGGCAGTCGATCAAGACCGTGGGGAACTTTTGGGTAGATATGACGCGGGCGGTGCTGTATGTCCTGTTGCCGATTTCGGTCATTGCGGCGCTGGTGCTTTGCTCGCAGGGCGCAATCCAGAACCTCCATCCGTACACGGTTGCCACGACTCTCGAGGGTGCGAAGCAGACCATCGCGCAGGGGCCGGTGGCTTCGCAGGAAGCGATCAAGATGCTGGGCACCAACGGAGGCGGGTTTTTCAATGCGAATTCCGCGCATCCGTTCGAGAATCCCACCCCTTTCACGAACATGCTGCAGATGTTTCTGATCTTCCTGATTCCGGGAGCGCTCACTTATACGTTCGGGAAAATGGTGCGCGACACGCGACAGGGCTGGGCTCTGTTTGCCGCCATGACAATTCTTTGGCTGGGTGGCGTAGTGGTTGCGTACCACTATGAGCAGCGGGGCACGCCGATGCTCGCGAATGCGGGGATCCAGATGTCCGCCACGGACACGCAGACGGGCGGCAACATGGAAGGCAAAGAGACACGCTTCGGGATTGCAGATACAGCACTCTTCGCCACAGTCACGACGGACGCCAGTTGCGGCGCGATCAACGGGTGGCATGACAGTTTCACGCCGCTCGGAGGGCTGGTCCCACTGTTCAATATTGAACTCGGGGAGGTCGTGTTCGGAGGCGTCGGCGCGGGTCTCTACGGCATGCTGATGTTCGCGATTCTCGCCGTGTTTATCGCCGGCCTCATGGTGGGGCGCACACCCGAGTATCTGGGCAAGAAGATCGAGCAGAAGGAAGTCAAGATGGCGATGATCGCCATGCTGGTGCTGGCCGCCAGTATTCTTCTCTTCTCCGGCGCGAGCTCCGTGATTCCGTTCGCCGCGAAAGGTTACTGGAATCCGCCAGGTCCGGCGGCGGCCAATATCAATAATCCCGGCGCGCACGGATTGTCGGAGATTCTGTATGCCTATTCCAGCGGGACGGGAAATAACGGCAGCGCGTTCGCGGGTATCAATGCCAACACGCCCTGGTACAACGTGACCATCGGATTCGCGACGCTCATCGGCCGCTTTTTGATGCTGCTCCCGCTGCTGGCGATTGCGGGTTCTCTTGCGGAAAAGAAGCAGGTGCCGGTCTCGGCCGGAACTTTTCCCACGCACGGTCCACTGTTTGTGGGACTGCTGGTGGGAGTGGTAATTATCGTGGGCGCGTTGACCTACTTCCCGGCGCTTTCGCTGGGGCCGATTGTCGAACACCTGATGTTGTAAGGAGCAAAGGCATATTCCTATGGCAACAGAATTAGAAGATCCGATTGTCGAAGCACCGCCGACTCCGGGGCTGGCAGACTCGACCGCGATGGGCTTGTCGCGAGGCAAGCGCGCAAGGCCGCTGTTCGATCCGCCAATCGTACGACGCGCCATTCTCGATTCGTTCGTCAAGCTGAACCCGGTGACGTTGGCGAAGAATCCGGTGATGTTCGTCGTCGAGGTCGGGGCGGCGCTCACGACGGCGCTCATGATCCGGACGCTGGCAACAAGCGGGACAGGCTTCGGTTTCGAATTTCAAATTGCAGCCTGGTTGTGGTTTACGGTCTTGTTTGCCAATTTCGCGGAAGCAATGGCGGAAGGGCGGGGCAAAGCCCAAGCTGACAGCCTTCGCAAGACCAAAACGAGCGCTGAGGCCAGGAAACTCGGGCCCAACGGAAAGATTGAGGTTGTTTCGGCCGCGACATTGCGCAAAGGAGACGTCTGCATCTGTGAGCCGAACGATGTGATTCCCGGCGACGGGGACGTGATCGAAGGCATCGCGAGCGTCGATGAATCGGTGATCACCGGTGAAAGCGCGCCTGTGATTCGCGAATCGGGCGGCGATCGCAGCGCAGTCACCGGAGGCACAAAAGTGCTCTCCGACTACATCAAGGTTCAGATCACATCGAATCCCGGCGAGACTTTTCTCGACCGCATGATTGCGCTCGTGGAAGGCGCGCAGCGGCAGAAGACGCCGAATGAAATCGCATTGAATATTATGATCGCCGGGCTGACGCTCATCTTTCTGCTGGCGGTCGTCACTCTCGCTCCTTTCGCGCAGTACAGCGTGGATGCGGCGAAGGCTGGAGTTGTACCGTCGGTGATCGTTTTGGTTTCATTGCTGGTCTGCCTGATTCCAACGACCGTCGGCGGTCTGCTCTCAGCCATCGGTATTGCGGGTATGGACCGCGTGATGCAGCACAATGTTCTCGCCATGAGCGGCAAAGCTGTGGAGGCGGCCGGAGATGTAAACACGCTTCTCCTCGACAAGACCGGCACGATCACGCTGGGCAACCGCCAGGCCGTGGAATTCATTCCGGCCGACGGCGTATCCGAAGCGGATCTGGCGGATGCTGCTCAGTTGTCGAGTCTCGCCGATGAGACGCCCGAGGGCCGCAGCATTGTAGTGCTGGCGAAGGAAAAGTACGGCCTGCGAGGGCGCGAAATCGGTGAGCATCAGGCCGAGTTCATTGCTTTTACCGCGCAGACGCGTATGAGCGGCTTGAACTATGAGGGCCTGGCGATTCGTAAAGGCGCGATGGAATCCATTCGTCAGCATGTAACCGAGATGGGAGGAGAGTTTCCGCAAAAGATGGTTGATGTGGCGGATGGCATTTCGCGGACCGGCGGTACGCCTCTGGTGGTGTCCAGCAATGAAAAGGTTCTGGGCGTCATCCACCTGAAGGACATTGTGAAGGGCGGCATGCGCGAACGGTTCGCTCAGATGCGAGTGATGGGAATCCGTACGGTGATGATTACGGGTGATAATCCTCTGACCGCGGCAGCCATTGCATCGGAGGCGGGTGTGGACGATTTCCTCGCACAGGCCACGCCGCGGGACAAGCTGGATCTGATCAAGCGCGAACAGGCGGGCGGACGTCTGGTTGCGATGACCGGCGACGGCACCAATGACGCTCCGGCGCTGGCGCAGGCCGATGTGGGAGTGGCCATGAATACCGGCACCATGGCGGCCAAGGAAGCCGGCAACATGGTCGATCTCGACAGTAATCCGACGAAGCTGATTGAGATTGTTGCGATCGGCAAACAGTTGCTGATCACCCGTGGTTCCCTTACGACTTTCTCGATCGCAAACGACGTTGCGAAATACTTTGCCATCATCCCTGCGATGTTCGCGGTCACTTACCCGTCGCTGAACCGCCTGAACATCATGGGTCTGCACACGCCGGAAAGCGCGATTCTGGCCGCCGTGATCTTTAATGCGTTGATCATCATTGTGCTGGTGCCGCTGGCGCTGCGCGGCGTGAAGTACCGGGCGCTGTCCGCCGGAGCTTTGCTGCGCCGCAACCTTCTGGTCTACGGACTCGGTGGAATCATCGTACCGTTCCCCGGCATCTGGGCAATCGACCGGCTGCTGGGCTTACTGCATCTTGCGTAAGGAGAGAAATATGCTGAAAGAACTCAAACCCGCGATTCTGATTACCTTTGTGCTGACGATTCTTACCGGGATTCTGTATCCGCTGGCGGTGACCGGGATCGCACAAACGCTTTTTCATAAGCAGGCGAACGGGAGTCTGATCGAGCGTGGCGGGAAGGTCGTCGGATCAGAACTTATCGGCCAGAATTTCACCAAGCCGGAATACTTTCATCCCCGGCCTTCACAGAATTCGTACGACGCGGCGAACTCCGGCGGCAGCAATCTTGGACCGACTAATCCCGCGCTGGCCGATCGCCTGAAAAAAGACGCCGCGCAATTCCGCAAAGACAATCCGGACTTTACGGGGCCGATTCCGGCCGATGCCATTACGACTTCTGCAAGTGGTCTCGATCCGGACATCAGTCCGGCGAATGCTCTTGCCCAGGTGGGGCGTGTGGCGCAGGCTCGCGGCGCGTCCACCCATGCCGTCCGGAATCTCGTGGCTGCGAACACGCAACAGCGTGATCTCGGAGTGCTGGGTGAACCGCGGGTGAACACGCTGAACCTCAATATCGCTTTGGATCAGGCCTATCCGATAAAGCATTGACATTCAGATGGCTTCGAAGGAATTTTGCCGCCCCGACCCCGAAGAACTGCTGCGCCAGATTACGGCTCAGGAAGCCCACGAAGCGAGGGGCCGCCTCAAAATTTTCCTTGGATACGCGCCGCGAGTCGGCAAGTCCCTGCGTATGTTCGACGAGGGCC
Source organism: Bryobacteraceae bacterium (assembly GCA_036273015.1). Classification (GTDB taxonomy): domain Bacteria; phylum Acidobacteriota; class Terriglobia; order Bryobacterales; family Bryobacteraceae; genus BOG-234. The sequence continues at coordinate 37,370 of DATAXN010000012.1, read as the reverse complement.
GGCGGCGCAAGAAGCGCGGGCAGGATGTGGTCATTGGCGCGATTCAGGCAAGGGGCTCGGAAGATATCGCCGAACTGATTAAAGAATTCGAAATCGTGCCGCCGCTGCGCGTCGGCGACTCAAACACGATTGACGTCGATGCGGTCCTTCGGCGTGCACCGCAGGTTTGTCTTGTGGACGAACTGGCAAGGGACAATCCGCCGGGAAGCCGCTACGCGCATCGATGGCAGGAAGTGGACGCGCTGCGTGCGCACGGCGTAAACGTTGTCGGCGCAGTCAACCTGCAACACATCTGCGAGCAACAGGATGCCGTTGAGCGTATTACGCAGCGGCGAAGCCCGAATTCGATTCCCCAGAGCTTCGTTCAATCGGCGGACGAAATCGTCATCGTGGACGTACCTGCGGAGGATCTGACACAGCACGGCGGGATAAGCAATCTGAATCCCGGTCAGCTTTCCGAGCTTCGCGAACTGGCGTTGCTTCTTGCGGCGCAGGTGGTCGAGCAACAACTGCAGCACTATATGGACTCACACGGAATCGTGCAAAGCTGGGGCACGCAGGAACGCATCCTCGTCTGCATCACGCCTCGCAGCAACGCGCGAGGAATGCTCGAAAGCGGCGCCCGCGCAGCCATGCGATTTCACGGGCAGCTTCTGGCGGTGTATGTGAAACAGGGAGAGCTCGAGCGGGCGGCGGAAGAAGCGATCGGCGAAAGTCTCGAATTCGCAAAGAAGCTCGGCGCGGAGATCCACGTCGTCGAAGGCGCGGGCAAAGACGCCATCGCTGAAATCATCCGTTTCGCGCGCGAACAACGCGTAACGCAGATCTTCATCGGTCACACACAGCAGAGCTCGTGGAAATTCTGGTCCCAGAATCCCGTGGATAAACTGATCAGGGAGGCCGACGGGATGGACGTGCGAATATTTCCCCACGCGAGCGCTCAAGCGGCCTGATGGCGGAAGGCGCGAAGCGCGGCAAACTCAAAATCTTTCTGGGCTACGCCGCGGGAGTCGGCAAGACTTACCAGATGCTGACTGAGGCGCAGGAGCTCAGGCTGCAGAACGTTGACGTCGTCATCGGCTACTTCGAACCTCACGGCCGCGCGGAGACGATCGCACAGACAGCGGGTCTGGAGTTTGTGCAGCGTCGCATGTACGAGCATCGCGGGTCCCGATTTGAAGACATGGATACGGCTGCTGTCATTGCGAGGCATCCGCAGGTGGCTGTCGTTGACGAATTTGCGCACACAAATGTGCCCGGGTCCGAGCGTCCGAAGCGCTGGCAGGATGTCATGGTCATTCTGGACGCGGGCATCAACGTCCTGACGAGCCTGAACATCCAGCACATCGAGAGCCTGAACGATCAGGTCTGGCATGTGACCGGGATCCGCGTGCGCGAGACGGTTCCGGACTGGGTGGTGCAGGAAGCCGACGAAGTGGTCATGGTTGACGTCACGCCGCGCGCGCTGCTGCATCGGCTTGAACGCGGGGTGGTCTACTCCCATGAAAAGGCACAGAAGGCGCTGGAGAATTTCTTCACCGAGTCGAATCTAACGGCGCTTCGCGAACTGGCGCTGCGGCAGACTGCGCACCAGCTCGAAGAACGGCGCGAGGAGTTACGGCTGCCGCAGCCTGTACGCGCGCTCGGTTCGCAGCGTCAGGAGAGCATTCTCATCTGGATCACGCCGCATCCTTCGACTGCAATGCTGATTCGCAGAGGCCGGCGAGTCGCGGACTATCTGAATTCCACGTGTGCGGCTCTGTTTGTCGCGCGCGATTCCGCGATGTCCGAGCTTTCAGCGGAAGACCGGATGGCGGCGGACCGGCATATGAACTTCTGCAGGAATCTGCGGATTACGCCCGAAGTGATCGAGAGTCCGGAGCCCGCGAAAGCCGTCGCGGCATGGGCGCGCGAACATGGCATCACTCAGATCTTTGTTACACGCGACGCGCCGGAAGCACAAAAGCTGGTTCACCTCGTGCGCGATATGCAGGTGACGATCGTTGCGGAGCGGGTGCGGCCCGGGGCGTAGTTAACGCGCCAGGCCCGATTTGCCCCAGGCGCTCAGCTCGGTGGATCGTCCCTGGCCATAAGGCATGCCGAGTTCATGGATGCGGAATTCGGTGGTCTTAGCGTCGACATCCACCACCGCGTAGCCGAAGAACCAGCCGTCTTCGTATTTTCCGGTGGCGCGGAGATGTCCACCGGAACTCACCATGGAGACATAGTCGATTCCTTCCAGCTTTGCGTGCAGCATTTCGTGTACGTGCCCGGCTATGACATACAGCGCGCCATACTTTTTCGCAATTTGATGGAGGCGGAAGTTCGGGTTGTCGACGATCACATTAAGGAGCCATGACGGCCTGTGAGAAACGATGAACTTCAAAGGTTGTGAATTGTGCTGCCTGAGGTCATCATCGAGAAATGTCAGTTCGGCATCGGAAAACTGATCGGAACGGCTGTTGTCCAGAATCGTGAAGTGTGCCTGACGATAGTCGAAGCTGTAATGAGGCGGATGCTTCGAATATTTCTGAAAGAGATCAGCCGATTTCGGAGACCAGATGTCATGGTTGCCCGGAGTGAGGTAAAGAGGGAAGCGGCTCCATGCCGAGAGAATTTTCTCTACCTGCTGCCATTCCGATTCGGCCGTTTCGTCATTCAGGCCTTCGATGGTGTCACCGACGCTGAGCACGAACGCTGGGTGTTCGTTGGCCGCTTCCTTCCAGACACGCTCGTAAACACCGGGTTTCGCCTCGCCGGTGCGGTCGCCGAGTATGACGAAACGAAAAGAATCCGGTCCAGGCGCCGCCTGCGCCCAGAAAAGCAGAACGGCGGCAGCCGCGGACGAAAGGCACGCGACTTTCGCGACGGCTTTCATCTTCCGCATTTTCACCCCCCGTTTTTTACCTTTTCGGCAAAACGCGCGACCTCGATGATGGCCCGCTGGTGAGTCCCTTCACCGACGATCTTGTCCCCCATGCGCGCCTGAACGCGAAACTCCGCTCGGCGGTCGTTTACTGCCAGTAATTCTGAAAAAAAGGTGACCTTCGAACCCATTGGCGCGGCGGCGCGGTGGGCGACATTCACGTGGGTGCCGACAGTATCATGACCCGGATCCAACATGGGCAGAATCAGATTCCGGCTCGTACGCTCCATGAAAAGAATCATTTGCGGGGTGGAAAGCACGCGCGCACTTTCCAGAAATCTGATTGCATTGTCATTTCCCACCTCCACAGTGTCTTCACGCGTCGCGCCAATCCGATAGTCAGCCATTGTTTCTGCACACGATTTTCGCATGGCATGTATCGAATCAGCCTTTGGCACTTTTGTTGCTCGAATACCAGAGACACGGGTCAAGGAGCAAAAGTTATGTCAGGAAAGAACACCGCTGTTTTCGGGATTTATCAGACACGCGAGGGCGCGGAAGAGGCGGTCGACTCCCTCCGGCGCGGTCATTTCCGCAACACAGACATTTCGGCGTTGTTTCCGGACAATGCCGGCACCAAAGACTTCGCGCATGAAAAAAATACGAAGGCGCCTGAAGGGGCAACCACCGGAGCGACGTCCGGAGCTATTGCCGGTGGCGTGCTGGGCTGGCTCGCGGGCATCGGCGTACTTGCGATTCCAGGGATTGGGCCATTTATCGCGGCAGGGCCGATTATGACCGCGCTGGCCGGTGTGGGCGCCTTGGGGGCTCTCGGCGGAATTGTCGGCGCGCTGGTCGGAATGGGAATACCGGAATACGAAGCCAAGCGTTTTGAAGGCCGGGTCAGACACGGCGGCATCCTCCTTTCAGTCCATTGCGACGATCACGACTGGGTAAAGCGCGCCGAGGAGATTATGAAGCGGACCGGCGCTGAAGACATCTCGTCCACCGGCGAAGCTTCAGCGGACTTTGCCGTTTCCGATAAGCCGATGTTACGCACGCGCGGTCAGATTTCGGAAGAGATGCCCGCGAACGGCATGCATGAAACGTTGGAGGAACGGGCGGCGGCGCATAGAGCTATGGAACAACGAAGCGCGGATCAAGCGATGGAACAGCCAACTGCGGAGCATCAAACTGTCGATCCGCTGGCGGCGAAGCTCGGAAACGATCGTCCCACTACCCGGCTCGACGCATAAGGGCCGGGAAGGCTGTCACAATGAGATCGAATGGATATCGCCAGACTGGCAGTCGACGGCGCCGCTAAATTTCAACTGCGAAAGTTCGATCCCGGCGATACTCATGGAGTTTCGAAGAGCCATGCCGCGAAGGCGCTGCCGGCGCACGTGGAAAAGCTTGCCGCCCTGCACGACCTGCTCTATGCGGAGCATAAGCGCTCGCTCCTGATTGTTCTGCAGGGGATGGATGCCGCAGGCAAAGACGGCACGATCAAACATGTGATGTCGGGCGTGAACCCGCAGGGTTGCACGGTGACATCCTTCAAGCAGCCGAGCACGCAGGAACTCGACCATGATTTCCTGTGGCGTATCCATAGCGCGGTGCCGGCGAAGGGGACCATTGGGATTTTTAACCGCTCGTACTACGAAGACGTGCTGATTGCGCGCGTGCACGAGTTGGTGCCTCCGGCTGTCTGGAAGGCGCGATATCAGCAGATTAACGATTTTGAGAAAATGCTCACCGAGAATAATGTCTGCATTCTCAAGTTCTTTCTGCACATGAGCGGAAGGGAACAACGCAAGCGCTTCGACGAGCGCCTCACCGACCCTCGCAAGAAATGGAAGTTGTCCCCGGCGGACCTTAAGGAACGTGAATACTGGGATCAATATCAGTTGGCGTATGAGGATGCCATTGCGAAATGCGCGACCAAAGAAGTGCCTTGGTACGTCATCCCCTCGGATCACAAATGGTTCCGGAACTTTGCCGTAGCGGAGGCGATCGTCTGCACGTTAGCGTCTTTCAAGATGCGTTACCCTAAAGCAAAATGAGTCTGGAAATCGAGCATCGGGAACGGGAAGGGGTCGCTTTGATGGACCTCAGAGGCCGCATTACGATCGGCGAGGAAGCCAGCGCTTTTCGGACCGCGGTCGAGAAGGTCGCGGCTGAGCCGGGGGTTCGGCTGCTTCTGAATATGCAGGAAGTCGACTATGTCGATAGTACGGGTTTGGGCGCACTGGTGATGTGCTCGACGCGCCTCAGAAAGTCGGAGGGCGTCGCGAAGCTCGTGAATGTAAACCGGCGCAACATCGAACTGATCGTCATGACGAAGATCGACAGCATTTTCGAAGTGTTCGATGACGAGACCGACGCGATCAACAGTTTCTTTCCCGGACGCAAGATCAAGGGGTTTGACATTCTTTCTTTTGTGCGGCAGATGAGGGACGAGGAGTAAGCGGACATGGTGCTGCAGCCCGGGGATTCCGCTCCTGATATCAACCTGCCCGCTCTCGATGGGTCGGCTTGGAATTTGCGCGCGGCTCTGAAGGAAGGACCGGTTGCACTCGCCTTTTTCAAGATTTCCTGCCCCACCTGCCAGTTGACGTTCCCATTCCTGCAGCGGATGGCCGATTCAACAACCAACGGCCTAAGGATCGTAGCGGTATCGCAGGACGATGCCCCGGACACACGTGAATTCCATCAGCGCTTCGGCGTATCGATGTCGACTTTGACCGATGCCGCGCCGACTTACTCTGCCAGTAGCGCGTACAAGATCACCAGCGTACCGTCGATCTTCGTGGTGGAAACGGACGGCCGGATCGCGTGGGCGACAGAAGGTTTTAACAAAGCGGCACTGGAGGACCTGGGGCGCCGTTCCGGGGTAGCTCCCTTCCGGGAGAACGATCACGTCCCGTCCCTCCGCCCTGGTTGAGGGGCGAAGAACAGGCTCCCGTGAGGAGTCTCCGCTAATATATACAGAGATGGCAAATATCATCGGCGAAGCGCTGGGCGCGGCGGGAGCCGTAGCTAAGGGTATGGGAGTCACGCTGAAGGAGATGATGTCTCCTACCGTGACGGAGAACTATCCGGACGAGCCGCCGAAGTTACAGGAGCGCTATCGCGGCGTTCACGTGCTGCAGCGCGATGAGAACGGCCTCGAAAAGTGCGTCGCCTGCTTCCTTTGCGCAGCAGCCTGTCCGGCAAACTGCATCTATATCGAAGCGGCCGAGAATACCGGGACCGTACGCATCAGCGGCGGCGAGCGCTACGCAAAGGTCTATAACATCGACTACAATCGCTGCATCTTCTGCGGCTTCTGCGTCGAGGCATGCCCCACCGACGCCATCACGCACGGACACGGGTTCGAAGTGGCCAGCTACAACACATCGACTCTTGTGTACACCAAGGACGAGATGCTGGCGCCGATTCCGCCGGGGGCAAAACCGCCCGTGATTCGGGAAGCTGAAGCTTCCGGGCATTAGCCCGCATCCAATTATCAATAAAATTAAAGTTGGGCCGGTCTGCTATGTTTTCCGTTATCCGGGAACAATTCGAAACTATATTTCGCGAGGATCCGGCCGCGAAGAGCAGACTCGAAATCCTCCTCTGCTATCCGGGATTTCATGCGATTCTGATGCACCGTATGGCGCATCACCTGTACGAAGCCGATATTCCGCTTCTGCCGCGTTTTATTTCCCAGGTGTCACGGTTTTTCACGGGTATTGAAATCCATCCGGGGGCGCGGATCGGGCGACGCTTTTTCATCGATCATGGCATGGGGGTTGTGATCGGCGAGACTACGGAAATCGGCGACGATGTGCTCCTCTATCAGGGCGTCACGCTCGGTGGGACGGGTAACGAGCAGGGCAAGCGGCATCCGACGATCGGCAATAACGTTGTGATCGGAACCGGCGCGAAGGTGCTGGGCGGCATTCAGATCGGCAGCAACGTCAAGATCGGGGCTGGTTCTGTGGTTGTTCATCCGGTGCCGGACTATTCGACCGTCGTTGGCATTCCGGGACGTATTGTGCGCATGAGGTCGATTCCCGACGGCGTTCTGGAGCACGGCCAGTTGCCCGATCCGGAAGGGCAGGAGATCAACGATCTCAAAGAGCGGGTTGCGGAACTCGAAGAGGCGATTAAGTCGTTACAGAGGATTACCGGCGACAAGATCGCCGGCGCTGCCAATCAGCGAAGATAGGTCCGCAGGGCTTCGACGAGATCGTCCGCGGCGCGAGCCTGTTCCTGAGTCTGGTGCTTTTCATCCATTAGGTGGAAGCGAATATGGCCTTCGATAACCTCGGCCATCAGTGCATCCATGGCGCCGCGGCAGGCGGAGATATTGTGAAGCACCGCGGAGCATTCCGCTTCGTCATTCAACTCACGTTCGATGGCTTCCACCTGGCCGCGGATACGCCGGACGCGGTTTAACAATTTTCGTTTTTCTTCGGCTGTATGCGCCATATTTTGCCTTTACAATTATACCCCGCCAGGTATAGGCTGGTCTTAGTCCCACCGGACGGAAATCCGCATGATTTACAGGCTGCCCACGATGACGCTTTTGGTGTGTCTGGCCGCGCGTTTCGCGAGCGCGCAGGACAGCAGCCCTGTCATCAATGCGACCCCGCCTCCCGGGCCGGAGCGCTGGAACCTTTTCTATCAGGCAACTTCGATCGGCCAATATCATGGCTCATTTCCGGCTCTTTACAGCGGTCCGATGAGTCTGTCCGATCGGCCGGAGCGCGACGTATCGCTGACGACGACATTGTTTCTCGGACTTCGGCTAAGCGATAACACCCAGCTCTACCTGGATCCGGAAATTGCGGGCGGACGCGGATTCAGTGGCGTTGACGGCGTTGCGAACGCGACCAATGGTGAGTTGCCGCGAGTGGCCAGCGCCACTCCGAAACCGTATCTTGCGCGTTTGTATATATCGCATGACTTTGGCTTCGGCAGCGAAAAAGAGTCAGTCGAGAGCGACGAGAATCAGCTTGCCGGCTCGCGTCCGATGACGCGTTACACAATAACCGTCGGCCGATTTACGCTCACGGATTTTTTCGACGACAACCGTTACACGCACGACCCGCGCACTCAGTTCATGGGTTGGGGAGTCATGTACAACGGCGCATGGGATTATCCGGCTGATACTCGCGGATACACCTGGGGCTGGGTACATGAATTTCATACCCGGAACTGGTCCCTACGATACGCCAGCGCGGCCGAGCCGAAAGTCGCAAATGGGCTGCGGTTTGATCGCCGTATCTTTCGGGACCGCGGGGATGTGTTCGAGGGGGAAATCCGCTACAGTCCTCATTCACATGCGGGTACGCTCCGTCTGCTGAGCTATCTGAATCACACCGATTCGGGCAGCTACGGAAAGGCGCTGCAACTCGCCGCGGCAACCAACACCGCGCCGGACATCAACAAGGTACTTCAGGTAGGAACACTGAAATACGGGTTCGGTATCAGCATGGATCAGGAGATTTTCAGGAACGTGGGTGTTTTCTCCCGTCTCGGCTGGAACGACGGCAAGACCGAAGATTTCGCTTTCACCGCAATCGATCGCCTCGCTACCGGCGGAGTCTCCGTTTCCGGCGCGATCTGGAAGCGGGCAGAAGATACGGTTGCAACCGAGTTCACGGCCAGCGGGCTGTCCGCCGTCCATGCGCTTTATCTCGAGCGCGGCGGACTCGACTTCATTATTGGCGACGGGCGATTGAACTACATGCCAGAATACATCTGGGAAAGCTATTACAATGCTCGGGTGTTCAAGGGATTTTTCACAGCGCTGGACGTTCAACATATAGCGAATCCGGCCTACAATCACGATCGCGGACCGCTTTGGGCGTGCTCGCTGCGCCTGCACATGGAATACGGGAAGAAATGAGAAAAGTCGACACACTCCGCCGGCCCGCAGAAAAGCGGCCGCCCGCGAAGCGCATACCGCGGCCCGCGTTCTCGTCGTGGAACGTGCTGCGGTATCGCATGCTCGCTCTTTTCGCCATCATCGGCCCCGGTTTTATCACCGCCAATGTGGATAACGATCCCGGCGGCATCCTGACCTACTCGCAGGCGGGCGCAAAGTATGGTTATACGCTGCTGTGGACGCTGATCCCGACCACGGTGGCGTTGATCGTAGTGCAGGAAATGGCGGCGCGCATGGGCGCGATAACCGGCAAGGGGTTGTCGGATCTGATCCGCGAGGAATTCGGCCTGCGGATGACGTTCTTTACGATGATCGTCTTGGGTCTGGCCGATTTTTGTACCATTGTGGCCGAGTTTGCGGGGCTTGCTTCCGGCATGCTGGTATTCGGCATCAGCAAGTACATCGCGGTGCCCATAGGCGCGGCGCTCGTCTGGACGGTCATCGTCCGAGGATCCTACAAACCAGTTGAACGGGTCTTATTGATTTTTTCGATGATTTATTTCGCTTATCCGGTCTCGGCATTTCTCGCACATCCGGACTGGAAGCTGGCGCTTACGGACACTGTTGTCCCGCAGTTCAATTCCGACCCTGGATACCTTCTCGTAATCGTCGGCCTGATCGGGACCACCATTACGCCCTGGATGCAGTTTTATCTGCAGGCGTCGATTGTCGAGAAGGGCGTGTCGAAGCGGAATTACGGGCTCAGCCGCCTCGACGTCATTTTCGGATGCATAGTCACCGATGTGATCGCATTCTTCATCGTGGTGGCGTGCGCGGCGACGATCTTCCACTCACAGCACCGCGAGATTACGGATGTGGCGGACGCTGCGAAAGCTCTCGTACCCTTCGCCGGTAAGTTCGCGGCGATCCTCTTTGCCGTGGGTCTGGTCAACGCCTCGCTGATGTCGGCGGCAATTCTTCCGCTCGCTACCTCGTACAACATCTGCGAAGGCCTTGGATTCGAGTCGGGCATCGACCGCCGCTTCGGCCAGGCAAAGATTTTTTACGGGCTCTACACGACGCTGATTGTGTGCGGCGCCGGCGCGGTGCTGCTCCCAGGCCTGCCATTGCTCAAGGTAATTCTGCTCTCGCAGGTTTTGAACGGCATCCTGCTTCCGTTCGTGCTGGCATTTATGCTGATCCTGATCAACCGCGAGAGCCTGATGGGCGAATACAAAAACGGCCCGTGGGGAAACTACATCGCCGGTGCGACCAGCGTCATCATGGTGCTGCTGACGATCGCACTGATCTACAACAGCGTCACGGGGTGAGGCTAATCGCGCGCGCCCGGGACGCGCACGCGTTTGAAGAAGTACGCCGGATAGGTCTGGGTCACAACCGGTTTCGGACCCTGCAGTTCCGGTCCTCTCTCCTCATTCCGATAAACATAGGGCATCACGCTGACCAGTTCCCAGCCCTGATCTGCAAGCGTCTGCAGACTGCGCTGATCTACTTGTTCGTATTTGCCCGGAGTGACTTCGCGCGGAAATACGGACCGGACTTCGAGACGCGCCGTTCCCTCGTGCGTAACCCACTCCCTCTGTGCCCACACCATCCCTGCGGCTGCCGTGAAGAGAATAATCACTGGAATGATTCGTTTCATCTCCAGAATTGACGGATGACTCCAGTTCGGCGTGCAGGCCCTTTCCTGACTTATTTCAGCGAATCTTCAGCTTTGTCCAATACTGTAGGGTCGAATCGGAGCGTTCAAAAAGGAGAGAAAGATGAAATCCCTTCTGGTTTGTGTTTTCAGTGTGGCCGCGATTGCCGCGCCGCCCAGCTACAAGGTTGTCAGTAAGATCAGGATTGGCGGCGCCGGCCGTTGGGATTACGTTTACGTGGACAGCGGGAGCCATCGCCTCTACGTTTCCCATGCCACACAGACGGAAGTCGTTGACACCACATCCGACAAAGTCATCGGGACGATTCCGAATACGAATGGCGTGCACGGCATCGCGGTCGCGGACGATCTGGGCCGCGGGTTTACCAGCGACGGCATGGACAACGACGTTACGATTTTCGATCTGAAGACGCTCAAAGTTCTGGGCAAGGTTAAGACAGGCACGAACCCGGACTCGATCGTCTACGAACCCGTGTCCCACCGCGTACTCACCTTCAACGGGCGGAGCGGCGATTCCACCATTTTCGACGCGAAGACGGGGGATATCGTCGCGGCAGCGGTCTCCGTGGGAGGCAAGCCCGAATTCGCTCAGGTGGATGGCAAGGGCCACGTTTATTTCAACCTCGAAGACAAGAACGAAATCGGTGAAATCGATGCGAAGTCAGCGGCGCTGACGAAGCACTATTCGATTGCACCCTGCGACGGCCCCAGCGGTTTGGCAATCAATCCGAAGAACAGCTATCTTTATTCGGTTTGCGGAAACAAGATGATGATCGTCAGCGATCCGGCTGCCGGTAAAGTGATTGCTACCCCGGCCATCGGACAGGGTCCGGATGGCGTGGCGTTCGACGATGGCTACGCCTTCAGCGCGAATGGCAGGGACGGCAACATCACGATGGTCGGTGAGACGTCTCCCGGTAAATTCGAACCTGTCGCAACGATTCCGACTCAGAACGGGGCCCGCACCATTGGCGCCGATCAGAAAGCGCACAAGCTGTATCTTCCGGCAGCTGAGTACGGCCCGCCGCCGGCTCCGCCCGCTGGCGGCGGCAGGGCAGGGAGACCGCAGGCGATCCCCGACAGCTTCATGATTATCGTCGTGGGACGCGGGTAAAAACAGCGCGGGCAGGCTTACTTTGCAGCGGCCGATGCCCGTGCCTCATCCACTCGTTCGATCAGCATTTGCTCGAAGCGCTCGGGTATGAACCCGATCATGCGGCTGGAAATCCGCCCGTCGGGATCAATCACCAACACGGTCGGGATAGAAGCGATATTCAATCGCCGTTCCAGTCCTGCTTCAAAGTAGCCCGCGTTTTTCCAGCCCTGTTCCTTCACGAAGGGCGCTACGAGCGACGGGTCGTCATCGGAATCGACCGCGACAAACAGAACGTCCGGGGCATTTGCGAAGTGCGTTTCCACTTTCTCAATCAACGGTTGTTGTGCACGGCAGGGGGCGCACCAGGTCGCCCAGAAATCAATCACGACCGTTTTTCCCTTGAGCGCGGAGAGCACAAGAGGCTGGTCCGCTTTATCAATTGGCGGCAGAATGAAATCCGCGAGGTTGACAGCTTCTGCGTTGGGATCTTTGGCTTTCAGGTCTGCCCTCTGCCGGGCCATTAACGCTGAGGTGCGGTCGTAAGCCGCGAGGATAACATCGCCAAGACCTTTTTCCGAGCCGTTCAGCCCGGAGTACAGCTCACCCAGGCGCTTTCGATCGCGGGCGCGGTCGGCTTCAGTAGTGCTCTTGTCTTCGAGTGTGAAGGCATCGGCGTAAGACTCAATTGCCTCGGCCTTGCGACCCAGCGTGTCCAGCCAGAAGGCGTTCTCTCTCGCGCCTTCGCCGGTGGGATACGATTTCCACGACCTCGCGGCGATTTTTTCCGCGGCAGCAGGATCGCCGGCGTAACCGGTCGCACGGGCCTCGATCGCCTGCGAACGTGCCATTGCCTTATCCAACTCTTCCGACCACCGGCCTGCCGTCAGGTGCCCGGGAGTTTCCTTCGCCGCGCGCAGAACATCCACGTCATTCTCGTAACGGTTCGCGTAGACGATCGCTCGCCTGGCGTTCTCGATCGTGCGCGCCGGAGGATCGGAATCGTTTTTTTCGACCAGGGCGCGAGCTACGCGATCCAGCAAATCGAGGGTATCGCCTTGATCCGGCGGTGTTTCCCGATCGAGAACTCTCTCGCCGTAAAGAATAATTCGGGCGGTATCGTTCGTTTCGGCTGCCGCTTTGAGCAGGTTCTTTTCGAGAGCGGCCCGCTGCTTCGAGTCCGGATATTTTTTCAGATGCTGCTCAATCGCCCGGATCAGATCGATCGAACTCGCCCCGGCCTCGCTGACTGCCACGGAAAGGTCGTACTGCTCCTTGTCATCGCCTGCCGATGCATCGCCTGCGGGATTGAGTGTGACCGCGGTTTGGGCGATGATCTGAGTTGCACTCTGGAGCAAGAGGCCGGCCAGCAGAAGAGACAGTGTCCGGAGACGATTCATTTGGGTAGAGCGCGGATCCAATCGGCAAGCGAGGCCGCTCTCTCGCGCGCCATATGCAGAAAACTCTCGTTCTTCACGACGCGATCCAGCATTGGCAGAAACTGCGCCGGGGCCACCAGGCGCTTCTGGTCCCGGAGAATTTCGATCTGAAGGATGGATTGCTGGACGCCGAGTTTATCGAAACGGACTGTTCGCTCCAGATCGATCAGGCTCCGTTCCGTTTCTTCGATGCGCTCAAACCAGTCATTCAGCACGCGGGCGTCGGGGTCTTCCGTGTAATTGAATTTGACCTCGCCAACGTGTCCGTCGGCTTCATATCGAAACGTCTTTGCGCCCATATTGGCGACTTTCAGACCTGATTCGAGAGGCCGCGAGAAATGGTCGAGCTTGTCGACGAGAGCGAATAGCTGACTCGAGTCACTGTCCGCAAGCTGGAACTTCAAAGGATCTTCGTCCTTGGGATCTTCTTTGTATTGCCCGGCGCCTGTTTTCCCGATGACTATTTCGTACCAGGGAGGATTGCTGCCGGGGAACGATTTGGAATAACTCAGGCGAGGAGTTTCGGGAGACTGAGCCGACAGCGACAGCGTGAGCAATGCCGCGGCGAAAAACGGCAGGGAGATTCGAATACAGAATTTCATGCGTGCGCTCCCCATTGCGGGAAAGTCGCGTGTGTGGCGTGACAGATGGCGATGGCCAGGGCGTCGCTCGCATCCTCCGACTCCAGCGGCTGTGCGAGGCTCAACAAAGAAGCCACCATTTGCTGGACCTGTGATTTTTCGGCGCGTCCATAGCCGACTACGCTCATTTTGACTTCAAGGGGCGAATACTCCGCCAGCTGGACTGCCGCTTCCGCGATCAGCAACAGCGCGACGCCGCGTACATGCGAGAGCTTTAACGCGCTTTTGGCATTGACGGCGAAAAAGACCTCTTCCACGGCGGCGGAATCCGGACGGTGTTCCGCGATGACGTTGCGGAGAGCGGCGGCAATAGTCAGAAGGCGGCGATCGAGAGGGTCCCGCGCGGAAGAACGGATACATCCCGCGGCAATCATACGATGCGCACGGCCGTCGCTGTCGATTACGCCGTAGCCGGTTCGCTCTGTTCCGCAGTCGATTCCCAGGACCCGCATTGTCGGCACAAGCTGAAAAAGCCGTTTACGCCAGAGCTTCTACTTCTTCCTCGCTGACGTCGAAGTTCGAATAGACATTCTGCACATCGTCATGCTCTTCCAGCGCTTCGGTGAGCTTGAGCATCCCCTGCGCCGACTTGCCCTCAAGTTTCATAAGGTTCTTCGGAACCATGGCAACTTCGGCCGAAACGGTTTCAATCCCGGCTTTCTGAATGACGTCCAGAACGGCTTCGTGGGCGCCCGGATCCGAGATGACCTCCCAGGAATCATCACCATCTTTCAGATCTTCCGCTCCGGCTTCGAGCACAAGATTCATCAGCTGATCTTCTTCGGCCTTCTCTTTTTCGATGACGATCTGGCTTTTGCGCTCGAACATCCAAGCCACGCTGCCCTGTTCGCCGAGGTTGCCGCCGTTCTTTGAGAACATGTGACGGATCTCGCTGACCGTGCGATTGCGGTTGTCGGTGGCGACGGATACGAGGACCGCAGCCCCGCCGGGACCGTAACCTTCGAACATCACTTCGTCGATCTGCCCGCCTTCCAACTCGCCGGTACCGCGCATGATCGCCTTCTTTATATTGTCCGAAGGCATGGAGACGTTCTTAGCCGCAAGAACAGCGGTGCGCAGCCGGGGGTTACCGTCGGGATCGCCGCCGGATCGGGCTGCAATCTGTATTTCCTTGATAAGACGGGTGAACGTCTTGCCGCGCTTGGCGTCTAGGGCGGCCTTTTTGTGCTTAATTGTCGCCCACTTTGAATGACCTGACATTTGAGAAAACTCCGGAAGAGTACGCCGGCGCGCTATGCCGCCGGAGGGACCTGCTAACATGCCAGCATACCAAATCGGTTAAGAATGTTTAGTCTGATCGATAGGTTCTAAACCGCACTCTTCGCCGATCGGATCGAGGTAACATCCCGCTCCCTGGCGTTACAATTCAAGACCAGGAAGGTAGTATTGGAAACCTCCAGGACGGCAATGGCGCAGGATCCGTTTTCCGCCCTTTTGGAATCCGGCACCCGGGCGGAACAGGCTCTGAGTGCGGGATGGGATGCCATACCGGACGCAGTGCTCGCCTTCGATCTGCGCCAACAGATCGTTTTTGCCAATGTCGAGGCGAAACGCTGGCTGACCGCGCATGGCCTGCCATCCGACGCCGACTCCTTGTGGCAAGCCGTCCAGGTGTGCGACCCCAAAAACCAGCGTGCACTGGAGCCTGATCAGCTTCCTGTAGCGCGCGCCTTGAAGGGGGAGACGACGCAGTGCGTCGAATATCTGATACGCCCGGCTCCTCATGGCGTCAGTTTCTGGCTGGAGTGCGGCGCGCGCCCGATCCATGGGAAGGCGGAAGAGATTCGGGGCGCGGTGTTTGTATTCCGCGACATCACGGCTCGCAAGAAACGGGAGTTGGCGGCGGAATCGACGGATCATCTGCGCGATTTCATCTATCAGGGGAGTCTTGCCGGAATCGTGCACACCACCGTGGACGGAAGAATTCTCGACTGCAACGATGCCCTCGCGCGAATGCTGGGATATTCGTCCGCCGAGGAGTTACGCGGCATTCGCTCACCTCAGCTCTATTACGAGCCGTCGGAGCGCGACCGGCTGTTGCGCCGGTTGAGTGTTTCGCGTGAAGTTCGGGAAGCCGAGATCTGCTTTCGCCGTCGCGACAACTCCCGCTGCTGGGCTTCGGTTAATGTCCGCCTGTTCGATGCTGAGCCCGGAGAGGTCGGTGGGACGCTCGTTTCGACGGTCATCGACATTACCGAGCGCAAACTCCAGGAAGAAACGCTCCGTCACAGCCAGAACCGATTCGCGGCCTTCATGCGCCATCTTCCCGGCATCGCTTTCATCAAGGATCTGAACGGGAGATACGTTTATTACAACGATGCATCCTGGTCGCGATTTCAAAAGCGGCCCGAAGAGATGATCGGTGCCACGGACAACGACATCTGGCCACCCGACGTGGCCGCGCGCCGACGGGAGAGTGACGCTTCGATAATTGCCAGCGCCGAGCCGGTGGAGTTTGTTGAGCCTGCGACACACGCGGATGGCCCGCATTGGTGGCTGATTTACAAGTTCCCGATCCTGCAGGACGGAAAAGTGGCTTTGGTCGGCGGCATCGGGATCGATATTACGGAGCGCCGCACTCTCGAAGACCAGTTGCTGCAGGCGCGAAAAATGGAAGCGCTGGGGCGTCTGGCCGGCGGTATTGCGCATGATTTCAATAACCTGCTGACTGTAATTTCGGGTTACGGGCAACTGGCGCTGGAGAGCTTGGGAAACACACCTCCGGATCGCATCACCGGCTACATGCAGGAGATTCTGAACTCTTCGCGCCGCGCATCCGGAATGACCGGACAACTGCTGGCGTTCAGCCGGCGGCAGGTGGTTCAGCCCAGGGTGCTCGATCTCAGAGAACTGCTCCACAATATTGAGCGCCTGCTGCAGCGGATGATCGGTGAGCATGTCGATCTCAGCGTGCGGGCGGGACCTGAGCCCTGTCTCATCCGGGCCGACGTTCATCAGATGGAGCAGGTGCTGATGAACCTCGCGGGGAATGCGCGGGATGCGATGCCCCTCGGAGGGATGCTCGAGATTGAATGCGGCATTCTGCCGGAGCCCGTCCAACGGCCCGGATTCGAACCGTTGCGCGTTCTGTTGGAAGTGCGCGACACCGGCGTTGGCATGGACGAGGTGACCAAAGCGCGCATGTTCGAGCCCTTTTTTACCTCGAAAGAGCAGGGCAAGGGAACAGGCTTGGGGCTTTCGACGGTCTACGGCCTGGTTTCACAGGCCGGCGGCGACATCGACGTGGAAAGCGAGTTGGGCCAGGGCAGCAGATTCCGCATCTATTTGCCGCTGGTATCGGGCGCGGCGGAGGAACTTTCGGGATACAGGGATGACTCGGCGCCGGTGGGGCTCGAAACGGTCCTGCTCGTGGAAGACGAGCCCGGCGTGCGCACACTCGCCGAGACGGTGCTGAAGAAGCTTGGCTATAAGGTTATGGTCGCCGATTGCGGCGAAAAGGCGCTTGAGATCTGGCGCGAAAAAAATGGTTCCGTCGATGTTCTGCTGACGGACGTCATTATGCCCCAGATGAGCGGGGGCGATCTGGCTCACAAACTCCGCCAGATGAATCCCCGGCTCAAGGTTTTGTTCATGTCCGGTTATACGGATGACATGCTTGCCAGCTACGGCATCATGGCCGGCGAAACACAACTCCTTCAGAAGCCGTTTACCGCGGATGCCCTGGGACGCAAGCTCCGCGGCGTGCTCGACGCTTAGCTCCGCGGCCCGGCTACCAGACGATTCCGATCTCGGCCGTGTATGATCGCGGGCTGACGAAGTGTGTGCCGCTGAAAGTCGAAAGAAAGTTATACAGCGCCACCACGTTTGTCAGGTTGACAGCGGTAAACTGCGCGCGATAACGGAAACGATCCGTATGAAATATGTCGTCGTCCCCGATAGCCGCATCGAAGAGGTTGCGGGGCGCAACGCGCGGCGGATTGGTGTCGTCGTTTTCGGTTCCCGGCGCCGGAATCCGCACTAAATTGGCGGACGCATTGCCTGCCGCGCACGAGGTAATTGGGCTGAAGATTGTCGCGTAAGTCGATCCGCAGTGAAAGCCGATCGACGCCTGTTCATCTCCGGTGAGCGCATAAACATCGGCCAGCGTTGCCACGGCCCCCGCGACTTCCCCGCTGTCGTAACGCCAGGTGAAAGATGCCCAGGGTCCGTTTTTCTTCGGCTGATAACGCAGGTTGGTCGTTTGCTCGATCGCCTGGTCATGATCGATCCGAAAGACAGAAGTGTCGAGCGGGGAATTGAAAATCAGGCCGCCGTTTTCCGGACCGAAGAACCGCGCGCGAGTGTGGCCAAGGACCATATAAGCCGTGAATCCGTGAATGTCGGTCAGGGTTACACGCGCCGCAGCGCCGTCAATTTTGCTCTTGCGCCATTCGATGGGGAAGGCGATAGGTGTACTGAAAAGGTTGTCGAAATCGAAGGCGTTGTGGGTGTACTTCCAGAAGTAGCCCACGTCCACCAGGAGATGCCTGCCGATACCTTGCTGCAGCCCCACGTTGTACTGATTTCGCGTTCCAGGGCGTAATGGCTGCGATCCGAATGCGCCGAATATATTGCCGGCGAGTCCGCCGGCTCCGGTAGCGCTTGAGACAAGAAGGTTTTCATTGTAAGGCGTCTCGTAAAACTTCGAATACGAGATACGGAAAACCGTGTTCGTCGGCTTCACCATATAAGAAACGCCGAGACGCGGCTCCAGCGACTGTCCGGTCGTCAGACCTCGATAAAAGTCCGCGCGCAGCCCTGCCTGTATATTCAGGCCTCCAAACGTAATGTTGTCCTGCGCATAGAGCGCATACTCTTTGATGTCGGTATGGTCGGCAAAGGTGAACAAGTGGCCGCCATTCGTCAGATCGTAAGGCGCGAGCCCCGGGTCGTCACCCGCGGCGACGAAGCCCGGTTGGGTGATACCCAGGAAGAAGCCTTCGTTGAGCAGCGTGTGCTGAATCTGTGTCCCGACCTTGAAATTATTGTGATGGTTGACGTATGCGTAATCGGCCTTTATGCCCACGTTCGTCAACTGACGGCTCTCGCCCACTGTCGCCGGCTGATCGGCGAAAGGATTGCCGCTCGGATCGTAGTGAACCTGGTCTCGCCGGATGTAGGGACTGATCGTAATGGTGGAGTTCGCATTCAGAATACGAATCCAGCCCGGAGCGATGTTGTAGCTCATGATCAACTCACGCTGGTCCTGACCCGCAAACTGTTGAT
This sequence comes from Bryobacteraceae bacterium, assembly GCA_036273015.1. Classification (GTDB taxonomy): domain Bacteria; phylum Acidobacteriota; class Terriglobia; order Bryobacterales; family Bryobacteraceae; genus BOG-234. Next base: position 18,525 of record DATAXN010000012.1, on the reverse strand, counting down.
CGTATGTGTTGGGAGTCTGAAACCAGGCGCGCGCGAGAAAAAGATTCAGATGCAATGTATCGTTCTGGTCGGGTTGATAGTCGAAGCGGTTGAACACCGTTTCATTGTTTCCGACGTCGTGCAGGGCGGAGAATTCGGGCGGATCGAGGTAGCGGCCGGAACGCACGCCGTTGATGGAAATGAAATCGCCCCACTTTTTCCCCCCGGCGCCCAGCGTGATGCTCTCGGTTGAGGTGCCGAAAGAACCGTAACTCGTCGAAAGGCTGCCAAACATCTTGTCGATTCCCAGCCCGCTTTTCGTGATGGCATTGATCACCAGGCTGGTCTTATCGCCGTATTCGGCTGGCGGAGCGCCTGTAATTACCTCCACCGACGCAATCGCGTTTTCGGGCATGGTAGTGGAAAACTGCTTGCTTTGCTGGTCGGTGATCGGCTGATTATCGAAGACGAACTGCGTTTGCGCATGATCTCCCTGCGGGTGAATGAATCCGTTTGAATCTTCAATGATGCCTGGTGCGGAGTGGGCAACCACCGAACTGAGTCCCGTGGCGACGGAACCGATGGGAAGCTTCTCGAATTGCGACGAGTCGACGTCGACGTGGGCTGTCGGCACCGATTCGACGAGATCGGTATCGGAGCGCACATCGACACTCGTCGTCGAGGAGGCCAGCGCCATCGTGATCGTCAGGTTCACGGGCACTGTCGCGCGGACGTCGATGTCCTGGACGTGATCCTGAAAGCCTGCTGCCTTGACGTCCATGTGGTAGTTGTTCTCAGGAACGCCGATGAACTTGAACGCACCCATCGCATCGGTAGTCGTGGATTTCGCGTAGCCCGTGACTTTGTTCTGAATCTCGACAGCGGCGCCGGCGATTGTGGCGCCGCTCGGGTCAGCCACGGTCCCGGTTATGGTTCCCCCGGCGCCCTGCGCGAACATCGGAAGGGCGCAGAACAGCCCCAGAACTACAAATGCAAAACGTCTCATTTCTCCTCTTCCTCAGTATTTGCTTTGGTGAAGGAGCGAATTACGCTCCTCAATGAGCTGAAGACGATAAGGCAAGAGGAGGGCCACGGGAGAAGGAAGGTTGTGCGGAAAGGGCCTGATAGCCGCACACTAAAGCTATCGGCGCGGCGCGGCCCAGCAATTCCGGGCCGCAAAACGGCTGTGCCGACGGTGTCTCGAAAGCCACCGCGTGCGCGACAAAACAGATATTGCAGCCGTTGGGAGATGAATCGATATGCGCCGCGGATGCAACCGAGACGCCCAATGTGACGAACGTCACCAGCGCCAGGATCAGGATCCGGACAGCGGGCGGCATCGATTGGGCAGAGAATCTCACTTTTTCTGATCGGTGTCCGACTTATCGTCCGAGTCGTCAAAGGTGATCGACGTATCGGCGGAGTACTTGCGATAGCTGCGGAAGTCGATCTCGTTCTTTGTCCCGACGCCATCGGCGCGCATAATGATCGTTCCGTTCAGCGGCAGCAGGAATTTCTGGCCGCTGATGTCGGTATATCGGTAATCCAGCACTTGATGAATATTCTGAATCGGGAAGGACGCCGGCGGATCGGGTTCCACGGTAATCCGCCAGATCACATTGGGTCCTTTTTCCACGAATATCTCGCCGTGGTATCCCGGTGTCACTTTTTGGGCGCCCCGGTCATAGTCAATCGTCTCTTTTGAATGAGGCTGATCGATCGCATAGGTGTAGACGTGGAAAAGATGCCCGCTCAGATTCCCCCAACGCTCCCAATGAAATTCGGCGTCCGATTCCGGCTCGAAGATCTCCCGCAAAAGCGTTCCGAAATCTCCGCGCGACAGCGCGCCGCCGACTGAGTCGGCGTTTTTGCCAAAGAGGGAAGTGTCGTTGTGGCTGATGGCTTCGTATTTTTCGTGCTGGTCGAAATAGCTCAGTTTTTCCGCCAGACGGTCACTGACTGCCCAGTATCCCTCGGCACCCGGTTTGTAATGCGGATCGATGTAGCGGCGCGTCACCTGGAGACAGATGAAATCCGGCAGTGTTTTCGAATAATTGAGAGCGTAGGATCGCGCCTCCTCAATCACTTTTTGCTGCTCGTCATACGATGGCGGCGGAATCGGCTTCGGCTTGGCCGCTTCCACTTTCGGCGGAGGAGGATGCAGACTTGCCGACGCTTCGGCCAAGCGGGTCAGAGCGGCGACGGTTTTCGGCCCGGCCCCGTTCCCCTGCAGGTTCTCGACAGTACGCATGTCCAGCTTCTCGGTCAGTTTCATGTTGACGAGAACGCCCGCAACGTCTTTGTCCTGCATCTTTTGGCTGACTGAGGAAGTGATGAATTCCACAAGTTTTTCCACAGTCACCTGCTGTTGGGCGAAAACGGTAAAAGCGAAGACACACCCCAACGCTGCGGGGCAGAGCGCCTTCCGTATCGTCGCAAACGGCATGAATCTATTGTCGCATTGCGGGCGGAAAAGGTTTCGGAGGAATGTCGGGCCGCCACTTGACTCGCAGTCGAATTTCATATATCTTCGCTGCAAAGTCTCCAGGGCGCATAGCGCCGTTTTTTCAGTAACGCAGCTGAGCGGGATCGTCGGTCATTGACTCCGTTTGAGCGCAGAAGGATGCATCAACAGATGAACAAATACGGACTCTTACTCGGATTTCTTCTTGTTACAACGGCGGCGTTTGCGCAAAGCGACCGCGGTACGATCACGGGCGCTGTTACCGACTCATCCGGCGCTGTGATTGCCGGCGCTCCCATCCAGGCGAAAAATACCGAGACCGGCGTTGTATACGACAGCGCAACATCGACAACCGGAAACTATACGATTTCGCAGTTGCCCGCGGGTGTTTACCAGATATCGCTTTCGGCGCCCGGATTCAAGAAATATACCCGCGCCGGCATCGCTGTGGAAGTTGCGCAGGTGCTGCGAGTGGACATCGCGTTGGAGGTAGGGGCGTCGACCGAATCCGTCACGGTCACGGCGGCCGCGACCCTGCTGAATACGGAAACAGGCGACGTTCGGCACGACATCCGCGCGGAAAGCCTCGATGAACTTCCGATTATGGGGATCGGCGCCAGTCAGGCCGGCAGCGGGGGCATTCGGAATCCCAACGCGATGGTGAACCTGATTCCCGGCACGTTCTACATCGCTAATGCCGAAGTCCGGATTAACGGGGCTCCCGACAATACGCAATCCTTCCGCATTGAAGGTCAGGACGCCTCCAACACCGGCACGCCCGGCGTTGCGGCGCAAACCCAGCCCAGCGTCGACGCCATTCAGGAAGTCGCGATTCAAACCAGCAACTATGCCGCGGAGTACGGCCAAGCCGGTGGCGGCGTCTTCAACCTCACCATGAAGTCGGGTGGCAACCAGTTTCATGGGAGCGCCTACGAGTACTTCATAAACGAAGACCTGAACGCCAATCAGAACATGACAGGCCTGCCCCGTCCCCGCAATCGAAGAAATGACTACGGCTTCACCGTGGGCGGTCCGGTTTGGATTCCCAAGGTCTATAACGGGCACGACAAGACATTTTTCTTTTTCAATTTCGAGCAATTCCGGGAGGCGCTGGGTATCGTTCAGCAGGAAACCGTTCCCACCGCTGCTTATCGGAACGGCGATTTCAGCGCGGCGATTCCGCCCGGCGCCCCCGCGATTCCTCTCTATGCGGGCGGTCCCAGCGTTTTTCAGGGGGAGATCTTCGACCCGATGTCCACCTATGTGGCCTCGAACGGCCAGACCTATCGCAATCAGTTCCCCAATAACGCCATCCCTGTGAGCCGCTTCGATCCGGTGGCGGTGAAAATCCAGAATTTGTTCCCCGCTCCGCAGAATGGCGGTTTGGTGAACAACTTTATTCCCGATATCCCGACCACCCGCGTTACCCAAATTCCGTCCGTTAAGCTCGACCAAACAATCGGCGCCAATGGCCGGCTTTCTTTCTTTTGGCAGCGTACCCAGACTACGGCCCCGATTTCCGCTACCTTCGGCCAAATCGATGGCTTGCCCGACCCGCTGGCGACGAACCTCGGCACTTTTCAGAACGCTCCCCTCTATCGTCTGAATTACGACTACACGATTTCCCCGACGATGCTTCTGCACCTCGGAGGAGGGTACCGCTCGAACTACTTCTTTGTTCCCACGGTGAATGAGGAAGGTAATGTGCCCAGCTACAATGCCGCGGCGGGCGTGGGACTCACGGGCGGCCTGACGAACATTTTCTTCCCGCCGATTTCCGGTTTGTGCTCCGGCGGAACGGTCAGTTCGTGCAGCGGCCAGGGCGGCATGATGAACTTCGGCTCGGCTGCCTATGCCACCAACATCAGCCAGGTGCCGTCGTTTAATGCCAGCCTGACGAAGGTCAGCGGAAATCATACCTACAAGGCCGGCGCTGAGATTCGTTTCGAAGGATACCCGGGAATCAGCGAAGCGAATTCCTCGGGCAGCTATGGTTTTTCTACAGCCCAAACCGGGCCGATTATCAGCGGATCCAATGTCGGCGGCGCCAATCCTCCGGGTTTCGGCTATGCCAGCTTCCTGCTGGGTCTGGTCAATAATGTCTCAATCCAAAACCCGATCGATCCGCGCCTGGGCAAAAAGGTCTTCGGCGCCTACATACAGGATTCCTGGAAGGCAACCCGCAAGCTAACCATTGACTACGGACTGCGCTACGACTACTCGACCTACCTGCAGGAACAGTACGGACGCAATCCGTACTTTTCGCCGACCACTCCCAATCCGGCGCTCGGCGGCATACTCGGTGCGGTGGAGTTTGAGGGCAACGGGCCCGGTCATTGTAACTGCAATCTGGCCAAAAATTATCCGTGGGCTTTCGGTCCGCGCCTCGGTGTGGCTTACCAGTTCATCCCCCGGACGGTCTTCCGCGCCGGCTTCGGGATCATTTATGCGCCGACCGAGAGCAACAATAACGCCAATACGACGATTCCATCGTCGGCAGCGAACGGCGTCACCACTTCCAGCCTCGGCCAACCGATCACGACACTCTCGCAGGGAATTGGCGCGGTTCCGGGAATTTATCCCACGCCTTGGCCGAATTTCAATCCCAGCCAGTTCAATCCAACCGGCAATCCCGCAACAGCGCCAGTGCCTGTCTTCCTCGACCCGAACGCGGGACGCCCGGCGCGCCAGTATCAATGGAGCGCCGGTATACAGCGTGAGATTTCCAAGGACATGGTAATCGATGTTTCTTATATCGGCAATCGCGGTATCTGGTGGTACGCGCCTTCTCTCACTAACATCAATGCCATCAACCCGGCCACGCTTGCCGCGGACGGTCTCAATCTGAACAATTCCGCGGATCTCGCTCTGTTGAGTGGACCGCTCAGCGCAGCGGCGTCGAGAGGATTTAAGGCCCCTTACCCGAGTTTCCCGCTGACTCAATCTTTGGCGCAGTCCCTCCGGCCGTTCCCGCAATTTGGAACGATTCTCGATTACTGGGCGCCCCTCGGTGACACTTGGTACAACGCTCTGCAGGTCAAATTCTCCAAGCGTTTGTCTCATGGGGTGAGCTTCGTCAGCACCTTCGCCAAGCAGAAAACACTGACCATCGGCACCGAGCGTGACGCAAACCCCGGCACAAGCGGCAATGCTCTGACGAACAACGTCTTCAACCTGGGCAACAACAAGTACCTCTCGGAGTATGACCAGCCGCTGGTGTTCAATATCTCGCTGACTTATGTAACGCCGAAATTCTCATTCGGCAGTTCCAAAGGAGCGACAATTGCAACCTGGCTGGCCCGCGATTGGACGTACGGCGCATTCCTGCAATATCAAAGCGGCCTGCCCATCCAGTCTCCGTTCGCCAACAACAACCTCAACAACATCCTGTTTGACGCTATTCCCGGAGGGCCCGGACCCACTTCCGGAACCTTTGCCAATCGTGTTCCGGGTCAGCCGCTCTATACCGTCACCAGCCTGAACTGCGGTTGCTACAATCCGAGCACGACCTTCACGCTGAACCCGGCCGCATGGCAGGATCCTGCCGCCGGCCAGTTCGGAACGTCGGCCGCATACTACAACGATTACCGTTACCAGCGCCGGCCAACTGAAAATATGAACCTGGGACGCACCTGGCGGATCAAGGAACGTTACTCGCTGAACATCCGGGCCGAATTCACGAACATTTTCAACCGGCTGTTCTGGAATAACCCGACCGCTACCAATGCCCTGGCAACTCAGCTTCGTGCCCCGAGCGGCAACGCGTCTTCAGGCTTCGGTTACATGAACACCAGTACCTTCAGCCAGGGGAGCGGAGTCAATATTCTGCCGCGCCAAGGCGTACTGGTGGCGCGCTTTACGTTCTAGTTGAAAGCAAAAAGCAGCCGGGCTCAGGCCGAAACCTGAGCCCGCATCACACCTTTTGCCATAGCGGACATGGTGTTCCACGCCGCGCCGGGGACCTGCTGGATATCTTCAAGAACTTTGCCCATTGCGGCCAGGAACCAGTCGATATCGCTTTTTAGGATGTTCAACGGCGGCAGGAATTTAATGACCTCAGTGTGATAACCCGCTACCTGCGTCAGGATGCGGTGATCCCTGAGCAGCGGCACTGTAATCATTTGGCTGAAGACACCGAAATTCAGTTTATGGAGCGCGTCCCAGGCGGCTTTGAGTTTGAGTGAATGTTCGGGCCGCTTGAAATCGATCCCGAACATCAGTCCTTTCCCCCGTACCTCGTCCACAAACGGGCAGGTGCGGCCCATCCTGGCCAGCGACTCCATCGCATACTGTCCCAGCGCGGCGGCGTTTTCCACCAGGTGCTCCTCTTCCATCACGCGCAACGTTGCGAGCGCCGCGGCCATCGCCAGATCGTTCTGTCCGAAAGTGTTCGAGTGGACCACGCAGCGCTCCATCGAATCGAACACTGAGTCCATAATTTTGGGCGTCGTGATCACCACGCCGACCGGCACGTATCCGCCCGAAAGGGCCTTGGCGACGCAGATAATATCCGGTTCGACCTCGGGCCAGTGCTGGTAAGCGAACCATTTGCCCGTCCGGCCGAGACCGGTTTGGACTTCGTCGACGACCAGCAAAGCGCCGGCTTTCCGGCACAACCTCTGAGCTTCGGCCAGAAAGCCATCGGCCACAACGCGGCAGGTCTTGCCCTGCACAGGCTCGATCACGAGCGCGGCTACATCTTTTCGGAACAGCGCCCGTTCGAGCGCTGCCGGATCGTTGAACGGCGTCGCTTCGGTGCCGGGCATCAGATCTCCGAAACGTTCGCGGAAGAAGTCGGCGCCGTTGAGGGATAGCGACCCTGTCGTCAGACCATGGAACGCCTGGTCACAGTAGACAATTTTTTGTTTGCCCGTGGCGCAGCGTGCAAACTTGATTGCGGTCTCAACGCTCTCCGTACCTGAGTTCGTGAAAAACACCCGGGAAAGGCCCGTTGCCGTTTTTCCGGCCGTATGGCCGGTGAGCTTCTCGGCCACGAGTCCGGCCAACAGCGAGCATTCCATGCGTACCAGATTCGGCATCTCGCGCGACAAAACCTGCCCCAGTATCGACTTCACTGCGGGATGATTCCGGCCCAGTGCGAATACTCCCCAGCCGGTCAGGAGATCCAGATAGCGATTACCCGCTTCGTCATAGAGGTAGGAACCCTCCCCCCGGACATAGCCTTTATCGAATCCGATCGTCCGCAGCATCTTTACAAATACCGGATTGATGTGGCGGGTGTGCAGGTTGTATTGGCGTCCTTGTTGGCTGTCGATCCAGTCCAGGAAATCGGTATCCATGTGCCGTTTCGGGCTCATCTACGCAAAGACGCGTAATATAAAGAAAGTGTTACGGGAATTCCAGATACTATGGCGCGCCGGACCTATACTGGTGGTGGGTTCGGTATGATGATGAAACTGCTCACGCGCCTTGCGGCTGCGGCAGCCCTATCCTCTTTGCTCGCCTACGCGGTTTTGGCCCAGAATTCGCCCGAGCCGGACTTTCGCCGAGCCTGTTGGGGGATGTCGCAGGCACAGGTCGAGGCAACCGAGTCGGGCAAGCCACTGGAAGTCCGCCGGGAGAACGGCGAAGTCGTGGTCAAATACGATCCGGCCAGAGACGGAGATCTGACCGGCCGGTTGATCTTCATTTTTGCGAGCGACAAACTGGTTCGGGCAAAATATCTGTCCGACGCTGAACACAGCGATCTGAACGACTTCATCGTCGACTTCAGGGCTTTGGAGCCGTCTCTTATGGAGAAGTACGGAAAACCGGCCAAAGAACGTGCCGTCTGGGAGAGCGACCTCTACCAGCAGGAAAGGCTGCCCTATCTGGACCAGGACCGGACACTGCCCTCAGATATTCTTCCGTCGGACCAGAATGCCGGCCTTGCCGTCTCGCTGGGCAATCTCAGGCTCATTACCCAGCGCGGCAATGCGCGAACCAGGGTCATCCATACGTTGACCGGTGAAAATCACCGGATCATTCATCAGGTGGAATACCGCAGCATCGAGCTGGAAGCGCTCGAGAACAAAGTGCTGCGGCCCTCCAAATAGCGCCTTACTACCAGAGCAGCTTCAATCCAAACTGAATCTGGCGCGACGTCGTCGACGTGCTGGTGATAATACCCGCTGTAGGCGAAACGCCCGTCGGCGTGAACACCACGGCATTCGGCGTATTGAAGTTCGCGTGGTTCAGAATATTGAAGAATTCCGCGCGGAACTGCAGCCGGGTTCTTTCGCGGATCGCCGTCTCTTTGAGAAGAGAGAAGTCCCACGTTGCGAGACCGGGTCCGGCAAGCGTATCGCGGCCCAGATTGCCAAAGAATCCGCTGCCATTGGGCGGAGCCAGGAACGCATTCGGGTTGAACCACTGATTCGGATTTCCGAGAACTACCGGACCCGTAAACGCCGGGTTGACGTACGGACGCACCGGATTCCTGGTGTCACCGGTGTTGGAAGGGTTGTAGCTGAGCTGCGGCGTGAACGGAAATCCTCCCTGCAGGGTCACGATGGAATTCGCGGTCCATCCGCTGATCAACGCGTTGCCGAAGCCGCTTGCGCTTCCGGCAAAACGCTGACCATGCCCGAAAGGCAGGGCATACGTCGCGTTGATTGCCGCCACGTTTCTCACATCGAAATTGGCGAGGCCCTTGTCAGCACCCAGATCGAATGGATTCGAAACCAGCGCAGGTTCTCCTCCCGATGTGGTGGCGTTCAGCGAATCTCCATCGTCCAGCGTCTTCGACCACGTGTAAACGCCGCGGATCGCCAAACCGTTGCTGAAGCGGCGATTCAGATCCACCTGCAACGCGTTGTAGCTGCTGGTGCCTTCGGAGAAATAAGTCCACGTGTTCGCGAGATTCGGGTTGGGTTTGGTTGCGCTGGGCTCATAGTAAGTACCGGCCGGAATTGGCGAGCCCGCGAGCCCCGCGGGAAATGTCGCCGGGTAATTTGCCGGGCAGGGCGCGGCGGGACAAATGACCGGGAACGGCTCGTTCGAATCGACACCGACGATTTCGTGATAGCCGTGAGAGCCGACGTATCCGACCGTCAGCGCCGTGTTGGCTGACAACTGTTGCTGCACCCTGAGGGACCATGAGATGAGGGTCGGAGTTTGGAGATCCGGCTGGACCCCGCCGGGAACGAGATGCGCCGCAGCCGGTAAAGGGGCTGACGGCGAGAGGGGAAGCTGCGAGACCGGCACGTTGGGATCGCTCCACGTTGGATTGAACGGAGCGTTCTGATCGGTGCGGTAGCCGAGCGCGTCCTGCAGATCGTTATACATGCCGAATCCGGCGCGGATGACGGTCTTGTTTGAGTTGTGGAAGGGGCTCCAGGCAAGTCCGGCCCGCGGTTGCGGCAGGAACTTTGCGTTGTTGACGGTGAAGACGGAGTTCCCGACCGTAGGTTGGCTCGCGATGACGCCGCCGGGGTAAGTGTAATTCGAAGCCTGGCCGTTGGCCGAATTCCAACCGGTGGAGAATTCCTGGCGGTAGCCGAGAAACACCGTAAGGTTCTGGCTGATCCGGATATTGTCCTGAACATATCCGGCGCCGAATAGCGCCCGCCAGTGCATAGCGGTAGGCGTAGGATCAAAAAGAAGGGTCCCGACGGTTCCGGCCAAAAAAGTCTGCAGACTGGTAAAGGTCGCCTGTCCGTATTGGCTGAGCGCCAGGGTTTCGTTCGATTGCAGCCGCTGAAACCAGAGCCCCGCTGTGATTTGATGACGGCCGTGGATGTAAGACAGGCCGTCGGTATAAGTGAAGAGATTTCGGGCCACCGGAAGATTGCTGCCGTTGTTACTTCCTGCGAGGCTCAACTGCGCCGTAGGATTTGACGCAGCGCTGCCGCCGACAACGATTGCGCCGACTGGATCTCCCGTCAGAAATCCGGGAAGCGAAGCCGCAGGTGTGCCCGGTGTTGGTTCACCCGTGAAGAAGTAGCCGGCGCGGGAGAAACCGATCCGAGCGGTATTGACAAGTGTCGAAGAGAAAATGTGCGTTTCCTCGATGCTCGCGACCTGTTCATGAAGGTTTTCGGAATCGGCGCTGTAAAGGTTGGTGCTCGTCGGTGTGAAGTCGGTGCTGTAGTCGCCCGTGTAAATTCCGCTCAGAGTGTCCTTGAGGGAAAAAATCTGGTCGACTCGCACGTTGCTGAAGGTATCCCGGATGGTCTGAAGGGGGCTATTAAAAGCCTCGGAGATCCCGCCGAAATCGGGAGCACCGGGTGACGCTGCCGGCCAGGCATTGATCAGGGGTGAAACACCAACGAATGCCAATCCCGAAGCCGGGCAGGGGCTTGGCGCCGGGCTCACCAGCTTGCAGGGAAGGGAGCCTGCGCGGGCGTTGTCATCGGGCACGAGATCTACACCGGTCTGATGCAGGTGCTGATTGAAATTCTCCAAATTGGTGAAGACGAATGTCTTGTCTTTGCGCAACGGGGCTCCGAAAGATCCGCCGTACTGATTACGCGCGAAACCCGGCACTGAGGCTCCGTCGAAGAAGTTGCGCGCATCGAAGTCGTTATTGCGTAGAAACTCATACAGAGATCCATGGATCTGATTCGTGCCGGACTGCGTCACGATGACGACCTGCGCGCCCGGCCGCTTGCCGTACTCCGCATCGTAGGAGTCCCGCAGTACATTGAACTCGCGGACAGCATCCACTCCGAGCAGTTGCTGGCTGGTTCCGCCGGGCTGCATGTTGTTCTCCGCGGCGCCGGTAAATTCGATACCGTTCAACAGGAAGATATTCTGCTGCGGCCGGTTGCCTTCCACGGCGAAGCTATTGCCATTAGTGGAATTGGAAACGCCGGTTCCGCCGGTCTTCATCCACGTAAAATTCACGATTCCGGGATTCAGGGTGAGCAGCTCGTCAAAGCTGCGGCCGTTCAGAGGCAGATCTTTGATCTGCTCTTCACCCACCAGCCCGGTAATATCAGCCGTAGTGACGCTGACGAGGGGCGCGTCGGCGTTTACGGTGACCTGCTGGCTCGCCTGACCCACCTGTAGGGTCAGATCGACGGTGGCGTTCTGGCCCACCACCAGGTTTACGCCTTTGCGCACCTGCTCCGTGAAGCCGGTTTTGGATGCGTCGACTTCATAAGGCCCAAGCGGCAGGGAAAACAACTGATAGTGTCCGGCGCTGTCGGACACCGTGTTTCGCGTCAGTCCGGTGTCGGTATTCTTAGCCGTGATAGCCGCTGCGGAAACGACAGCGCCGGACGGGTCCGTCACCGTTCCGGCCAGGTTGGCCGATACCTGCGCATGGAGTGACAGCGCGCCGAAGAAGAGGATGAAAGTTCCGGAAGCAATCTTCATGTCTTGTATGAGTTACAGTGTATCCCATACAGGACACGAAGCGAACTGACCCGCGTATCCCGCGACTACTTTGGCTGTTTCGCCAAACGCAGATAAGGCCGTAGCGTCCGGAAGCCTTCCGGATAGATCTGTTTGGCTTCGTCATCCGAAACCGCCGGTGAAATAACGATATCGTCGCCCGGCTTCCAGTTCACAGGCGTCGAAACCTTGTGTTTGCTGGTCAGCTGAATCGAATCGAGAACCCGCAGCACTTCGTCGAAATTCCGGCCCGTGCTCTGGGGGTAAATGAGCATCAATTTGATCTTTTTGTCCGGACCGATTAGGAACACCGTCCGCACGGTCGCATTTGTGGCCGGGGTGCGGCCTTCAGACGTATTGCCCGCATCGGCAGGCAGCATGTCATAGAGTTTGGCAATCTTCAGTTCCGGATCGCCGATCATCGGGTAGTCCACTTTGGCGCCCTGAGTGTCTTCAATGTCCGCGGCCCACTTGCCATGGCTCGTCACCGGATCGACACTCAGGCCGATGATCCTGGTGTTTCGTTTGGTGAATTCCGGTTGCAGCTTCGCCATGTAACCCAGTTCCGTCGTGCAAACCGGTGTGAAATCTTTCGGATGTGAGAACAGAATCGCCCACCCGTCTCCGATCCATTCATGAAAATTGATCGTGCCCTGCGTCGTTTCGGCTGTAAAATTCGGAGCTTCGTCGTTTATGCGGATGGACATGGTCCCTGGATTGTACTATGCCTGGCGGCGATAGGCCGCCGGTGAAACCCCGACTTGACGAACAAACCAATGGGCCAGATGACTCTGCGACGAGAAGCCTGCGGCGAGGGCCACATCCACTACCGGCAGATCGGTATTGCGAAGTAATTCGCGGGCGCGTTCGATGCGCCGGGTGAGCACATATTGATGAGGAGATTGCCCGACGGCGGCGCGGAAAGCCCGGGCGAGATAAAGAGGACTGATTTCCACTTCGGCGGCCAGCGCGTGGAGGCTGAGATCGCTGTCGAGATTCTCTTCGATGAACTCGACGAGTCGTCGCATTTTCCAACCCGCGATCGGCTTCGCCGGCACCACTCGTACAGGGCGTGAACGCGTGGAGTGGGCGCGCGCCAGGTGCGCCGCCATCATGTGTGAAATGGCATCGATATAGAGTCCGTCTTCCGAAGTGCCGTCGCGCAGCGCGTTGGTTATCGCAATCGCCAGTTGTTCCAGAAGAGGATCGAGAACGGCGAAGCGCGGCACCAGTTCCGCCGATGAAGTATCGCAGCCATAGATTTCGCTTACAGCGCCTTCGTAAATGGAGCGGCGCAGATAAACCTGCAGAATTTCGGGGTGGCCGGAGTGTTGCCAGGAAGTGGTGGTATCGCCCGGGGTCAGGCAGATGCGCCGCGGGCCGATCAGCGCTTTTTCACCGCGTGTGCCTTCGATGCGCCGGGTGACCTCGGTGGGGCGCGTGAGGTGATAAATCAGACATGGATGCTGGATTGCGGATTCGACGGCGTGAAAAGGAGCCTCTTCGATAATCGCCGCGTGAAGCGATCGCCAGCCGACATCCTGGCTGTGGGCGATCAGGCGATTGCCTGGTCTCAGGACGCGCCCGTGAGTCTCCCGAACCGTGAAGACTGAGCCCGATGACGACATCAATCAAACTATATACGGCATCAGGCGGAGCGTAATGGAGGTCCGCTGCTGCATTGCCGGCGGAGGCCCCGCGGGGATGGTCCTGGGTTACCTGCTCGCGCGGGCGGGAATCGATGTTGCCGTTCTCGAAAAACACAAGGATTTCCTGCGTGACTTTCGCGGGGACACCATTCATCCCTCGACGCTCGAACTGATGTACGAGCTCGGCATTCTGGATGGCTTTCTGCGCCGGCCGCATCAGGAATTGACGGAAATCGGCGCGCAGATCGACGACTTTCCGGTAACTATCGCCGACTTCTCGCATCTGCCTACGCATTGCAAATTTGTCGGACTGATGCCTCAGTGGGATTTTCTGAATTTCATCGCCGAGGAAGGGAAGCGCTATGCGCAATTCCGGCTTCGGATGGAATGCGAAGTGACCGATCTGATTCAGGAAAAGGGCCGCGTGGCAGGAGTGCGCTGCAAGACGCCGGGAGGCGACCTGCAGGTGCGTGCTGCCCTGACAATCGGAGCCGATGGCCGCCATTCCCTCGTTCGCGAGAAGGCGCGCCTGGATGTGATTGATCTCGGAGCGCCCATCGACGTGCTTTGGATGCGGGTCAGCAGACAGCCGGGCGATCCGGGCCAGACTCTCGGCCGTGTCCGCGAGGGCCAGATCCTCGTGATGCTCGATCGCGGCGACTATTGGCAATGCGCCCACGTGGTAGTCAAAGGAGCGTTCGATGAGATTCGCAGAGGCGGACTGCCTGCGTTTCGGGAAAACATTGCCAGGATCGCGCCGTTCCTGCATGACCGCGTCGAGGAACTGAAGGATTGGGACGACATCAAACTGCTGTCAGTGGCGGTCGACCGTTTGAGCAAGTGGTCAAAGCCGGGTTTGCTGTGCATCGGAGACGCCGCCCACGCAATGTCTCCCGTCGGCGGCGTGGGGATTAATCTCGCCATTCAGGATGCCGTGGCGGCCGCGAATATCCTGTCGCGGCCGCTGCGTGACGGCAACGTCAGCGAGACACTGCTGGAAAGTGTGCGGCGCCGGCGCGAATTCCCGACTCGCGTGACGCAGGCCTTTCAGGTTTTCGCCCACAAACGCGTCCTTGCACCCACTTTGGAAAAACGAACCCAATTTCGGCGGCTACCGTTGGCTTTCCGGCTGTTACGGCGGTTTCCGTTCCTGCGCCGGATTCCCGCGCGGTTGATCGGAGTCGGGGTCAGGCCGGAGCATATCCGAACGGCGCCGTCACCAAAGCGATAGCTGACGGTTTCCCTTGGCTGTGCGGCCGCCAAGTGATGGCGAAATCCGGCGTTCGTGGCGCAGTACTGCATCGAAGTCAGCTTCCGGCTGCAGTCGGCTCTCGACGGCGTTTACAAAGCGGTCGAGTCGCCGAAACCCTTCGATCTTCTCGCCGCCATCGACTTTTGCGGCATCGAGCGATCGCCGCAGTACTCCGATAGCTTCGTCGTAGGTTTTCAGCGGCACGGGAAACGGGTGGCCGTCCTTGCCTCCCAGCGCAAACGAGAAGCGGGCGGGATCGGAAAACCGCACCGGTGTTCCGTGAACTACTTCGGCAACCAGAGCCAGTGTCTGGAGGGTACGCGGCCCAAGTTTCTCGACCAGTAGCAGATCGGCAAAGCCGCGCAGGTCGCGTTCATAGGCGACAGCCAGCACCGCGCCGAGCCGCTTCAGGTCCACATTTTCGCGGCGCACGTCGTGATGGCGCGGCATGTCGAGATGCCGGAGGGCAACTGGGATCGAGGAAATCGTGCGATCCGGCTTCTCGCGCGCCATGGTGAGCAGCGCTTCTCGCGCAGGGCTTGCCAAACGATCCACGAGATTCAGAATGTCGCCCTGATGTTCACCGGCGATCCCCGTGTGCGGCGCATCGACAAAGTCCCGCACGTTTGCCGAATGCCAGTGATAGCGGCGCGCCAGCCGTGCGTCCGCGTTCATGCCCTGCTGAATCACCGCCCACTCTCCGGTGGCGGTCACGACGAACGAGTGCAGGTAAAGCTGGAATCCGTCCGCGATGCAGTTGTTGTCGATCTTCGCGGTCAGGCGGCTGGTGCGAACCAGCGCGTCGCCATCCAGACCACGATCTTCAGCAACGCCGCGAAGTTCATCGGGAGTGCGGCGCGACTGCTTGCCGCGTCCTCCGCAAATGTATATGCCCAATTCCGCGGCGCGTGGATTGAGGCCCCGCTTTAGAGCGCTCATCACCGACGTCGTGATTCCGGAAGAATGCCAGTCCATGCCCATCACACTGCCGAGAGCCTGAAACCAGAAGGGATCGCTCAGGCGCGAGAGCAGCTCGGAATGGCCGTAATGCAGGAGGATGCTCTCGGAAATCGCCGTGCCGAGTTGTGTCATTCGCGCCGCGAGCCATGCGGGCACATAGCCGCCGTGTAACGGTAAATCGGCGGATCCGGAGCGCTTCACATCTTCAATGTTAAGACTCCTTTTGTCTTACGAGTTTGGTCAATTTGAAGCCGATCTGTAACGCAACAGAAATTAAGCAGAAACAGGTTTCCCCATAAACTGACTCGCTGGAAGGGAAATACATGGCAACCGCAGCTTCACCCGCGTTAGAGAAAAAAATGTCCCGGAATCCGGGAATGATCGGCATGATCGTATTCGGCATCGCGCTGATCGTAGGCATTATTTATACCGGCGTCAGTATTGCCGGGGACTTGGGGAACCTGCATCCCACCTCGATCACTCCGTTTGTCCTGCTGGGAGTGGCGCTGCTGACCGCTCTCGGCTTCGAATTCGTCAATGGGTTTCACGATACAGCGAATGCGGTGGCGACCGTCATCTACACGCACTCGCTTGAGCCGCACATCGCCGTCGTCTGGTCCGGCATTTGCAACTTCGCCGGGGTTCTGGTTTCCTCGGGAGCCGTCGCCTTCGGCATTATCTCGCTCCTGCCTGTCGAGTTGATTCTCCAGGTGAGCAGCGGCGCCGGATTTGCCATGGTCTTCGCGCTGCTCATTGCCGCCATAATTTGGAACCTCGGAACCTGGTATTTCGGCCTGCCGCTTCGAGTTCGCACACGATGGTGGGCTCGATCATCGGCGTAGGCGTTGCAAATGCCCTGATGAATGCCAGATCCGGCACGAGCGGCGTCGATTGGGATCAGGCAAAAAAAATCGGCGAGAGCCTGTTGATCTCTCCATTGATCGGTTTCGGCATGGCAGCCCTGATCCTGCTGCTCGCCAAGGTTGTGATCAAAGACAAGCGTCTCTATGAAGCGCCCTCCGGCACGGAACCGCCGCCGTTCTGGATTCGTGGCTTGCTGATCCTGACCTGCACGGGCGTAAGCTTCTCGCACGGCTCGAACGATGGGCAAAAGGGCATGGGTTTGATCATGTTGATACTCGTGGGCACTGTGCCGACGGCATACGCGCTGAACCATGCGGTCACCCAGTCCCAGACAGCCGACTTTATCGCGACGTCGCAGCAGACGGTACAGGTAGTCAGCAAGTATGTCAAACCTTCGGCTGTCGTGGCCGATTCGCGCGACGATCTCACGAACTATATCCGCACCAGGGAATTCAATGACAACACCATGCTGGCCCTGCGCCAATACATCAACGACGTCGGCAACGAAGTGGCTGGCTTCGGGATGCTCAGGAACGTGCCCAACGGAAGAATGAGCAACCTGCGGAACGAAATGTACGTGATCAGCGAAGCGATCCGGCTGATCGAGAAATCCGGGAAAACGGACTTCAACGACAGCGACAAGAAGATTCTGGCGAATTACAAGAAGCATATCGACCTTGCGACCAAGTTCATTCCGCCGTGGGTGAAAGTGGCGGTAGCGATCGCGCTGGGCTTGGGAACAATGATCGGGTGGAAGCGGATCGTGGTCACGGTGGGTGAAAAAATCGGCAAAGATCATCTGACTTACGGGCAGGGCGCAGCGGCGGAAATCACGGCGATGGTGACGATCAGCACGGCCGATATGCTGGGGCTGCCGGTGAGTACGACGCACGTTCTGTCGTCCGGCGTGGCGGGCGCAATGGCGGCGAACCATTCCGGTCTGCAATGGGCAACGATGCGGAATCTGCTGATGGCCTGGGTGCTGACGCTTCCGGTGGCGATGATGTTGTAGGGCTTCCTGTTCTGGGCATTCCGGGCGATTTCGATTTAGGAGAGATCGCGATGGAAATCCAGGAAAACGAACTCCAGCACGCGAAGCAGGAATTGGACAGCCTGCTCGCTGCCTACAAGGCGGCCGTCGAGGAGTGGATGACCGCTATCCACGCTGAGGAGGATTTCGCGACACCGGATCATTCGATGAAGGAATGGGAAGTCTGGGATCAAGCAGGCTTCAAAGAGGAAGAAGCGCGGGATAAAGCGAAGGCGGCGCGTCAGGCTTATGCGGATGCACTGCGAGAGAAGCTTTACAATTTCTGATGATCCGGGTCGGCCTTATAATGGCCGGCGAGCGAAATCGTCCTAATCCACTGAAAGCGATAGTCAATCGCCTGTCCCTCCGCGATTACACCTCTGCGTCGCTGAACCCGGGGGAGGGCATTCCTTGCGGCAGCAATTGGGGTAAGGTACTCTGAAGTTTCCCGGCATGTGTCGGGAATAATTGCGTTTGCGCGGGCCGTATCGGCGCCGTAGAGTTAGGTTTATTTGGACAGGTGGCCGAGCGGTTAATGGCAACAGACTGTAAATCTGTCGCTCTCTGAGCTACGGAGGTTCGAATCCTCCCCTGTCCACCATGATTTTCAGGCCGTTGTAGCTCAGTTGGTAGAGCGCGTCCTTGGTAAGGACGAGGTCACCAGTTCAATCCTGGTCAACGGCTCCATATTTGCACCGCGCACAACGCCCGCCCGAGTGGCGGGCTGTGTGCTCAGAGTATCCAGCGCCGATGGTCGGCGCGAGAAATTTCCGAGAGCGGAGTTTCATCGATGGGTAAAGAGAAATTTGACCGCAGCAAGCCGCACGTGAATATCGGGACGATCGGTCATATCGATCACGGGAAGACGACGTTGACGGCGGCGATCACGAAGGTTTTGGCGAAGCACAATCCGAAGGTGTCGTTCCGGTCGTTCGATTCGATCGACAACGCGCCGGAGGAAAAAGCGCGCGGAATCACGATTGCGGCC
>DATAXN010000011.1:0-94179 GCA_036273015.1 Bryobacteraceae bacterium | reverse complement strand
CAACCTGGCCAGACTCCCTTCACCCTGCTCATGCGCCTCCAGTAACTTCCGACGCAGATCATCTCCATAGGCTCGCGCCATCTTTTTTGTCGACGAAAGGTCTGCCAGAGCTCCTTATACTATATATGGAAATGCTCTAGCAGGCAGCCGATTGAGGCCGCGTTTCGGGGACGGCAGAGATTATTATGCCCGCACTGGCTCGGCCGGAATCGGGAAGGGCGGCTTCGCGTGCTGTGCTACCAGTGCGGCGGCGAAAGCCGGAGCGGACTCCAACCCGCTGGTTCTCCGGAGAACTGGCGTTGTGTTGTTCTGGACTCAGCGATCGGTCTTTTCAAAGGTCACGGTGGTATCGGAACCGAACTTCCGGTAGTCGTCATACCGGATCGTCAGTTTCTCGCGGATCGGCCCGCCGCGGAAATACAGCGTGTCGTCGGCGGAAGTCACGGCGGGAAACCAAAAGCCGTTCACCAGCCTGCGCACGGTTGTAAAGCGCGGAAACAGATTTTCCTGTTTGCCCGTGACGATCTCCGGCACTGCCTTTCCCTCGCTTCGGATCACCGAGAAATCGTCCTCCCCGATCCACAGCAAGCCGTCGAACAGGCGCTGCCCGGAAAGGATCTGGCGCGGACGAATCGAGAGCACCCAGCAATCGCGATTCTCCACCGGCTCTTCGCCCTTGTACTGCACTTCATAAATCCTGAGCAGATCTTCAGTCATGATGAAGGGCTGAATATCGCGGATGTCCGAGAAATCTTCAGGCGTCATGAGGAGATTCTTCAATCGGGAAAGCGGTTGCCCGACGAAGCGTTCGGTGCGTTCGCCCGTCGGCGAAAAAATCACCTCGCGCACCTCCCGGTATTCGCCGGCCTGCACGCCGCGTCCGTCGATTTCCTGCAGCCGGACCGATTGCGTATACGCATACTGCCGGCGTTCCTCGGCCGCTTCGCTTTCGCGATGCGCCACCTGTTTGGCAAAGTCGGCGGGAGGCTCTTTGGCATAAACAGGAGCCGGAAAAGCCCCGGCCAAAGCAAGTGCTATCATGACCGCGATGCCAAACTCGTCCGGCCGCGGTACGCGGGGCGTACTCGTGGGGATACTGGCCGGAGGATGGTTTCTGCTTGGGCTGGGAGCGTTCCTGTACGCTCGCATCAAACACATTCCGGAATGGGCCGCCTTGCCGATCGCAGCCGCTTTCCTCATTGAGTTCCCATTTTACCTTTTGCCGGGATTGGAAGGTCCGCTCTCATGGTTGAAGAGACAGGCGCTGAAGAGACAGGGAAGGACTCAGGCGGCATGTCTGCTCGCGGCGAGTGCAATGATGCCATGGCTCGTGTACAGCCTGGCGACCGGCGAGGCCCGCTGGACTCACTTCCTCGCGTTGCTTGCCGTTGTCGTGGCCGTGTGTTTCTGGTATATCGCGATGCCCACGTCGCCGGTGGCAGATGTCTTGTTCCTGATCGCCGTCGCCGCGATCTATCTTTCGAAAATCTTCGACCGGATCTATCTCTCCCCCCTCCCGAAATTATCGATCTCAGTCCTGGGGCATCTGATGCTGATTCGAACGGCGGCACTCGCTGTTCTCATCTTTCACCGAAATGTGAAGGCCGAGTTCCGTTTCCTGCCGAACCGCGCGGAATGGCTCGCCGGGCTGCGTTATTTCGGAATGATGCTTCCGGTGGTGGCGTTTGCTTATTGGGCGCTGGGGCTGGTTAATCTGCGCCCTCAGACAAGGGGAGCGGGGCTGACGGCGTTGATCGCCATCGGGACATTCCTCGGCATTCTCTGGGTGGTCGCGCTGTCGGAAGAATTCTTTTTTCGCGGCCTGCTGCAGCAATGGATCGAAGACTGGACTGGAAGCCCCCTGCGCGGTTTGATCCTCGCCTCAGCAGTCTTCGGCCTCGCGCATCTCGGCTTTCACAGGATTTTTCCCAACTGGCGATGGGCTATTGTGGCTGCGATCCTGGGATTATTCTGCGGATCGGCGTGGCGGAAATCCCGCAGTGTGCAGGCGCCCATGGTCGCGCATGCTCTGATCGTTACGCTCTGGCAGGTATTTTTCCGCTAGATCTGCGGCGGCGGCGCGCCACGGCGCCGATTGCGGTCAAACCGAGTCCCGTCATTCCCACAGTGGCCGGCTCTGGTGCGTTCAGATTAAAACCTTCCGCTTCGAGAATATTGATTTCGGCCCCGCCGTCGCTGGTGATATCGAAGCTCTTGCCCAGGCACGCCCTCGAATCCTGCACAAATTGGCAGTTGTTTGCAAAATCCGCGTAGTCCTGTCCTGCCAGCGTATTGTAGACAGCCCCGTCTGCCCCGTTCGAAACGCCGCTGTTGTAGGAGAAAAAGGCACCCGGCGTAGTACTGAGTGATGAGACCGGCACAAGCTGGCCGACGCCGGCATACCGGAACAGATCGACCGCTGACGGAACGCCGCTGCCGCAGGAATCGACCAGGCCGCCGTTCTTTCCTGTACCGATGCAGGAAGCTGTCCCCAGAATTTCGTCCGTCTCGTGTTCCACCGCACTGTAAAAGTCGTACGAGTTCGAAGGCTGAGTTCCGGTACGGTACCACAGCGTTTGCCCGGCCGCCTGCGAGGTGAGGTTTGCCTGGGTCGTGACGGTGATGAGGCCGCTGTAACAACTGCTGTTCAACTGAAAGCATGTGTTATCGGAAGCGGTCAGCCCTTCCATGCCGCTGAGGCCGAGAGCCGTGCCGAGAGCGTTGGTCACATTGACATTGCCACTGCCGTAGACGGATGTATCCAGGCTGTTCAGCGCCGAGAGTGCGTCTACGTCGATCGTGCTGTTGCCCGCCGATGCGGTCAATGCACTCAGGTAACTGCTGTAAGAAACCAGATTAAATTGCGTCGTGCTCTCGGCAAGACCGCCGATTACACCGTACGAAATGTAGATATTCGCGGTCAGGTTACTGAACGTGCTGTTGTACATACCCGCAACAGCGGTGTTCAGGTAATTGCAGGTCGTGGGATCGACATAACCGGGGTCTGTTACGACCGAGTCGCAGGTGTAAGTGAGACCGCTGGGAAGCACAGGGAAAACCGAACCCAACAACAGGAACAGAAAA
This sequence comes from Bryobacteraceae bacterium, assembly GCA_036273015.1. Taxonomy (GTDB): domain Bacteria; phylum Acidobacteriota; class Terriglobia; order Bryobacterales; family Bryobacteraceae; genus BOG-234. The sequence continues at coordinate 91,095 of DATAXN010000011.1, read as the reverse complement.
ACCGAGCCATACCCACTAAAACCCCTCAAACAATCTCCTCCGAATAATTTCGCCAGTAGTGAGTCCAACTGGCTGATTCTCATGTCCCGCCTTTTCATTTTTACTTCAGCGGGATAGTTCAGTTGCGACGGCGGTCGCAGTGATTCTGTTAGGTCCGAACCCCGAATCGACTCTTTATAATACGCTAAATTGGGGCGAATACATACATTTCCCAATGTTTTTTTGTCTTTGACTCTTAGCTTAAGTCCTGGTACTCAAGCCGTCGCCCGGCGGCGTTCAGACGAGGTTCCAGTGCCTGGCGTTTAAGCTTTAAACGAGGTTCCAGTGCCGGTGTTTAAACGAGGTTCCAGTGAAGGATAACTCGTGTCTCATGCTCCCAGCCCAGCATCGAAATACCCGCCGTACCCAAAGCAAAGAACTGCGCCGCGTCAGGCGGAAGACCCACCCAGCACGCAGCGAGTATTCGGAGAATATGACCGTGCGCGAACAAAGCCGCATTTCCATCGAGCTGAAGAACTCGCTCGATAACGGCACGCGCCCGCGCTCCTACCTGCTCAATCGTCTCGCCGCCCGGAACGCCATCGCGAAACAACGACCAGTCCGGCCGCTCACGATGGATATCAGCGGTGCTGCGTCCCTCATACGCGCCATAATCCCATTCGCTCAGGTTGGGGTCGATCTGCGCGGCTTCGCCCAACCCGGCGAGTTCACATGTACGCCGCGCACGCTGCAAAGGACTGCTGAGCACCAGCGCGAAGTGTTGTCCCGCCAGCTTTGGCTTCAGTGACACCGCGCTCTTTTCTCCTTCCGCCGTCAGCGGTAAGTCGGTGCGGCCGGTGTGCGCGCCTGAGAGAGACCACGCAGTTTCACCATGCCGGATGAGCCAGATTTCCTTTACCATTTCATAATATTGCCCAATTGATATTAACGGCTGACAAATCGGTTGCCCTTGATGTGGAATCGCAGTGGCAGGTCGGCGCATTTCGTAATGCCGATTCGCGGCGTAACCGCGATTTCAAAGCCCGGCATATCGGAAGGATCCAGAACCACCAGGTTGCCTCGCGTGATGTCTGCTCCGGAATGCTCTCGCGTGATTCCCAGCGCGCGTGTCAATTTGCCCGGCCCGGAAGCGAGATCGCGATCAGCCCGCGCTCCGGGTCTTCTTTCCCGCATCACGTCAGCACCTTGGACTGGCTCCAACGCCCGAATCAAAACACACCCCGCCGTCCCGTTGCGTTCCGCGACAATATTCATGCAGTCATACATGCCGTAGCAAAGATAGACATATGCATGACCGCCCGGACCGAATATCACGCGCGTACGGTCCGTAATCCCGGCAGCGGAGTGTGACGCGAGGTCGGCGCCGCCGAGATATGCCTCGGTTTCCACGATCATGCCGGCAGTGGAACCATGTACCAAAACCTTCCCCAGCAAATCGCGCGCCACATCGATGGTGGCGCGCTCGTAGAAACCGCGCGGCAGACCTCTCACGATTTTCTGCGCGCGAACGCCATCGCGCTCCATTGCTCGTTCAGCGCGCAGATCTTGTAATCCACCAGCCCGGCATCGACTGCCGCTGCGCGAACCAGGCGGTCGGTGAGTCCCCCCGGCACGCCTTTGCGCCATACAACCCATAGTTTGCTTTGAGCGGCAATCGTCCGCATCCCGCGCATTGCCGCCTGATAAGCACGCGCATCGCGCACGAACCAGAGCGTCACACTTTGAGGGGAATACGGATCTTCAACAATCTCCACGTTCGCCGGAAGCTCCCCGAGTGCTGCGACGTAGTCGCGCGGAGCGTCGATCACCGCTACCGTCGAGCCTTCCTTGATCCCCAGTTTCTGCGCGACGGTGCGCGACCCGTAGCGCTCCATGATTCCCGGTGGACGCGCAGGAGCGGCAACCGGCTTCGCGCAGGCGGACTTGACAGCCGCGCACACGCGCCTGCGCGCCGTGAAAACGGCATCCGGCAGCAGGCGGCGGACGATCTCCACTTTCTCCGGCTCGCCATCGACGAAGATCAGCGGAATGTGGCGCGCATATTTCGTGTTCCTGAGATAGACGGCGACCTCGCGCCCGTGACTGGGCCGGCAGGTCAGATCAATGACAATGGCGTCCGGCGGGTTGGCGCGAATCTGCTTCATAATCACGTTCCCCCTCACATCTTCGTATTCGACTTCGAAGCCGCATGCACGGCAGGCCTCAATCAGCGTTCCGGCCTGCTCCGGTTTCCAGTGAACGATGCGAACACGAGGCATTACATGACAGAATAATCGACGGTGCGGCTCTTCACAGGCATCGCTCTGCCGGAATCGGTGCGGGACAACATCGCGCGCGTGCTGCGTGAGTTGCGTCCGCTCGCGCCGCTCAACTGGTCTCCCGTCGAGAACCTGCACATTACGAGCAAATTCATAGGCGAATGGCCGGAGGAGCGGCTGTCCGAACTGGAAAGAGTCCTCGAAAAACTCGAATCGCCGGCCGGATTTGCCGTCACGATTGAGCGCTTTGGCTGGTTTCCCAATCCTCATCGCCCGCACGCGTTATTTGCCGGAGTGCATGCCGGCCCCGAGCTTGCTGCTTTGGCCGGTACAACCGAGGAAGCTTTGACGCAGCTCGGCCTAGCTCGTGAGAAACGGCCTTACTCACCGCATCTGACTCTCGCCCGTATCAAACTTGAGCACCTCAAGCAGGAAAACATTCGTCCGCTGCGCGAACATATCGCAAACATGACCAACTTCCATTTCGGAACATTCCCCGTTTCTGAGTTTCATCTCTATTTGAGCAGGAGATCTGCCTACACGCCGTTGGCAACTTATCCGTTATTGACGAGTATCACGGCATGATGGGAGCCCTCGGGGTCATCGCGGCCTATCTGATCGGCGGCATTCCTTTCGGTCTCATCATCGTCAAACTGACGACCGGCGCGGACCTGCGGGCGTCCGGCTCCGGCAACATCGGCGCCACCAACGTGCTGCGCACCACCGGACTGCTGCCCGCTCTGCTGACACTTCTACTGGACGCCGCCAAGGCATGGGTTGCTGTCTGGCTCGCCGATCGCCTTTCCGGCGGCAGCGAATTCTGGATGAGTTTCGCGGCGCTCGCGGCTTTGCTCGGTCATGCGTGGCCGCTTTGGCTCCGCTTCCAGGGCGGAAAAGCCGTTGCAAGCTTCGTCGGCGCTTACGCGTATCTCGCTCCCCTGCCGTTGCTCGCCGTGGTTTTGTTATTCGTGTTCATCGTCGCCTGGACACGTTACCTTTCACTCGGATCCCTCATCGCCGCCGGGCTCTTTCCCGTTGCCTGCTGGATGATCCTGCACCCCGGTTGGCCCGTGCTTCTCTCTGCTATAGGCGCCGCGGCCGTGATCATCTATCGGCACAAGGGGAACATCACCCGCATCCGCGCAGGCGAAGAGCGAATCTTTTCCTTCCGCCGGACGGTCGATTGACACGCCTCGCAATTATTGGTGGCGGAGGTTGGGGTACTGCGCTTGCCTGTGTTCTGGCGCCTCGTTTCGATCTCGTTGCGCTCTGGGTTTACGAGCCCGATCTCGCCGCGTGCATCGAACAGACCCGCGTGAATGACGTTTTTCTCTCCGGCATTTCCCTCCCCCCCAACGTCCGTGCCGGTCATTCGCTTGAAGCAGCGCTTTCCGAAGCGGACATCGTCCTCAGCGTGATGCCATCCCACGCGGTGCGCGATATCTACACCCTGATGCTTCCCTGGCTGAAGCCGTCGATGCGCATCGTCAGCGCAACTAAAGGTCTCGAATCCGGCACTCTCCTGCGCATGTCCCTGGTCATCCGCTCAGTCACCGGCCCCGACTACCGCATCGCTGTACTTTCCGGCCCCACCTTCGCGCGCGAAGTCGCCGCCGGAATTCCGACCGCGGTCGTCGCAGCATCCGAAGACCAAAGCCTGGTCCACGAAATTCAGTCCGGCTTCTCCGGCCCGACCTTCCGCGTCTACAGAAGCAGCGATCCCATCGGCGTCGAAATCGGCGGCGCGCTGAAGAATGTCATCGCCATCGGGGCGGGCATCAGCGACGGTCTCGGTCTTGGCCATAACGCCATGGCGGCTCTGATCACTCGCGGCTTGGCGGAGTTGACCCGCCTCGCTGTCGCCGTCAATGCTCAGCCCGAAACCATGTCCGGACTCGCCGGACTGGGAGACCTGGTGCTCACCTGTACGGGAGATCTCAGCCGGAACCGGCAGGTCGGACTCAAACTGGCTGCCGGTCTTAAGTTGGACGCCATACTGAGTTCCACCCCGATGGTGGCCGAAGGTGTGATAACTACAACAGTCGCACTGGAACTTGCTGCGCGCCACGGTGTTGATCTCCCTATAGCCGCTGAAATGCACGCCGTTCTGAACCAGCATCGATCTCCCCAGGAGGCAATCCAAAGGCTGATGAGCCGAGCCCTGCGAAACGAAACCGGGTGATCATAAACGCGTACCGTGCAGACCGGGACTATCCCGGCGAAACTATTCATGGTTCAAGGGGTTAACACGATAGGGGGAGCCGCACCGGCTCTCGATCTGGATGCCCAGTTGATGCTCCGGGTCCGGGACGGTGACGAGCACAGCTTCGGAGTCCTGCTCGAAAAGCACCGGAACCCGATCATCCATTTCCTGTACCGGATGGTGCAGGACAGGGCCATAGCGGAGGAGATCTCGCAGGAAGTTTTTCTGCGCGTGTATCGGTCGAGGGAGACGTACGAGCCGACGGCGCGGTTTACGACATGGCTGTTCCGGATCGCCACTCATCTGGCGCTGAACTGGCTGAGAGATGGAAGGAACGAGCGGGGACATCAACGGCTGGATGCTCCGAGGGAGTCGGACAACGATGGCGAGATGCCGGCCCGGGAAGTGGCGGACTGCGGGCCATCGGTGGAGCAGCGTATGGTGTATGAAACCAGGCTGCAGGAAGTGAGAAGCGCGATTGCGCTGCTTCCGGAGAAGCAGCGTGCCGCGGTTCTGATGCACAAGTATCAGGAAATGGACTACTCGCAGATCTCAAACGTCCTGGAATGCTCGGAGTCGGCGGTGAAAAGCCTGCTGTTCCGCGCTTACGAGGCGTTGCGGGCGAGACTGGCTCATATGGATACTGCTTCATTGGATAGAGGAGTGGCGCGATGAATTGCCCTCTGCAAACGGAAGAAACCGATCTCCTGCTCGACTATTCGGCCGGGCGTCTGGATGCCGCGAGAGCGGCGGCCCTCACGCAGCACATGGAGCAGTGTGCGGCGTGCGCGGCTTTCCGCACGGAGCAGACGGCGGTCTGGAATGCGCTCGATCTGTGGGAACCAGCGCCGGTAAGCATGGATTTCAACCGCAGGCTCTGGCAGCGCATCGATGCAGCTGCGGCCGCGCCCTGGTATCAAAGTCTCCGCGACTCTCTCCGGTTCACCAACTGGAAGCCCGCGATTCCGCTGGCGGCCGCAGTAATCGTGATTGCGGCCGGATTCCTGCTCGACCATCCTGGCCAACAGGCTCGCACTCCGGAACCAGGTGTTTCCGTAACCAATGTTTCTTTGAGAGAAGCCGATCAGGTTGAACAGACGTTGGACGATATTCAGCTTCTGCAGCAACTCGACGCTGTTCCCTCGAATACCGGTAATTCAAAGACGATGTAAGATAAGCGTTCTCCGGAATGTTTGTGCTTCGCGCATTTACGGTATTGGTGCTGGCAGGAATACCCGCGTTCGCCGGTCAGGGCGGCAGGCCGAAGGCTGAACCCAGAGCGAACAAGCACCCTGGGGAGCAGATGCTGATGAATCTTTCCCAGATGACGCCGGAGGAACGCGAAAAAGCCCTGTCGCGCCTGCCCCCGGCGCAGCGGGCAAATATCGAGAAACGCATCGAGAAATTTCAGACGCTGCCGCCCGCCCAGCAGGAACGGCAACTGGACCGCCTGCAGCGCCTGAACGCTCTGCCGCCACAGAGACAACAGCAGGTGCGGCGCTCGATGCGCGCGTTGCAGGACCTGCCGCAAGACCGCAAAAAAGCGATTAACCAGGAAGTGCGGCGTCTCTCCCGAATGCCCGAAGACGATCGCCAAAACTACCTGAACTCGGACGAGTTCCACAAGCGCTTCTCGCCGGACGAGCAGAAGATCGTCGGCGATATCGCGGAAATCACGCCGACGCGGTAGACGCGAATCAGCGGCTTCAGCCCATGGGTTGATCAGCCGACGGGCCGTACATGCCAGGAATCGGCACATCCTGCAGCCGCAGGTACACGCTCAGTTGCCCGCGATGGTGAATGATGTGGTTCATCACGGCGTTCCGCAGTGCGACCGCCCGCGGCATCGTCATGACCACATGTCCGCCATACACGAAGCTCCAGTTCTTTGCGAGTTGCTCATCGGTCGCACCGGCGATTAACGCGCGCGCTTCCGCAACGTTCTTGTCGAGCGCTGCCATCAGCTCGGCTTTGGTCGCGGCGTTGAACGGGGCCTGCCCCGGCGTCATTTCCAACTTGTCATGACTGATGATGAATGTCGCCCATTGCGGCATCTCGGATGCGTGGCTGGCCAACCGTCCGAGGCTCATCGATTTCGCGTGCGGCTTCCACGAAAATTTGTCCTCGGGCACGCAGTCTACAAGTTTGCGGAGGTTCGCCATTTCCTGGTCGAACTCGGGTAGTAAAGTTTCGCTGATGGTCATTTGAATAGGATATCCAGCTTTTGTTACGGCAGGGCGAACGCGATCAGCGCCTGATTGTTTCCCCGCCCTCCGCCCGCCGACACCACCGCAACATACTGCTTGCCGCTCTTGCCCTGATAGGTAATCGGCACGGCGGTCGCGGAATAATCCAGCTTCACAGTCCAGATTTCCCTGCCCGTCTTCGAATCGAATGCGCGGAAGCGGTTGTCACCGGTCGCGCCGATGAAGACCAGTCCGCCAGCCGTCGCAATCGGACCGGCGAACGCGCCCGAACGCCCGGTATTCCGCTTCCCAGGCGGAAGGCCTTCCGTGATACCAAGCGGCACCTGCCACGCGATCTCGCCGGTGTTGGCATTCACCGCGAACAGCCTCTCCCATGGTGGTTTGAAACAAGGCAACTGACCGATGGACTTTCCATCCGCGTCTTTCGCAGGCGCCGCGAAACTGAAATAGCCCGGCGCTTTGTCGTACGGCAGCTGACCTTCCTTGCCTGCATCGGGATTCTTCCGAATCCAGCCGACACCCGGCGCGTCCTGGGAGTTTACGAAAATGTAGCCCATCTTCTGATCGCTCGCTGCGCCACCCCAGTTGGTGCCGCCCGTCGGACCTGGAAAACTGATCGTCTCGTGCGATGGCGGACCGCTTTCGGAGTAAGTCCACGGCGTGAACGTGCCGGAATCCTGAAAGCCATGCTTGTCCCAGAGGTCCTGACATGCCTTCGCATGATCCGCATTGGTGTCGTCAGCTGTGACGATATCTTCGCGTTTGATACTGACGCGCGCCAGCGGCGGCGGCTTCAACGGAAACGGTTGCGTCGGCGATGTCGCCTCAGTGGGGACATTGCTTTGCGGAACCTTGCGCTCTTCCACACCGAATACCGGCTTGCCGGTAACGCGGTCGAGGATAAACAGGTAGCCCGATTTGCCCGCCTGCGCCAGCGCGGGTATCTTTTTGCCGTCTTTGACGATGTCGATCAGCACGGGATCGGGAGGCAGATCATAATCCCATAACTCGTGATGCACGGTCTGGAAAAACCACTTCAGCTTACCCGTATTCGCATCCACCGCAACGACCGAGTTCGCGTAATAGTTATTGCCCTTGCGATCGCCGCCATAGTAGTTCGCGGCCGGCCCGCCCATCGGCATGTACACAATGCCGCGCTGCTCGTCGACCGTCATCGAATACGACCACATATTGTTTCCCGTGCGGCCTTTCCAACTGTCGCCCTGCCAGTCGTTATGATTCGGCTCGCCGGGCTGCGGGATGGCATGGAAGTCCCAGAGCTTTTTCCCCGTGCGCGCATCATAGGCGCGGGAATCGCCGGGGGGTCCGCCCGCGACCTCGTCCTGATAGTGCAGATGCTCTTCGCCCGGTCCGAATAAATTCATTCCGACGAAGATCATGTTTCTGAAGACGGTCGGGACGCCTGCCCACGGAACGTCCATCGTCATCATGCCTTCAGCGCCGAAGCCCGGATCGAGCTTTCCGGTCGCGGCGTTCAGCGCGACCATCTTGTGTCCCGCGGTGAACAGAACGCGCGGCGGATTGTTCTTGTCACCGGGCCAGTAAGCAACGCCACGCTGCGATGCGATCAGCTTGTCCGGCAGATCGTAGCGCCAGACTTCTTTACCGGTTTCGGGATCGAGCGCGATCACGCGGTTGCCCGCCGGCAGATACATCACGCCGTTGACCACGATCGGCGTAACTTCATTCATCGTTCCCGAGTTCGGACTGTCGGCGTCCGGCCGCATTTTGTACGACCATGCCTGAGCCAGCTTGCTCACGTTGGCGGGAGTGATCTGCGTCAACGGCGAGAAACGCGAACTGGCGAGGTCACGGTTGTAAGTGGGCCAGTCCGCGGGATTCTGCGCGGCTAACGGAAGAGCGGCAATCAAAAAGATTGTAAGTCGCATATCACACACCTATGGCAGCGCGAACACATACATGGCATTGGAATCGGGCTGGATTTTGATTTCCGGAAACTCGCCGAGCAGTTCGGGCACCTTGGGATTGTTGCCGGTCATCACCGCGACATACTGTTTGCCGTTCACCGCATAAGAAATCGTGCTGACCGAAACGTTGCCGCCCAACACGGATTCCCAGAGCTTCTTCCCCGTCGCCGCGTCGAAGGCGCGGAAGCGGCGGTTCATGTCGCCATGGAAAACCAAGTCGCCAGCCGTTGTCAACATCGCGCCGTTGCCCGGTACGCGACCGACGTCAAAGCGCGTAATCTCGCCGGTCGAGAGATTGATCTTCGCCAAGCCGGTCAGGGCGTTGGGATCGGAACCGGGGCGCGGCACCACGTGCCATCCGCCGCGGCCGGCGGGACCGGCTGTAGTCAGATCCCGGCAGTTATCGATGTACGACGTATAAAGCGAGTTCGTCGCCGGACTGTATGCTGTCGGCCAGTAGCTGCGCGTATTCCAGTAGCAGACGATGTGATTCTCACCGGGCTGCTTGAAGACCAGATTCCAGTTGATCTCGGTCTTTCCGGTCTTGACGTCGATTCCCGCAAGCACGGAATTGGGCGTGTCGAAGGGAAAGGGCGTGGCCCAGAGGAACTGACCCGTGGCACGGTCGAGAGTAAAAATGTTCCCCGCTTCGCCGATCATCACGGCGACGTCGCGTTCCTCGCCGGGCTTGATCGCGGGGTTGATCCATTTGACGTACTTCGGATCGGGATTGAGCTTGAGGTGCAGCAGGGTGCGCTCGTGGGTGTAGTCGGAATCCCAGTCGTCACCGGGCAGGTGCTGGTAATACCAGGCGAGCTTGCCGGTGGCGGGATCGATGGCCACGGTCGAGTTGCTGTAAAGATCGGCGGGCGCTGTGCGGGAAGTGCCGTCGGCGTTTCCGTTGTGCCGCAGTGCCCGCTGATCGGGCATGGGATTGGCGATGCCCCAGTACAGCATCTTGCGGACGGGATCGTAGGTGCCGGGCAGTCCCCAGGTGGAAGCAAGGCGCTTGTCGAGATCGGCGCCATTCCAGCTCTCGTCGCCCGGTTCTCCTTTGCCGGGCGTCGTGTAGAACCGCCAGGCTTCCTTGCCGGTCAGAGCGTCATTGGCCGAGAGGTAACAGGCCTCGCGCTTGCCCGCGCACGCTCCGCCGCTGATCATTTTCCCTTCCACCACGATGCCGCCGGACGTGTTGCCGCGCCCGTCGGTCTTCACGTCCCAGCGCTGCTCGCCGGTGCGAGCGTCGAGCCCCACGACAGCGTCGGGCGCGGTGTAGAGGATCACGTCCTGGTAAATGGCGAGCGCCTTGGGACGCGCCTGGCTGGCGACATTGCCGGCGACTTTGCGTTTGTATTCCCACAGAAGATCGCCGGTGGTGGCGTCGAGCGCCTGCACGATGGCTCCCGGCGCAACCAGATACATCACGCCGTTGTGCACGAGCGGAATGGCTTCGGTCTGCCCTGCACCCATGCCGCGCGACCACGCCATGCGCAACTGGGCGACATTCTGTTTGTTGATCTGCTTGAGCGGACTGTAGCGCTGCGCGTCGTACGTCCGGCTGTACATGAGCCAGTCGTTCGGGCTCGGGTTCTCCAGCATTTGCTGCGTGACGGGCTTGTAACCCTGCACCTGCGCGAAGGCTGCCGCGGCGGCAATAGCAGAAAGGAACGTGAGTTTTTTAAGCATTATCTTCAAACTTTCGACAGCCCACCGCACAACGGACTTGCGCCGGTGCGGCTGGGCATTGCGATGCAATTATATAGCGGCGGAGCCAGTGGTTCGCCTGCGCCCTAGGAACCCAGCCGGCAGCCACATCCCAAGGAGCCGTTGCTTTATTTGCAATAACTTCTCGGGTTCGTTTGCTCATTTTATTTTGTGTTTTTATTTTGCTTTCTGTCAGAAAAATCAGCCGTCGGAAAAATTGGGTTCGTTTTGCAAAAAACACTTTCTTCGCAACTCGCGCGCGTTTGCCGCGGAAGCTCAATCCGATGTTGGAAACTCATCTGACTACATATCGCACGCAGGAAGGGTGACTTCGGGCGGATTCGGTGAAGGTTATTGATTCGAGGACAAATATAAATTTTCGGCGCTGTGAACAGCGTGGATCAGTCGATCGGTTTGGGCACGATGATGCGGTGTAGGAACGTTATTGTCCACGTTGAACGGCCTTAGCATGCGCCAGCACGCCCATCAAGGAATGTGCAGCGTCCTTTTTTTCGCCCCGCTCCTCTATCTTGTCCCACGCGTACTTGCTCGCCACGGCAAGGGGAGCAACTATGGGACCTAGGAATGGTGCCAACGTCGGAACGAGGATATCCTCAGAGCTGAAGCAGCCGCGCGACGAACAACGACATTATTGCCCTCTTCGTGCCACTCGATAATTGAGCCTAGCCCGATCCCCAGCTTTTGCTGCAGCTCAAATGGAACTGAAGTCTGTCCGCGTGCCGTAACTCGGGACCGCGCGATCACCATGACTGTATATTTACCCGCGGTGATGGCCTTGGCTGATGTGTATGGACATTGTCCATCTATCTTGCTATTCTGAAAACCAGAACGGCGCCAACCGCAATGAGGAACCAAACCACAGTACGCTGCACCAAGGTTCAACTTCGAATGCGTCCGCTTCAGAAAGATGTAATCGCGCGAGCAGCGGAGCTTAAGCAAACCACCCTGACCAACTTTATGGTGCAGCAGGCGTTCGAAGCGGCGCAGCACATCCTCGCCGATCAGACGCACTTCTATTTGACCCCTGAAAAATGGGATGAATTCGCTGCCGCGCTCGATGCCCCCCCGAGGAACCTCCCGGGACTTCGAGAGCTTCTGGGCGGTCCGAACGTTTTCGATGAACCTGAAAAGCCCCGTTCCGCTCGATAAGAGCCATGATACGGGTTCGTTCGATTGCGGGGTCGAGCCGCTTAATGAGTTCCTGCGCAAATACGCATTGACCAACCACCAAAACCGCTCCGCGCGAACATATGTGGCGCTGAGAGGGAGCGCGATCACCGGATATTACACGCTTGCAAACGGCTCCGTCAGCCGGGCGGAAACTCCCCGGCGCGTGGCGCAGGGACTCGGAAATTATCCGGTTCCGATCACTCTGCTGGCTCGCCTTGCCGTGGATGTTTCAGAGACGGGGAAAGGCCTGGGACGGGGGTTGCTCAGGGACGCCGTGCTGCGTGCGTTTCAAGCCTCGGATCTGGTGGGCAGCCGTGCAATCGTTACGCATGCCAAAGACGAATCCGCCAAGGCGTTTTATCAAAGGTTTTCGTTCGTGCCGTCGCCGCTGAACGAGTTCCATCTTTATCTGCTGATGAAAGATATCCGCGGGATTTTCGGCGCGTGAACGGAAATACCGGAAGCGGCGGGACTGAGTCCGACGTTCAGTCGCGCCCACCGCGCTTCGTCTCGGTAGGGCAGTTTCGCAATAGCGTAGAGACACGCGCCGGAGCAAGTTCACAAATACTGTGAGGCCTGATGGAATCCTGCGCGGGGTTGGTATCCCCGCTGTGCGATGGCACGAGAACCTCCGGGCCGACTGCCAGTCGGCCGCAGATTCACAATCTGCCCCACATTTTTGGTGAAATTGCGCTGATGGCCTGGGCCGACTTTACCTGATTAACCCCACCGGCGGCTCCGACCGCCGGCGGTACACTTACTACGAAAATGCTTTAGCCTCGATTCGCAAGTTGCTCAAGTTCCCGGCCGAACCACCACGTCGAGCCGGCATAGACCGCAATAACCGCTGGGAAATAAACCAAGGCGCTCGTGCTCACCCCCGCACCCGCCGCAATGAGAAGCACGACCTGCACGATACTGCGGCCGACCGATTTCGAGGTGCGAAAGCGCCAGCGCGTTTCGTCATGACGAAGCGTTACCGAATCGTAGTGGCCGAACGCAAGCGCAGCCAAGGCTGCGGAAATGCCACTCAAAGGCGAGAGCGGCGCAGTCAGCAGCGCCGCGATCGCCAGAAAAGCCGCATCTTTGGCGAGGAGTATCTGCCAGCCGCGCAACGGCAGAAGCCGGTACCGGTTTATGCCCGCTTTCCCGTCCGGTCCAAATGAATTCAGGGCAATAGTGGAAAGCGCCAAAACGATCACCAGGCTCACGGGAACACGCGCATCCGAAGGCAGCCTGCCGGTGGCGCGAGTGATCGTCGCAAGTGCGCTCCAGCTCAGAGCGCAGTAAAAATCCAGACTCGACACAATCTGCCTGAGGTCCTTGCGGATCAGTTGATTCAACGGCCCAGGTAAGTTCGGCACGGCGCGCCCGATGCCGCTCCGGTTGCCGAAAGGCAGCGACGGCATTACGAACACAATGGCGAACAGCCCCGCGAATGTAGCCCACACGCCGATTCCGATCCCCTTCCACACGGCCAGCGCCGCCAAAACCCAGGCGATCGGATTCAGCCACGGACTCAGAATCCGCAGCCACAGGCGCTCGCGGCCGGTGAGCGGCCAAAGCGCGAGTCTGGTCGGGGGAATCTTCCGCAACGGGTCGGTGCTGAGCGGAAAGAACAGGATCACCGCAATCACCGCGTTCAGCGAGACGAAAGCGCCCGGATCGCCGAAAAACAATAACACCGCGCCAACGATGAAGAAATTATTGCCGGAGAACGATGCCATCGATCCGGCGTCGCGGCGAATGGCAGTCCACAACGCGCCTAAGACAGCGGAGAGCCGAGCCATTCCAGCGGTTCCGGGTTTGCGGATTCGGCGAGTTCAAAGTAGAGATCCTCGAGGGATCGCGGCAGCTCGGATGCCGGGGAGTTCCAGACGCATTTGCCTTCCCGAATGATGACGAGTTGAGTGGCGATGCGTTCGACCACGGACAGGACGTGCGAGGTCAGAAAAATAGTGATGCCGCGGCGAGAGAGCGCAACGAGAAGATCGCGCATGAGTTTGGCCGTCACGGGATCGATCGCTTCGAATGGCTCGTCGAGAAACAGCACCTCCGGATTCGGCAGCAGCGCCATCGCAAAGGCGGTCTTTTTACGCATCCCGTGGGAGCATTGGGCGGCGAAGGTGTTCCGGCCTTCGGTGAGATTGAGCGCCCGCAGAAGTTCGGACGCGCGTTGGCGCGTCGAATGCGGGTCGAGCCCATAAATTCTCCCGGTGAGCATCAGATGCTCTTCGACGGTGAGATCGTCAAAAAGCCCGAGATCCTCGGGTAACACTCCGGATATCCGTCTGATCGCGAGAGGATTTTTCACCACGTCGATCCCGCGGATTTCGATAGCGCCCGACGTCGGCGCAAGAAGGCCGGTCAGCATTTTGACGGTAGTGGATTTCCCCGCGCCGTTGGCGCCCAGAAACGCGCAGATTGCGCCTTTTTCCACCTGGAACGTCAGCGCCTCGACCGCGTGCTGATCCCCGAATCTGCGATTTAATTCATGACAGGAAATCATTACGAATCAGAATGCGGATGGCGGCCCTTACAATACATCCGTTGCGGATATATTAGCCGTCAGGTCTGCGAAAGTCAATACAGCGCGGTGAACCGCCTTATCTTCCGGGAGGAACCACCTTCAGATCGGCCTCCGACTCGGCCTGGCTCTTCACCGGCACCACCTTGTCCGGATCGATCCGCACCATCATATAGGTAATGTGATCGGGGATCTCCGTAAACCAATGCCCGGTCCCCGCCGGAATAATAATCATGTCGCCCGGCTTCAGATGATGCACCTCGGGGTTGGTGATCGCATCCGAGCTCCAGCCCGGCCCGTTCTGCAGCCGCACCGTCTTCTCATCCGCGGACCGCTTCACCGGATTCACAAGGTCCGGTCCCGTCAGCAGCGTCGCCGAGCCGTCGATCACGTGGTAGACCTCGCTGATCTGCTCATGCTCCGCAACAACGCCTTTACGCGTTGTCCCGGCCAGAAGCTTTCCACGCGTCACCATGCCGATGCCGACCCGCACCCTGCCAATGTCCACCGAGCGCACCTGCTGATCGACAATGTCGTACCTGATCGCTTTCGCCGTATACGCGTCGAGCTCGCTCACCGGAATATAGGTCGCCTGGCAATGACGGCAGGTAGGCTGCGGACGCTGCGCCAGAAGCGCAATCGCAGCCGCGCCGCCGATCGCCAATATTTTGAATTTACGCACGGATTTTTCTCCTCCCCGGAAGGCACACACTTCCGCTGACGCCAGCCATCATATAGGAATTTCACTTCCGGCAGACTGCTGAGAAAGGCTTCTTGCCGCTCCTTTACAGTCGCGGTTCGGAAAAGTCAGCGCTGACTCCGAAGCGGCTACTGAACCGCGCGTGAGCGAACGGCAACGAAAAGTGCCTTCCGGGTTATTTTGCAGCGGTGATCGAAGTTACCTGGATCGACTTCTTCGTCGCATCCACCGTGCCGGTGACCTTGACCTTTTTTCCGGCAAACTGTTCCGGCGTCTTCTGATCGCTCAGCGTATAGGCATCCTTGCCGTTATACAGAACGTACAGCGCGCCGTGCACATCGACACAGGCTTTGGTACACTCGCCGTCCGTCGGTCCCATTTTCATCTGGGAGTGATCGCCCGTAGCACACATGCTGTCCGTGATGACACCGATAACGGTCTTCGGCGGACCCGCGGCCATCGCTATGACTGCCAGAAGACTGAGAACGATAAAAGCTTTCAGGGTCATTTCTTCCCAGACTACAAAAAATAAAGGACCGAGAGTGCCCCTTAAGGCTGTCGCCGGCCCTCTGTCTATTCGACCGCGCCGGTCTTATTCGCCCGGCGTCATGAGATGCGCGGTAGTCGTGCCCGCATTCATGATCCAGACTCCGCCCTCATTTCTCGATTCGGGCAATCCCGTCGTTGCCTTTGTCGCGCCCGGAACGGCGATCGTCATGTGCGCCCGAAGATGATCCGCATCGGAGCCCATCATGTGATACCAGACCGATCCGTACTCGGGCTTCACGCGCGTTCCATCCTTCTCGGCCCCATTGAGCGCGGCCTGAACCTTGGCGCGGTCGCCCATCGCTTCGAACTTCAGGTTCTGCGCTTCGCGCGGCAGGTTCTCCTTGTTGGTACACTCGAACGTAACTGCCTGTTTTCCCGGATAGCCCGAGAGGTCATAGCAAACTATGTCATTGGTGCCCTTCCTGAGGGTGTCGTAGGTGTAATCGGGCTTCCATTTAACGACAGTTGCCCCCGCCTTTAACTGGGCCGGAGCGGCAAGCAGGGCCTTATCGATAGCAGCCTGGTCCTGCGCAAATGCGCCCGCCGAAGCCGCGAGTAAACTGAGAACAATCGGTAAAATGCGTTTCATTTCTTTGACCTCCAGGTCCAAATGTCTTGAACTTCCCGGACAACGGGACTCAAACCAAAACCCCATACTCGAAGCCGAGATATGTAGTATATCTTAGCTGTATTACAGACAAATCCATGCGTCGTCAACTATTCGCGGCAATTCTGTTTCTCCGCACCTCCCTGTGCGCATCGGCGCAATGGCTCAACCAGCCCGCCCCCCAAAGCTCCCCGCACACCGGACGGCAGGGTTAATATGTCCGGACCGGCTCCCCGCATGAACGGCAAGCCCGGTTTTTCCGGAATCCGGCAGGTAATGACGAAACCGCGCGGCGCGGGAGGCCTATTCAGCCGCGGCGAATCTTCCAACTCAAAGTACTTCCGCGACATTCTGTCCGATTTCAAACCCGGCGACGAGCCGCTTACGGCCGCGGGCGCGGAACAGCTCCGTCAGCATGGCCTCGGCGGCCCGACGGCAGGCCCCAGCTTCAACTGTCTGCCGGACGGCGTGACTCACGCCGATCTTCTCCCGGAGCCCTTCAAAATCATCCAGACTCCCGGCGAAATGCCGATGCTCTACGAGGTTGGGCTCGACGCACGCGGGCACGGCCACCGCGAAGATATGCGCGTCGAGGAGCGCTTCCACCGGCCGGATTTCGGCCACCTCGACGTTGCCGTGACCATCACGGATCCCAAGACGTTTACCAAGCCGATCGCCATCAACTTCGTCGAGGGACTGCTGCCCGACACCGACGTGTTCGAGCATTACTGCGCCGAAGACGAAAAAGACGTGGCGCACGTAAATAAAGCCAACGCCAGGTAATCCGGCGCAGGCACACCAGCCGCCCGCAACACTAAACTGAGAAAACGATGTTCCGAATCCTGACCTTCGTGTTACTCGGCAGTATTCTCGGAGCCCAGACGCCGGCTCCGGAAACACAGGACGCGAAAGATCCCCTGGGCCGCGGTTCTCCGCAAAGCTCCATTTTTCAGTTTCTCGAAGCCTGCCACGCTCACGATTATGCGAAGGCGTCCCGCTACCTGGACCTGCGTGGCATGCCTTCGGACCAGCGCCTGAAAAGCGGTCCGGAGGTTGCGCATCAATTGGAGGATCTCCTCGACGATACTCCCTTCGATATTGCAGCACTCAGCCGTGATGCCGAGGGAGATCAGTCCGACGGACTCGGGTCGGACTTTGAACATCTCGATACGTTCCGCGTCGACGGCCGGACGCTCGATCTGCAGCTGGAGAGGATTGCGCTCCGCCCTGACCTGCACGTCTGGCTTGTTTCGCCGGACAGCGTGGCCATGATCCCGGAAGCTCACAAGCTGGTGGCGGAAACCCCTTTCGAACACAAGCTTCCACAGATGCTTGTCACGTTTGAAATTCTGGACACGCCGGTGTGGCGATGGATCGCGCTCTTCGCCATGGCGGTGATTTCCTGGTTCGCCGCGCGCGTCGCATCGTGGGCCGTCACAGCTGCGCTGAGGCCGTTGACGCAACAGGCCGATGTGTTCCGCGCACCACTGAGCGCATGCCTGGGGCTCGCCGCCATGCGGGGCGCGCTGGAACTCGCGCCGCCCGCATCAATCGCGCGGCTTTTCATTGAACGCGCGCTGGGCCTCGCATTTGCGCTTGGGATCGCGTGGTTGTGCGGCGCGGTAGTCGACTTGATCATGGGACGCTGGCACGCCCGCCTCGATCAGCGTGCGCGGGCGATGAGCTATTCGGTGCTTCCGCTTGGCAGGCAGATCCTCAAACTGGCGCTCTACCTCATCGCAGTGCTCAGCGTCCTCAGCGCGTGGGGGTACAACACATCGACGATATTGGCGGGCGTCGGCGTCGGCGGACTCGCGGTCGCGCTCGCCGCCCAGAAGACCATCGAGAATCTGTTCGGCGGGATTTCGGTGATCGGAGACCGTCCCGTCCTCGTGGGCGACGAATGCCGTTTCGGCGACCGAACGGGAGTCGTGATGCATATCGGCCTGCGCTCCACGCGCATTCGCACGCGCGACCGGACCGTCATCAGCGTGCCGAACGGCCAGTTCTCATCGATGGCGCTCGAAAATATCTCGGGCCGCGACAAGACCTGGTTTCATCCGACCCTCAATCTGCGCCTGGACACCACGTCGGAGCAGATGGAACAGGTCCTCACATCGGTGCGGGAGATTCTGGCGAACTCGCCGAAAGTGGAAGTAGGGCCGATTCCCGTACGCTTCGTCGGCGTCGGCGCTTATTCGCTGAACGTCGAAGTCGCGGTCTATATCAAAACGTCCGACGAAGACGAGTTTCTGGCAATCCAGCAGGACTTGTTGCTGCGGATGCTGCAGGCGATCGAGAAGGCGGGTACCTCGCTGGCCGTGCCGCTGCAGGAAACCTTTGAAGCGCGCAGGACTTAATCGTGGGGCAGGTCATCGTTTTGTCGTGACCTGCCCTCTCACAGCGGAAACTTACTGACCTTTGAACTTCGTGCCGTCGCAATAGATCGCATGGCAACCACCGCAGTTCGGTGCGGCCTTGGCCAATGCGCCTTCTGATCGTCGACCGAAGTGGACTCCGCGCCCGCCTTCGCCGCATCGCGCGCGTTTTCGGCGAACTTCACGGCGCCGTCTTTACCTTTCGATTTCCAAACGCCGCGATGTGATCGAAATTATCGGCCATGTCCCTGAACCTGGCAGTGGCGTCATTGGCGTTAACGGTGGTCTGAGCGCCGCCACGGGCAGCGACCGCCGCCTTCATCCATGTCTGATACTGAGCGAGTTCGTCCTGAGCGAAGAGACCAAGCGCGCTGAAAGCAAGAGCGAAAACAATAATTGTGATTTTGCGCATAGTTTTCTGCTTTACCAGATGTCATCCGCAGTCCTGTATCTTGTCAGTTACAGGATTCGGAATGCCGCTGCAAAACCGCATAAACCCCTGGGGCGAGATCCTGGCGTCCCCTGCCCGCGGAACGTTCATGGGCAACCGCGGCGGCGTCATTCACAATGAGGAGCGTCAGATCGTTCGCCAATACGCGAGCCGTCGCTGGATCTCCTGTCTTCTGGAATTCAAAGACCGGCATCGCGCCGTAATGTCGCCCAACCGTTACACGGAACTGTTCTTTGCGGACGAGGCTGTCGCGCTCGCCGCGGGCCATCGGCCGTGCGCGGAATGCCGGCGCGAGCGCTTCAACGCCTTCAAACAAGCGTGGGTAAAATCCGGAAACCCCCGCGAAACGAACTTTCTCTACGCCGATGAAATGGATGTAGTACTTCACCGCACTCGCATCGAAAGCGGAAAAGACAGCGGAAAAGGGAAGGTCATGTATCAAGCGCCGTTGCGCTCGCTGCCCGACGGCACTTTCGTTCACATCAACGATGCCGCATGGCTGGTGAAGCGCGGCATGTTGTTTCTCTGGACGCCGGAGGGTTATTCCCACCCGCGGCGGATCTCAGATGATCGGACTGTCGCAGTCCTGACGCCGGCGCCCATCGTGCAATGCCTGCGCCACGGCTATCAACCGGAAATTCACCGGTCGGCGTTGCCGGGTTAAAGGCGCGTTCGGTAGAGCTCGAGCGTCGAGCAATCGAGCCAGAGGTGCACCGGCAGGCGCGCCTCGACCACTTCATTGAAAAACCGCGTGAGGCAGACCATCGCGGCTGCCGGCTTCTTCGACATGCGTATCTCCTCCATGCCTGCTATGTGCGGGGCGCGGCTGATTTGTTACATATCGATTACGCGGAGTCGAAAATACCTAATTTTCGCTCGGCGCGCCGGCGCTCTCCACTACAAGCGCCTGAAGCGGGCCTTTCGATGCCTCCAGCTTCAGTCCCAACTGTTCTTTCAATGCGGTGAAGATCGATTGGCCGCTGTAGTCGGGCTGGTTGGCCGCCTGGAAATTGAATTCGAGTTCGATGTTATATGGCCCGGCAAATCCGGTCCCATGCTGTACGATCCTGCCGAGCAGGCGACGCTGCGTCGACAACATCTCGGCAACCGGAATCATCGTCACGCCCTCCAAAACCAGCCCCGGTGGCCGAAACGCAGCCGTGTAGCGGGGCATGATCGGGTCACCCTCGGCCCGCGGCGCTTTCCCGCTGACACACATCCCGTTCCACGGCTTCACCTTCGGGCCGAGCTTTCGATCCGGGCGATTCGGCGGCAACGCGTAAACATCAATGTCCCGCGTTTCGGTATGAGTCTTCAACGCGAAGCGATCTTCCAGCAGGCTCCGGAGCATGGCGCGGTAGTCGCGGTCCGTGGGATTGCCCTGCGCAAGCCCCTCGACGGTGTACCGGGTGCGATTCATCCAATCCGGCCCGCCCGACACACTCATGGCGGTGCTGAGACCGCTTCCGTATGCCTGATAAATCAGCAACCGCAGAGTCATGTTGCGGAATTCAATGCGCCCGGGGCTCGTGCCGGGCATCACGCCGGAAACACTGTCGTTCGGTGCGGCCGGCTTTATCGTTGCGACCTCAAACGTCAGCATTTGGCCGAAGGCGACGGAAGCTTCCAATCCACCCCCGGCGCGCCCTGTGTCGCGCCCTGTCAACGCCCGCCCAATAGCTTGCTTCGCCGTGCTATCCTACACTCCACTTAAGGCTCCGCAGTTGTGACCATATGCGCATCACCCTTGAAATCGATGACGATGTGATGCTCGCCGCAAGAGAGATTGCGCGACTCAGGAACCAGAGCGTCGGTCGCGCGATCTCCAGTCTGGCTCGGCGCGGTTTCCTTCCTGATGCGTCGCCCATTATTGAGACGCAACATGGAATTCCGGTATGGAAACACGGACCCGGAGCGATCGCGGTCACAAACTAAATGGTGCGCTCTCTTCTGCAAGGCGATTGAGCATCGTCCATTCAGAAACCTTGTGATCGAAATCCGGCCCGCCGAACAAGCCGACATTCCCGGGATGGCCGCGATTCGCGCCCAGGAATGGGAGACCGAAATCTACTGGGTATCCCGGATCGGCGCGTATCTTCGCGCGGAGCAGTCACCGCAGCAGGCTGGTCTGTCTCGATCGGTCTTCGTCGCCGTGGACGAACCAACTGTCGTAGGTTTTGTCGCCGGACATCAAACCCGCCGATTTGGCTGCGATGGTGAATTGCAGTGGATCAATGTCGCGCGGGAGCGCCGCAGCCACGGCATTGCCAGGCAATTGATCGTCCGGATGGCTGAGTGGTTTGTCGCAGAAGGACTGTCTCGCATCTGCGTCGACGTGGAGCCGAATAATTCCGCCGCGCGCGATCTTTATGGCCGATTCGGCGCGGAGCGGTTAAACGACTATTGGATGGTTTGGGACGATGCCTTGCGCGTCATAAGTTCGGCTAAGTGATAAGCCGAGCCGCCTGTCGCCAGGAACCTACACTCCCGCAATAGTCCCCGTACTGTCGCCGAACTTGTCGCGCTCCACGCCCACCTTCTGCAGGATCGTCAGGTGCAGATTCGCGATCGGCGTGCGCTCCGGCAGCAGAATGTGCCGGCCAACGGTCTTCATCCTGCCATTGCCGCCGCCAACCAGAATGTTGGGCTCCGGATAGTTGTTGTGCATATCGCTGTTGCTCATGTTCGACCCGTACAGGAAGATCGAGTGATCGAGCAAACTTCCCTGCCCATCCGGCGTCTCCGCCATCTTCTTCACAAATGCCGCGAACTGCTCCACGTGCCAGGTCTGAATCTTGACCAGCTTCTTGATTCGCTCCAGATCGTTGGCGTGGTGCGACACCGGGTGGAAAGAATCGGGAACACCGATGTGGTTGTAAGTCCGGTTTGTGCCTTCCGCGGCCATGATGTAGGAAGCCACCCGCGTGAGATCGGCCTGATAGGCGAGCGCGATCAGATCGAACATCAGCTTCACCTGTTCGGGAAAGGAATCCAGTTCTCCCGCGGGAGCATCGGGAAGCTGCAGCCCGGAAAGATCTTTTGCCGCCGCTTTCTGCGTGCGCCGCTCAATCTCGCGAACGCTGTCCAGATATCCGTCAAGAACGGCTTTGTCACGATTTCCGAGATCGCTTCGCAGACTCTTCGTCCCGTCCAGAATCAGATCGAGCAGGCTGTTGGTCTGCCTGCTGATCGCCGCGCGCTCCTGCGGCGTATCGCCTTCGCCGAACAACTGCAGAAAAACCTTGCGCGGATTCGATTCCATCGGCAGCGGCGATTCCACGTCGCGGAACGACAAAGTGGAATAGTTGCCACCGCCGCCCGCCGCCGACTGCACAATGCTTTCCGAGGCTACTTCGATCGATGGCAGCGGCGTGTCCTGGCCGATGATCTTCGCGACCACCTGATCCAGAGTCGTCGCCATATGTGCGCGCACTTTGCCCAAGTCCGGACGCGTGGCGCTCAACCATGTGGCAGGCGTGAACGCATGCACCGATCCCGCTGTCGCAGCGTTTTCCAGATTGCCGAAAGACGCAACGTACTTCTTGTATGGCTCCATCGGCGACAGGATCGCGCTCAGCTTGAAATCGGCGCCCGCGCCGCTCGGCGTCCACTTATCCATCGCCGGACCGTGCGACGTGTTCCCCATGATCGCGCCGTGCGGCAGATAGAAGAAGCCCGTGCGCAGCTTGGGCACGGCGGCGGTTTGCGCCAGCGCTGTGCCCGCGGGAATCATCGCGTCCAGAAACGGCAACCCCAGAGTCACTCCGGCAGCCTTCAGCATGGCTCGTCGGGGAATATGCTTCTTCGTGAGGAACATTCCGATCTCCTACCTCGCGGCCGCGGCGCTTTTCACGCTCGCCGTGGTCGTGATTCCAGTTTCTCTTTTTTCCGGTTCCGCCGCACCCTGCCTGCGGAAAGCGTCACTGTTGACGATTCCCAGAATGAGCGAAGACATCTTGTAATTGTCTTTCGCCGCGCCTCGCACGATCGCGCGCACCTGCGGCATATCGAAATATTCGAGCCGGCGATTGACCGCATACGTCATCAGTCTCTCCGTCACCGTCCGCGCGAACAGTTCCGGCCGAGCGACCAGTTGCGCCCTCAGTTCCGTCACGCCATTGATCGGCGTCCCGTTCGGCAACACCGTGCCGGCATCGATCGGCGCATTCGCCTGGCTGTCCGTCGTCCGCCATCCGCCGGTCGCGTCAAAATTCTCCAGCGCCAACCCGGTCGGATCGATCACCCCGTGGCACATCCTGCATGTCGCTTTGTTCCGGTGCTGCTCGAGCCTCGCCCGCACCGTCTTCGGCTGCTCGCCGGCCTTTTGCGAAAGGTCAGTCGCCGTATCCGGCGGAGGAGGCGTAGGCGGAGTGCCCAGGATCTTATCCAGCACCCACGCGCCGCGCAACACAGGAGACGTGCGATCGCCGTACGAAGTCCGCAGCAGCATCGCGCCCTTGCCCAGCAGACCCCAGCGTTCTTTCTCCGCAAGCATCACTTTGCGCAACTGCGGTCCGAGGACCCCCGGAATTCCGTAATGTTCGGCCAGCCGTTCGTTCAGGAACGTATAGTTGCCGGTCAGCAGTTCCAGCACGCTCCGGTCATCCGAAAAGATGCTGCCGATGAAGGCTTCTGTCTCTGCGGAAAAATCGCGCCGTAGTTGATCGCTGAAATCCGGAAACAACACCGGGTCGGGGATCACCTGATCGAGATCGGTCAGGGTCAGCCATTTCATCGCGAAGCTGGTGACCAAACTCGACGCCTTGGGATCCGCCAGCATGCGTCTCACTTGCTTCTCCAGCGCTCCGGGCCGGGTCAGCCGGCTCGTCTCGGCGAGTGTCAGCAGTTCGTCGTCCGGACCCGTGTTCCACAGGAAGAAGGAGAGCCGCGACGCGAGTTCCAGATCGGTGAGAGCCGATTCGCCTTCCGATCCCGGCGCCGCACGTCCTCGAATCGCCCGATACAGGAACTGAGGGCTCACCAGAACCGCGGCCACCGCCTGCTCGATTCCCTGGTCGAATGTTCCGCCGTCCCGGCGTGTGCGTTCATAAAACGGCATCAACCGGTTCATCTCCGCAGTTGTAACCGGTCGCCGGAACGCGCGCCGCGCCAGGTTTTCCGTGATCTGCTTCGCGCAGGCGGGTTCGCCCGTTTTCTTCGGGTCGCAGACAAAGATCAACTCCCGGCTGGCCGTTTTCGAAACCCCGGCAGCGTGAAACGGTCCGGTGATCTCAACACCGTCGCGAAGATGCGCGATGCGATCGACGGGAGCCTGGCTGCCCGTCAGGCCGTTATACCCTTCCTGTTTTTGCAGAAGTTCATCGGACTCCACATGCGAGCGGTCGATGAAGGCCACCGCGACATCGCGCACTCCCGCTTCCACCTGCACGGGAATCTTCGAAAATCGGTCCATGATCTGAGAGCGCCCCGTCCCGGCGGTCCGATCTGCGAGAGCCAGGTCCGCCGCGCCGCCGATCGGCTTGCGAAACACGATCCGGCCATCGATCATGATCGCGAGCGCGCTCTGATTCTCCAGAGCCGAGGCGTACGGACCCACTGCCAGATCCTTGATGTCGATGTGATATTCGCCGTCGACCGGAAAGTTGTGTTTGAATCGGATGCCGCCGCGCGTACCCGGAGGCAGCGGCTCTTCCGGATTCTGATCGGCCTCGATGGCATACGTCACGCCCGTAACGCGCGGATTGGGATTGCCCACCGCGAGTCGCGCCACCTGCCGCGCCGCCGTCACATACTGATCGAGGAACGCCGGCGACACGCTCAACGCGTCCGCGATGTTGTCGAAGCCCTCCACCTGGATATCCTGCGGCAGAACTTCCTTCGCTTTCACGTCCACGCCCAGCAGCATCTTGACCGAGGCCGCGTACTCTGTGCGGTTCAGCCGCTGAATCGGCACATAACCCGCCCTCGGACCTTTGGTATGCGTGTCGAGCGTGCTCTCCATCCAGGTAACGAATGAATCCACGTCCTTCTGCGACGGCTGGGGACTGCCCGGCGGCGGCATCTGACGTCCGCGCAGCTTGCGCAGGGCTTTTTCCCAGATCTGCGCGTCGTCCGGCGCGGCGTGCAGGTCGAGGTTCTCCAACACCAGCCCGCCCATCTTCAGCCGCGCATTGTGGCAGGTGAGGCAATAGGTGGTGATCATCGCGCGGTGCGGATCGGCCGCGATGGCGGAAGGCGTCTGACCCGATGCACTGGCTGGAAGGATTGCGGAAAGAGCGATCGCCAACAAAGCGGCACTCGCGGAAATGAAACGCTTGATGAGTGGCAATCTTTGCTCGATCAAAGACTTACAGAGGTTCCCAATGGGAGACGATCCTTGTTTTATCACAAATGTCAGAGACAGGAAAGGACCATACAGCCGCCTGTTCCGGTAGTTCTGATTAAGTATTCACCGCTTTCCGGATCCCTTCTTCAACAACGCCGGCCAGTTCACGATCACCGTCAGAGGACGAGCGGCGTCGACCGGTGTGCGGACCAGAAAACCTTGGCCGTCGGGCGCGGTGTCGTAAGGGCTGTATCCGGCTATGGTCTCCGCAGGCGTCAGCGCGAACAACTCGCGGCGGGGAAGCCTCCACCCTCCCCTCAGCCAGCGTCAACTCGGCAGCCATCAGCTTACTGTCGCCGGACACGTATAATAGCTCGCTGCGGGCGCCGGATATGGGCCCCCATTGTGGATACGTCCCTCCGGCAGTGGAAACCCGCACGGCTCCGCGGCGTTCGGGGAAGGAATCGATGTAGACCTCGTACTTTCCGGACTCGTTGGACTCGTAAGCGACCCAGCGTGGGCTAGGCTCGGGCGAAAAGCGTGCCCAATCTTCGCTGGCCTGCGTCGACAAGTAGGGGACCGGCTTGGCGCCCTCTTTCAACTTGCCCCCCGCGGTCACCTCCAGCGTGCCCAGATCGTTTGCGGTGTCGGGGAAAGCTTCGTAATACAAGATGGTAGTGCCGTCCCGCGACCAGTCGGAGACGAGCCTGAGGTGGGCAGAGGGCGCCATAAGCTCCTCGCCACCGATTCCGGTAGCAGCTTTACGGAACAGGTTCCGTAAATCGCTGAACAATACAGTGCGGCCATCGGGAGACCAGATAGGGTAGTACTCTTCCCTTGGATCGGATGTAAATCTTCGGGAGAGGCCGCGCTCGGTATCCATGATCCACAGATTGCTGCTGCCGTCGGACCCGAATGTCTCCACCACTACCGAGCGGCCATCGACGGATATACGGGGAGGGCCGTAAATACCCGGCTCCCCTATTGTCCGCAACTTCTGGCCTCTCCGGTCGGTCCAGATGAGTTGGTTCCTCGCCCCTGTGGCGTCGTAGAGCAGGATCCCATTGGCGGAGACTGAGACGCTGGGGATGGGTATCAGGCCCGTCCATGTTTCGGCCAGTGGCGCCGGGTCGCCGGACAACTTCAGCGCCGCGGGATCGAATGCCTGTGCCATCAGAGCATCCCCGCGCAGAAAGAGCAGATATCCGGACGCATACAGTGCGCTGAAACTACCACCCGTAAGCCGTACTCGCCTGTCCGGATCGCTCAGCCTGGCCGCGTAGATGACGCCGTTGCCCCGCGTTTCGTTTTGCGCCAGATACAGAAAGCGTCCGCCGGGTAGAGCCTGAGGGGAAATGTGGTCCCTCTCACCCGGCGCGGCCTGCAGATGAGTCAGCAGGGTGGGTGTCCCGCCGGAAGAAGGCACTCGCATCAAACCCGACCCGAGCAGGCCGAACAAAATCGTGCCGTCGTCCAGCCATGCCCCGCCCACCCCGAATCCGGGCACCGCGCAGACTTTCAGTACAGCCCCGCTCGTCAAGTCCACCCGCTGCAAAATGCTGCCCGAGAAGAAGCCGACGGACTTGTTGTCCGGCGACCAAAACGGAAAGTCCGGGTTGTCGGCTCCCTCCACCAGCCGCGGCGGAGAGCCATCGAGCGGACTCAACCACAGGCCGGTTTTCCCGTCCACTGTCGCTACGATCGCGGCGGTGGTGGCGTCCGGTGAAAGCGCGATGCCACCCTCGCTGGGGTTGGTTCCCAGAACGAGTTGCCCGTTCCGAGGTGCTGCGATCTGATAACGCAGCACCGGCGTCGCAGCGGGCGGCGCTGCACGGAAATGCTCCACAGCCCACCCTCCGGCGGCGAGTATCGCCACTGTGAGGGCTGCCGCGACGGGCCACCAGCTTCGTCTCGATGGCGCAACGGACACACTGGGCAGTGCTAAAGCTCGCTTGATGTCGCGGGCCGTTTGCCAGCGGTCCTCGGGGTCCTTCTCCATGCATGTGCGGATTACACTCTCGATCGCGGCGTTCCCTACCGGCGTCCTATCCGGGCTGCCTTGCTGCGATGCGCGCTTGCCCGTCAGCATCTCGTGAAGCACACAACCGAAAGCGTAGATATCCGAACGCGCATCGGCGTGCTTGCCATCCCACTGCTCGGGAGCCATATAGGCGGGCGTTCCCATCACCGCGCCGGTCCTGGTCAGCGCCGGATCGCCGGCAATATCCGCCAGACCGAAATCGAGAACCCTCACGCCTTGTTTGGTAATCAGAATATTGCCGGGTTTCAGATCGCGATGCACAATCCCCTTGCGATGAGCTGCATCCAGAGCGTCCAGAATCTGGCCCGCGTACTCCACGGCTGTCTGTGCGGCGAGTGGTCCCTTTAACGGAACCCCCTCCACTAATTCCATCACCAGATAGTTGGGGCCGACATCGTGGAGCGTGCAGATGTGAGGATGATTCAGCGCCGAAATAGCCCGCGCCTCGCGCTCGAAGCGATGGCTGAACCTGGCGCTGGAAACCTTGATAGCCACCGCGCGTCCCAGCCGCGTATCGCGCGCCCGGAACACCTGTCCCATGCCGCCTTTGCCAAGTGACCCTTCGATCTGATACGGTCCCAGTTGGGTCCCCGGAATAACCGGAGCCGTCGTTGTATCCGCGTCCGTGATCCCGCCCGGGACATCCCATGCAGGGAGGCCCGGCGCACCGGTCTTCGAAGAATCCACGGCCAGCAGAGATTCCACCTCGCGCCTCAGTTCGGGGTCGCTCTTGCAGGCTTCCGCCAGAAACGCAGCGCGTTCCGCCGGAGGACGCTCCTGGGCGGCATGGTAAATACGCTCGATCTCTTGCCACCGGATGGGGGTCATGACTGCCTCAGCTCAGCAACGTTGGATTCCCGATTATTAGTGGACGTGATTACTCTCGCATCATTACTCTCGCATCGGTCACAGCCGCTCCCGCCGTGCGCGACACGACTTTGGGGATTCGGTCCCGCTGAGATTCTTATCCTCCCATACAGGAGACCTGTGGTCGGACAGTTTGAGTGAAGCCGCGAACGTTCTGTCCGTAATTCGTATTCGTTCCTCGCCGCAGGCTCCGGAATAAGACCGCGCATGGAACGATAAACCGAATCAGAGGCTTTATTGACCGTCACACTCCATCTCCGACCGGAGATCGAAGCAGGCCTTCTTGCGAAGGCGCAGGCAAGCGGGATGGACGTTGAGCGTTATCTTCAGACGCTTGTCGAGCAGGAAGTCGCGAAACCATCGCGGACCAGGGCCGCATCAAACGGGCGCCAGGAAGCGGTTCGCCGCATGTTTGAATTCGGCGACAAATACCGTCTCCACTTCGGAGAGCCGATTACCCGCGATTCATTGCACGAGTGCCATCGGTCCTGATGGCGTTTATTCTCGACGCCTCGAGTCTCAGGGTCTGCATCAGAACATCGACTTGGAATCGCTTGCTCGTCGCCGGGGCATCGCAGCGTATGACGCCGCTTATCTTCATCTGGCGCTGCGCAGCAGACTCCCTCTCGCCACGTCCGACGGCGCCCTCCGAAATGCCGCGGCGTCCGAAGGGATTGCTGTCATAGCGTAGGCACTGGCGGCGACCACCCCTCCCATTGGCTCTGGCCTCCCCTTCGCGTATCATCACAGGCATGCTCACGGCACGCATGCGCGTTGTCACTCTTATGGTTTTCCTTGCCTTTCCCGCCGCGGCTCAGTGGATCAACCTACCCACGCCCGGAATCCCCCGCACGCCCGATAACAAACCAAACCTCTCCGCCCCCGCGCCGAAGACTTCCGCCGGCAAACCCGCCTTTTCCGGCATGTGGGTCCCGCGCGATGCCCTGCCCTGCAACGCCGAAGAACGAGGTGTATTGTGCACCGAACTTCCCGTCACTCCGCAGACAATCAACTTCGCATCAGGCCTCAAAGGCGGCCTTCCCTACCAACCCTGGGCCGCGAATCTGGTCAAGAGCCGCGCGAAAGAAACGGCCTTCCTCGATCCCCATGTCTCCTGCATGCCACCCAACTTCCCGCGCGCCTGGTCTTTTCCTGAGTCCGAAAAAATTCTGCAGACGCCCACCGAGATCGTCATCCTGCATGAATTCAACGCCACCTACCGGCAGATCTTTCTGGACGGCCGTAAGCTCCCCGAAGACATGCTGCCCACCTGGAACGGTTACTCCGTCGCGCACTGGGAAGGCGACACGCTGGTGGTGGAATCGGCCGGCTATCGCGACGACTCCTGGCTCGACGTGGCCGGCAATTTCTTCTCGAGCGAAGCGCGCGTTACGGAGCGCATCCGCCGCCCCACCTTCGGCAGCCTGGACGTCGACGTAACCGTCAACGATGCCAAAGTATTCACGCAACCCTGGACCGTCTCCCTGCACATGAGGCCCCTGGTTGACACCGAAATGATCGACTTCTTTTGTCAGGACAATAACAAGGACCTCAAACACCTGGTTCGGTAACCGGCGGGATAATCGGGATCCTGCCAACGGCAAGACCTACGAAAAACTGGCGATGGGTCCGCGCGAATGTTCAGTGGTCGCGGTGTATCATGCCGATGACTTCACCAGCCGGTTCCATGACATCTTTCCCTGAACACGTGATCCGCGCCGGCGAGATCGTGGCGAGGTACGGCTGGAACAGCACGTCGTATCAGATTCTGAATCCCGGAATCGAGTTGTGGTTTTCCTCCGACAATCGGGCGGTGCTGGGATACACGCGGCGCGCCCCCCTGCTGGTGGCGGCCGGCGGGCCGGTCTGCGCGAGCGAGACCGTCGCCTCGGTCTGCGACGAATTCGAAACATTCGCAAGGCGCAAAGGCTATGGGGTGTGTTACGTCTGCGCCGAAGAGCGTATGCGAACGGTATTGGCGCAGTCGACTCGCCATGCTTCGATTGCGCTGGGAGCGCAGCCTGTCTGGAATCCCTGTTTGTGGCCGAACGTAATTCGACACCGGGCTTCTCTTCGGGCACAGCTGCATCGGGCCGCCAATAAAGGCGTCGTCGTGGAAGCGGTCGGCGGCGCACAAGCCGCGGCGGACGCGGAACTGCGCGGTGTTCTGAGGGAGTGGCTCGGCGCGCGGCATCTTCCTCCGCTGCACTTCCTGGTGGAGCCGAATGTACTGGACGGAGCGCTGGCGGATCGCATGATCCTGGTGGCTCGCCAGGATGGGAAAGCTGTCGCTTTCCTGGTAGCCTCTCCGATCCCTGCAAGACAAGGCTATCTGGTTGAACTCGTTGCCCGATCCATTCATGCCCCGAACGGGTCCAGCGAGATGCTGATCGATTCCGCGATGCGCTCGTTCGCGGCCGAGGGCTGCCGATACGCAACTCTTGGCCTGGTGGCGCTGGCGCATGCGGCCGATCCGGAAATTCGACAGAATCCCGCCTGGCTTCGGACCCTTATGTACTTCGCGCGCGCCCACGCCAACCGGTTTTACAACTTTCGCGGCCTCGAGCACTTCCGTCTGAAGATGTCGCCGGAACGCTGGGATACGATCTACGCCATCTCAAATGATCCGCGATTTTCGGTTCGCACTCTTTACGCTGTCGGCGGCGCGTTTTCGGGGATTTCACCGTGGATCGCGATCACACTGGGATTGGGGAAGGCCGTGAGGGAGGAGCTTCGATCGGTGTTCCAACGCCGGCTTCCAGACAAGCATTGAGCGGGGTCCTTTGCATCGGTTGTCCCCCGGCGTGCTCGCGGATGCCCGGTTGTTCCTTCAGTGCAGTGTCTTCACCCCGCCTTTGCTCAGAGATAAGGTGAGCGCAAATCCGGAATACAGCTGCTGCGGCCGAAGTCGGCTCGCTCCGCTGCTTTCTGCCTTACACGAGGCCGGTGCATCGCAGGTCATGCTTTCTCGATCGCGCGATAACCGGGGGATGGCGGCACGCTCGCCTGATCGGCCACGTTCTCCGGTATCGCCAGATCGGTGCACATGAGCCGCAGCACATGAGCCGCGTCGGGCGGCAGCCCGACAATCCTGGCGTCGCGGCCCGCTCCGAGGACCTCCGTGAGCAGGTCCTTCTTGACGGCAATCCATCCGCCTGGCGTTTCGCAACTGACCGTCTCATAACTAACCAGAAAGTGCCCTTCCTGCCGCTCGCGCAGCAGTTGCGCCTGGTCATAAGGTTCAGCCTTCTGCGCCGCCACAATCTGCTTGTCCGAAGAGCCGAAGTACCGGGCCGGCAGTTCCGGAATCCCAGCGGCGGTGAAGCCGCGCTCTATCAATGCCGCGTTTGAGTCAGTCTCAGGGTCGTCTCCAGGTTTCGACGCGATCGGCACAATATACAGGCGCCCGGTTCTCTTCTCGGACGACCCGGCACCGTTGCATGCCTCGGCATTCGAATCGCGCCGCTTTGCCAGTGACGCTTCGCCGAGCTCGTGCCCGATGCGGTCGTAAATCTCTTCGGCGAACGGTTGCGGGTAGTCGTACAACCGTTGTACTTCGCGGTCGATATGAGGCAATTTCCGCCAGCCGTTCACCCAGGCGAGCTTCGCCGCGCTGGTTTTCCCATTGTCGGTTTTCCCATCCTCAAAGACATCTTCCAGGCTGAATCGCGTTTCGGCATCGTGCTCCAGGGCTTTGAGCGCCATGTGCTCGATGAGATGGGATGGCAGCCCGAATATAACTCCATAGGGAGAACAGCCGCCGTCAACCGGTCTGAAATGCGGGAAATCGTCACGCAACGGCCTCGCCAATCGGTCAATCAGTGGACCGTACTCTTTCAGCAGCTGCACATGTCGCTGCCCCAGGGGCGAATAAGCGACATGACCCTCACGATCCGCGGCGATGAAAACGTGCTCGATCATGCTGTAAGCGCTCAACAGGTCGACGCGATTCAGAAACAGTTCGGGATCGGCGGATATGCCCTGACAGATGGCCCCTGCCATCTCGAGCCGCATTCGCTCATCGCCGCGCTGCAATGCGCGGCCATAGGCCTTGAGCAGCGGGACGAGACCTTGAACCAGCAGTGCGAAATCGAGCGCGTTGGAAGTGCGCGTGCGCATAACGACGCTGTGCTCATTGATAGGCAAGCCGGGCACGCCATCCTTCGTGCAGTAGTAACGAATCTGTGAGGTCAGATGCCCGCCCAGCATTCGAACATGGGCCTTCCGGATTTCGAGCCGGTCCGCATCCTGCAGCGTCTCTGTGACCTGCCGGGAGACCTCGAAATAGGGCGTCAACTCATCGGTGATGAGGCTCTGCGCCAACGGAATCAGCCAGCGCGCGTCGCGCACGAACACGGGCTGATCGGCGGGTGAGCTTCTCCAGAGCTCGTCAAGCACGCCTTGAATTTGTGCGAGCCGTCCGCCTGCTCCGCTCGGGTCCTCATCCCACAGGCGCATGCTCAGGAACCGGAGACACCGAATTACATACAAGTTGAACAGCGTGTGCGCGTAGTGGATGCGCCCGCCACGGCCCGGCCAATGTGTCTGCTGCCAGCAATGAAAGGCGCGAATCATCATCTCCGCCGGATGGATCAGGTCGTTATGCGCATGGTGAACCTGACGAGGTCTGAATCCCGCGGCCCAATGCGCTTCTTCCAGTTGGCCGCGATCTGTTGGGCGATCGGGACGAGTTTGGCTGGCGGCGACCGCGGTGCGCGCGAAGAAGCAATCCTCGAAATGGCGGGACAAAAGAGACCGGTCCTGCAGGTACCGGATCGGCTTTCGCTGGGCGTTCAGAACGGCCTCTATGCTCTCGACGATATCTTCGCGATGCGTCAGAAAAATTCGCAGCAGCTCGACGTGTGCCTGAAACGACGCCTGATCAAACGGCTTTCCCGTCACAATGCGCCCCGCGATAGGGCTGCACCAATTAGATCTGCACCCATTCGAGAGAGAGTATAGCGAGGGATTGAGCGGGATGAGGGCTTGGTGACCTTCGTGGAATCCATTCATTCGCCAACGAAACCGAAATATCGCATCAACCCGCTCAACCACTTAGCCCAAATCCGCGATCCAGCCCTGAAAACGACTGCTACTCTCCTGGCGGAAAGGGAATCTTTTCCGGAAAGTAGGGACATCTATGTCTCTCGTAAAAGAAGTAGTCGATGTAGTCAGACAACTCAACGCACAAAAATCCACGGGTCCCAAAACTCCCCAGGGCCGTCAGCGCGCCAAATTCAACGCGCTCAAGCACAATCTCTCCGGCCAGCACCTCATCCTTCAGGAAACCGAACTCGCCGCCTATAACCGCATGTCTGACAACATGCTGAAAGATCTCAAGCCGAAGTCCGAACCCGAGCGTCAGATCGCTCTGAAGATCATCGATACCAACTTCCGGCTGAATCGCATGGCTGCGATCGAGAACAACATGTTCAGCTTCGGCATCGTCGCAAACGAGCACGGCGCTTCCGACAACGAAGATCGCATCGAAGTCATGGGCGCTCAAACCAGAGCCTGGACTCAACACGGCCCACTCATCGACGTCATGGGACGGTACGAAGCCCGGCTCTCACGCCAATTGCTCAAATACCAGCAGGAATTCGAGCGTCTCCAGGCCGTGCGGAAGCGTCAGGAACGCATCGATGAAGACAAGTCCGATGAAGAAATAGAAGCAGATAGGTTCGATCCAGCTTCGTTTCTTCAAAATTCAAAAGACCCCGACGCCTACCGGCTCCTGAGCTACCTTCCGCCCCCCAAAGGCTGGAAAAAACCGCTCCCCGAACCCGAAAACGGCGCTCCGGCGACCGCCGATCCACCCGAAAAGGAGGCAACCACCCTCGAAAAACAGGCCGCCTGACCTCGAATCAACCCCGCACGGCCGCAACCCACACTCGAAGTGTTTTAAAACTTTGCGGCTTTGCGCCTTTGCGAGAGAATCTTATGCCTTTGGCTTTGCCCTTTCTTCATCGCTAAACTGAATTCTTGGAGACCCAAAACTTGAAACTCGCAGCTTTCATCCCGCTCGCGCTCGCCGCCTGTTTTTCGGCTCAGGATCTTCCCGCCCAAAATCTCGACGAATTCGCGAAGCACGTCACTGAATTCACCCTCGCCAACGGCATGCACTTCATCGTGCTGGAGCGCCACGAAGCCCCGGTCGTTTCGTTCCACACCTACGTCAACGCCGGCTCGGTGGACGACCCCAAGGGCCAGACCGGCCTCGCCCACATGTTCGAGCACATGGCTTTCAAAGGCACGGAAACCATCGGCAGCACCAATTGGCCCGCCGAGAAAGTCGCCCTCGCCAACATCGAACGCGTTTACGATCAACTCGACGCCGAGCGGAACAAGCTCGCCAAATCCGATCCCGCCAAAATCAAAACTCTCCAGGAGCAGCTCCAGGCCGCCATCGAGAAAGCTGACACCTACGTCGTCCCCAACCTCTATCCGCGCATCATCGAGGAAAACGGCGGCGTCGGCATGAACGCCTCCACCGGCGAGGACTCGACCGATTACTTCTACAACTTCCCCGCCAACCGCGTCGAGCTCTGGTTCTATCTCGAATCGGCCCGCTTCCTCCATCCCGTCTACCGCGAGTTTTATAAGGAGCGCAACGTCGTTCGCGAAGAGCGCCGCATGCGCGTGGAGTCGGATCCACAGGGCAAGCTGATGGAGCAGATGTTGGCGACCGCCATCGCCGCTCATCCCTATCGCAACATGCCCGGCGGCTGGGCCAGCGACATCGAAAACCTGCGCGTGAAAGAGGCGGAGAAATTTTTCAGCGAGTATTACGTTCCCGGCAACATCACCATGGCCATCGTCGGTGACGTCCTCCCCGCTCGCATCCGCGCGCTTGCCGACGAGTATTTCGCCAGGCTCCCCAAGCGTCCGCTGCCCGATCCCATCCTCACCGTCGAACCCGTGCAGGAAGGTCCGAAGAGCACCAGCGTTGCATCGCCGGCCGAGCCCATGGAGTTCATCGCCTACCACCGCCCCGATCAATATGACAAGGACGATCCCGTCTTCGACGTCCTCTCCAGCCTGCTCTCCGGCGGGCGCACCAGCATCATGTACAAGGACCTCGTTCGCGACAAGAAGCTGGCGCTCGCTGCCGGTGCGGAGTCGGAATTTCCCGGCGGCAAATACCCAAGCTTATTCTTCTTCTATTTGATTCCGGGCGCCGGCCACACCGCCGAGGAGTGTCAGAAGGAGCTCGATACTCTCCTCGCGAATTTCAAGAAAGAAAAGGTCGACGCCGCCTCGCTCGCCCGCGTGAAGACCCGCACCCGCGCCGGCCTGATCCGCCAGCTCGATGACAATGCGGGTCTGGCGCAGCTTCTCGCCAGCTACTACGCCAACTACGGAGATTGGAAAAAATTGTTCACTTCACTCGACGACATCGACAAAGTAACGGCGGACGACGTGCAGCGCGTAGCCAACCAGTATTTAACCACCGACAACCGCACCGTCGCTCTCACCTTCCAACCCGCGGAGGCCCCCAAATGAACACTCTTACTTGTCTAAAGAGCTTGAGGTTCAGTGGGGTCAGGGCTTCGGCCCTGCCGCGGGGCTTTTGCCCCGCGCTGGCTTTCTCTATCCTCGCCTTCACCGTCTCTGCCCAAACCACCCCCCCGCCATCTTATAAGGATTTGAAATACCCCCCCCTTCGCGAAATCCAGATCCCCAAAGTCGCGGAGTCCACCCTCCCCAACGGCCTCAAAATCTACCTGCTCGAAAACCACGAACTCCCTCTCGTCCGCGGTCTCGCTCTCGTCCGCACCGGCAACCTCTTCGACCCCGCCGATAAAGTCGGACTCGCCTCCGTCACCGGCTCACTGATCCGCTCCGGCGGCACCACCGCCAAATCCGGCGACCAGTTGGACGAAGAGCTCGAAAACATCGCCGCCTCCGTCGAAAGCCAGATCGGCGAGTCGTACGGTTCCGTCTCCTTCTCAACGCTCAAAGAACGCACCGATGAAGTGCTCGCTGCGTTCCACGACGTGCTCACCTCGCCAGCCTTCCGCCAGGAGCGCCTCGATCTCATCAAGACCCAGATGCGCGGCGAGATCGCCCGTCGCAATGACGACGCCCACGGCATCTCCGAGCGCGAATTCGATGCCCTCGTCTACGGCCCCAAAACTTCCTACGGCTGGCAGGAAGAATACGCCACCATCGACAACATCAAGCGCGACGACGTGGCCCGCTTCTATCAGCGCTACTTCTTCCCCGCCAACGTCATCCTCGCGGTGCAGGGCGATTTCTCCGCGCCCGAGATGAAGGCCAAACTGGACAAGCTCTTCGCTTCCTGGAATGTCACCCAGCAGCCCGTACCCGCGTTTCCGCCCGTTGATCCGAAGCTGTCGGCGCCCGGCATTCACGTCGCTACCAAGACCGATGTCACCCAGACCAGTCTCGTCCTCGGTCACCTCGGCGGTGAGCTTAAAGACAAGGATTACCCTGCCCTCGAAGTGATGTCCGACATTCTCGGCGGCGGCTTTCAGAGCCGCCTGTTCCAGAAGGTCCGTACACAGCTCGGTTACGCCTATGAAGTCTCCGCATCCTGGGGCGCCGACTACGATCATCCGGGACTCTTCGAAATCGGGGCCAGCACCAAGTCCGCCAGCACTATCGAAACCCTGAAGGCCATCCAGACCGAAGTGGATCGCATCCGCACTGCGGAAGTCACCGTGGAGGAACTTCAGTCCGCGAAGGATACCGTGATCAACGGCTTCATCTTCAACTTCGACACACCGTCGAAGACCCTTAATCGTCTTTTGACGTATCGCTACTACGGATACCCCGACGATTTCATCTTTCAATATCAGAAAGCCGTCCAGCAGGTCACCCGCGCGGACATTCTGCGCGTTGCGAAACAGTATCTCGATCCCGCGAAGTTCGTGATTGTAGCCGTCGGTAATCCGAAGGACTTCGGCGCCCCGCTCTCTTCCCTCGGTCTTCCTGTAAGCAACATCGATCTGACAATTCCCCAGCCAAAACGCGCATCCCCCACTGCCGCCGCCGGACCCGCCCAACCCAAAGGCGCCGCTCTTCTCGCAAAGATGGCTCAAGTCGTGGGCGGTGATTCCAAACTCGCCGCGGTCAAAGACGCTGTCGAGAAAGCCGAGCTGAACCTTGACGCCGCGGCCGGCGGGATGAAAGTCACGCAAACCGAATTCTGGACCGCCTCCGGACAGTACCGCGAGGAAAACGTTCTTCCCTTCGGCAAAGTCATTGTCTATGCCGACGGCAAGACCGGCTGGGTCTCCAGCCCGCAGGGCGTGATGCCGATCCCGGAAGCCGAACGCAGGCAGGCGAACTTCGAGGCGTTCCGCATGTGGTTCTCTCTTCTCGCTCGCGCCGATGCCAATCGCACGATCGCCGACGAAGCGAACGGCGTGATCCGCATCTCGGATAAATCCGGCAACTCGCTGCTGCTCACCATCAATCCCGCAACGGGCCTGCCCTTGAGCGAGAACTATTCCGAGCCCGGATCGACCGGTCAGGACGTCACCGAAACTTACGCCGACTGGCAGGATGTAAATGGAATCAAGCTGCCGCACAAAATCACCATCACCCAGAACGGCAAACATTTCGCCGACATCAAAGTAACCGGCATCCAGCTCAATCAGGGCCTCACCACCGAGCAACTCTCAAAGAAGCCCTGACACCAGGCTATGACACGACGTGAATTCGCGCTGTCGGCCGTTACCTGTGCTGCCTCCGCTGCATTTGTGGCCAAGGCATCGGTTGCGGAGACGGCAAAAGAACGGGGCAAACGGCTGGTCGCCAAAGTAGTGGAAGGACTCGGCGGCGACGCGTTCCGCAATATGCAGACGCGTACCGAAGTCGGTCGCGCTTACTCTTTCTATCGCGAACAACTGACCGGCCTCTCCATCGCCCGTCTTTACACGAAGTATCTGCCGCCCAACGCCCGCGCGGGAATCCTCGAATTGCAGCGCCAGGCCTTCGGCAAGAAGCAGGAAGACGCTGTTCTCTTCACGGAGAACGAAGCGTACGACGTAACCTATCGCGGCGCGAAGCCTCTCGCGGACGACAAGGTGAAGCAGTTCCGCGAAACCACGCTGCATGACGTCTTCTACATTCTTCGCCAGCGGCTCTCCGAGCCGGGCATCGAATTCGAAGGCGCCGGCATTGACGTCGTGGAGAATCAGCCGGTCGAAACGCTCGACATCTTCGATGCCGAAAATCGCAGCGTGCGGGTGTGGGTCAATTCGGACACTTACCTCCCGGTCAAGCAGCGTTTCTACCGATGGGACCCCACCATCAACGACCGCCGCGAGGAAGTGACCCGCTACACCAAGTACCGCGACTCGGGTAACGGTGTCATGTGGCCTTACAGTGTCTCGCGTGAGCGCGATACCGAAAAGAATTTCGAGATGTACTCGGAGCGGGTGACAGTCGGCGACGCCCTGAGCGACAGCATGTTCGAGCTGCCGAACGGGATTAAGATTCTGAAGCCGTGAGGACCGGTTTGTCCTCGTGTACCGCCGGTGGCGCGGGCAGTTCGATTTCGACCAGCAGCCCCGGCTTCTGATTCGCCGCGCGGATCAGCCCGTGGTGCAGATCGATCGCCCGTTTGGCGATGGCAAGTCCCAGCCCGACGCCGCCGCTGGTGCGGCCCCGGTCTTCTTCCACCCGGTAGAACGGATCGAAGATGTGCAGGAGGGCTTCGGCGGGCACGCCGGATCCGAAATCGCGCACAGTGACGCGGTACAACGATCCGGCCCGCTTCAGGCCGACGGAAACGTGGCCGCCGTCCGGTGAATACCGGATGGCGTTGCGCACGATGTTTTCGATGGCGCGGCGCAGCAGTTCGGGATTGCCTTCCATCTCGGCTTCGCAGACGTCGAGATCGAGTGAGATGTGATGGCGCTCTGCTTCAATGTGGACGTCGTCTACGATCGTCCGGACCAGGTCGTCCAGACGCACGGATTCAGTCGCGAGGCCCGCCGGGTCGCCTTCGGCGCGCGTGACCTGAATCAGTTCGCCGACCAGCATGTTGAGCCGGTCTGCTTCGCGCTCGATACGGTTGAAAGCGGTGTCCGCGTTTCCTCCGCCCCGCGCCAGTTCGACGGCCACGCCGAGGCGCGCCAGCGGGGAGCGCAGTTCATGAGAGATGTCCTGCAGCAGGCGGCGTTGGGATTTGAGAAGGCTTTCGATTCGTTCGGCCATCTGATCGACGGTGCGGCCGAGTTGGCCGAGCTCATCGGCGCGGCGCGAGTTGACGCGCGCCGTGAAGTCGCCGCGGCCGAAGCGCTCGATGGTCTTCTGCATTTTGCGCAGAGGGAATGTGAGCTGCCGCGCGAGCCAGTAGCAGAGGATCGCGAAGATGCCGAGCATCCACCAGGTCTGGCTCGGTATTTGTACCGACCAGCCTTCCCGATTGGGATCGCGCACGGGATAAGTGGCGACGAAATAGAACTTCTTGTCGCGCGACAGAGTCACGGTGGTAAAGCCGCGAGGGCTCTCGATCCGGACGAAGGGCAGGAACGGCAGTACGCCGCGCGGGCCGCGCGCCGGCGAGTGGATTTCTTTGGACCAGTCGCGGCCATTGAGCACGTCGCGCCCGTTGGCGTCGGTCAGTCCGGCGTCGGCGCCGGTGGCGTCCTTGAGCCGGGCGAGGAAGCGGTTCAGTCCGTCAACTCCGCCGCTCTCCCATGCCGCGCGCGCTTCACGCAGCTCGAAGGTGAAGCGGGTGAACTCGGGCTGGCGGGAACGAACGAAGATGCTCGAGATGTAGAACGTAACCGTGAACGTGAAGATCACGGTGAGCAGGAACCAAAGGAGAATCTTGGTGAAGAGCGTTCTCATGGACATGCGGCTGTCAGCCGCGTCTCCTTTCTCATGCTGCCACTCCCTCTTCGGGCGAGCGCACAAATTGGTAACCGACGCCGCGCACCGTCTTGATCAGCGGCTTGTCGCCTTCCAGCTTCTTACGCAGATGGCTGATGTGCATATCGACCGAGCGGTCGAACGGAGTGGCCTTGCGCCCATAGAGTTCTTCCATGAGCTCGTCGCGGGACACGACACGGCCGGCGGAGCGCATCAACGTCTCCAGAATATCGAATTCGAAGGTGGTCACTTCGATGCCTGCGCCCTCGCGCTGGACTTCCCGCGTGCCGGGGTCGATGACGATCCCGTTGATCTCGAGGCGGCCGCCGGGGTCGCGTTGCTCGAGCCGCCGCAGGATGGCGCGGATGCGGGCCACCAGTTCGCGCGTGTTGAAGGGCTTCGAAAGGTAGTCGTCGGCGCCGAGTTCGAGCCCGATGATGCGGTCTTCATCCTCGCCGCGCGCGGTCAGCATCAGGATGGGCAGGCGCGCTTCGCGGCGGACGCGCCGCAGGATTTCGAAGCCGTCGAGGCCGGGCAGCATGACGTCGAGCACCAGCAGGTCGAAGCCGCCGTTTAGGGCAGCTGCCAAGCCTCTCCGGCCGTCATTCTGGCATTCGACACGGAACCCTTCGCGTGTCAGTAGCTCGGTCAGAAGGCTGGTGAGTTCCTCGTCGTCATCCACGATCAGGATGCGCACGACCTTGAATCTACCACCGGCCTCCCTTAGGATGCAGTAAACCTTTGTAAGATGCCTGCGCGGTAGCCGTCATAGACCTTGTCGAAGACGACTTCCCAGGACTCGCCGAGGGCCTGCCTGCGCGCGGCGCAGGCCATGCGGGCGCGGAGATCGGAGTCGCGGAGCAGCCGGGCGGTTCGCTCGATGAACTCGCTATCCCGCGCCGTGACGAAGCCGCTGAAGGCCTCCTGGACGATGAACCTGGGGCCGCCGGCGTCCGTCACCACCGCCGGAGTGCCGGAGGCAAAGGCCTCCAGAACGACGTTGCCGAAGGTGTCGGTACGGGAGGGAAAAGTGAAGACATCCATGTTCGCGAATGCCTCGGCCAGTTGTTCGCCGCGCAGGATGCCGGGAACGTCGGCGGCTTCCAGGTTCGAGAGCGCAGCCAGTCCCGCTCGCCGCCGTCGCCGACGATCAGGAACCGGAACGGCGGTACACCCGCGGATTGCAGCCCGATTTCGAGATCGCGGAGAAAGAGGACATTCTTCTCGGGCGTCGTGCGGCCGACGTACCCGAGTCGAAGGATACCGTCCTGCACGGTTCGCTTCGCGGGGTTGAAAAGTTCGGTGTCGATGCCGCGCTCATGAGGAACACCGGCTTGCCGGTGAGGCATTGGAGCATCTCTACCAGTTCCTCGTTCGGCGCATAGAGGACGTCGCCGAGCTTGTAGAAGCAGATCACCGCGTCGAGGATCAGGTCTTCGCAGATCTGCGAGATGGCGCCTTTTGCGCGCTGCCCCATCCAGCCGACGTATTTGGCCAGTCGCATCGCGCCGAACTCGTGCAGGTTGGTGTGCCAGGAGATCGCCAGCGGGAGCTTCATCTTCCTGGCCATGTAGACCCCGATCTCGCTGACATCGCGGGACTCACCACATGGATGATGTCCGGCTTGAACTCGCGGACGACCTCGGCCACATGGGCCTCATGCCTCCAGAGCATGGGGTCGTGGCGCAGACCTTTGTCGAGGCTGAACGCGAAAGGTCCGCGGGCGAGCTCGATGTGAGTGGTGCCGTAGTCGTGAGTCTTGCGGGACTTCTCGGCGCCTCGGATGCAGAGGAAGGGATACTCTCGCTTCCGCGCGAACTCGGTAAGTTGGCGGCTGGTCAGCGCTACGCCGTTGATCTCGTTGAACGTGTCCGTGAAGAAGGCGACGCGCGGAATGGAAGACACTGATCAAGCCACTTATAAGCGTCGGGATAGCCCGTCCGAAGATGGCATTTCGGTTAAGAATTCAGTACGAATTGACTAACGGAGATAGAAGAGGCTCAGGCGGGGCAGCCCTCCAGCGGCCAGCACGGCGCGATCGAGAAACTGCGCCTCCAGCATGGCGATCTGCGGCGCGGTCATCTTGCCCCGGTACGGGCGGAGATGCGCTTCGAGTTCCTGGCGGGCGGCCAGCGCCTCATCCTCGGTTTGCCGTGAGCGGGCGATCGCGATGAGCTTCTGCTCCAGCACAGTCAGCCGCTGCTCCAGCGTCTCCAGATCGGCGAACAGTGCGGGAAGTTCGGCGGCGATCTGGTCGAGGGACTCGGCTACCGGCAGATAGTCGTCGATCTTCGTTGTTCGGACGGCAACGGCATTGCCCTCGATATAGCGCCGCAGATCATCTTCCGGGAAAGGCGCCGACTCCGTCTTCCGCGGCCGCTCGCTGCCGGCATCCGCCATGCGCTGCGTTTCGGTCATGACTGCCTGCGTGCAGTAGGCGAGAGAGTTCACCATCTGTACCCGCGACCTCTTCGTCCGCCACTTCTCGAAGGCGGCGTCGATGCCGCGCAGCACCGCCTCCAGAGGAACGTCCGAGTTCTTCCAGGTTTCGATCAGCGCCCAGTCGAGGGGCGACAGCAGGAATAAGCTCGTACCCCGCGCGCGCTGGAAGTGCTCCTCAATCTCCGTGAAGTAGTTGAAGTAGTTACTGAACGGCTCGTCCACTGCTTGCTACCGCGTACGGTCCCAGATCAGACGGAGCCCTTCAAGCGTGAGGTTCTCATCCACGTGCCGGATGTAGCGCGATCCGCCGGCGATCATTCCGGCGTGACCGCCAGTCCCGATGACCCGTGTATCGGAGCCGAGTTCTTCGATCAGGCGCGCCACGATGCCGTCAATCGCTCCGATGGCTCCGTAGTAGAGTCCGGACTGCATGCTCGATACCGTGTTCCGGCCGATCAGCGTCGCGGGCGTGCGGAAGTCCACCAGCGGCAGTCGCGCGGTGCGGCTGAACAGCGCTTCGGCGGAGATGCCGATGCCGGCGGCAATGATCCCACCGAGGTATTCGGACTTCGCCGATACGGCGTCGAATGTGATCGCTGTTCCCAAGTCAACGATCACGCAGGGTCCGCCGTATTTATGGAGCGCCGCCACGCTGTTGACGATGCGGTCCGCGCCTACTTCGGACGGATTGTCGTAGAGAATCCTGAGGCCCGTATCGGTCTCCGCCGTTACGAACGCCGCCTCAGTATCGAAGTACCTTTGCGCCATCTCCGCAAGAGCGGAGTTCAGAGGAGGAACCACCGAGGAGATGATGATGCCGTCCAGCGCTTTGGGATCCAGTCCCGCAAACCCCAAGAGATTGGACAGCAGGATTCCCCATTCGTCGGAGGTCTGCTCACGAACGGTGCGCAGGCGGCGATGGTCGGCCATCACGCCGTTCTGAAAGATGCCTACGGTGATGTTGGTGTTCCCGACGTCGAGGGCGAGGAGCATGGCTGATCTGTACCAGTCTGCTACATGTACGCCGGCACGGCTATCCCGAGGATGGCCAACGTGCGCTCCATTTGGGTGCGGAAGAATTCGGTTATCCAGAACAGGAAGACCTTCCGCTCTGGATCCAGCTCGTCGAGAAATGGATACTCATGGTAGAAGTAGTTGAATGTCTGCGCCAGCTGGAAGGCGTACTTGGCGATATGAGCCGGTTCGCCCGCAATGACGGCGCGTTCCACCACAGAATCGACTTTGGAAGCGGCAAGTACGACTTGCCAAGCGTCCTGGTGAGCCCGGACTAGTTCGGGCTGCAAGCTTGCCTGCAAGACACCAAGGCCGTACAGTTCTTCCGCGTTCAGTTGGCGCGCCATAGCTTCACGCGTGAGCTCGGCCTCGAAGTCCGGCCAGGCGCCTCCGCCCTCTTCGAACTTGCGACGTATGTTGCGCGCCCGCACGGCCGCGTACTGCACATAGGGACCGGTTTCGCCTTCGAAGCTGAGCGCTTCCTGGAAGTCAAAAGCGATCACGGTCGTGCGCGTGAACTTCAG
This sequence comes from Bryobacteraceae bacterium, assembly GCA_036273015.1. Taxonomy (GTDB): domain Bacteria; phylum Acidobacteriota; class Terriglobia; order Bryobacterales; family Bryobacteraceae; genus BOG-234. The sequence continues at coordinate 47,347 of DATAXN010000011.1, read as the reverse complement.
CAGGAAGTAGCGGAGAGCACCCATTGCTATCTCAGTCGCAACGGCCCGGTTGGCCACTTCGTTGTCTTCGGGATGGCGCGACGATACCTCCGCCAGCGCCGTCTCCACCAACTTGTCCATCAGGTCGTCGGCTTTGACTCCGAGGCCTTTGCGGCCCGAAACCTCGACGTACGGCTTCTTTGCATCTTCGGGCGTCAGTTCAATCCCGAGGTCGGCGCAGCAGCGCGGCGAGAGCGCGACCATTTCGTAGGAGAAATGGATCGAGTTCCCGGCCTGTTCCTCAAACCCGAGAGCCTTCAGCCCTGCAACGACAACATCCTGCAGATAGGATTGCCGCACGTCGATCACGTTGTAGACCGTGTGACCTTTTCCAAACGGCGGCGCCGGTCGTGGCTGCGGCTCATCGGTGGACACCCAGACTTCATGGCCGTCCGTGTAACGGGTAAGGGGACGGTAGAAGAAGTCTTTTCCCAGCAGACCGAACTTCCAGAGCTGGTAAGCGATATCCTTCCCGACGTAAGTCACAGTGCCGTTGGAGCGAACGATTACCTTGCTGTCTTCGTTGGCCTCATCCTCGCCGCGGAACGAAGAGGACGGCATTACCCAGCAACCGCTGTTCTTGCCTTCGGTTTCGAGGTAGATCGCCTTCCGGTCCTTCAGCAACTCGAAGGCCGAAGCCCAGAATTTGAGATGCAAAATCTCGCTCTCGCGCGGCAGCACGTCGTACTGAATGTTCAGCCGCAGCATAGTGGCAAGGTGCGCGTTGACGATCGAGTCCGCTACAAGGTGAGCCAGTTCCGCCAGTTCGCCCGTACCGGCTTCAACGGCGTGCAGAGTTTCGGCCCGCCATGCCAAAGCCTCGGGATGGTCTTTGTAGTGCTGCGATGTGCGTGCGTAGAGATCCCAGCAGACGTAGTCGAAGCGCTCTTCGCCGTCGAATAACGCGGCGACATCACTGGGAGTTTTCTTCTCAAGGAAGTGAAAGCCCACTACGACGTCGGCAACCTGCACGCCGGTGTTGTCGATGTAGTTCTGCACTTCGACGCGATCGCCGCGCGCGCGCAGCATACGCACAAACGTGTCTCCCAGCACGGCGTTGCGCAGGTGACCGATATGTGCCGCCTTGTTGGGGTTGATGTTGGTGTGCTCGACGATCACCTTGCCGCCGGAGATCGTCGCGGAATCCTGCTCGCCGCGCAGCAGCGACGCTCCATACTCCCCGCGATCGAACCGAATGTTGATGTAGCCGTTCCCCGCTACTTCCATGGCCGCGACACCAGGGATTTCCCCGACGGCGGCAACCAGGTCCTCGGCAATCTTCTTCGGCGGCTGCTTCAGGCTTTTGGCCAACTGGAACGCAATGGGAACCGCCATCTCACCGAATGAAGGCTGGCGCGGCTGTTCGAGAGCGAAGGACGTATCGAGCCCGAACTGCGCGCGCAGGCGGTCCCGGAAGGCGGCGTGGATGGTCTTTTCCAGATTGTGGAACACGGAAATTTGAGTATACGGTGAACGTTCCCGGCTTGTGGGATTCTGATAGCAGAATGCGATTCGCGCTTCTGTTCGTCCTTCCGCTGGGGCTGTTCGCACAGAATTACGATGTCCTCATCCGCAATGGACACATCGTTGACGGCACGGGATCGCCCTGGTACGCGGCCGACATCGGGATTCGGAATGGCCACATCGCGGCGATCGGACGTCTCGATGCAGCCACCGCTAAACAATCCATCGACGCGGCCGGCATGACGGTCGCGCCTGGGTTTATCGACATGCTGGGGCAGTCGGAGGAGTCGATCCTGGTCAATCCGCACCTGCCGTCGAAGATTTATCAGGGGATCACAACCGAGATCACTGGCGAAGGCGGATCAGCCGCGCCCCTCACGGACGCGATTCGCAAGGCCGACCACGCCGAGTACGAACACTACAAGATCGATCCCACGTGGAATACCTTCCGCGAATACTTCGCGCGACTCGAAAAGCAGGGCATGGGCATTAATCTCGCCAGCTACGTAGGGGCAACGCAAGTTCGGAGAGCGGTGATCGGCGACGGCAATCGCGCACCGACGCCCGCTGAACTCGAGCGGATGAAGACACTGGTGCGCGACGCCATGCACGACGGCGCGGTCGGAGTGTCCTCGTCTCTGCAATACGCGCCCGCGCCCTATGCGACGACGGAAGAGTTGATCGCTCTTGCCGCGGAAGGGGCCAAACTCGGCGGCATCTACGCCACCCATATGCGCAGCGAAGGCGACGCCATCATTCCCGCTCTTGATGAGGCCATACGCATCGGGCGCGAAGCTCATGTGCCGGTCGAAATCTGGCACCTCAAAGCTGCGGGGCGGCAGAATTGGGGGCGTATGTCCGAGATCGTCGCGCATATCGATGAGGCGCGGCGCTCGGGAGTGGACATCGGCGCCGATACCTACGCATATACCGCCTGGTTCAACAGCTTCTCAGCGTTCATTCCGCCATGGGCGCACGATGGGGGCGATGCGAAGCTGATCGAGCGTCTGAAGGACCCTGCGACGCGCACGCGCATTCGCAAAGAGATGGAGGCTCCTACGACCGCTTGGGATGACGAGTGGCGCGAAGTCCCAGGACCGGAAGGAATTCTGGTCGGCGTAGTGAAAAATCCGAAGCTCCTGCCGCTACAGGGCAAGACCATTGCTGAGATCGCGAAGCTGTGGAACAAAGACCCGCTCGATACGGTATTCGACTTGCTGATCGAAGACAATGCGGCGACGGAAGTCGCGGTCTTCGGCATGTCCGAACCCGATGTGAAGCTGGCGCTGCAACAGCCCTGGGTCAGCGTGTGCAACGACTCGCACGGCACCGCTCCGGACGGCCTGCTCGGCACAGAGCATCCGCACCCGCGCGCTTACGGAACGTTCCCGCACATCCTGCATAAATACGTGCGCGAGGATGGCGCGCTCACGCTCCCGGATGCCATCCGCAAATTCAGCGCGCTGCCCGCCGCACGGCTGCGGCTGGCCGACCGCGGCGTGATCAAGGCCGGCATGTGGGCCGACGTGGTGGTTTTCGATCCGAACACCGTCACCGACCTCGCCACCTTCGACAAGCCCAATCAGCTATCGAAGGGGATGCAGTATGTGCTGGTCAATGGCGTCCCGGTGATCGACCACGGGCGAATGACCAACGCGCTTCCGGGTAAGGTGGTGCGGGGACCGGCTTGGAAGCCGTGAGCGGGTCATTTCCGGAGATCGGCGGGCAGCAGGCGGAATAGCTTGCCCTGGACAGAACGCATCACGCGAAATTCTCTGTGATCCACCGTAAGGATCAGGTTCGTGCGGAGACGCTCCGCCACCGCAACGACTGAGGCGTCCGATAAACTGAGATCGAGGTCGTGATACTTCGCGATCAGCGAAGCGCACCTGCGCAGGTCGGACAAACTTACCGCTTCGATTACAAAAGCCCCTTCCTGAATATCCGCAAGGAATCTGAACAGCGCCGCGTTTCCCAACCGGACCCGCAGCAGATAATCGATCTCACCCAGAATCGGCTGAGGGAGGACGATGCGATCGCGTGCTTTCTCTACCGCGGCGCGCAGACCGCGGTGGGAACGATCCCGGCGGTCATAGAGGCCGTAAATCGCACCGGAATCCGCTATGATCGCCATCGCCGGGAGCGCGCAGCGTGCCTCAGCAAGTCCTTCCTGCGCGCGGCGGTATCGGTATGTCCGCTGTCAAACATTCCCATGCCGGCCGGCAGCGGTGGCGAACTCCCCGCAGCGGTGAAAACGCGCAGTGCATCGCGGATCAACTGGGCCTGAGGTTTGGCGGAACGCTTCGAAATTCCCTTCAGGGCCACAACGATATCGTCGTCCAGATAGACGGTCGTCTTTACCATACATCATGTATGGTATCAAAAATATATATCGTCAACCTGCGCTAATGCCTGCCGATGAATTTCAGCACGGCCCGGTTGAAGACTTCCGGCTGCTCCCAATAGGTTGAGTGGCCGGCGTCGGGCACGATCAGAGATTCTGAATTCCGGATTCGCGCCGCGAAGAGTTTCAGGATCGCCGGCGGAGTGTACATATCGGCGCCGCCGGTGAGCAGGAATACCGGCAAACGGATCGACTCCAAAGAAGCGAAGGTGACGTGGTTCCGCATCGGCTGGGCGGCGGCGCGCGGCCCTTCCGGGCGACTGATCTTTTCCAACTCCACCCATCGCCGTGTGCCATCCGCGTCCGCTGCGCGGTATGCGGGACCGACCTCCCTGATCTCCGGCGGCAGCGCATCGAATTGCGGAGGCCGGAGCCGGCGGCCCATTTCCAGAAAGTCGGCATCCTGCACGCCGCCGATCGAATTGGCAACCACCAGGCTTCTCACTCGTTCCGGAAACGAAAGCGCAAAATCCAAAGCAACGAACCCACCAGCCGCCGTACTCACCAGATGAACGCGAGTGAGGCCGAGGTGGTCGAGCAGGCCTTTCAGATCGTCAGCGGCAGTGGAAGGCTGCGGTCCCGAAGGATCGACGATCGTGCGTCCCCAGCCGCGCCGGTCAAACGCGATGAACCGATAGCCCGCCGCGGTGAAGGCCGGGATCTGGTGCTCCCAGGCGCGAACGCTGCCGGTATTCGCGTGCAAAAATACCACCGGCACTCCGCTGCCGCCGGTATCGATATAAAAAAGCCGCACGCCAGGCAGGTCCGCATACGCTTCATGCGCAACGGCCTGGGCGGACGCGATGGAAGGAAGACAGACAACGAAGCAAGCCAACAGGGCGATGGTTGCGCGAGTCCACATGATCTATTCGTAAAAGTCCGGCGCTTTTTTGAGCTTCGCGTTGCCGAGGAAGTCGTGTTGGATCCACAACTGCGCGCCGGTCTTCTTCAGAAATACATCGAGTTGCGCGCGAGACGCCGCGGTCTGATCCTTGTTGAACTCGGCCACCGGCAGGCGATGCAGCGTTCGCTCCTCCGGATAGTGGTAAAGGTCGCCACTCAGCACAACCGGCCCCGTCTTCGCGAACTTCAGAAACAGCGACTGATGGCCCGGCGTATGCCCCGGCGTGGAGATGATGATGACTTTTCCGTCGCCGAAAACGTCGTACCGATCTTTGTCGATAATGATCGTCTTGCTGTCCCTAAGCTTGCTGTAGTTGGCGGGATCGGAGCGCGGAATCGGCGTATCGGAGAACATGCGGTCCCGCTCCACCTTTCTTACGAGCCATGTGGAACCGGCAAAGGCATTCGCGTTCGCCACATGGTCGCCGTGATAGTGCGACATCGCCAGATACTTGATGTCCGCGGGCGTGTAGCCAACACCGGCGAGTTGAGGCAAGAGCGGCTTATCCTGCGTGACCACTCCGACCGAAGCAGGACCGCCGCCAGGTTTGAAAGCGCTGTCCGGAATGTCGCCGTTGTCCCACATCAGCGCCCCTTTGGGATCGACGATCAGGAAACACGGAATCGCCATCTCTGTGGAACCCATTTCCTCTTTCTTCAGGGAATACGCATCTCCGTTGGTGGTGTGAATCGTGCCGCAATCGAAGATGTACAGGCGAAGAGATTTGGGGGCTTTCGGGGGCTGCGCCGTTGCCGTCAGGGCGAAGCAGGCAGTGAACAGGATCGCAACAGGCTTTTTCATTCCCATCAACATATCAGTTTCGGATGAGATGAACGATCGAGCGAATATGCGGGACAGCGGGGTTGAAGCGCGCCTTGGGGAAGTGTCAATCGGAGCTTGGGCCGCTATTTCGCTTGTGCAGCCACTTGCGCTTGATGTCGGGCCAGAATTCCTTCAGGACACAGGAGATCGCATCGGTTCCGACCTGCGTTCCCATACGCTGCATGGTGGGACCGAAGCCACGGGCATCCGGATAATAGGCATTGCCGATAGCAGCAACGGTACCGTTTCCCATCCACTCCGATGTGTTGAACCGCCAGTTACCCGCATCGGTTCGCGTGACAAAAACACGCGTGGAAGCGTAGCCGAGCCGTCCCCAGAACGATCCATGCACCTTGCGGAAATAGCGCGGGTCTTCATGCAGCATCGAGGGCCAGATGGCCTCGGTCATGAAGTTTCCGAGATCCTGGTCGGCGACCGACGAAGCATACCGTCTTGCGTATCCCTTCAAACCCTGCCCGAACGAAGGATTGCTGTCATCCTCCTGCGAGATGCCTGCGAATGCGGCCGCCAGGACATATGACGGATAGTCGAAGGTGTCCTTCATCGCGATGGTGTATTTCTGCTTCGTAGTGATGGGGCGGAACGGCATGGTGCCGTCCGCTGTTCGGTAGTTGGGCAGGACCCCGAAAATGCGTTTATCCACGCCCGAACCGGGCTCTCCTGGAAGCGGGGTATGGCTGTCGCCACCACCGGCAGGGGTTGGAGCAGGAACCGCGGCTGCGCCCGACTGGCCATCGGCCGCGTTCGGCGAGAGCTGCGGGAACAACGGGCTCTGCACGAGCGACAAAGCCAGCAGGATTAAAGACACTTTTCCTATGGTCAGACGGACTCCACTACCGTCTGGCAGATGTGCTGGGCCGGATCAAGGTTACACTTTTATTCGCACCAGGACGAAGTCGTCTTCTTGTCACATTCCGCGCGTCGGCGATCAAGCGCTGAGTTTGTAAAGATTCGTTATTCAGCAGCCGCTGGAGTATGCATTCGCTCGAATGTGAAATTGTTGTGCAACAAACGAATCGGACCGATAATGACAGTCAGTCGCCTATGACTGTTCGCTAAAAGGCGGGGGTTGCGCCTCCGAAGACAACTCATTGACCTGAAGCCACGGGTGAAGTGTGTCTTTTGGAGCGAACAGACATGGTTTTGGAACAGATCTTTTTGAAGACAATAGGGGCGGACGCGCGTATCCGCGACCGTTTCCGGCTGCAAGCGGCCGCCGGAGCGGAACTGGGGCGTATTTCCTTCGCCTCTCATGAACAATATCGAGTATTGCTGGAAACAGCCGAATGTGACGCTGTACCGGCGGGACGGCTGCGGTGGTCCGATGCATTACCCGCTGTCGGCGATTGGGTCAGCGCCCGGCGAGTCGATGCGGAACTGACGCTGATCGAAGCAGTGCTGCCGAGGCGCACGCAATTCTCGCGGCGCGCGGCAGGCAGGGCGGCATCGGAACAAGTCATCGCCGCCAATATCGATCTCGCGGTAATCGTCTGCGGATTGGATGGGGATTTCAATCTGCGGCGCATCGAGCGCTACCTCGTGCTGTCGCGCGAGGGTGGAGCGGAACCGGTTATCGTCCTGAACAAGGCCGATATCTGCAACTCGGTTTCTGAGGCAGTCGACGCCGTTACGCGAATTGCGAATGGGACGCAGGTCATCGTTCTCAGCGCGCGCGAGGGAGTCGAAGCTCTGGTAGAGATCGTCCGCGACCGGACCGTTGCATTTTTAGGATCGTCGGGCGCGGGAAAATCGACGATCGCGAACGGACTGCTGGGCGAAGAAAGGCAGACTATCCGTGATGTCCGAGCGACTGATTCCCGCGGGCGGCACACCACGACCAGCCGGATGCTGATGGCGCTGCCCGGAGGCGGCGCGATAATCGACAATCCCGGAATGCGTGAACTGCAACTATGGTCAGGCGAAGAATCGCCGGACGAAACGTTCGGCAATATTTCGGCATTCGCCCAGCGATGCCGATTCGCGGACTGCAGTCATTCCGGCGAACCGGGCTGCGCTGTCCAGGAAGGACTGGAGCGAGGCGATATCGAGATCGCGCGATGGGACAGCTATCGAAAGCTGCAGAAGCAGTTACGGCATCAATTGCTGGAGCAGGACCTGGCGGCGAAAAAGAAGGAGAAGAATCGGTGGAAGGCTATCGAGAAATCGCTCCGGAAACATCCCAAGTACCGGCGCTGATTTTGTAGTGTAATGGATGTGGCCAAAAAGCCGGAGAGTACACCAAAAACATGGCGAAAAACAAGAGGTTGAACGTCAATCGTCGCGGTTTTCTGAAGGGAGCGGCGACCGGCGCGGCTGCCACCGCGGTCGGCGGCGTCGTTAGCGGAAGCGGCGCCGAAGCGCAGGAACAGATTGCGCAGCGCAACGCCACCGCGCAGCCGAACGCGGCCACGCTCGCGGCGGATACGGGCGTTCGTCCCGTGGTGGCGTTGCGAATCGTGGAGAAGCCCGGCTCCGATTTCATGGTCGATGTGCTGAAGACGCTCGATCTGGAATATGTGGCGGCAAATCCCGGCTCGACATTCGAGGGACTGCATGAGTCGCTGATCAACTACGGCGACAACAAAATGCCAGAGCTTCTGACTTGCTGCCACGAGGAGTCGGCCGTGGCGATGGCGCACGGCTACGCGAAGATCGAAGGCAAGCCGATGATGGCGCTGATCCACGGGACGATCGGCATCCAGCACGCGTCCATGGCGATCTACAACGCTTATGCGGACCGCGTGCCGGTCTATATGGTCGTCGGCGATCACGCCGACGGCGCCGAGCGATCGAGCGGCGTGCAGTCGCTGCACAGCGCGCAGGATATCGGCGCGCTGGTGCGCGATTTCGTGAAGTGGGACGATCAGCCCTACTCGCTCGGGCATTTCGCCGAGTCCGCCGTGCGCGCCTACAATATCGCGCTGACGCCGCCGATGGCGCCGGTGCTGATTACGATGGCCGCCGAACTCCAACTGCATCCGAATACGCAGCCGGGTCTGCGCATTCCGAAACTGAGCCGCACTTCCCCGCCCCAGGGCGAATCCGGCGCGGTGGCGGAAGCGGCGAAAATGCTGGTGAACGCCGAGCGGCCGATGATCATGACGGAGCGCACCGCACGGACTCCGGAAGGCATGAAGCTCATGATCGAACTGGCGGAGACGCTGCAGTCGCCGGTCCGCAACAGCGAGCGCATGGATTTCCCCAACCGGCATCCGCTCGCGGGCACGGGCTTTGCCAACTACGATCCGGACGTGACGATCTGCCTCGAAGTGAACGATGTTTCCAATACGGCGCGCGCGGCGCGGGCGCGCAACGCGAAGACCATCAGCGTTTCCTCGATCGATTTGTCGCACAAGGCGAACATCCAGGAGTTCGGGAAGTATTCCGAAGTCGATCTGGATATCGGCGCGGATGGGCAGGCTACGCTGCCTGCGCTTATCGAGCAGTGCAAAAAGCTGATTACGCCGGATCGCAGGCGGGCGATGCAGGAACGCGGCGCGAAGATCGCGGCAGCACACAAAGAGGCGCGGAAGAGAAACATTGAATTGGCGTCGGTTGGTTGGGACGCCAGCCCCGTCAGCCTCAACCGGCTGTGCGCCGAATTGTGGCCGCAGATCAAGGACCTCGACTGGTCTTTGGTTTCGTGGCAGGGCTTCATCAGCGGCTGGCCGGGCAGGCTTTGGAACTTCGATAAGCACTATCAGTACATCGGCGGACAGGGCGCCGGCGGCATGGGCTACGGGGCGCCGGCCGCGGTGGGAGCCGCGCTGGCCAACAAAAAGCACGGCCGCTTCAGCGTCTCCATCCAGACCGACGGCGACCTCAACTACGCGCCTGGCGTGCTGTGGACGGCGGCACATCACCGCATTCCGCTGCTGACGATCATGCACAACAATCGGGGCTACCATCAGGAGGTCATGTTCATCGAACAGGCCGCGAGTGTCCGGAACCGCGGCGCGGAGCGGGCGCACATCGGGACGAAGCTGTGGGATCCCGATATCAACTACGCGAAGATGGCGCAGGCCTACGGGATGGAAGGCTTCGGGCCCATCACCGATCCGAAGGATCTGGCGCCGACGTTCAGGAAAGCTATTGAAATTGTGCGAAAGGGCGAGCCGGCCATGATCGATGTGGTGACGCAGCCCCGTTAAGCGGAAATCAAGATGAACAAACTCTTCCGGATTTTTACGCCTGCGGCGGTCTTGCTCTTTACTGCCGCCGCAGCCTATACACAGGCTCCCAAAGACACAGCGCCCAAAGACAACCCAGCGGGCAACGCATCGCGCGGCAAGGAGCTTTTTACGAAATATTCATGCTATGCCTGCCATGGGTTCTCGGGGCAGAACGGGAACGGAGCGCGACTGGTCCCCATGAAGTTCGCGCAGTCCGCGTTTATCGCTTATGTCCGCAACCCGCCGCGTGCAAACCAGATGCCGTCGTATTCGCCCAAGGTATTGGCAGACAAGGACCTTACGGATATTTACGCCTATATAAAGACACTGCCCGATTCCGCGCCGCGGGCCGAGGGCGTTCCGATCCTCAACCAGATATTAAGAGAAGCTCAGTAGCCCGACCAGTACCCCTGGGTCCGCGGTCGTTGAGTGGTTCACAATCCAGCTAATATAATCGGAAGATTACTCCTTCAAGAAAGAGACACAGGGATCGATTCCTGATCGTTGCTCCCGCGCTGGTTCTGGCCGTTATCGGCTGGATGGCGGTATGGTCCAACCACTTCAACGGGCCTTTTCATTTTGACGATATTCCGACGATCGTCGAAAACCCTTCCCTTCCACAGCTTGCGAGCATCCCCCGTTTCTTCTCCAACCCGCGCATTTCGAGCAGGGATAAAGACTCCGCAGCCTATCATCCGCTGCTTTCAGCCTGGTTTGCAGTCAATTACAAGGTGGGTAACGCCAAGCCGTATATTTTCCAAGCCGAGAATTCTCTCTGGCTTCTGGCTGAAATGGTCGTCATCTTTGCTCTCTTCCGTCTCATCCCCGGCGTCAATGGCTTCGCGGCGGCTTTCGCCGCGCTGCTGTTCGGAGTTCACCCGCTTACGGCCGCCACTGTCAATTACGCAATGCAGCAGGGCGTGATTGTGGGAACGTTTGCCGTCACCTGCGGCATGCTGATCTGGGTGGGATGGCCCTGGCACCTCCCGCAAACGCTGCCCCTCAAACTGAAACGGGTACCGCAGCACGGACGGGACGAATATCTGAGAAAGAACTTCAAGCGTCTCGATGCCCGGTACCTGAAAATCATCCACGCGCCGATCGGGCTCTATCTTTGGCCCGTGGTCCCGGCATTGCTGATAGAGCCGGCGACCGCCGTTTTCGCTCCCATTCTGCTCGTGTACGTGATTCTGTTCGAGACGAGGCGAAAGCTCCGGCACGTTATTCCCGCCGGGGTGATCTGCGGCGGGTACTGGATTTTTCAGTTGGTCTTCACATGGAAGCTCGGCGACCTTTCCAAGACTCCCTTGTTGAATTACTGGTTGACGCAGCCCTGGGTGACCGTCCGCTATCTCTTCAAGTTCTTCGCGCCGTTCAATCTGAGCGTGGACACCGGACTCACTCCGTTCGCGCATTTCCGGGATCCTTTGGCCGTGGCTGGTTATGTGGGGCTCACTACCCTCGTGATTCTGGCTGTCATCACCAGTCGCCACACCAGGTGGCGCGCGGTTTCATTCGGAATCTGGTGGTTTCTGCTCGCTCTCCTACCGGACGCGATACGCCCGCAGCGGGTGGTGGAAGCACAGTGGCGCATGTTCCTGCCGGCCGTGGGTCTCGCATTGGTTGTGGCGGCGCTGGCATCGATCGCCCTCGAGCGCGTGGAAGAGTCACGCCGAGTCATGCAGTTCTCCATTGCCGGCGGCCTGGCAACAGTGCTGCTCGTGCTGGCCGGGTGGGCAACCTATCAGCGAAACGACGTCTGGGGTTCAGAGCAGACCCTTTGGCGCGACGCACTGGACAAAAACCCGCACGACGGACGGGCCTTCATGTACTACGGGCTCACCAGGCTGGAGTCCGGAGATTCCAGCGGAGCGTTCGACAACGTGAGCCGGGCCGCGGTCCTGACGCCCCACGACCCGATGGTTGCAATCAACCTTGCGCGGACCGATGCAAAGCTCGGCCGGTACACCGATGCCGAGAGCCAGTTCCGGCGCGCCATAGCGGATGGAGCATCCTACTCGCCCGCTTTCTCGTCATACAGTCAGTGGTTGCTGGATCAGAGCAGAAACCGCGAGGCTTTCGATATGGCGTCGAAAGCCATCACGCTCGATCCTTACGACATGGACGGGCGCCGCGCACTGATGGACATTCTGGCGCAGGGCCATGAATGGGAGCAACTGAAGAAATTCGCCGATGAGACGTTCCGTCTTTTCCCCGGCAGCCCGGACGCACAACGCTCGCTTAACGTTGCGCAAGCCGGTCTCGACCAGATTCCCAGAGCCGAAGCCGCGGCCACAACGGAACCAACCGTGAATAAATATCTTCAGCTCTCCGTCCTCTACTTCCAGGCTCAGAGATACGACGACTGCATCAACACCGCCCGCCAGGCGCTCAAAATCAACCCGAATCTGCCCGAGGCCTGGGCGAACATAGCGTCGGCCTATCACACACTCGGCAAGTTGGACGACACAATCGCGGCGCTCCGCGAAGAGATTCGGCTTAATCCGAACATGCCGAGCGCGCAGAAAAACCTGGGAATTGAGTTAACGGCCAAAGCGCAGCAGTCCGCAGGGCACTGAGCCCACCGGATATTACTGCGCCGTCTTTCCCGGGTTGCCCCACCAGCGGGCTGAATAAACGATACTCGCCGCAGCCAGCCATCCGATTGCGTATTCCGGCTGCGAGGCCCAGCGAATGGTGGCCGAATGCATCAATCCCAGCCACGAAAATACAGCCGCGATCAGGCACCAGAGGGCGGCGCGCCCGAATCTGCGGTCGATTGCCTCGACAACCAGAGACGCGACCACGAGAACGAGGAAAAGGAATCCGTTGCCAAGTCCTTGTATCGACGACCAGTAGATGGATCGGTTCAACGCCGCCTGCACGCCAGGATTCGCGGCTGAGATCCGCAGCGCCGGAAGGGCGGAGTTCAGAGCGGTAGCCACTACGGCTCCTGCCGGAAGGACGAAGCCCAGCAGCACGGCGCTCAGGTATTTGGGATCGACGCGGCGGATTGTAGCCATTCCCACTCCGATCGCGACGTAGGCGATGATCGCCGCGAGAATCGGCCAGGGAAAAAGCTGAGCGGCGAAGATCGTGAGGCCACTCATGACAACTGCCAGGAAAACGATCGGTGTCCAAAACGCAAAGCCAATGCGCGCGCCAATGGCCTTGTAGGGCGGGTGCATGGCATAAACCACCGGCGTGATCACGCTCCCCGCGAGACCGCAGACCAGCGTTCCGAGACCATCCCATGCCAACACGCCGCGCGGGTCGTAGTCGTCGCCCGCGGCGGCCGCGCCGGCTACGGAAGCGATGTCCTGAAGCACCTGATAAATGGCCATGGGCGCGATCACGGAAAGGTACGGGACCGCAAGCGACATCGCATGCAGGGGCGTGTGCGGCCACGGGGCATTCCACGGCGTGCTCCAGGGCAGCACAGGCGACAAGCCCTGCCACGCCGGACGCACATAACCGATGGAGACGCCAACAATCAATGGGACCAGCCACGCAACAAGGAACGGGGGAATGCGGAGTCCTGCGATCGGGACCCCGGCGAGCACAGTGGTGACGACAATGGCCAATGCAACCAACCCGACGATCGGCTGATCGAAAACGCGCTGCAGCAGGATGAGCGCGAGATAGCTGTACATCGCCGCGCCAAAGACCGTCATGCAGGCCGGAGCCGGAATCGCGCGGCGAATGGCGCGCGCAAACGGCGCCGCGATCAGCTTGATGATTCCCGTCCAGATGACCGCGGCCGCACCGGTTTCCCAGGCTCGGGCGGCGTCGTGGCTCTCCAGCCAGACCGGCAGCATGATCGAGAGCGTGTAGGCGATGATGGCCGGAACATTGTTGCCGTAAACATGCGCGGTCACGTCCGTCCGGTTTTCGCGACGCGAGAGCTTCACGGCGAGCCCAACCAGCCCCAGGGAGCCGACCAGAAAGCCTGACGCGTAGCCCGGCAGAAGACGGGGGACACTGAAGGCGAGCGGAATCCCAACAGGCAACAGCAGAAAAACCGGGATGACCATCTGGGCCAGATTGAAGCCCACCTGAATCAACGTCGTATCGACGTCGCCACGGCTGAGCGCCCACCAACTGCGAATCAAATTTTAAAAGCCTCAAGCGACTCCGGAGCGAATATCTCCTTTGGCGTCAGGAGGCGCTTCGAGAGGCCCTGTTCATAGTGATACCGGAGGAACGTGCGGAGCGCAGGGATGTTGGGCTCGTAACCGTAGGGCCAGAAGTCGCGGCCCATCAGGTTTTCCGTTTCTTCCACGTGGCTCGTCAGCCAGGGGAGCATGTGCATCAGAGCACCGGTCTCACGGAGCTCGCTATACACTTCGGCCTGCGCTGCGATGAAGGCCTTGCAGAGCGACTGCGCGATCCAGCGGTTTCGTTCATAGACATCGCGGCGGATGGCGATGATATGCATGGGCGGAAAAATTTTGGTTTTGCGGTAGTAGTCACGCTCCACCGTTCGATAGTCGTCAAACAGGCGGCGGACCTTGTTCGAACCATTCCCGCCCGAACCGTTGAAGAATGTGGACGGCGCGCGGGCGGTGTACAGAGCATCGATTTCGCCGGTTTCAATCATCCGCGAGAGTGTTTTGTCAGACGGGATCGTTTCGAGCCGGATTTCCGGAGGGAGCGAGAGCGGAATCTTTTCCGTTCGCCCCGGCTGTTCTTCGCCCCCGTTCAGATAGGTAACGCTGGTGACGGGAACGCCGTATTCGTCGCTCAGGATGCCGCGGATCCAAACCGGCGCGGTCATCTGATATTCAGGATTGCCGATCCGCTTCCCGATCAGATCTTTCGGTTCCCGAATACCGCTGTCCGCGTTGACGTAAATGCAGGAATGCCGGAAATAGCGCGAGGGGAAGATGGGGATCGCGATGAAAGGACGATCGTCGCGAAAGAGCGAGAGGGTGTATGAGGAAAGTGACAGCTCCGCCACGTCGAATTCGCGATGCCGCAGCATGCGGAAAAAGGTCTCTTCCACCGGCAGATTGAGGTAAGTCAAATCCACGCCGTCAACAGGCACGCGGCCTTCCTGCAGGGCGCGCGTGCGGTCGTAATTCCAGCAGGCCAGTGTCAGCGGCAGTCGGGACATAGGTCGATACGCGAGTTCCATTCTATGAGATCGAGCGGGCGGCGCTGGGGGAAACAATACCGCCTGGACTTTGGGACATTCCCGGAGTACACTGGCTTCATGTTGGTTAATAGCTTCCGCAACGCATGATTCCAGGCCGAAATTACCCGCCTCGCAAGTCCAACCGCCGAGAAAACGTAAACGAATCGATACGCGCCAAGGAAGTCCGGGCCGTATTTCCCGATGGGACCGCTGAAGTTATGCCCACTGCCGCCGCGCTGCGACGGGCGCAGGAGCTGGGTCTCGATCTGGTGGTGGTGTCTCCGACGGCAGTGCCCCCGGTCGCGAAAGCGATCGATTACGGGCACTACCAGTACGAGATGAAGAAGAAATCGCACGAGGCCAAGAAAAAACAGCATGTCGTGCAGGTGAAGGAACTGAAGTTCCGTCCGAACACCGACGATCACGACTACGACTTCAAGAAGAATCACGCGATCCGATTCCTTCAGGAAGGGAACCGCGTGAAGGCCGTCGTGCAGTTCCGTGGGCGGGAAATCGCACACACCGATCTGGGGCGAAAACTATTAATGCGGTTTGCCGAGGATCTGGTTGCCTACGGCGCCGTGGATGGATCGGCACGCATGGAAGGCCGCAACGCCCATATCCTCATCAGCCCGGTGAAGGTGCAGCCGCCGCCGAAGCCGACAAAGCCCAGTCCGACACCTCCGGCGCAGTCCTGACACCAAAGCGAAGTTTCTGACATTGGACCGGCCGTTGCACTGGAACGGCTGAAGTAGTGTCTTTAATTTCGCTTTGGAGAGGAACTATGAATCGTTTCGCCTTGATGTGCTTTGCAGGGATCTTTACGCTCGCGACCGCGAATGCGCAGGAATTTTCCAAATTTTCATTCGATTTCGGTGGCGGCTATACGGTACCGGTCGGCGGCACCGGAAACTATCTTAATACAGGATGGGGTTTACGCGCCGGTTTCGGCATGAATTTTTCGTCCAGCCTTGGAGCAATGATCAACCTCGGGTACGACTCGATGGGAATCGACAGCGGCACTCTCGGTAGTATCGGCGTGGGGGGCGGCGACGTGAATGTATTTCACGCCACTCTCGATCCGGTTGTTCACATTTTCCCGCACCACCGCGCCAGCTTTTATTTGACGGGGGGCGGCGGCGTGTTCCACCGCTATCAGGAATTCTCGAACCCGACGGTCGTGAGCACGACTGCATATATTCCGTTTTTTGGCTTCTATCCGGTGTCTTTCGGAGCCAATCAGATCGTCGCTTCGTATGCGGTCACCAAACCCGGTTTTGACGTGGGTGCGGGCGCGGAGTTCGGAGCCCTGGGACATGGAAAGTTCTTCACCGAAGCAAAGTGGAACCACATGTTCCTCGCCGGCGCACATACCGATTTCATCCCGGTCAGCTTTGGGTTCCGCTGGTAAGGGCTTAGGCGTTTACTCCGGGGCGGACGCGTAATAGCCGCGCCGATAGTTGGCGCGGAGCGAAGGCATATTGTCGGGCACGGCAAGGTTCACCTTCACATGGTGGTACCTGCCGTCCCGGGAATCGACCGGATAATAGCCCAGCAGGTACTCGGTGCGAAGATCGGAGCCGATTTTCGCGCTGATGACCGGCAGATCGTTGAGGTCGCCTACCGGATATTGGCGGCCTCCGGTTTTTTCGGCCAGTTCATCGAGCAGGGTGGGTCCGCGGCGTTCTTCCGACGGGCTTTTCTTTGAAAATTCGCGATCGAAGATACCCATCGCATAAAGCTGAACATCGGACTCCAGCAGTTCTTCTCTGATCTGCCGAACGGTGTGCCAACTCCAGTTATCGCCACCGTCGGAGATAATTACAATCGCCTTGCGCAGGTGCCGGGCCTTCTTCATCTGCTTGAGGGCGACTCCGATACCGTCCAGCAGGGACGTTCTTCCAACGGGCTTGGTGTGCGCGGCGCGATTGTAGATTTCTCCGGCATCCATCGTGAACGGCACCGTGAGTTTTGCGCGGTCGTTGAACTCCACCAGGAAGAATTCGTCTTCCCGGTTCGCGGTTTTGAAGAACTCCGCGAGAGACTCCGAAGCCTTATCGATTTTGTTGCGCATGCTGCCGCTGGTGTCGAAGAGCAGCCCGATCGAGAGAGGCGCGTCGTCCTTTGCAAAATAAGTGATGCGCTGTTCAACGTTGTCGTCGGTCAAGCGGAAATTTTCCTGCGTCAGACTGGTGACCGGCTTACCAGTGGAGGTTGTCACCCACGCCGGAATCACTACCAGCGAAGAATCTGCACGAAGTACTCCCCGCGATTCCGAACCGGAGGCCGCCGCGGGACGCGAGCGCGGCACAATTGTGGCAGGAGGCTGCGCGAAAACCGAAACCGAAAGGCAGGAGAGGCAAACAGCGAACAAAAATCCCCAAACCATTGGGGAATTGTATCTCAACGCACAGTGAAGCGCATCGTAATCAAACCGGCCATGACCAGAGCGGTGACAAAGAAAACAAACTGGCCGACGCGATTCTCCAGCGGGGTCAGGAATCGCATCTGAATCCGGTGGTCGCCGGGCGGCGCGTCGATCACCATGAAGGCGATGGTGTTCCCTGCGCGAATCGGCAGTTCCCTGCCGTTCTCGAATGCATGCCACGCTGGGTCCCAGGTTTCTTCGAGCAGCACGGATTGTCCCTGTTGCGTCTTCCCTTCGACCTCGGCCTCATCGAATCCCTTCCAGGTGAGTGTCGCAGGATTTTGCGCGGGATCATCCACCACCGAAATATAATTCGTGAGGGTTGCCCAATCATCGCCGCCATGGATTTTTCCGATGCGATCAAAACGCGCGCGGTCGACGATTCGCGCAATCCCCGGCGCCCGCGCGATTTTGTAGATCACCGTTCCGTGTCCATCGTCATAGAGAACCGGCAGGAGACCGCGAAACTTCTCCGGCTTCTGATAATCGTGATAGGCCTCGAAAGAGGTCTTGTCGGGTACGATGGCCGCATCGGTACCCAGGGCCTTCAGCCAGAGCACGGCGATGTTGGCCTGATCGCCATATTCGATCTGCCATGTGGCGACCGGAACGATCTGATTCAATATGCCCCATGTCGATCCGCCATCTGGTTGTGAGTTGTCGGACCAGACATCGAACCAGAACCGCACCGTGCCTGAGGGCAGCACACGCTGTCCGGGAAGGTGATCGTGCACCCACGCCGCGATCTTGTATTCGTAGACATTTTCAAGCGGCGGAGCCGTGGGAAATAGAGACCACGCATGCCTGATGTAGCGCACCCCGGGAAGAAGAGCAATCGCGGTGACCAAAGCCGCGGCGAGTCTCAGCCGCGGACGCTTCCAGAGAGTTCGCACCATTTCCACGCCCACAAGAACGATAGCCAGATCAAGTTCGGGCACCAAGCGCGGCGGATCGCCAGTAAGCCGCAACCCGAAGTAAGCGAACCCCAGGACGTAGACGCTCAAAACGACGGCCGCGCCCGCGACGAAAACGGACCATTCGCGCTCTGGTGTTCGGCTGGCGGCGCCGAAGCTGAACAAGCAATAGATTGCGAGAGCGGCCGACATGACAATCAGCGACGCGGTATCGCCCGGTGGCGATTGCCATTTCCTGTTGACCAGCGTGATCCATAAATAGGATGGCGTGAACCAGAAAGCCGAGAAGCCGTAAGCCACCAGGGGAATGCAGGCGGCCCGTAACCAGACTGCCCAATGACGTTCGCCAACCCACACGGACCACACTGCGATCGGATAGAAGAACGCAAGCGCAGTCGCACCGTATAAGTTCGTCGCCGCGACGAGGGCGCAAAGCGCTCCCGCCGCCGCGAGCGCCGCAGGTCTCCATTTCCGCAGCGCGAGGAAGCTGGCGGCCAGAGCAGCCCCCAGCACGGAGAGAGACGAAATGTGCGGGCCTTCGCCATAGACCATCAGGACATGAAGGCGCTGCGGAACCCAATAGCCGCTGTCATGACGGATGTCGGTCAAAAACAGAAACGAAGGCGAGATCAAGGCTGTAGCCACAGATGCCAGCAGAGCGGATCCGCGTGAGGCCGATCCAATCCGCACCAGCCCATAGACAGCTATGATCCCAAACACGTAAAAAAGCGCAGTGTAGAGGTGATAGGCACGCGCCGGCAAGACATGGCCAAATCGTGAAATCAGCGCGACCCCGTAATTCGGCGCGGGGGGATAAATGTAATCGGTGCGCGTGCCAAGATACCATAACGGCTGCCATCCGGGATGAGGGAGATGTTCGCCAATCATGCGGCCCTCCGCGATGTAGGTGCTTTCGATCGACGGCCAGTTGTCCAGATATTTGAGACGGAACAACGGCTTGATGAGAAAAAACGCCAGCAGGAGCAGCACCGCGCTGTCGAGCAGAATCGTGCGTCTGTGGGTCATCGGACGGCGGTATGTGCCGTGCGTGTGGCTTCGTTAATGGCTTCCGCGCGCTTTCGGGATTGTTCCTCGGCGGTCTTCAGCAGATGCCGCAGGGATGGCTGGGGCTTGACTCGAAGATAGATCTGGTAGGAGAACATGCCGCGCGAAATGTGGATCAGAAGCTGGTTAATTTTCATGAGCATCCGGCTCAGGAAGTTGTCGCCCAAAGCCAAAGGTATAGGACCGGGCACGCCCATTCGTTCGATGATGTCGAACCCCGCCTGTCTCACCGCCCGCTCGAAGGACGAGAAGGTGAAGAGGCGGGTATGGGTGAGGTCCAGGATACCGCGTTTGCCGTAGTTGAACTGCCCGATCAACAACATGAAACGATTAACGGCAAAGCCGATATTCGCAGTGCTGAGAATTACTTCGACCGAAGGCTTCAGGCTGAGAGCGGTCCTGAGCTGCTCCAAAAACCATTCGGGCTTTGCCAGATGTTCGATCACGTCGAGCATCAGCACATAGTCGTAGCGCTCGTATTCAAGGGCCGGCATCCCGTTGTTGAGGTCATAAAGGAGGAACGACGAAAGGCTCGCGTCCATCAGCGGGAAAGAATCGATGCCATCCACATGGCACCGCTTATGCCGCATCAGATGCTCACCCAGGTATCCACCCGCGCAGCCCACATCAAGCACGCGCGTACCGGGGCGAACCCGTTCGAAAGCCAGGGCGTGCGGACTCATGTAATTGAACTTCGGCACATAAGGCAGCACGTTCGGAGGAGCGCAATCGAACTTGCGGTCGTAAAACAGGCCCGCACTTTGAAGACGCGCCTTCACCGCGGCGACGACAACATTGAATGCGTACTTCATTCCATTCACATAGCAGATCTCGTCGCCGTAGTAAGTCGGAATGGGCAGTTCCCGAATCGTGAGACCGGCGATCACGAACTGAATGATGATTTCCGTGTCGAAATGAAAGTCACGGGAATTGCGGTCAAAGGGAATGGATGCCAGAGCCTTCGTGGAGTAAATCCGGTATCCGGAGTGAAATTCACTGAGGCTGGTGCGCAGAAGCCTGTTCTCGATCCAGGTGAGTATCCGGTTTCCGACGAATTTGTAAAGCGGCATTCCGCCGCGACGCGCTCCGGCCGGCGTAAGCATGCGTGAGCCGAAAACGGCGGCGGCTTCGCCTTTGCGCAACGGTTCCAGAAGCTCCGGCAGACACTCGGGCGCATACTGGCCATCGCCATGAATAAGGGCGACAAAGTCGTAACCATGCGCGAGCGCGTAATGATATCCGAGTTTCTGGTTGCCTCCGTATCCCTGGTTCCGGGGATTGAAGAGAACGACAACGGGAAAAGGAAGGGAGGGATCTTTACTGACGTCGTAACCCTTTTCAAAGGTTGCGTCGGCGGACGAATCGTCAATAATCAGAACATCGACTTCGTAGGTATTCTGCAGCGCCGCGGGAATCCGAAGGACCACTTTCCGAATAGTCTTTTCGGCGTTATAAGCAACAATAAAAACGAGGACGCGCGGTTTGCCCGTGTTGGCCACTCTGGCCAGCATATCAGGCGTGGGCCACATTAAGGTGGCCGGTCATGGACCAAAAATCACACGCGGAACGGGGTCAATCGGGAGAGCGCTTTTCTTCCTGGCCAGGCACCAGGTCTGTTCGCCCCGGTCCTCGATATCGTAGCCGTGCCCTTCGAGAATGGTCAGCAGGCGGGCACGCCATTCGCCTTCATATTCCTGTATGACGGTAGAGAACAGGCGTGCGATTTCAAAACCGGCCGCCTTCACCGCCTCGCCGATTTCCCAAGTGGTGTACTCGCGCATGTGCCCGATTTCGGGCTCATCGTCGGGAATTTTGTAATGAGGGAAAATCTGCGGGCCGTGCTTCCCTTCCAGAATTTTGAAGACGCTGGCAAGGCTGGCGACGTTGGGAGTGGTCAGGAGCAGATAACCGTCCTCGCTCAGAACACGACGCGATTCGAGCAGAAAATGCATCGGATTGTAAAGCAGGTGCTCGAAGATTTCGCCTGCGACGACGAGATCGAAGTGCTTATCCGGGTAAGGCCAGGGATCGCGCTCGGCGTCAAAATGGTCGACTTCGCAATGGAAGTCGCCATCCGGGAAGTGTACGGTCTTTTGATCTACCCGTCCGGGCTGCCCAAAGTATGCGCCGCGAACCTCACGATAGCCGTTGACTCGATGGAGCAGCGGCGTGATCTGCATGTAGCAGCCGAGTTCGAGAACACGGCCCGTGTTTTGCGGAGGCGGCACAAGGGCAAGGGTACGGGCGAGGCGAGGGATGTGCTTGGCAAGATATTCGCGCGCGCCTTCGCTTTCGGCGGGAAGGCCACGTAATGCCGTCTCGCAGTTGCTGAGTTTTTCGGCGTCGAAAGGCTCCGCGGCAGGTCCGGAGTGGGCGGGGCTGAGGTGATAGTTCAATCGTTGGAGAAGATTGCGGATGGCACGGAGATGAGCGGGAGGACGGGACAACAAAGAGATAGTAGCTTATTGTTGCCCGCGCGATTCATCATCTGGTTCAGCGCCTTCCCCCATTGCCGCCAGCCAATGCTCCACCAGACCGGCATAGGCTGCCAGGCGAGAATAAATCCGGCTGGCCAAATCTTCGTTGTATGTATGCACCGTGAGGTTGCGATTCCGGGCCATGTCGAGGGCCATCCTTCCCCGCTCTTCATTCAGAACTCCGGATTGAAAACAGGCTCTGGTGACCGACGAGGGAGAAGCCAATTCGAGGCTCTCGCGGTTCCTGAGAGTAGCCGTTTGCCACAGCAGCGCCTCCCCAAAGCTCAAGAGGGCCCTTCCGGGCTGTTTCGAGGCGCTCCTTCAGGCGGTCCATGAAAGGCCCTCGGCCAGCACTCTGCGGCGAAAATTGTCCGACGTGGTAGTGAGGTCAACCAGATCGACTGGATACAGGCTGCGGCTGTTTTCCAAAGCCTCTTCGATTTCAGGCAGTAAGCCGGCAGGCAGTGGCTCAGAGGGCAGTATGGCGACATCGATGTCCGACACACGGCAAGCCTCTCCTCGCGCCCAGGAACCGAACAGGTAGACGTGCGCCTGCCGGCCTTTCAGAAACCGGAGGACAATCCGGCGAACTTCCTCAAGATCTGGAGAGCCGGGAACCATTTCGATATTTTATTGTAAGGCGCTAACACCAGATGAGCCTAAAGGGCTTTCAACACGCCGTATCCTGAAGATGCCGTAAAATAAAAGCAGATGACGATAGACGAACGAATCGAATTCCTGGTGCAGTCTGGTGAATCTCACGACCGGCAGATCGGCGAACTGACAGATGCCATCACAAAGCTGGTGGCCGTCACCAACGAGGACGCTACCGCCATCCGCACGCTGGCCCGGATCGCCGAGGCCCACGAAAAGCGGATCGATCCCTCTGCTTGAAGACAATCGGTAGGCTCAAAACGTCGTCCCCAAGTTCCTGTGGGGCGCCAAATTACCGCATGTCGTTCTGAAGAAAAGTAACGCACGGGCGCGCAGTTCAACTGGTTAGAGAGCGCCTGCTTCACACGCAGCGCCGGGATCTATCCACGGT
This sequence comes from Bryobacteraceae bacterium, assembly GCA_036273015.1. Lineage (GTDB taxonomy): Bacteria > Acidobacteriota > Terriglobia > Bryobacterales > Bryobacteraceae > BOG-234. The sequence goes on along the minus strand of DATAXN010000011.1, from coordinate 24,455 downwards.
GCGCCATACCCCGCCATAGGGGTGTTTGGCTTCAGGGCTTTGAGGCGATTGTGGCTGCCACGGAGCGCTTCGCAATATCCTTGGATTCCACAGGGGTTCTACAAATTCCCTGCACTGGCTCGGCGTTCTGCCGGCGTGGGTCTGCCCGTGAATTCTTCGTGCTCGAGTATCAAGGCGAAGCGAAAGTATGGGTGGGTGTGAAAGTATAGCGTACACCAAGACGATCCTAATGGAGAGCGGCCGGGTATTGTTCCCCCGGCCCCTCTTTTAACCCACCGACGGCAAAGACCGCCAGCGCCACAGGTCGTGCGTAAGTCGTCTTAGTAGCGGTAGTGGTCGGGCTTGTACGGACCGTCCGCGGGCACGCCGATGTATTCGGCCTGTTCCGGAGTCAGCCGGGTCAGTTTCACGCCGATTTTCTCAAGGTGCAGCCGGGCAACTTCTTCGTCCAACTTCTTCGGGAGGACGTAAACGCCGGGCTTGTACTTGTCTTTGTTGGCCCACAGATCGAGCTGAGCAAGCGTCTGGTTCGAGAAGCTGTTCGACATCACGAAGCTCGGATGGCCAGTGGCGCAACCGAGATTCACGAGACGGCCTTCCGCAAGCACGAACAGAGAGTTGCCCGCCGGGAACGTGTACATGTCCACCTGCGGCTTGATCTCGATCTTTTTCGCGTCCGAGTTATTCAGATTCTCTACCTGGATTTCACTGTCGAAGTGGCCAATGTTACAGACGATGGCCTGATCCTTCATGTGGCGCATGTGCTCGAGCGTGATCACATCGACGTTACCGGTCGTCGTGACATAGATGTCGCCGCGGCCGAGCGTGTCTTCGAGCGTGGTGACCTCGTAGCCTTCCATGGCGGCCTGCAGAGCGTTGATGGGATCGATTTCCGTGATCACGACGCGCGCGCCCAAGCCACGCAGCGAATGCGCGCTGCCCTTGCCGACATCGCCGTAACCGCAAACCACGCAGACCTTACCGGCGACCATAACGTCGGTCGCGCGCTTAATACCATCCGCCAGCGATTCGCGGCAGCCGTAAAGGTTATCGAACTTCGACTTCGTGACAGAGTCGTTGACGTTGATCGCGGGAACCAGCAGCGTGCCGGCTTCGTGCATCTTGTACAGGCGGTGAACACCGGTGGTCGTCTCTTCGGAGACGCCGCGCCAGTCTTTCACAACGTTGTGCCAGCGGGTCTTGTTCTGGCTGTGAACCTTCTTCAGAAGGTCCTTGATGACCTGCTCTTCTTTATTGCTCGAGCCGCTGTTGACCCAGTCGCTGCCATTCTCGAGCTCATAGCCCTTGTGGATGAAAAGCGTGGCATCGCCGCCGTCGTCGACGATGAGCTGAGGACCAAGGCCGCCCGGATGGCTGAGCGCCTGATCGGTACACCACCAGTATTCTTCGAGCGACTCGCCCTTCCACGCGAAGACCGGCACACCGGCCGCCGCAATGGCCGCCGCGGCGTGATCCTGCGTCGAAAAGATGTTGCAGCTGGCCCAGCGAACGCCGGCGCCCAAGTCCACTAACGTTTCGATCAGAACCGCCGTCTGGATGGTCATATGAAGCGAGCCGGTGATTCGAATCCCCGCCAATGGCTTCGTTTTTGCATATTTGCGGCGGATCGACATCAAGCCGGGCATTTCCTGCTCGGCGACGGTAATCTCTTTGCGGCCCCAGTCGGCCAGTTTCATGTCGGCAACTTTGTAGTCGGTGCCTGTTTTAGTGGTCGGTAGCGTTGCTGTGCTCATGCATCTCCTGCGCCGTTACGGCGATGATATCTATAAATCCTGATACGTTGATATATTATCATCAGAGAGCCATTTGGCGTCAATACTGAAATCTTTGCGTGTACTGGCCGACCCCAATCGGCTGCGACTGTTGCTCCTGCTGGAGCGGGAAGAGCTGTCTGTGGCTGAGCTCCAGGAGATCCTGTCCACCGGCCAGAGCCGTATTTCCACGCATCTGGCCCAACTCAAACAGGCTGGGCTGGTGGAGGATCGCAGGCAGGGTAAGAATAGCCTCTATCGCCTGAAAGACCGACAACTGATCGATCTTCTGCACGCGGCGGGGAGCGAGATACCCGAGGCGGCAGAAGACACGAGAGCTCTGCAGTTAGTGCTGGAAAAACGCCGCGACAAGGTGCGCGGCTACTTCGACGAACTGGCCGGGAAGTTCGGCCGCGACTACGTGCCAGGGCGTTCCTGGAAAGGCCTTGCGGAGACGCTGCTGCAACTGATGCCGGCGATGACGATCGGCGATCTGGGAGCGGGCGAAGGGACGTTCTCACAATTGCTGGCCCAGCGCGCGGAACGCGTGATCGCAGTGGATAATTCGGCCAACATGGTGGAGTTCGGAGCCAAGCTGGCCAGGGAAAATGGACTCACGAACCTGGAGTACCGGCTGGGCGACCTGGAAAACCCTCCCATCGACGATGGAACTCTCGACCTTGCGTTCTTCAGCCAGAGCCTGCACCACGCGCCGCACCCGCAACAAGCGGTCTGCGCGGCGCATCGCCTGCTCAAACCGGGCGGGCGAATTGTGATTCTCGACCTGAAGCGCCACGGCTTCGAGCAGGCACGCGAGATGTACGCCGACACGTGGCTCGGCTTTTCCGAAGTGGAGCTGCGGGCGTTTCTCGAAGAAGCCGGGTTCGAGAGAGTGGAAAGCTGGATTGTGGACCGTGAAAAGCAGACGCCCGCGTTCGAAACCATTCTGGCGATCGGCTCCAAAGCGGCTTAACTCGTAAGAAATGGGACTTTCGGATGTACTCCGATTGAGTTGCGCCGCGTATCCTGAGGACAAGGATATTGATAAGGGAACTTTTCTTCGAATGCGCTCAAATACAAATCAGACGATGACGAGAATCGCGAAAGCCATATTGTTTTGCTGCATTGCATCGAGTTGGCCGCTTGCCGCACAGGCGCCGACACCCGACACCAGCGGCAACGGAATGCTGAACGGAACTTACTATTTCCGGCAGGTAGTCAATGTGATTTCCGGCAGCCCCGATTCCAGCGGAATCGTCGGCGACATCAGCGATACGATTGCGATTTATGGCACCATCGCTTTCGATGGAAACGGCAACTACGTCATCGGCAATGGATTGGCCGCGGATGCCGGAGTGGGAGCGCCCATAGCTCTGTCCTGTTATATAGCCGATACAAACTGTGCGTCGGGATCGCCTGTGAGCGGCACTTATGCGATTTCGGCGAGCGGCGCGGGTTCTATTTCCAGCCCTCTCGGTTCGGTAGTATCGGGAGATTTGATTAACGGTCTGGTGGGGGCGAATGGCGTTTTCGTCGGCAGCGCCACAGAAACAACGTACGGCTACGGCGACTTGTTTATTGCCGCTCCCCTTGCGACGCCCCAACCGACAAACGCGACTTTCCAGGGCACCTATACCGTTACGGGATTCTTTCCAGGCATCGGCAATTCGGCGGCCTCGGCCGATGCGTTCTTTCAGCTCACTGCGGATGGGAATGGCAACCTGGGAACAGTAAATGTCACCGGTTACTACGGAGGCGGCGGCGCCAGCACCATTTCACAGTCCAGTTCGAACATCAAATACTTCTTCAGCAACGGAGCCGCTGTGGTCACCTTCCCCACGTCCACAACAGCGAACTTCTTCGCGGGGCAGGAGTATCTGTACTTCTCGCCGGATGGCAACTTCTTTTTCGGCGGTTCGCCTTCCACGGGCGCAACGGGCACCTATGGTTACGACATGATCATTGGAGTACGTAACGGGTCGGGCACGCAGAGCCTGCAGGGCAACTATTACCAGGCGGGTCTCGATCAAAACATCGCCCAGGCCGCTACCAGCGGATATGTGGATTTCGACAGCTACTACGGAGCGTTCAGCACACAGAGCAACGGGAATATCCTCGCGCACCAGCGGCTGAACGATCTGATCTTCACAGGCTCGTCCTACGACTTCACTTATTCCGACTCCTTCCCGTCGCCGGTAACCGATACTTACACCGATAACGGCGTCGACTCTGTATATCCGACGCAATATGCGGTCGGCGCAAACGGAGCGGTGCGGATCGGCGAAGGTCTCGGACCTTTTCTCGGAATCAGTGTCGCGGTGCAGGCGCCGACGTTCACTCCCACGCAACAGGTGTACATCAACCCGGCGGGAGTTGTGAACGCCGCCAGCTTTTCGCCGTTCACGGCGGGAATATCCAACGGAGAGTTCATTACCATCTTCGGCACGAACCTGGCGGACAGTACCGCTACTGCCGCGAACGTTCCGTTTCCGACTACGCTGGGCAAGGTTCAGGTGTTCATCAACCAAGTGGCAGCTCCGATTTTTTTCGTCTCTCCCGGGCAAGTCTCGGTGATCGCGCCGGCGCAGAATCCGTACCAACTCGCCACGATTCAGGTCGTGAACGACATGGGCTCATCAAACTTCGTGACTATGCGGGTGGCGCCGACTACGCCGGGGTTGTACGGAAATCCGTCCGGTGGGGTCTACGCGGCTGTATATGACTACACCGCGGGTCAAATCCTGACTCCATCAGCGCCGGCGCAGCCGGGCGACGTTCTCGAAGTGTATGGTACCGGCTTTGGCGTAGTTTCTCCTCCGATCCCCGATGGAGCCGCTCCTCCCGACAGCCCGCTGAGCTACACCTACAATGCGATTGCCGCGGATGTGGATGGGGTTACCGCCGCCGCGACGCCGGCATTTCTCGCCCCGGAACTCGTCGGCCTTTATCAGATCAACGTTACGGTCCCGACGACCACGACCGCGGGAGATCACTTCCTGGATATTTCGGGCACGGACCCGAATACCCAGGCCGTTGAATCGTATTCGCAGCAGGTACTGATTTCGGTAGGCTCCGGCGCACTGGCGGAGACTGCAACGCCACCGGCGCCGATGGCTCACGGCGCGCATGCAGGAACGCGGCAAAGTAAGCCGGAACACCAACGACCGCTACCGTGCTTCATGGGGATGAAACGAGCCTGCGGAGTTGAGAAATAGGCGACGCTTAAGTGCGCGGGTTGCGCGGGCCGGCGGCCTTTTTGCCCAGCCAGCCGATCAGGGCGGCGAATAACAGAACCGCGGCTCCGATGAGCCAAAGTCCGTGCATCGCGCAATAGACCAGCGCGGCGACCACGGCGACGAGGACCAGACATCCGCAAGCGCACATATATACAAAAGGCCGGTGGCCGTCATAAAGACGCCACCGGCCGAACTGCTTCGAATTGTTAAAGCCTAGCGGGCTGCGACCGCGACCTTATCGGCGGCCTTGGCCAGCGTATCGGCTTTATCTGTCTTTTCCCAAGTGAAGGAATCTTCGGTGCGACCGAAGTGCCCGAATGCTGCCGTCTTCTGGTAGATCGGACGGCGAAGCTGCAGGTGGTCGATGATTCCCTTCGGGGTCAGCGGGAAGTTGGCGCGGATCAGATCTTCCATGGCATCTTCCGGAATGGCGCCGGTGCCGAAAGAGTTCACCATGACCGATACGGGCTCGGCAACGCCGATCGCGTAAGCCAACTGAACTTCGGCGCGCGTGGCAAGGCCGGAAGCCACAATGTTCTTGGCGATATAGCGGGCCATGTAGCAGGCCGAACGGTCCACCTTCGTCGGATCCTTGCCCGAGAACGCGCCACCGCCGTGACGGCCCATGCCGCCGTAGCTGTCCACAATGATCTTGCGGCCGGTCAGACCGGTGTCTCCGTGCGGTCCGCCGATTACGAAACGGCCGGTCGGATTGATGTGATACTTCGTCTTGGAATCGACCATGTTCTGCGGAACGATCGGATCGATGATGTATTTGCGGACATCGGCGCGAAGCTGCTCGGTCGACACGTCGTCACCGTGCTGAGTGGAGATCACGACTGCGTCGATGCGGGTCGGCTTGCCGTTGACATATTCAACGGAAACCTGACTCTTGCCGTCCGGCCGCAGATACTTCAGGGTGCCGGCGCGGCGAACCTTGGAGAGCTGTTCGCAAAGGCGATGCGCCAACTGGATCGGCAGCGGCATCAGCTCTTTGGTCTCGTCGCAGGCGTAGCCGAACATCAGGCCCTGGTCGCCGGCCCCGCCGGTATCCACTCCCATCGCGATGTCGGGAGACTGCGTCTGAATCAGGTTCAGGATGCCGCAGGTCTTCGCATCGAAACCGAAAGCGGCGTCGGTATAACCGATGTCGGCGATCGTCTTGCGCGCGATCGAAGGAACATCGATCGTGGCGGTTGTCGTGATTTCACCGGCAACTGCACAGATACCGGTGGTGACGAGCACCTCGCAGGCTACGCGCGCTTTTGGGTCCTGCGCGAGGACCGCATCGAGAACAGCGTCCGAGATGTGATCCGAAACCTTGTCGGGGTGACCTTCGGTAACGGATTCAGACGTAAAGAGGTGCTTGTGTTTGTGGATTTCGGCCATGGATTCTCCGGATTGATTTTACGATGAGTGCTGATCGGATCGATCGCGGCGGAACAAAAACAGAGTTCCCGCGATGAACGAAACCAATAGTATATCCAATACACCATTTCGAATGCAATCGGATACCATGGCTCTTGACCGGAAGCCCGAAGTGGAAGGTGCTGCCGTCGGAGACATCCGGCAGATTCGTCCTGATTCTTGCCTGCATCGCGCTGGCGGCCGCAATCCCGCGGGTATTGCTCGGCGTTTCTCAATCGATCGAATACGACGGCTACTGGGATATTTTCATCGCGGTGCAGGACAAATGGGCCAACTTCTGGCGTGACGTCTTCGCGGCTGCTCACCCGCCACTCTATTTCCTGCTTCTCAAGGCAGCTCTTCATTTCGGCCATTCTCTGCTGGTCTATCGGAGTGTCTCTCTGCTGGCAGGCATTGCCTCGGTGTTTCAGGTCGGCTGGATTGCGCGCAGGGTGACAAGATCCAATATCCGGTCTTATCAAAGCGCGCTTCTATTCGGGCTTGCCACGCCCGGAATCATCGTTTCCGACGAAGTGCGGACATACACGTTGAGTGTCTTCTTCGTTTTACTGTCATTCTCGTGTCTCCTGGAAATTCCGGGCTCCGCCAATTCCAGGGAAGAAGGCAGACGACGAGCCGGCTTTGCATTGGCCGCCATACTTGCGTTCCTGACGCATTATTTTGCTTTCTTCTACGCCGGCGCTGCAATGGCAATACTTCTCGGCCGGTTCGCAGTGCGCACCTGCAAAGGCGCGGTCAGCAGTTGGAAGGCCGAAGCGGCAACCAGCCTGCCCATAGCCGCAGCCATGTACACGCTGTATCGCGAACATGCCGGCAAGCTCGCGCTGTCGCAGCAAGACCATCTGATTCCCTTCTACTACGACCCGAACGGGAAGGAAACTGCCGCCGCCTTCGTGCTTCGCAACTGGAAGAATTTCGTGAACCTGTTTTCTCCGCATCAGATCTCCGCCGACGCAATGGCTTTGGTAGTGCTGATGCTGGCTCTGGCCGGTGGATTGCTCTCAGCGGCAGCCTTATGGAGGCGCGCCCACGATGTCTCCGCTGTTCGGGCTTTATGGACTATTCTGATCACCGCTATGATGCTGGGCGGATTCGTTCTCGCCGCGCTTGCCGGGAAGTACCCATTTGGAGGCGACCTGCGCCAGCAATATCTTTTGTTTCCATTCCTTACGGTGTCGGGAGCGATCGTTATTGAGCAGGCAGCCGGCAGGTTATCCGGTTTAGTTCCCGCTTACGGCCGAACGTTGCTGAATGCCCTGGCAATCGTGGCGATCGTTTGGGTATCGGTGGTTCAATTCGAGCGGTTCCCGAAGAGTCTTGCGAAAGTCATGGCCGACGATATGAAAGCTTTTGACCGCCTGGAACCGATGCCCGAAGCAGTCTATCTCGACCAGTTCAACCTGATCACCTTCTTTACTTTTCACGACGACTGGGAGTGGTCATCGCTCGACCGGCAACCAATCCCGGGGGTCGATATTTATCGCATCAGCCGGGGGCGGGAACAGATACTTGTGTTCCGGGACAAAACGCAATGGAACTTCGAACCCGACGACTTCGCTGTCTACAGCAAACTGGCGGAGTGTCTTCGGGCGTTAAAGGTCCGAAACCTTTCGATATTCAGCGTGCGTCAGGCTCCCGCTGCGCCGCGGTTTTCCGACCTCAAACTGCTGAAGCGCACGATCGCAAAGCTGGCCTCGGATTCCGCTGTCTGCGTGCAAAGGCTGGCCGTGAACCAAGGCAGCTGGTACGCCACTTTTCGCCAGTCGAACTGCGCGCCTCTCGATATCCAGCCGCTCCACACAACCGGTATTTTCGACGATATGAGCGACGAAATGCACTACGCGGGACAGTGGAATCACGGTTCATTCGCGGCGGCGGCCGCCGGAACGGTGAGCGACTCGAAAGATCCGAGATCGGTCGCCTGGTTATCGTTTGAGGGAAGAGAAATTACGTATGTCTATTCCAAGGCCTTCAATCGCGGAATCGCGGAGGTAAGGCTGGATGGGATAGCTCGCGGCGATATCGACCTTTACAGTCCGAATACAGTCTGGCAAGCGCGAACAGCATTCCGCAATTTGACGCCCGGCAAGCACACGTTCGAACTGATCGTCTCGGGGCGAAAACAGGCGGTCGCCACCGATCGATACGTTGATGTCGACGCTCTCATCGTTCATTGATGCGAGACCGCATTGACGCGGAGGCGCCAGGGTGGAAAGGTTCGTCAGACGCAGGCCGCATCCGAGGTCACTGAGACCGCGGGACCGTTGCCGGCAAGCCGGCGGTTCCGGTGCCAAATCCAGACCCTCGAAACCAGAACCAGCAGCAACAGGATCGAAAGGTCCATTGCCAGGTTCGAGATCATCACGTGGCGCTGGGTTTCCGCCGCATCCACCAGCTCAGCGACACCGTATTCGAGAACGGCGATGACCAGAATCGCCAACGTGAGCCCGGCGCAGGCGCGGTCGCGGGGAGAGCGGACCAGCAACCAGATTGCTGTCCCGAGGACGGTCAATACCAACAAAATCATGTGCCAGGGCGCGCGCCGAAGGAGGAAACCGCGAAAGTCGCTCCAATAGCTGAATGCGGTCGATTGGGCATCCGGCTTAAAACCATCGTCGAGCGACAGGTTGCCCCAGGGCCGCATATCCGCGGCGTGTGTCGAAAGACCTTCGTAAAGAAGTCGAATAGGAACGGACGGATGATGGAGATAGTAACGGATCAGTGTTATATGGTTGCAGCGCAAGGCGAATGCGCGGGCCCACGCGGGGTCCGCCATCGGCGAATCCGGGAAATAAGCGTGGGTCCGAAGATAACGCATTTCGTTCTTTCCCAACCCGAGTTCGCGCAGCGCCTGTAACGGATCGGGCGCTTCCGGCGCGATACGCAGGAACACGATATTGAACACGCCCGTGCTTTGATAATCCGGGCTGTCATGCCTGACCATGCCCACGGCCATCACTACCACGACGACAGAGCTGGCGATCCATGCGCGGCGTAAGGTGCGATTGCGACTCAAGCACGCAAACCCGATGAAAAGCAGACCCAAAACCAGAGCTGAAACAGCGTGTTGCGACTTTGAGGTGGCAAAGAGCAGAGTTGCCAAAACCATCACCGGCGGAAATACCCAATCGTCCGGACGATAAGCGACATGCAGTCCGGCAGCTGTAGCCAGGATAAGGAAAACTATGGCCGGAGTATCCATATAAAACGAATTCAGATACTGGACATAGGCAACATCGGTACAGATCAGAACGGCCAATAGTCCGGGCAGCAACCTGAATCGAGGAGCGAACGCGAAGAACCAGACGCCAAGCGCCATGAGCAGAAATGCGCTATAGACGCCTCCCAGCCACCGAATATCGAATCGCGGGCCGGGCTGAAAGATCCTCTGTAGTCCTCGCGCCAGCTTCACGAAGAAGAATTCGGAAGACCAAAATTCCGCAGTCTTAAAGCCACGGTTGTAGATGTACCGGTCAGCCCTTACGTACCGATAAACAAACTCACCATATTGTTTATGTGAGTTCCAGTCCCGATCCTCCGGCCCCAGGCCGAACGGACCTGCCATCTTCGGGAAGTCGCCATTATTGGCAATACCTACCGCGGGGCGAACCAGAACCTGCGCGATGAGAAAAGTGGCCGCGAACGCCAGCAGCAGCGGTCCCGAAGACCGGCCGATCCAATGCATCACGCTCTCCCTCACTCCTCGAGGAGGGCTCGTGTTCGACGACCGCATATCCACTACTTTGACGTGAGGCTCACGGAACCGGCGATGATTCCCAGTCGCCTCTTGTCGACGTCGCCGGGAGGCATAGTTTTGTCGAGGGCGAAATCGACGTCAACCGATTCCCCGGTGAGCAGGGAACCAGGAACGTCGGCGCTGAAGACGTTTGCGCCCGGCGTTTTGTATTCGTCGGATTTCAAAGCCGTTCCGTTGATGGAAGCCGTGATCGCGATGGTATTGAGTTTTTGGATGACCGTATCCGGAAGCGTAAAGGCGAGGGCCAGTGTGGCGCCGCTCTGCACGGCTCCCGGCGGGGTTCGCAATCTGACTGAAAACGCGCGCGCCGTCCAGCGCCAGGCGTTGTTTTCGATTCCGTAAAATCCGCTCAGCAGCTGGGCGCCGGCAGTCGAATCGTTCATGCGCACGGCTGAAAGCATGGGCTGATTGCGCGTTTCGTTCTGACCGTCAACCGGACTCCGCGTGCCCGAACAGGCGACGCCGCTCAAGGCAAGCAACAATGCGGCAAACGGCGCAACGCTAAAGCAACGCTTCATAGTTTCCAATTTAATCTCCCACTTTTTCGACATCAACTAAACAACTATAGAACGTCGGGCCGCCGCCGCGATCCGTCAGGCGCTGGGAGGTCAGCATATTCACCGAATTACCGTCGGGCGCCAGCTTCGGCCACCGCACGGACGGAACCGAGACCGCGCCGGCAGCGATGGTGGACGAAACCTCAGCGTGCAGGATGCACTGGCCGCGATCGTTGAACACACGCACTGCATCGCCTGTGGATATACGGCGCGGGACCGCATCCGTGGGGTGCAGTTTGAGAGATGCGGTCTGGCGGTCGGTATCCGGACGAAGCCCGAAAGTCGAGTTCATGCTGTCGTCGTTTTTGGGCGAGATCATTTCGAGCGGAAACCTTGCAGCCAGATCCTTGTCGCCGAACCGCGATTCGATGGGCGGCTCGTAGTCGAGCGTCTCGGCATGGAATTCGCATTTGCCCGAAGGCGTGCCGAATCCGCCATTCGCAAAAGGCAGGAACGGATCACCGACTTTGAGACGCACGAAGTGTTCGCGGTCGAGTTGCTCCGGCGTGATGCCGTCGAGAAAGGGATGCCGGGTATCGAGAAGTGTCCGGAGCATGTCGTCGTCGGTATCGCGAAAGCAGGGATCGTCGAAATGCATAAACGAAGCCAATCGGCGGAAAACTTCTGTGTTTGCAAGAGCTTCGCCGGGTGCTTCGAGTGCCGGACGCGCCAGTTGCAGGTAGTAATGGCCGTAGGCGTAGTAAAGATCCGTATGCTCCAGAAAGGTGGTTGCGGGCAATAGGATGTCCGCGAAGTCGGCGGTGTCAGTCTGGAATTGTTCGAGCACAACCGTAAAAAGATCGTCCCGTCGGAGACCTCGCCGGACGGAGTTCTGGTCCGGGGCAATAGCGGCCGGGTTGGAATTGTAGACGACCATCGCTTTGATCGGCGGGTCATCTACTTCCGTCAAAATGCGCCCCAGTTCAGCCATGTTCAGAATGCGGGCTTCGCGCCGGAGCGGAGAGGCGAACTGAAGATCGGGCCGTTCGAGTCCGGTGCGGTTGACTTGAAAAGCTGCCGAAGTCGAAAGCTGAATGCCGCCCCCGATATCCCGCCACGCGCCGGTCAAGACGGGCAGCAATGCAACAGCGCGAACCGACATCGCCCCTCGCTCGGAGCGCTGTACGCCGTAGTTCAAACGGATTGCAGCGGGGCGAGTAGTCGCGTATTCGCGCGCCAATTGAACAATGTCGTCCACAGCGATCCCGGTCAGTTCGGAGGCCCGTTGGGGCGTCCAGCAACGGACGCGGTCCTTCAGCTCTTCGATGCCCAGCGTGTGCCGCTCGACGTAAGCCCGATCTTCCAGACCTTCCGACAAAATGACGTGCATCAAGGCAAACGCCAGCGCGGCGTCAGTCCCCGGACGGATCGCGTAGTGCCGGTCCGAAAGTCTGCCGGTCCGATTCTGGTGCGGGTCAATGGTGTAAAAGCGCGCACCGTTGCGCCGCGCTTCGACAATAAACGGCCAGAGGTGAACATTGGTTCCGAGGATGTTGGCGCCCCAGGCAATGATCAGCTTTGCGTGGCGGAACTGTTCGGGCTCAATGCCGTAACGAACACCCAACGCATCGGCCAAGCCCGCGGTTCCGGCGGCGGAGCAGATGGTGCGGTCAAGCCGCGAGGCGCCCAGACGATGAAAGAAACGGCGATCCATGCCGGAGCCGTTGAGATAGCCCATCGTCCCGGCATAACTATAGGGAAGAATCGATTCGGGGCCGAACTCCGCGGAAACGGATTTGAGCTTTTCGGCAATCTCGCCTAAAGCCGCGTCCCACGAAATGCGCCGGAAGCTGCCCTGTCCTTTTGGCCCGATTCTCCGCATGGGGTAAAGGAGGCGGTCCGAAGAGTACTCGCGCTCGAGATAACGCGCAACTTTACCGCAAAGGAAACCGCGGGTGACCGGATGCTCCGGATTACCGCGCAGCTTCGATCCGCGCCCGGCGCCGTCGACATCGATCAGGAGAGAGCAGGCATCGGGGCAATCGAGCGCGCAGACGGAATGGCGCGTGGCTCCGGCTGAACTCTTTGCGGCCTGCATATCCGATTGTAATAAAGGTGCGCTATACTGTTGAAGTAATCGAACTTAATCCGCCAACGCCCTCCCTTTGCAGCCCCGGCCTCGCTGATTTGCCTTTTACACCTTCAAACTTTCACACCTACAAACTTCTGAATGAATAACTTTTCCGATTTGATTGCTTCCCCCGTCCTCCGCAGAAACCTGGCGGGACGGAAATTCGTTACGCCTACGCCTATCCAGGCGCAGGCAATCCCGCCCGCCATGCTCGGACACGACGTCGTTGCCACCGCACAAACCGGTACCGGCAAGACGCTCGCGTTCGCTCTCCCGATCCTCGAATCGCTGAGCAGCAAGCCGCTGACCCCGGGCCCCCAGGCTCTCATCCTGAGCCCAACGCGCGAACTTGCGTTGCAGATTCACGAGACATTCATGCTTCTTTCGCCTGGCACCGGCGTTCGCGCCGCAGTGGTCGTCGGCGGCATGAGCGAAAATGCTCAACTCAAATCGATCCGGCAGGGCGCGCAGGTAATCATCGCGACGCCGGGCCGCCTGTGCGATTTTCTCGATCGCAAACTGGTCGGGCTCGCCGCGATACGTATTGTGGTGCTGGACGAATCTGACCGTATGCTTGACATGGGTTTCCTGCCCGCGGTTGAAAACATCCTTCGTAAGACTCTGCCCAGCCGGCAGACTCTCTTCTTTTCGGCGACTCTCGAGGCCTCTGTGGCTCGCCTGATCGGAAAACATCTGAAAGATCCCGTGCGCGTCGCCGTTGGCTCGATCAGCAAGCCGGCGGAGAAGATCGACATGCACGTTTATGAAGTTGAGCCGGATCGCAAGCTCGCTCTGCTGCATCATCTGCTGGTCTCGAGCGAGGGCTCGTTCCTTGTTTTTGCGCGTACCAAGCGCGGCGCGGAAAGGCTGGCGAAGAAGCTTCATGCAGCAGGCGTGAAGTCGACAGCAATTCACGGCGATCGTTCGCAGAATCAGCGCAACATGGCGCTGCGCGGATTTCAGGACGGACAATACCGGGTATTGGTCGCAACCGACGTTGCCGCGCGCGGTATTCACGTCGACAATATCGCCCACGTGGTGAATTTCGATCTGCCCCAGCAGCCCGAGGACTTCATCCATCGCGTCGGCCGCACCGGACGTGCGGGCGCCGAGGGCGTTGCAATCACTTTTGCCGCCCGCGGAGAGCGCCGGGACATCCAGAATATTGAACGGATGCTCAAAGTTCGTCTCACTCTGAAGGAAACTCCGGATGGTCTGGGACGCGAGGAGAAGGGTGCGGCGGCAGTCATCGAGATGCCGACCACACGACGCTTCGCCAGTAAGACGCAATCGTTCCGGCCGCGGCGGCGGTTCGGTTCAAGCCGTTAAGGCTTTAAGCCGCAGCCAGCCGAATCTCGACTTCCAGACCCGTGGGTACGCGATTGCGGCAGCGCACCGTACCCTTGCAGGCCTCCACGCAACTCCGCACAATGGAAAGGCCCAGGCCTACTCCACCGGAAGCACGATTTCGCGAAGTCTCTACGCGGTAGAACGGGGTGAAGACGCGCTCCACTTCGTCTTCCGGAAGTCCGGGACCGTGGTCGCTGACGGTAATCGCGACCTGGTTCGCTTCTCGCCGAGCAGCTACGGTTACTGGTCCGGCCTGTCCCGCATATCGGATTGCGTTTCGCAGCAGATTTGCTATCGCACGCGACAGGGACTCCGCATCGGCCATCGCCATCAGGTCCTCATCGATCGTCATCTCGACTTTCGCATTCTCCTGCGCCGCGGCTTCTCTGACGATGCGGGCCACATTCACGCTCACCAAAGCCTTTGCATTTTGCCGCATCCCGGCTTTTGAAAAAGACAAAAGCTCCGCGACCAGGCTCGACATCTGACGCACCTCGTCCTGCAGGTCATCGACGGTTCCCGGCTCGGTGCGATGCTCCAGAACGCCCAGGGCGAATTGAATTCGCGCAATCGGCGCGCATAACTCATGGGCGATATCGCCGAGAAATCGCTTCTGGCCATAGACGAATCCCGAGAGACGCGATGCCATCCGATTGATGCCCGCGGCAAGGACGCCGAGCTCGTCGCGGCGAGTTTCCGGAAGCTGATGATCGAAATGGCCCTCGGCAATCTGCCCGGTGACTTTGCTCATCTGAGCGACAGCTCTCGTCAGTCCGCGAATGAACGGCAGCCAACACAACACGAATACCAGCACGATGGCGCCGGAAATGGCGAGCCAGGGCTTGTAATCGAAGAACAATGGAGTGCCCAGAAAAGAAGGCGCACTCATGAGCAGGATACCGGGCCTCTGGCCTTCGACGCCTCCCTCCCGGATCGGAATGCGCGCGCCCACCCAGTAGGCCGTAGGGTTGCTGGTTGAGACTTCGAACAGCGGCGGACCGTTCCCGGGACCACGTTCAGGAGGCGGAGGACCGCCGCGCTCTCCACGCCCCATTTCCCTGCCCCTGCCTTCTTCTCTACCTTCTTCGCCGCGGCTTTCTTCCCCGCCCCGCCGGGGTGGCGGAGGTTCGCGGCGCGGAGGCGGCTTGCGCAATTCATCGAAGACGGCAGGAGGCAGGTCCACCGCTGGCCCGCCGATCTGAGTCACCGGGCTTTCGTACAGGTAAAATTCCACGTTGTACATCCGCTTGTATCGCCGCAGCAGCTCATCACGCGCGTCGACAGGAGTTATCGCAAGATCGAGCGCGACCTGCCGCGCGAGAGATACCACGCGATCCTGTGCGCCGAAGAGAAATGAATTGAACTCCAGATGTAGCTCGAATCGGGCGAACAGAAGAAATACGAGCGCCAGCAGGGCGATGTTGCCGGCGGCGAGCAGAAAAATTTTGGCGGATAACGAAACGCGTTTCTTCATCGCTTGAATATCATGGCTTGAGCATCATGTAGCCGACGCCACGGATGGTCTGAATGTAGTGCGGCGATTTCGGATCGTCGCCCAGCTTTTTCCGAATGGAGGAGATGTGCACGTCAATCGACCGATCGAAGGCTTCGAAGTCGCGCTCCGCCACTTCGAGCAACAGCCTTTCGCGAGTCTTCACGCGTCCGCATGCGCGCGCAAGCGAGAGCAGAAGGTCAAATTCCACCGCAGTCAGAACAAGCGGCTGTGTTCCGATCGAGGCCACGCGTGTTTCAGGCTCCACGCGCAGATCGCCAACGATAACAGCCGGTTGCTGCGCGTCGCCCTTGCGCAATGCTGTAATTCGAGAGCGCCGGATCACAGCGCGAAGTCTGGCGAGCAGTTCGCGCGTAGAAAAAGTCTTCGGCAGATAATCGTCCGCGCCGATCTCGAGTCCGACAATGCGGTCTGCCTCATCTCCCAGGCCGGTGAGCATCAGAACAGGCACATTGGATTTGGAGCGCAGCCGTCTCAGCACTTCGAAGCCATCGAGTCCGGGCAACATGACGTCGAGAATGATGGCGTCATATTCCACGGCAAGGGCCAGCTCGAGTCCGTCCGGACCCGTGTGCGCGCTGGAGACCTGATATCCGAGCGGCTCGAGATATTCGCGCACCAACCGGCAGAGCTTGACGTCGTCGTCAACCAGAAGCAGGTGCGTGTTGAGGCTGGCTGCGGGAGTACCGGAAAGCATCTAAAAACCAGTAATAGCTGATTTGGGCGCCTGTCCGCAGGGTTTTACCTTAGCTTTACAATTTTGCGGGCGACGGCCAACAGTTCTCTTACACACTTCGCATCAACTGAGTACATGGTCGACAAAATTCTGGTAGTTGCATTGCTCGCCGCGCCACTGACGTTCGCGCAGGCCGATCCCGGCCCGCGCCCCGGACCTCCCGGCCCCAGCAGACCCTTGCCCAACCTGAGTGCCGCGGAACTGGCTTACTTCAATGCGGGACTCGCCCGATTTACGGAAATCGGTTCGGTGTCCGGCACGCAGCCCGGCGCCACGGGAACCGGCCTCGGACCGCGCTTCAACATGAACAGTTGCGCGGGCTGCCACAACCATCCGGGACCGGGCGGAACCAGTCCACAGTTGAATCCGCAGATCGCTGTCGCCGGCAGCTACGGCGCGACGAACGCCATACCGGCGTTTATCACTCAGAACGGGCCCGTTCGCGTTGTGAGATTCGTACGCAATGCGGATGGCTCGCCGGACGGCGGCGTACACGATCTGTTCACGATCACGGGACGGTCAGACGCCGCGGGCTGCAGGATTGCACAGCCGGACTTCGCAACCGCAATGGTGCAGAACAATACCGGGTTTCGCATTCCCACACCACTGTTCGGAGCGGGGTTGATGGAAGCGATCACGGACACCGCCATTCTGGCAAACAAGGCGGCAAACGCGCAGGCGAAGGCCGCTCTCGGTATTCAGGGCCAGGAGAACCGGAGCGCAAATGACGGAACCATCACGCGCTTCGGCTGGAAAGCACAGAACAAGTCTCTCCTGCTGTTTGGCGGCGAGGCTTACAACGTCGAGCAGGGCGTCACCAATGAAATCTTCCCGACAGAGCGCGATGAGACCTCGGGTTGCGGGTTCAATCCGACTCCCGAGGACCGTACCGACTACACGGCCGGTTCACTGCTTACCGGAATGAGCGACGTAACTGGTTTTGCTGCTTTCATGCGTCTTCTTGCTCCGCCTCAGCCGGCGGCTCCTCCCGGCAATCCCGGCAATCCGTCTGCCGCGAACGGTCAGCAGGCTTTTACGCAAGTGGGCTGCGCGCTGTGTCATACGCCGGTTCTCAATACGGGCGATGCATTTGAGGCTGCGCTGCGCAATCAACAGGTGCATCTGTGGTCGGATCTGTTGCTGCACAACATGGGCACCGGACTGGCCGACGGCATTTCACAGGGCAACGCCACCGGCAACGAATGGCGCACAGCGCCGCTGTGGGGTCTTGGACAAAGGCTGTTCTTCCTGCACGACGGACGAACATCCGATCTGATGCAGGCTATTCAGGCTCACAGCAGTCCGAACTCAGAGGCGAATGGTGTCGTTGCCGGATTTAATGCGCTGCCGGCTTCGACGAAGCAGGACATTATTAACTTCCTGCGATCGCTGTAGCTTTCGCTATGCGCCGGACATCAGCCGCTGAACATCGGCGTAAGAGATCGCGTCGGTTGCCAGAGCTGTCAGCGTTCCTTCGTCCCGAAGATGGCGAGCGAAGCGCTGCAGGGTTCCCAGAGTGATTCGCTGCGTGCCCGACCCCAGACTGAGGCGTCTCACACCGAGGCGCTTCAGTTCCGAGACTGAGGGTGTACCTACGGTCGCGAGTATGTTCAGCGGACCTTTCACTGCTTTGACCAGGCGGCCGATGGTGTCGGCATCGACAACACCCGGTGCAAACAGACAGTCCGCACCGGCTTCGTGAAAGGCGTTCAGACGTTCCACGGCACGGTCGAAGCGCGTGGACTCGTCTCCATGCTTCATTAGGAAGATATCGGTTCGGGCGTTAAGAACGAGCGGGATGCCTGTTGCTTTCGCGGCATCTTTCACAGCACGGATGGATGCCAGTTGATCCTCCAGAGGAAAAAGCTTGTGATCGATCTGGTCCTCCAGGTTCATGCCTACTGCGCCCGCGGCGATCACTTCACGCGCCGTGCCGGCGGGATCGCCGTAGCCGGCTTCGACATCGGCAGTCAGCGGTACGCTAACCGCGGAGGCCATGCGCGCCACCATGAACATCATTTCCTGACGCGGGATCTTCTGGCCGTCGGGATAGCCCAGAACAGCGGCAACACCGGCGCTCCCGGTCGCAGCAGCGGGGAATCCTTCCGCCTCAACGATTCGCGCGCTGATCGCGTCCCACGCGTTGGGAAGAACCAGAATGTCAGGACCGGAATGCAGGCTGCGAAACAACTCAGCTGTCGATTTTTGATCCATAATTTACTCTAACGGAGATACGGCTAGCAGCCGCGTTTTTCGGGCTCGAGGAACAGACGCGGCTGGTAGCCACATCTCCCGTCGCTGGACTACGCGCGTCTGGCTTCGAGCTCGGCCCAGCGGGCATACAGACGGTCGACTTCGGTCTGCGCGGCATCAATCTCTTTTACGGCCGCAGTCAGCCGCGCAGGATCTGAGACTACGTCGGGCTTTTCCAACTGCTGACGCTTCTCTTCCAACGATTCTTCAGCTCGTGAAACGTTGTCTTCGATTTGTTCCCATTCCCGAGCCTCGATATAAGTTAATTTTTTCCGAGGCTGGCTGGAAGGCGCGTCGCGCATATCCCGCGCCGGAGCCTTCGCCGGGGCTTTCTTCGACGCAGTCGCCTGCTCCCATTGAGAAAGCTCGGCGAAGAATTCGACCCCACCCGCACCGTCCATCGCCAGTATGGCTTTGGAGAGTCGATCGAGCAGAAAACGATCGTGCGTGACCAGAACGATGGCGCCTGGAAAGTCGAGAAGATTGTCTTCGAGCACCTCGAGCGTCGGAATATCGAGATCGTTCGTGGGTTCGTCGAGCAGGAGGACATCGGCGGGTTGCAGCATCAACCTCGCAATATGAACGCGCGCCCGCTCTCCGCCCGACAGGCGATTGAGCGGCAGGTCGAGCTGGTCCTGCCGAAAGAGAAAGCGCGCCGCCCATCCGGCGACATGCTGCGGACGATCGCGAAAACAGACAGTGTCGCCTTCGGGCGCCAGCGCGCGGCGCAGCGGTTGGTCGAGGTCCAGATGCTCGCGATTCTGATCGAACCACGCCACTTTCAGTCCTTCCGCCCGCCGCACTTCGCCTGAGTCCGGCGCAATTTCATCAGCCAGGATTCTCAGCAACGTCGACTTGCCGCTGCCATTCGCTCCCAAGATGCCCAGTTTGACTCCAGGCCCCAAAGCAAAACCGAGGTCTTCAAAAAGCAGCCGACCGCCCATACTTTTCGATACGTGTTCACATGCCAGAAGACGCTTCGTCATCCGCCCGGTAGCGGTGAAATCGACGATGGAAGTACCCTTCTTATTCCGCAAACTGACATCGGCGAGTTGATCCTGCAGGTCGAATGCTGTCTGAATTCGCGCTTTCGATTTCGACGTCCGCGCTTTCGCGCCGCGGCGCAGCCATTCGATCTCGCGCTGCACAAGATTCTCCAGAGCCTGCTGTTCCTTTGCCTGCGCGCGCTGAAATTCCGATCGCTTTTCCAGAAATTTGCTGTAGTTGCCGCCTGCGGCAAAAAGACCCTGCGGATACGCGCGATTGATCTCAGCCACGCGGGTCGCACAGTTTTCCAGAAAGTACCGGTCGTGTGTCACAAAGACGGAAGCGAAAGCAGACGAGTTGACCAGCTTTTCGAGCCATATGATGCCTTCGACGTCCAGGTGATTCGTCGGCTCGTCGAGCAACAACACATCCGGCTGCTCGGCCAGCGCGGCGGCAATGGCAAGCCGCTTCCGCCATCCGCCCGACAGAGTTCCGGCCTTCGCGGACGGGTCTTCAAAGCCAACGCGGCTGATAATCTTCGAAACCTCTAAATCTTTGTCTTCGCTTTCACGCGCGGAGCCTGAGATCACTTCGCGAACTGTCGCTTCCGGATTGAAGCGGGGATCCTGCACGACCATCGCGAGCCGCACGCCTTTACGGATCGACACCGTTCCGTCGTCGGCCGACTGACTGCCGCCGAGAATTGTGAGAAAGGTCGACTTCCCTGCGCCGTTAGGTCCGATGATGCCGAGCTTGTCTCCTTCATGCAGGCTGAGTGAAATTCCGGAAAATACCGTGCGCGATCCGAACGATTTTGCAATCGCGTCGCAGGTCAGGAGTACGGACATTCAGGCGTTGTTGAGAACGGGCAGGAGTTCGGAACCATTGGGCGCAATCTCTTCTTCGCCCGCGAGATCTTCAGGGTTCAAATATCGCGTGTCCAGAAGACGCCCATGCTGGATGTTACCCATGGCCGAAAGGATGTTCTCGCGCAGGTGTGGGTGCTCGGTTTCCCAGTCTGCGATCGTCTCCCGGATGCTGCGGCGCACGGTGCCGGTGCGGAGAGAACAGCCGCAGGGCACGACCGGGACACCTTTGCTCTCGACGTATCCCCGCGTGATCTCTTCGGTGACATAGACAAGAGGGCGGATCAGCCGAAAGTCGCGCTCGCGCGAATAAGTAACCGGCGGGAGCGAGCTGAGACGTCCGGTATACATGATGTTCCGGAAGAGCGATTCGCAGAAATCGTCGGCTGTGTGGCCGAACGCGATGACATTCGCTCCCATGCCCCGCGCGATCTGGTACACGGCGCGGCGGCGAAAGCGGCTGCAGAGATCGCAGCCATGATCGGGTTGCTCGGTGATCAGCCGGATCGACGGATTATCGGTGTGATACGTCCATTCCACGCCCAGCGACCGGATGTGTTCGCCGATAGGCCCGACCGGACGGAGAAACTTCCCCTGTTCCACTGTGAAGGCACAGACGGAGAAATTGATCGGCGCGCGCTTCTGCAGCAGTACAAGCGCTTCCAGAAGCGTGACCGAATCCTTGCCGCCCGACACTGCAACTGCAATACGGTCGCCCGCGCGAATCATCTTGAAGCGATGAATCGCTTCACCAACTTTGCGCAACAGATGTTTTTCAAGATCCACTGAGACTAGGTTAGCGCTAACTCTCGAAGCGTTCTTCGAGGTGAATGATGCGCGACTCGATCTCCCGGCGCAGACGCTCTATTTCATTGCGAAGCGACCGCGTCGCCTCGTCGATATGCCTGTTTAGATCGGTGAAACGGACATCCACCGCGCGGGCGAAATCATTCAGACGCTGATTGTTTACAAGAATGCCGATGAGCACGGCAAACGTCGGAAAAGCGGCTGTTGCAAGCGCTGTCACGAGTTGATCGGAAGCAATCACCTGAGACGATCCTACCAAATAAATTCTTTCGCGCTGTCCCGTTTGTCGTATCCGTCGAGCACGTGCACCACGCGAATTTTCTTCATCGTGACCGGCGACAATTGCCCAATGGGCACATAGACGATCGTGCGCCCGAAGCGCGCCGCTATGTTGCGGAAGATCGACCGCGGAGGCTTCGCTGCAACGTACACCACATACTTCTGAATTGAGTAGTCGAGCCCGGCGAGCAATAATCTTTCCGCTTTCGTTTCCGCGAAGTCATAATCCGGATCGGCCCAAACATCGTACATTCTTCTTGCCGGCAGGCTCATCAGAAATCCGCCATACTCCGCGCGACCGATCCCCGGCCCGATCAGATGATCGAAAGGAAACGTCGAGTAAAACGCCATGTCGGATTCATTCTGGTTTTCGCCGAGCCACGTGGTCATGTAGTTGTATCGGCCATCGCTGTCCTCGTCGAAAATCACCACGACCGAGCCTACGTCGCCGTAGGTCTTCCGCACATTTCGGACGTAAATTTTTCCTTCATGCCAGTTACGAATGGTTTCGCGCAGATCGATACCATCGAGAAGCGAGGCCGTAAACGGCTCAACGGTAGCGCGCTCTTCCGACAGCACACTCTTCCCTTTTTTTTTCAGGAAACGACCGAAATCCTCGATGACCATGTCTTCGGGCGGATAAGAACAGATGCTGGCGCCGTTCAGCTCGCTCGCCCACTCGCCGGGAAACTTCTCTTTCCTGCGCGGCTTCAATCCGAGATTTCCAAGACGGCGTTTCGTGCTGGGAAGCCTGCGCCGCAATCGGATGCGTTTGGTATTCAGCCAGACTTCTTCTCCTGAAATCCGCACGGTGTCGATATCTGTTGCAGTCTGCTGGTGCGAATAGCGGGATGCGGTTTCCCAGACATCCCATGCATAATTCTCATCGACAATCGAACGGGCAGCGATGGTCAGATCGAAGAGCGATGCTGTGAGTTCGCGATTGGCGAGGGCAAGGTTGCGGCTGTAGCGCGCCAGCAGCCGGCGCTGCCAGCGGTGCATCTTTTCGCCGGTATTCAGCACCCAGGCGTGTTCCGCCTCGCGAAACAGCGCCATCTGCACACGAGGCCGATCCACCATCGCCGGCTCCTGCATCTCGACGCGGAACATTTCGTAACGCTCCTGCAGAAAGGGGTACTCGGACGTAATCTCACCGAGACATTCCGGATGCGCATTGACGAGACGCAGGTCTTCGCGGCGCCGGCGCTCCGGTTCCGGCTGGGGCTTCTCCATCGCATCGAGCACGGGGTCGACAAGGTTCAGCGAAAGCACGACCATCACGCGCGCCAACGGGTCGGCGCCCTGGAGCTTCCAGGCAATTCCACCTGCAAAGCGCTCGAGTTCATCCGTGCGCTCCTGTGGATAGACGCGGTACGCCTCGACGTACTGCTTCAGGGGAATCGAAGTCAGAGCATAAGAGTCGGGATAACTGTCCGGTAAGTGCGGCCGCTCGGTAGCGTCGGGGTCGGCAAATACCACCTCCGCGCCGATTTCCTGGGCGCTGCGAATCGCTTCGATGAATGGATCTGCCGGTTCCACGGGCACAAAGACCGCCGACTGCTCCGCTTCTTCGTCTATATCGCGGCGTCGCGAGGCGGTGACCGGATCGTTATAAAAAATGACCGAAATTTGCGGCAGACGTTGAATCGCGTCGAGATACGCTGCCTCGAGCGTTTCGGGCAACTCTATCGCGACCACGGCCGGACGTTCGGCCAGTATTCGCCGCCTGACCTCTACTGCAAATTCGAGGCGGCCGGGAACCACCGGCAGATAGGAGAAACGCCCGCGTTCGAGACTGGACCAGGACGGTTCCTGTTCCGGAGATTCAGGTCGTCCCGACTCAGGTGGCAACCCGGTCCCGGCGGACATATCGCCGCGCCTCCTCACCGAGCGTTTCGAGAAGCGCCGTGTCGAGCGCCTGTCTTTCGTGCTCGCGACCCGTCGCAAGGCTTTTCAGCTTTATCGCATAGCGCGCGATATTGATGCCGTCACGAACGCTGTACCGCTCATCGGCCGCGTGCGCCTGCTGCAGAAAATCGGTGACGTATTCCAGGATTCGATCTTCGGCAAACGGAATGTTTTCCTTGAGGATCTGATACTCCTCATCCTTTTCCGGAAAGTCGATCAGAATCTGCGGCTGCAGACGCGAGTGGATGTATTCCGGCAGTTCGAACGTGGACGAATCGTCATTCATCGTCGTGACCAGACGAAAGTTCGGATGCGCTTTAATCTTAATGCCGGCGACGATGCTCTCGACGTATCGCCGGTTGTCCAGGAGCGGAGCCAGACTGGCCCAGCTCTTCTCGCTCATGCGATTGCCTTCATCGAGGATCACGACACCGCCGAGAATCATGGCGCTCACAAGCGCCGAAGCGACATAACGCAGCCGGCCTTCGCCCTCGATAACGGGTGTGACCAGCAGATCTTCCGGACGCGTGTCGAGCGTCGCCTGCATGATGAACACATCGCGGCCCATCCTCTTGGCTGCGGCGTATGCAAGAGTGGTCTTCCCCACGCCGGGCTTGCCGATCAGCCGCGGGCTCATGGGCACGTCATGCTCGGTCACGACCATCCACGCGGCCAGCAGGTGCCGCATCAACTCTTCCTGTCCTACCCAACGGATCGGTAATTCATCGGGATGGGCGAGGTGAAGGGTTACGCCTTCGATCTCGACTGTCATGGTTGCTTCAATTGTAGCGACCTAGCGTTTTCCAATCTTGAGATGAGCCTGAAGGATGAGGGTAACAAGCGGGATTGATTCTCCTTTCGTTTTTGGATTTGGGAAACAGAAAACGAGCGTGGGAAAGTGGGAATCCTGCTTTTTGGATTTCCACTTTTCCATG
>DATAXN010000010.1:0-54323 GCA_036273015.1 Bryobacteraceae bacterium | reverse complement strand
AATGCAGCGGCGGCCCGGCGAGCCCATTCTGCTCGATTTTTTCCCGGTTTCAGTTCAAATCGTTTTTAGCCGGATCGCCGCCAATCCATTGAGGACATACAGCTTGCGGGATCGCGCAAAGTACTTTACCGGACACTAGTGTTCATCGATCTACGTCAAGCAGCCCGTCGAATACACGGAGGGACGGCTCTTTGCGGGCGCTATGCCTCAGTCACCGGTGCCGATGGTGAAGTCGGGCCAAATCAACCAGAAGCGGGATGACGAGGGATACGGCGCGGTTCGCGCGATCGACCCCAACACCGGAGGCCGGAAATGGGAGTTCCGCATGGCCGACGTCACCGACAGCGGCATTCTGACGACGGGTACCAACCTCCTGTTTGTGGGAGGCCGTGAAGGCTACTTCTTCGCGCTCGACGCCAACAACGGCTCGATGCTGTGGAAAGCGAACACGGGCGGCCAGATCTCATCCGGCCCGATGACCTACGCCGCCGGCGGGAAGCAGTATGTCGCGGTGGCAGCCGGCAACGCGCTATACGTCTATGCGCTGCGGGACTCGCGCTGACCGTCGCGCCGGCCTCTGATACGATAATTTCGTCCCACAGAGGTATCGATTTTATGAAGCTAAGTATGTGCGCGCTCCTTGCGCTGAGCGGTTCGCTGTATGCGCAGAGAGGTCCCGCGCCGGCCGGCAAAGAAGCGAATATCACTCCGGTTCCCTTCGAGCGGATTGAAGCGGCGAGCCAGAAGGAGCCGCAGAATTGGCTGACATATTCGGGCGGCTATTCCAGCCAGCGCCACAGCAATCTCACTCAGATCACGCCGGAGAACGCCAAAGATCTCACACTGAAATGGGTCTTCCAGGCGCGGTCATTGGAAAAGCACGAAGTCACGCCGCTTGTAGTCGACGGCGTCATGTACACGGTGCAGGGCATCAACGACGTGATCGCGCTCGATGCAAAAACCGGCAAAACGATCTGGACGCACGCCTGGAAGCCCAGCCCCGACGCCCGCAACTGCTGCGGGCAGGAGACGCGCGGATTGGCCATTCAGGGCGACAAGATTTTTCTCGCCACGCTCGACACGCACATGATCGCGCTCGATGCAAAGACCGGTAAGGAAATCTGGAACACCACCGTCGTGTCCGATCCCAAAGAACGATATTCGTTCACCCATGCGCCGCTTGTGGTGAAAGACAAAGTCATCGAAGGTACAGCGGGCGGCGAGTTCGGCATCCGCGGCTTCATCGCGGCGTTCGATGTGAACACAGGTAAAGAAGCCTGGCGCTTCTACACGGTGCCCGGACCCGGCGAACCCGGTAATGAAACGTGGGCGGGCGATTCCTGGAAGCACGGCGGCGGCTCGGTGTGGGACACGGGGTCGTACGATCCGGCGACGAACCTGACGTTCTGGGGAATAGGCAACCCCGGCCCGGACTGGAATGGGGACGCACGCCTCGGCGACAACCTTTATACGTGTTCCGTCGTCGCGCTCGATGCCGACACCGGCAAGCTGAAGTGGCACTATCAGTTCTCTCCGCACAACGAATTCGACTGGGATTCGGTGCAAATTCCCGTGCTTGCGGACATTAAATGGAAGGGCAGCCCACGCAAAGTTATGTTGTGGGCGAATCGCAGCGGAGTGTTTTACGTCCTCGATCGGACGACAGGCGAGTTCCTGCTCGGTAAGCCGTTCGTGAAAACAAACTGGGTGAACGGGTTCGATGAGAAGGGCCGTCCGATTCGCGCGCCCGGCATTGAACCCACGGTGGAAGGCACGCTGGTCTATCCGGGAAACCAGGGCGCGACGAACTGGTACAACCCTTCTTTCAGTCCTCAGACGGGCTTGTTCTACATTCCGACGTGGGAAAACAGCTCAACGACCTATCTCAAGGACAAAGAGCCGCCCGAGTTCCATTCAGGCGCAACCTTCAGCGGCGTATTTCCGAAGAACGGCGCGGTTGGGGAGATGTTCAGCGCCATACGCGCGATCGATCCCCAGACCGGCGAGAAGAAGTGGGACTTCAAGCTGAGCGCTCCTCAGACTGAAGCCGGGGTCCTCACCACGTCAAGCAACGTGCTCTTCAGCGGCGGCCGCGACGGTCAGTTCTATGCGCTCGACGCCCGCGACGGAAAGCTGCTGTGGGAGACCAACCTCGGACCTTCCGTCTCCTCCGGCCCCATGACATTTTCGGTCGATGGGAAGCAGTACGTGAGCGTGCAGGCCGGCCCGTCGTTGTTCACGTTCGCCCTTCGCTGAACTGTGGCCTCCGGGCAATAATGGAGACAGCCATGCCCGCCGTTGAGGAACGCAAGCTTTCGCTGGAAGAGTTTCATGTCCGCTTCGCCGACGAAAAGCCGTACTTTGAATACTGGAACGGTGAGGCGGTGCAGAAGGCGATGCCCACTCGGCTGCATTCATTGGTCCAGGAGATCCTTGTGAGACTGCTTGGCGCCATGGGATACGACGCCGGCCAGGAAATCACTCTCAAACTCGACCCCGCTTATGAACCGATACCGGATGTGATCGCCGCGGAAGGCGGCATCCGCGACCCTTATCCTACTGAGCCATTCGATGTGGTGATCGAAATCCTCTCACCGGAGGACTCCTTCTCGCGCGTTTTGCGGAAATGCCTTCTTTATGAGAGATGGGGGATCCCGCAGGTCGTTGTCGTCGATCCCAAAGCGAGACTGATCTGGTCTTTCGAGAATGGGTCGCCGAGAGAGACAGACACTATCGCCCGGCGCGGCGAGCATTTGATCACGGCGCGGGAATTGTGGGAGGAAGTGGACCGACGCCTGCATTCGGCCACCCCTCAATAGAAACCGCGCGCCTCTTTCCTTCAGAAACTGTTACTGTGGCGGACGCGGCGGATTGATGCGCCCTTCGTCCCAGTGCTCGTCGGCTTTGCCGTCCACAAATCGCCACACATCGTAGTGCGTCGTCGTGTAGGTCTGGCCCGCGTTTCGCGGATCGGGTAACTCGACGCGTGTGATCACAGCAACCAGATCGCCTTCCGCAACCACCGCCACCACTTTCGTCCGCCAGTCCTTCGGGCTCGCCGGAATGGGTCGTCCGGGACCGCGTGCGCCGAATGCCTTCACAACCGGCGCAAGCCCCGAGCCGAAATTCGGATTGTGCTGGATATATCTGTCGGTGATCCACTTGTTTGCTTCATTCCAGTGGCCCGCTTCCAACAGATCGATGACGATGTGCATCGCCGCCTGCTTGTTGCGATTGAGCACAGGATCTTTATCTCTGAACAGGGCCGCGGGATCATCGGCGGCAACCACGGGAGCGGCCTGGCCGAATGCGACGACAGCGGCAATAACGGAGAGCAAGCCAACGAAGGCAATTCGTTTCATGGGTACTATAGTTTGCCAACTCGCCGTTCCCTGTCAAGCAGGCCGAAGGCGGAAGTTGCGCGGCATCCTGTTTGGAAATAGACTCTCTTTGGAGCCCTTATCGAATGCATCGAAGAAATTTCGTCCTGATACTCGCAGCATCTGCCCTCAGCCTCGCCATTGCCTACGCTCAGCAGGGAACGCCCGCTAACGGCGAATGGCGGGTCAACGGAGGCGATACCGGAAGCACTCGATATTCTCCGCTCGATCAGATCAACGCATCCAACGTGAAGAACCTGCAGGTGGTCTGGCGCTGGAAAGCCCAGAATATGGGGCCGGCTCCGCAGGCGGCATGGGAAGTAACCCCGCTCATGATCGGCGGAAAGCTGTTTTTCACGGCGGGCACGGGGCGGACCGTTGTAGCCGCCGACGCCGCCACCGGCGAGACATTGTGGCTCTATCGCGGCGACGATACGGCGGAACGCGGCGCCGTTCGTGCCAATAATCGCGGTCTTGCTTATTGGAGCGACGGCAGGGGTGACGATCGCATCCTGTTCGTCACGCCCGGCTATCAGCTTGTCGCGCTGAACGCAAAGACCGGTCTGCCGGTTGCGAACTTCGGCGTCGACGCGCATGTCGATCTCTGGAAAGGTCTGGACCGGCCGGTGGTCCAGAAGGGGACCATCGGAGCAACTTCGCCGCCGATCGTCGTTCGCGACGTGGTCGTGGTCGGCGCGGCGCTCAAAGTCGGGGTTGCTCTTCCGACCAAGTTGAATACGCCCGGTTACACCCGCGGCTTCGATGTGCGTACCGGCAAGCTGCTGTGGACCTTCCACACGGTCCCGCAGGCGGGAGAGAAGGGCACCGAGACCTGGCTGAAGGATCCGCAGACCGGCGTCGAGTCATGGAAATTCACCGGCAACACCGGCGCATGGGGGCCGCTGACCGGCGATGAAGAACTCGGCTATGTCTACATTCCCGTCGAAGCGCCCAGCGGCGATACGTACGGCGGCCAGCGCCCCGGCGCCAATCTGTTCTCCGACAGCATTGTCTGCATCGACGTGAAAACCGGCAAGCGCGTCTGGTATTACCAGCTCATTCACCACGAGATGTGGGACTACGATATTCCGGCGGCTCCGATTCTGCTCGACATTACCGTCGATGGCAAAAGAATTAAGGCACTGGCGCAGGTGAACAAGTCGGCATTCACGTTTGTTTTCGACCGCACCAACGGCAAGCCGGTGTGGCCCATTGTCGAGAAGCCCGTGCC
Source organism: Bryobacteraceae bacterium (assembly GCA_036273015.1). Taxonomy (GTDB): domain Bacteria; phylum Acidobacteriota; class Terriglobia; order Bryobacterales; family Bryobacteraceae; genus BOG-234. Next base: position 49,712 of record DATAXN010000010.1, on the reverse strand, counting down.
GCAGGGCAACGTGCCGGGCGAATGGTATTCGCCGACGCAGCCGTTCCCGACCAAGCCCGCAGCCTTCGATCGCCAGGGCGTGACCGAAGCGGATCTCGCCGATTACACGCCGGAGATCAAGGCCGAAGCGTTGAAATTGGCGTCGCAATATGTGCTCGGGCCGATTTACACGCCGCCGATCCTGAAGGATGCCGGTGGGAAACTCGGCACGATTCAATTGCCCGGCGCCGGCGGCGGCGCGAACTGGATGGGCGGCTCGGTTGACCCCGAAACCGGAATGCTTTACGTGCCCTCGACAACGTCACCTTATATATCGGCTCTACAACCCGGCGGCTCGCGTTCGGAGATGCCGTATATTGCCGCGGGCGGTCTCGGTGGCCCGAACGTCAATGGGTTGCCGCTGATCAAGGGACCCTATGGCCGCATCACCGCCATCGACCTGAACACGGGCGAGCATGCGTGGATGATTCCGAACGGCAAGCCGGCGGACAGCCTCGTGAACAATCCGGCCTTGAAAGCGGCAGGGATCGATGCGAGCAATTGGGGCGGCGGACAGCGCTCGCCGATTCTGGTTACGAAGACTCTGCTGTTCGAAGGCAGCAACGATCTGCGGGCGATCGACAAAAAGACCGGCACTGTAATCAATGAGATGCCCCTCGGCGGGAACCTGACCGGCGGCACGATGACCTACAGCATCAACGGACGGCAGTTCCTCGTGGCGGTTGTGGGCGGGCAGCAGGGCGGTGGCGCGGAACTCGTTGCGCTGACGTTGCCGGTGCCCGGACAAGGCGGGGGACGCGGCGGTCGCGGTGGGCGCGGTGGTCGGGCTGCGGGACAGCAATAGGAGCAGCAGGATGTCGCGAAACAAACTTGTACTCGCAATCCTTTTCACCGGTGCGTGTCTTTTCACAGAAGCGTCGCTGTTTGCACAGCGCCCGTCCGATCCGAAGCTGATGGAGCCGCAGAAGGCCCCCGAGATGGATTACGCTGCCGTCGCCGATCCGCTTCCGCTTCCGGAAGGAATGAAGATGGGAGCTTCCGCCAGCGTCGCGTTCGACTCCAAAGGTCACCTTTATGTCCTGACCCGCGGACCGCAGGCGCTCGTTGAGTTCGATGAGAACGGAAAGTTCCTTCGCGCCTTCGGCGAGGGGTTCCGCCGGACACACGGCCTGCGTATCGATCGCGACGGCAACATCTGGGTGACAGACGTAGGCGCGCACATCGTGGTGAAGATGAATCCGCAGGGGCAGGTGCTGCTCACCATCGGTACGAAGGACGAACCGGGAGAGTGGAACGAAACCACGCAGTCCCACCACCTGAATGAACCCAACGACCTTGCCTTCAACCGCGCAGGAGACGTCTTCATCGTCCAGGGCCACACCCCCGGCAAGGGCGATCCGCGCGTACTGAAGTTCGACAAGAACGGAAACTTCAAAAAGTCCTGGGGCGGCTTGGGCGCCGAGCCCGGACAGTTCAACGTGGCGCATGGGATCGCGTTCGATGCCAAAGGCCAGATGTGGGTTGCGGACCGGGAGAACGAGCGGATTCAGATTTTCGACGACGACGGAAAATTTATCCGCGAGATCAAGTACGCGGGATTACCGTGCGGCCTTGAGATCGGCAATCAATACATTTATATGGTGAACGGTTTCGCCGGCCAGTTGCTGCGGCTCGATCTGAACGGTAACGTTCTGGCAGCGGTTGGAAAGTCGGGGAAGGGCGTTGGCGAATTCGGCGAAGCGCACTACGTGGCGGTGAGTCCGAAGGGTGAAATTTACGTCGCGGACACTGTGAACAGAGCCGTCCAGAAGTTTGTGAGGAAGTAACAGGAAATAAAAAAGGCCCCGTCGCCGGGGCCTCGTGTTGCCTTTTTACTGCTGCGAGCCTACTTCTTTTTCTTTGCAGGGGCTTTCTTCTTCGCAGCTTTCTTGGTTGCGTTCTTCATCGATTGAATCTCCCAATTCGAATTTGCGATTCCCAAAAAAAATCGCAGCGTGATTCATATATAGAGTCACTCCGTTCGAATGTCAAGAAAAAAATGCACTTGAGCGGTGCGAGAGCATCTCCCGCGCGCGCTGCTTCAGCAGTTGACCGTCATCGGAATGAGGACCGGGGGCATCTGTCGGCCGGGCCGCTACGTATCCAAGTATGTGAGCCGGGCAATCTGCTGTTTGAGCTTCGCCGGGCAGAGCGCCGCGGGGGGTCCTTCGGTCGCCGCCAACAGCGGGGATGCATTCCATCCCGGTATCGGAGCGCTATGCTCATCAGAGAACTCTTCGCATGATGATACCCGGAATTTTTCTGGCTCTGCAGATGAGCGCGGACCACGACCAGAGTCTTGCGATCCGGCTTCAGCGCCGCGATCCCGAAGCCATGGGCGATCTCTATGACCGGTTCGGCAGGATGGCGTATTCGGTGATCCTTGCTATCGTTCGGGACGCGGCCATTGCGGAAGATCTGCTGCAGGAGACGTTCCTAAGGGTGTGGAACCGCGTGCATGCATTCGAAGCCGGGCGGGGAGCGATCGGGCCGTGGCTGCTGGCCATCGCGCGCAACCGCGCCATCGATCACCTGCGTTCGATCGGCGCGCGCATGGACCGCAACTCCTATGAGCTGGATGTACGGGAGCATCCCTCGCTCTTCGTCGACATGGAGCGCGAGGTATTGAACACGGACCATGCGCGCCTGATCGGCAAGGCGATCTCGAAACTCAGCGCGGATCAGCGGAAGGTGATCGAGATGGCGTATTACGAAGGTCTTTCGCAGACCGAGATGGCCGAACGGATGGGCGAGCCGCTCGGCACGGTTAAGACCTGGGTCCGCGCCGCCCTGAAAAATCTGCGCGAAGCGCTGGGACAGGCGGTGGCGGCATGACCTGCGACCAACTCCGTCAGGACTACACGTCGTATGCGCTTGGCATCGCGGAAGATCCGGAGCGCTCGGAGATCGCCGGGCACCTGGCGCGGAACTGCCCGGAATGCATTTCCGGAATGGCCAGCGCGATGGCGACCGTAACCGCGATCTCAGGCGCGGTGCCCATTAAGGATCCGCCGAAGGATCTTCGCAAGCGCATCATGGCGACGGTCAGGAAGGCGCCCAGACGATCGCGGGCCGCGGTCTTTCTTCCGTGGGCTATCACCGCGGCCATGAGCATCGCGCTGGTTGCGATCGGCGTTTCCGGCAGGCGTCAGATCGGCGACACCGCCAGGCTGCAGCGCGCCCTCTCGATACTGAACGATCCCGCAACCCGGGACGTTTCCTTCGGCGAAACGGAGAAACCATCCAAGGGCCGCGTTTTTGTGAGCCCCAAAGGCGTCGTGCTCATCGCGGCCGGCCTTCCGCGCATCGACACCAACCGCACGTTCGAGTTGTGGCTGATTCCGGCGAAAGGCAACCCCGTCCCGTCCGGTCTGTTTCAGAGCCTGCCCGACGCGACAGCCGTGTTCGTGCGGCTGGGGCCGATCGATCCGGGTCTGACCGGAAAAGGCGCGGCCGTCGCGGTAACCGTGGAACCGGAAGGCGGATCAAAGCAGCCGACTACGACGCCCTTCATCGTGACTAAGCTCTGAGACGACGCTCTGAGTTACGCTGAAACGGTGGAACCACTCGATCTCAGAGAAAAAGGCGGGATGCGTGGCGGCGAGCAGCAGGCTTCCGACCGTCGTCTCTTCATGCAGTTGCTGGCATGGAGCAACGCCGAGGATGCGCAGGACCTCGCGGGAGCTCTCGACGATTCCGGCATAGAAGGCGTCCTTTACGAAGATATGAACGATCCGCGGGGAGTCGGGCTGCTGACCTGGAGCGAGTCCCCGGACTTTTTCGTGGACACTTTGCGGCCCTTCCTCCGTCGAAGCGCTTTCCACCGGCTCGTCTTCAAGCCGGACTTCACCATGATCGGGCGTACCTATTCGATCGGCTACGAACCGAACCTGCAGGACTGGCTGCTCGATCGCCCACGCAAGGTGGTGACGGATGCCGAGTGGAAATGGCATGTCTGGTACCCGCTGCGGCGCAAGGGCGAATTCAATGCCATGCCGGCGGAAGAGCAGATGACCATTCTGCGCGAACACGGCAAAATCGGACACGGCTTCGGCGACGCGGGACTCGCGCATGACATCCGCCTCGCCGGTTTCGGCATGGATCGCGACGACAACGACTTCGTGATCGGACTGATCGGCAAGGAGTTATTCCCGCTCTCCGCATGCGTGCAGGCAATGCGGAAGACGCAGCAGACTTCACACCACATGCAGGAGATGGGTCCGTTCTTCGTCGGCAAGGCCCTCTGGCAAAAGATCGGTTCTTAAGGCGGCGCGCGGGTTTTATATTCCTGAACGCCGCGCGTTGAAGAAGTGCTGAAGCATCGCGGTAGATTCCGCGCCCAGCACCCCTTCGACGATCTCCACCTGATGATTCAGCAGCGGTGAATCCGCAATCCGGAATTTGCTCCGCACTCCGCCGAACCGCAGATCGCGCGCGCCGAACACGAGCGTCCCGATTCGCGCAGCCACGAGCGCGCCGGCGCACATGGGGCAGGGCTCCAGTGTGCAGTACAGAGTGGCATCGCTCAAACGGTAATTACCGGCCGCAATCGACGCCTGGCGCAGCGCCAGCATTTCCGCGTGCGCTGTCGGATCCAGTAAACCGATGGGGGAATTGCGCGCCTGACCGATGATTTCCCCCTGCGAGACCACCAGACACCCCACCGGGACTTCGCCCGCTTCTTCAGCTTCGCGCGCCAGTTCCAGCGCGCGCCGCATCCATTTTTCATGGAGAAGGTTCCCGTCGAGACTCGAAGTGGCCCGCAAACAGCTAGTGTAGTGTCCAGGATATAACTGGACTGCTCCGGACAGCCGGTAGCCGCGGCTTCAGCCGCGTTTTACAGGCGCAAGAAAGACGCGGCTGAAGCCGCATGTACCGATCTGCAGTCCAGTTATTTCGGGGACACTGCACTAGAATAAACTCACCTTTATGGCTGAGCTTGAAGTTCACACCGAAGTCGAAGGCGCCGACCCTTTCGGCAGGAAGATCGGCGTGCTCGCGTCGATTCTCGCGGTTCTGCTAGGTATCGTCACCATCGTTTCGCACCGCGCGCACACGGATGCCGTCCTTTTCAAATCGGACGCGAATGACAAGTGGTCGTTCTACCAGGCCAAGCGGATCAAATTTCACAGCCTTGAGCTGGGCGTCGACCTGTTGAGTTCCATGCCGGAGCACGGTTCTCAAGCCACGAGCACCCTTGATCGCTACGAAAAGGAAAAGAAGCGTTACACAAAGGAGTCCGATGCGGCACAGGAAGACGCGCGCAAAATGGACGAGAAGGCCAGCCACACAGAGGACCAGGCGCTGCGCTTCGATTTCGGCGAAGGGCTGCTGGAAATCGGGCTCGTGCTGACCTCCTTATACTTCATTGCCCGGTCGAAGCTGTTCCCGGTAATGGGAGTGATCAGCGCACTGTTGGGAATAGCGGCAGCAATTTCCGGCTGGTTGTTGTAACTTTGCGCCCTGGCGTCTTTGCGGGAATCAGAAAGGCAGGCGTCGTCCGGGATTCGTCGATCCACTCTTGTTTTCGGGAATCGGTCCGCCGCCGCCCGAGAAATGACCTGCGCCCCCGGTGGAAGTGAAGTTGACTTCGCTCGCGGCGAAGATGAGCGGGCGGTCGAGCACCATTTCAATCGTGCTGCCTTTTGCCAGCACCGCATCCGGACCGCGCGTCAGCAGTACGCCCGCAATGCCCGCTGCCGCTCCGGCGGCAGCGCCGACACCCGCGCCCATTCCCGCATGTCCGGCTGTTGAGCCGACAATGGCTCCGAGACCGGCGCCGGTCGCCGCACCCTCGCCGATAATCTTCGCATCGCCGCCTTTGTTGGAATCGGCCTGGACTTGGCCTTCCTTCTTATCGAGACGCTCGTCTCCCCTGGCATCGACCGAACCGAGCCTCGAGCGGAACTCGCGCGTAACGCCGTTCGGCAGCGTGATTGAGTCGAAGCGGACATAGAGCTCGCCGCGGCCTTTGACCCGGCCCGGCCGCTTCACGTCGGTGACGGTACCGGTGACATAACTTCCGGGCGGAATCACGATATGGCTGTCGATCACGATCGGAAAGACCGTTTCCAGATAGATGCGATCGCCCGCCGCGGAATGCTTCGTGCTGACGCTGTTGATCAGACCCAGAGGAATGTGGGTTCCCGTCTGCACGGTGTAAACGGAGGGCGCTTCCTTCCCGGCATTGGAATCTCCGCCCTGGGCAAAAACTCCCCCGCCTGAAAAGGACAGCACAGCGCCGCACAGGATCGCGCTGCGTACAATTGCCAGGTTCATAGCTGCCTTTATTGTAGAGTGCGATTCGCGCCTGCGCGTTTCGGACTATTGCGCAAAAAGCTGCACGGTCGCCGGGCTGGTCTGATCGCCCATCACCATTTGGATCGCCGGATCGGCAGGCAGCACGTCCGGCAGGCGCAGATTAATCTGATACAAGCCGGCAAAGCCGGGTGCGAGTCCCGCGTAGTAAATACTCGACGCCGGTACCGGATTGCCATTCAAAAGTATCTGCAATTCGGAGGCATACAGAATGCTGGTGGCTACCGAGACCACATGCCCGGAAGGAACATCCGGCGAGGTACGGCCCAGACCGGCAGCATACAGCACAACGATCTCGCCTGGCTGAGCGGGAGACGATGACGAGATCAGGCTGCCGTCGGCGTGTTCCGCCAGCGCGAAGTTGCCGCTCCATTCGAAGAATCCCGGCGCGGCGGTGGCCAGCGGAACGATCGCAGGCGGTCCCGCGACGCCCTGCCGTGCAACGTACACGGTGCCGCTCGACGCCGTGATCTCGTAAGGAATGAGGAAATTGATCTGACCCGGCGACACGAAAAACAGATTGCCCGCAATGCCATTCACATAAACCGTCACTCCATCGAGCGAACTCGGCAACGTTCCCCCATCCAGATCGGCGGAGCTCACCGCATGAGTACTCCAGGAAAGGTTTGTTCCGTAGATTGTTGCGATGGTGTTGGGCGCGAGGGTTTGCACCGTCTGAGTGGCGGCGTTGACGATGCTCGCCGCGCTGTAGGAAGGAGCCGAGCTTGATGTTGTCAGGTCCGCCGGCATCTCCGATATGCCTGATAACGCCATGCCCAGCAATGCCATCAGGCAGGCGGAAAGGAAACCCGTGGTGCGACAGTGCCGGCGCATAAGTCCTGAATTTCGACTTATCGGCCGATTTCCGGAGCGTTTCGATATCTCCGCCCGGCGAGAGAGGTATTCGCGGAGAGGTCAGCGCAAGGCAGCGGACCCCATCGCCCTGAGCGCCTTCCGGGTAATGGTTGTGAGCGGCATCCGGGCCAGTTCGGCGATCGGCACCCACTCGGCTCCCCGCAGGTTTTTCGGCACTTTCGCGCCGCGAAAATTTGCGGGCGCTTTCCATTTTGCGGGGGCTTTCCATACCGCTACACGGAAGCGGTCGTTCACGATGCGATGGCTGAACTCGCCGACCTTGGCTGCAGGCGGGGGTCCCGGCATGCGCGGGAAAAAACGTATCTCCGGCAGTTCCCAGAAGTCGGCCAGCCGCCTTTGGGTCGAGTCGCGCTTGATGAGAAGGATACATTCCTTCCGCTCGATAACCGCGAGATCGAGCGACACATCCCGCGCCTCCGCTTTCTTCAATTTGACCGGCAGCTCGCGCTCCGTTCCCGAAGCACGCGCGGCACAGAACTTCGCCACGGGACAGTCGCCGCAATCGGGAACCCTCGGCACGCACACCATCGCGCCGAGTTCCATCATGGCCTGATTGAAATCGCCCGGCCGTCGGCGATCGAGCAGAGCCTTCGCTCGTTCGGAAAACCGCTTTCGCGCGGTGGGCGAACCGATCTCCGAAGCGTCATTCGTCAGACGGCTGATCACGCGCATCACATTTCCGTCGACCGCGGCATGCGGCAGTCCGAGCGCGATACTTCCGATCGCCGCCGCCGTGTACGGGCCCACGCCGGGAAGCGACAGGATCTCCTCATGCGTCGGCGGAAGTCCTCGTGCCGCGATCTGTTTGGCCGCGCGATGCAGATGGCGGGCGCGGCTGTAATAGCCCAGTCCGCTCCAGGCCGTCAGAACATCGTTTTCCGCCGCGGCAGCCAAAGCTTCGATCGATGGGAACCGCTGCAGAAACCGCTCGTAGTAGGGAATGACCGCCTCAACCCTCGTCTGCTGAAGCATGATCTCCGAGATCCACACACGATAGAAAGGCGATCTTACGGAATCCGCCCGCTCCCGCCTGTTTTCCCTCCATTTGCTCGCCCTCCACGGCAGATCGCGCTGTGCAGCGTCGTACCAGCGGAGCAGAGCGCGACGGAATGCGGGAAGCGGAATCAGGAGGGAAGTACCTGAACGAACTCGGCGGCCACGCGGAATCGATCCTCGGTCAGATCGAAAGCCTCAAACTCGGGATTCAAAGGTTCCAGCCGGATTGCGCTCTCGCGTTCGGCCGATTCATCCCGGCCTCCCCACCTTGCGTACTTCTTGACCGTGTACCGGGCAGCGAAATCCGTCTCGTCGAACTTCTCGATCAGCAGGTACCGCCCCTTTCGCGAACCTGTCACCGGCGCGCGGAAAATGCAGAAGCTGCCGTCGGGAATCAGCGGCTCCATGGAGCGGCCCACCACCTGTGCAACGAACATCCCATCCGTCAATCGCAGTTTCTCCGGCGCGCGAACCCAGCCTTCCCGCTCTCCCTCCATGCCTTCCCCGAACTTTGTCGCCGCCGCGCGCAGCCCGTAAACAGGCAGGTGCGTAATGAAGGGCCGAATCGTCGCATCCACATGCTCGTCGAAAAGCCGATCCACCGCCGCCTGCGCGTCACGATAGACAATCGGGGTCCGATCGCCGATGCGAAAGAAACCGGATAACGAGTCTTCGAGCGACTCCAGCAACCGTATCCCGCCCATCTCGCGGGCCTTTTGTTCCAGGTCGCCGGAAAGCGCGCTGAGAATATCGGCCTCTTGTTCATCCAGTTCGTCGAAGGATTCCGCTCCCCGCAGACGGTGGGTGAGTTGGCTGGTGTCCTGATCCGCCAGCAGGATGCCGTAAGGGATCGGACTCCGGCCCGCCTGCGCGATCTCAAGCAGAGACCAGCAGGCGCGCCGTCCGGTTTGAACAAGTTTGCTTTCGATTGGAATGACCGCCGCGGGCATCGGGAAACTCAATGTTACAGCGTGCCGAAGCCAAACGGAATATCTCCCACGCCGCCGCTCCCCTACTACCCTTCGGGCCTCTACTGCGGCGGCGCGTACGGATAATATCCGTTGCGATAGCGAAGTTCGATGCCCGGCAGATTAACCGCGACTTTGATGCGGCGGAATTGTTTCGATTCCGAATTCGGCCCAACATCCGGGTTGTAGCGGATCACGTACTGCGTAGTGATTTCACCCGAGAGCGAAGCGACGGCTCGAAAGATCGCGCTGGAAATCTCAGCGGTATAAGCGCCGGTGCCCACCGCGAGCGCGTAGTTCCCGTCATCTGAAGGATTCGACAGAAAACCCGCCACGTCTTTGTAGGTATTGTTGAGCGGAGTTTCGACTTTCCCGCCGGTTTCGGAGGCCAGCGCGGTCAGATTCGCTTCGCCATCCGTGTGAAATCCGAAGGCAACGGTGCTCATCGCATAGACAGTAACCAGATTCCGCTGCGCGATCTCGATGACTTCCTGCAGGGATTTTCTGCTCGCCGTATCATGACCGTCGCCGATCACGATCAACACCCGGCGCGGTTCATACGGCTCGCCCTGCACAGTCTTGCGGCTCGTGCATGCCGCGTAGATCGCATCGAATAATGCCGAGCCGCCGCCCGGCTTGGTCCGCCGCAGCTTTTCCACCATCTTTTCCGAATCGCTGCTGGTGTTCGCCACCAGCTCCGCGGTGTTGCCGTAGGTGATCAGGTAGCCCGAGTATTTCTTGTCCCCCGGCAGCAGATTCAGCATCAGTTCGGTGGCCGCTTCCTTATATTTATCCCAGTGGATCATCATGCCGTTACTGGTGTCCAGCAGGAAACCGATCACCACCGGCTGCGACTGTTCATGGCTGAAAAAATCGATCTTCTGTTCCTTGTTTTCGTCGAAGATCCGGAAATCGCTTTTGGTCAGATCCGAAACGAAGCGGCCCTTTTCATCGGTCACCGTTACCGGCACGATGACTTCGTTCACGGAGACCCTGATAGGCGCCTGGGCTTTGGCCACCGTAACCGGCTTCAGAAGACCGATCGCCAGGACGGCGCAAGTCCCCGCAAAAGTTATGGAGGCGATGGTAAAGATCAGGGCGAAGGTCGGAATTCGGCGCGGCATGAAGACTCCCGAAAGTCCTATTCTACTCTTGATGCGCGAGCGTCAAACCTGGAAAGAACCAGCGGCCCGGCAGCCCAAAAGCCGTCTCCGGTCCCGTGTAGTATGCTGGTCTTTCAGACCTTGTGTCAATCATTTCGAGGTATTCTTGCATGTCTTTTCCATTGAAATCGCTGGCTCTTTCCGGCCTTGCCCTGTTGTTTCTGTCTCTTCCCGCCTTTTCGCAGACGTCGATCGTCGAAGGTGTCGTGAAAGACCCGGACGGCAAGCCGCTGCAGGGCGCCCAGATCACGATCCATCGCACCGATATTAAAGGCGACTACAACGTCAAAACGGACAAGAAGGGCCACTATGGCCACTACGGCCTTCCGCTGGGAGGCGTGTATGACATCAGCGTCGTGGTGAACGGCCAGGTGAAGGACATGATCAAGGGTGTTAAAACCTCCGGCACACCCGTCACCGAGGATTTCAATCTGAAAGACGCCCAGGCGCAGGCGGCCGGTGGCGCTCCTCCGGAAGAGGACCGCAGCCTGACAAAAGCTCAGAAAGAAGAGATCGAGAAGAATAATAAAGCCCGTGAAGCTCAGCTCGCGAAGAACAAAGAGCTGAACGATGCCTATCAGGTGGCGCGTACGGCGCTGGACGCCAAAATGTACGACGCGGCGATCGAAGCCTTCAACAAAGCGGTGATGCTCGACGGCACCCAGGTTGCCATCTGGAGCGGCATGGCCGATGCCTACATCGGAGCGGCGGGGACCAAAACAGGAGCGGACGCATCGGCTCTTTACGATAAAGGTTTCGATGCCTACAAGAAGGCGATCGAGTTGAAGCCCGACGATGCGGCTTATTACAACAATTTCGCCCTGGCTCTGGCCAAGGACAAGAAGATCGACGAAGCCAAAACCAATCTGGATAAAGCAGCCCAGCTCGATCCCCCGGGCGCCGGGAAGTACTTCTACAACATGGGCGCTTTGCTCGTAAACAGCGCGCAGAATGAAGCGGCGGGCGATGAGTTCAAAAAGGCGATCGCGGCCGATCCCACTTACGCCGACGCGCATTATCAGTACGGCCTGTATCTCACATCCAAAGCCTCCGTCGATGCCGCCGGCAAGATCGTTCCGGCGCCGGGCACCATCGAATCGCTCCAGAAGTATCTCGAATTAAAACCGGATGGCTCTTTCGCGGCCTCCGCCAAAGAGCTGATCGCCTCGCTGGGAGGGTCTGTAAGCACGTCCTACGTTAACCCGAACGCCCCGGCAAACAACAAGAAGAAGAGGTAACCGGGCAGGCCGGCAATCATCCGGCTCTCGACCCCGGCCTCAATGTTTGCTTTCCTCGCAAGACTGATCCTGCTTCTGGTTGCCATTTCGGTGGTCAGGGCCGTGGTCAGCTTTGTCCAGCGAGCCCTCACCGGCGTCCGGCCCCCCACAATCCTGCGCGGTCCCTCGCAAAAGCCGGAGGGCCCGGCCACCATGCTCCAACAGGATCCGGTCTGCGGCACCTACGTCGCCGTGGAGACCTCCCTGAAACGGGTGGTAAAGGGTAAAGTCATGCATTTCTGTTCCCCGGAGTGCCGGGACAAGTACAGCGTCTGAATCCATACCCGTCCGGCGAATCGATTTTCGACGTACATGATACGCTTGAGGTGCCGGAATCACCTTATTCAAGGGTATGTACCAGGCTTTTTTTGGCTTAAACAGCACACCGTTCAATTTGAGTCCGGATCCTTCGTTTCTGTACCGCAGCGCACAGCATGAAGAGGCCCTGGCGAGCCTGATTTACGGCGTGCAGAGCCGTAAAGGCTTTATTGTCTTAACCGGCGAGGTGGGCACGGGCAAAACGACCATGCTCGAATGCCTGCGCGACCACCTCACCGCCCATCGCACTCCGTTCGCCTTTCTCTTTAACTCGCGCCTTACGGTCGACCAGTTCTTCGAGATGATCGCCTACGACTTCGATCTTCCCTGCACGCGGAATTCGAAGACCGAAGTCCTCTTCGCTCTGAACTCGATGCTGATTCAGCGGGCGAACCAAAACCAGACGACTGTCCTGATTGTGGACGAGGCCCAGAACCTGGAATGGGAAGTTCTGGAGGAAATCCGGCTCCTGGGAAACCTCGAGACGCGGCGCGGCAAGATGCTGCAGATCATTTTGTCCGGGCAGCCGGAACTGGATCGAAAGCTCGAAGAAACGGAATACCGCCAGTTGAAGCAGCGCATCGCATTGCGCTGCCACCTGCGCCCGTTCAACGCGCACGACACTTCTCAATACATCGCATCCCGTCTGAGGCGCGCCGGCATGCCGGAACAGATCGTTTTCCCCGCCGACGTTCTGGCGGAAATCCACCGCCGCACCCAGGGGATTCCCCGCCTGATCAATTCGGTTTGCGACAACCTGATGCTGACGTCTTTTGCAATGGAGAGCAGGCAGGCCAGCATCGGGATGCTGGAGGAAGTCTCGCGCGATCTGCATCTCGAGTGGCCCGGTGGCAACCGAATCTGGGCGGGCGTCTAAAACACCGCGAACGCGCTTACAAAAGCAACGAACTCGGTATCAGAGGGAAAACCGGCTCGTCCTCCCCGCCCGCGAGGAACGCCTCAAACATTGCCGCCAGTCGCCTTTTATGCCGGGCCAGCTTCTCTCTCCTGCTGGTCAGAAATCCGAATCGGAAGGGAGAACCGGCCTCCAGCTCGGCGATATAGCGGGTTGAATAGTATTCAGGAAGCGCGCCGGCGGCCCTCACCGCCAGCGAAATAGAGCTGCGTCTCAGAAGGTCCTTCAACGCTTCCGGAGCCCGGCCCAACTTGTCCATGCGCGTCATAACCTGCAGCGCGAAATGAAAGGTGCGGTTCGTCAGCGCGTCCAGAGTACTCTTCGTGTCCTCGGATACGGCGCTCGAAAAGACGGTCCGCAGGCCGTTCGCCGAATCCTCCCGCATATCCTGCAGATCGTCCCCTAATTGCAGCAGTACGCCCCAAGCGAAAGCGAACGAAGCTTCCGCGTCGGTGAGCCGTCCGGCCGCCAGATAAGCATCCGCCAAAACCGACGAGCCGCCTTTGGCGAACACCAACGGCAGAACGTCATCTCTTGTGTCGCTTTCGAGCAACCGCAGACTCTCCTCCTGCGACCGGTGTATTGCCAGAAGGCTCCCATATACCTCCGGATATTCACTCCGCGCGTACACGGACTCGATCATGCTCACCAGCTTCCGGATCGTCTCCTCGCGGTCGTTCGCAGCAGGCGGATTTTCGCCCGAAAGCCAGCTCCGAAAGCGCGCGCTGAAGCTCAGCTTCTGCTCCCGGGGAATGCGCGCATCGTCGAGATAGTTATCGCTGTACGGATACAGCATGCTGTACGCGAAGATAGCCGGCGTAACCGTCATTGGGAGCCCGAAAAGCGCCTGCAGTCCGCAAGCCGCCCACGCGTTGCGGCACGCCCGCAGAATCTCTGCCGTAGTCACGCCCGGATCGAACCGGCGGGCTTCCCGGCCCAGGCTGCTGCCCACCGAGGAGAATCCCCCTTCAAGGAGTAACGCCACGTGGCAATCCTCCAATTCCAGTGCGGAGCGCGCGAACTCGGCAAACGCAACGCTGATCCGGGCATGCACGCGCGCCCGATCTTTCCCCGTCCACAGCGTGTTTCCAATCTCACCTTCGAGAGAAGCGAGAAACCGGTCCAACAGCGCTTCTTTCCGCGCTTGTTGCGCGGGAGTAAATCGGCGTCCCAATGAGGGAAAGCAATCTTCTCCACGGTGCCACAGAGCGATCGACTCGGCGGTCAGCTTCTCCACGGCGCCTGTCATCCGGTTCGGAGGCCATCCATTCGAAGAAAAGATACGGGTCGAAGAAAGATACGGGCGCCCGCCGGCGAAAGTTCGCTCCTGTCAACGCCTCCCAAACCCATAACCGTCAATCTGGTTTACTAGAGAATACGCATTTTCGAAAAGCGTGGAGGATCCCGATTGGCCCCGAGTGTCGATGAGTTACTGTCTCCCGTGGAACCGCTGAAGACGCCGTTCGACCGCGAAAGCCTGGAAGACATCGGGTACATGACCTGCATGACCCTGGTGCTGCTCGGGAATTACGCTCAGACCGGGCACTTCGGAGGGCCTCTCGCTTATACACCGTTCAACGTCGCCGCGCACCTCGCGGGACCGGAACTGGGCGGCATGCGTTACGACTACCGGCGTCCCAAACATCCCTTCGGCGACAAGTTCATGCTGGCCGGCGGACACAACGTCCCCACCGGCTACGCGCTTTGGATGATCATGGGCCAGGCGCTGGAACGAAAATTCAAAGCCACGGGTGACAAAAAGTATTACGCCGATCCAAAGACCGCGATCCTGCCCGTCGATGCATTGGGATTTCGCCGCGGCGCGGGCGCGCTGAAGACGCTTTTGCAGGAGCAGGGTCTTACCGATCATCCGCTGTTCGCGCAGGCCAAAGTCCGCGGCATCAAAGCTCTCGCCGGTCATGCGGAAACTGTCGACGTCACAAATGACGTGAACGGCGGACCCTCCGGCGTCGGCATCGCGTCTGCTGCCGGCAAAGCCGCGTTCTGGGATATCGTCGGCGCTTCAGGCTCCCCCAAAGTGATCGCCCTCGAAGGCGAATTTGCGCTTACGGAAGGGCACGCCCAGGAACTCAAGACGCAAGCCCTGTCCCTGCAGGTCGGCAAGCGCCTCCGGGTCATTCTTTCCGACAACAACGCCGGCATTGACGACATCCTGCTGGGCGGCGTGGTCCCTTCCAAATTCCGCGCCTACGATCTCGTCAGTCAGTGGACTTCCTACGGCTGGAATGTCTTCACCATCGCGGACGGCGCCGACTACGCGCAGATCGTTTCGGCGCTTAAAACCATGGAGGACTGGGACCCGGCCGACCGCCGCCCCATGATCCTCGTAGCGAAGACGACCAAAGGCTATTGGCCGCGCGCCGTCGAAGGCAGAATTCCCGGACATGGTCCTCAACTGGTCAGTTACCAGAGCCATCCCTACGGAATGAAGATGAATTCCGACTACTTCGTGGCGCTGGCGCACACGTTCGAAGAACACTACGGCGTGGAGTTCCAGGGTATTCGCAAAGGTCCGGTCACCGATCCGAAGGAACGGCTGATCCAGTTCAAGACAAATATCGATGTCGTCATGTCCCTTCTCGACCGCAACGGCCTCGGCGATTGGCTGGCGGATCGACTCGTTTCGATCGGGGACACGGTGAAAGATTCCACGCCGTTGACCTTCAATGTAAAGAGCGATCCGTTCCTCGACGATCGCCTTCGCGTCGCCAACCTTCCGCTGGAGCCCCGGACAGTTACGGTCACCAATCGCTTTTCCGCCGCGGAGAAACAGGTCGCGATTAGTCTTTTCCGCAAGTCTGGCGAAGCAGCCGGCGCGCGCCGGGCAATCTCGGAAATCGTCAAATGGATGAATTACGTCACCGACAACCGCTTCTTCACGCTGGCGGCGGACCTTTCCGAGTCGATCAACGTAGAGCACGGCAGCCTGTGGGGACATTACGATCCGGAGACCAATCCGCTCGGCACACGCGTTAAGGCGGCCATCCAGGAGGCGGGCAACGTTTCGACCGCTATCGGTCTGATCGGCCAGAGCGCGAGTGTCGATCCCGCAAAGTTCTCCGGCGTCTGGGCGTTGAGCGGGACCTATGGCGCATTTACGCCTCTGATGTACACGCCTGCGCGTGTCTGGAGCCAGCAGAATCAGGACAGCAGATTCCGCATGGGCGTGCTGCACATTCTGGCCGGGCATTCCGGACCGGAAACCGCGGCGGACGGCCGCACGCACTTCGGCATTTTCGCGACGCAGGTATGGAAGCTCTTCCCCCGCGGACAGACCATCCATCTGAACTTCTGGGACTACAATGACGTTGCCCCCGGCTATTTCGCGGCAGCGGAAATTGCCGCGCGCGATCCGAAGGTCGGCATCATCAGCATTGAAGTGGCGCGCCCCGATTCCCCGGTGGCGGATCGCAGCAAATTTGCCGATCCCGACATCAGAGCGGCGGCCAGGGGACTTTACGTGATCCGCGACTTCGCGCCCGGCAAACCGAAGCACGGATATGTGATCCTGCAGGGCTCCAGTTCCACCGTCAATCTGATCAAAGCGCTGCCGCGCATCGAAGAAGCGGGATTGAACGTGAAGATCGTCTCAGCCATCAGTGAAGATCTCTTCGATCGCCAGCCCGAAGCGTATCGGAACTCGGTTCTGCCGCCCGAAGCGTATTACGACGCGATGGTAGTCAGCACCGGCACGCGCCGCGTATGGCCGGTTCGCGATCTCGGCCCGCTTACCGACGCCTATTCACTCACGTCCGATTGGGACAACCAATGGCTGACCGGCGGTCTGGAAGCCGAGGTCATCGCAGAGGCGCATCTCGATCCGGATTCGATTTTCGCCGGCGTCAAACGCTTCGCCGAGGCGCGGGAAGAACGCTTGTCGACCCAACGCGCCCGGCTCGCCTGAGTGGGGCGGGCTGGCAGCCTGCGGCGGGTTGTAAACCCGCCTCTTTGCGCCTAAAGCAACTGCTCTATTTCTTTCTCGTACTCTTCCCGGCTGACCAGTCCGGCGTGTAAGAAGGCAACCTTGCCGTCCCGGCCGATCACCAAAGTCGTCGGCAGCGCCTCGATCCCGCCATAGAGCTCGTTCACTTCCTCGTTCGCCAGCACGATCGGATAGTTGATCTTATGCTCCGCCGCATATGGATTGATAACCTTCCATCCGTCCTCGTCCATTGACACGCCAAGCACCGTAAATCCTCGCGACTGAAATTTCTTCTCGAAATCGATGAACCAGGGAATTTCCGCCTTGCACGGACCACACCATGTCGCCCAGAAATTCAGCAGCACCACCTTGCCTTTGAAATCGGCAAGGCGCACGCGTTCGCCCTTTGCATCTTTGAGCGTGAAATCCGGCGCCGGTTTCGCAAGCCCGACCTCGCGCGATTCCACGATTTTCCGCGCCGCGTAGTGAAGAGCCACCGGCCAAAGGAGATAAACTCCCGCCGCGACGCACGCCAGTGCGACCCCGGTCAATACCCGGCGGCGTGCCTTCGAGTACATCTACTTCCCTGATTTCGCCGCGACCCGAACCTTGTGAAGAGAAAAATCGCCCTCATAAACGGTGGCGGTAATCTGGTCGCCTGCCTTCACCGTCTTCAGAACTTTCGGGTCGTCGACTTTGTATTTCATCGTCATGGCGTCCATCCAGCCTTCGACCTTTTCACCGTTGACCGTGAGGCCATCCGCGGCGACAGCTTCCACTTTGCCGTGGAACGTATAGGACTTCTTCGCGGACGCGGACTGCCCCAGACATGCAATCGCGGCCAAAAGGGCCAGCGTCAGAACTGCTGCGAATCGTTGCAGGCGTTTCATAATTTCTCTCCTGGTGCCTTCATTGCCAGTATAGGAAACGCCCAAGTGGCGCGGGATGCGTCAATTTGTCGCGTTGCCTGCGGGTTTCCCGGCTCGTACACTGCAATCGAATGCCGACCGGGCTGCATCATGAACGCATTGTCCTGCTCCTGCTGCTCGCACCCCTGCTTGCGGCCGCGACCGGCAGCATTCGCGGTATTGTTCACGACCCTCAGCATCGCCCGCTCTCAGGGGCGCAGGTAGTCGTAAATGGCGCGGTAACGAGAAGCACGCAATCCGACGCCAACGGCGAGTTCCAGATCGACAATGTTCCGGAAGGCGCTGCAACCGTCGATGTCTCAGCGCCGGGCTTTCGGCCGCTGAAGCAGCAGGTGACCGTAGCGGCGGACAAATCGCCCATCCTCCACTTTCAGTTGGAAATCGTGCCTCTGAATTCCAGCGTCGATGTGTCGGACGCCAACAGCCGCCTGACCCCCCGGACATCGACGGTTCAAACCATGGTGTCCCCCACCGATATCGCCCAGACTCCGGGCGCGGATCAGACCAACAGCCTCGCGATGATCACGGATTTTACGCCCGGCGCGTATATGGTCCACGACATGCTGCATATGCGCGGCGGCCACCAGGTCAACTGGTTTTTTGACGGCATTCCGGTGGTGAACACGAACATCGCCGCCAATGTCGCGCCGCTCATCAATCCCAAGAACGTGGAAGAGCTCGAGGTCGAACGCGGCGGCTATTCAAGCCAATACGGCGACCGCACATACGGATTCTTCAATGTCGTCACACCCTCCGGTTTCGAGCGCAACAACGAGGCCGATCTCATTTTGTCCGCCGGAAACTTCTATTCCACCGACGATCAGTTCAACATCGGCAGCCACACCAAGCGCTTCGCCTATTATGCGAGCGTGGATGGAAATCGTTCCGAGTTGGGTCTCGGCACGCCCGTTTCGCAGGTGATCCACGATCAGGACAGCGGTGTCGGCGGATTTCTTTCACTGCTCTTTAACCCCAGCGCGAAGGACCAGCTGCGCTGGATCGCCTCGCTGCGGGAAGATCACTATCAGATTCCCAACGATCCGGGCGCTCAGGCCGCCGGGGTGCGCGACATCGACCTGGAAAAAGACGATCTGGTGGGATTCCAATGGGCGCACAGCTTCACCGACGGCGTGACATTTACGCTGTCTCCGTATTTTCACTACAACAATGCGCAATATCTCGGAGGGCCGCAGGACACTCCTTTCATCCTCAGGGACAATACCCGTTCCAACTACCTGGGCGCACGCTCGGTTCTCGAAGCGCAGAATGCCCGTAATAGCGCGCGCGCCGGAGTCGAAGTGTGGGGGCAGCACGATAACACGTTCTTCGGCCTTACCTCGAATCCCGGCACTGGCGTGCTGAATCAGCGCGAAGTTCAGTGGGCGAACTCGGACGCGCTGTTTCTGGAAGATCAATACAAGGCGACTTCATGGTTCACCCTCGATCTCGGCATCCGACTCACCCACTATACCGGCTTGGTGAATGAGAATGCCGCCAGTCCGCGCATCGGCGGTGGCATACGGATTCCTCGTCTGAACTGGTCTCTCCACGGCTACTACGCGTATTACTACCAGCCGCCGCCGCTCGACAGCCTCGCCGGCCCTGCACTGCAGTTCGCCATCGCGCAGGGTTATGATTTCGTTCCTCTGCGCGGCGAGCGTGACATCCAGCACGACATCGGGTTGAGTATTCCCGCGCATGGATGGTCCCTCGATGTGGATTACTTCCACACCAGCGCCCGCAATTTTCTGGACCATGACGTGATCGGCGATTCCGGCATTTTCATTCCGCTGACCGATCAGGGCGCAGTCATCCACGGTACGGAAGTTACGATCCGGTCGCCTCGGCTCTTTCACGTCGCACAGTGGCGTGTCGCCTACTCCAATCAGATCGGACAGGGAATCGGACCCATCACCGGCGGCCTTCTCGAATTCGTTCCCTCGGGGAACTTTCTCCTCGATCACGATCAGCGCAACACCGTCACGTCGGTTTTGTCTCTGACTCTGCCCGGCCACGTTTGGGCTACGCCCGCGTATCAGTTCGGCTCCGGCTTTCTCAACGGCGACGGCCCCACACATCTGCCCCCGCACTCCACCTTCGATCTCTCGATCGGCAAGACGTTCCGGGAGAAAGTGACTATCTCGGCCAGCGCCGTCAACATCGCCAACTCCCGCTATCTGGAGGACACCAGCAACACATTCGGCGGGACCCATTACATCAACCCTCGCCAGATCTACGGTGAAGTCCGCTACAAATTTCACTTCTGATCTGATGAACCGCGCACAACGGACTGACCACTGGCGCAGCCACCTGGTTCACCTTATCCTGGATAAGCCCGACCGTGCGTCTACGATTCATGGCCAGGCCTGTGCGCTCGACTTTCCGATAGCATGAGTAGCGTGAGTCCCCATCAGCCGGAAGCGGCTCCGCAGATCGCCCTCCCCTGGATTGTGCGTCTCCGTTACGGGATGGCGATCGGACAGATCGCGACAGCGCTGTTCGTGCGTTTCGCCCTGGGTGTGGACATTCCGCTGGGCGCAATCGCCGTCGCGCCGATCCTGATAAGCGCCAGCAATCTCTGGTTGGCTGCCCGCGTGCGCCGCTCCGAAGTGCCGCGCAGGATTTCCTCTTCAAGGCTGGTCGCGTGGGCCTTCGTGCTGGACACCCTTTGCCTGACGTACCTGTTGATGCTGGCTGGCGGTCCCACCAACCCGTTCAGCCTGCTCTATTTGGTCCACATTACGCTGTCGGCAATCATCCTGACCAAACAATGGACCTGGCTGCTGGGCGCTCTCTCGACGCTCTGCTTTGGACTCCTGTTCTGGTCTTATCGACCCATTCCCGCGCTGGAGCTGCATCATTCGGCGGAGGGAACCAATCTCCACCTGATTGGCATGTGGATTGGTTTCGGGGTAGCGGCAGTGCTGGTGGCTTTATTCTCCGGCAAAATTTCGGAACTCCTGCGGCAACACGAAAACTCCCTGCTCCTGATGCAGGCCGAATTGGCCAAACGGGACCGTCTCGCATCCCTCGGAACTCTAGCCGCCGGCGCCGCGCATGAGTTGAATACACCGCTGGGTACGATCGCCGTCGTCGCCCGGGAAATGGAATTATTCGCCACCAATACCGCGCCTAACGATGCCGTGGCCGAGGACAGCCGCCTGATCCGCACGGAAGTGGATCGCTGCCGCGAGATCCTCTGGCGGATGAGCGTACAAGGCGCGCAACCCGCCGCGCAGGCCTCCGAGCCGGTTGACTCCCACGATCTGCTTGACGATGTTTCCCGCGAGATCCAACAGCCGGACCGTGTCGAGATTTCGTTTCCGGATCAATCCATCGCCCTGACGGTTCCGCGCCGCGCGGTCGCTCAGGCGTTGATTGCCCTGACCCGCAACGCGCTGGAAGCCGGCCCTCCCGAGTCGCCGGTTCGCGTGATCGCCCGTCAGGCCGGCGAGCGTTTTCAGTTCGTGGTTTCCGACCAGGGCAGGGGAATGTCCCCGGCCACCCTCCGGCGCATCGGCGAGCCCTTCTTCACCACCAAAGAGCCGGGCAAAGGCATGGGGCTCGGAACATTTCTGGTGCGGACACTGGCGGAACAACTGGGCGGACGGCTCACCTTCGAATCCACGCCGCAGACCGGCACGCTGGCGATATTCGAACTGCCGCTGACCCTGGAAACGGCTCCGAAGCCTGAGGCGGTTCATGCTGACTGAGCGCGCTGCTCTGGTGGTAGACGACGACGATATCTTTCGCAATCGGCTGTGCCGCGCCTTCGAAGCCCGCGGCTGGGAAGCGATCGGCGCTGCCGATGGCACGGCGGCCCTGGAACTGGCTTCACAATCGAGTCCTGACTTGGCCATAGTGGACCTCCGGCTCCCCGGCATGAACGGCCTCGACATTGTCGAAAAACTCCGGACCCTCGATGAAACCACCTGCATCATCATGCTGACCGGATATGGCAGTATCGCCACGGCCCTGACCGCCACCAAGCTCGGCGCCGACCATTACCTCAGCAAACCGGCCGATGCCGATCAGATCCTGAACGCCTGGAGCCGGATCAACGAAGGTCTGACCGATTCCGGCGGCAGCCAGCCAGCCCACGCCGTCCCCGGCGTCGCCCACGCGGTCCCCAGCTTGGCTCGTGTCGAATGGGAGCACATTCAGCGCGTTCTCACGGATTGCGACGGCAATGTCTCCCAGGCCGCCAAGCTTCTCGGCCTGCATCGCCGCTCACTACAGCGAAAACTGGCCAAGTACCCTCCTCAGGTTTGAGACTCTGGTTGAATATGTTGACCATCGCCCTTGCCAAACAGGTTGCTTCCCGCGCCGCGGAAGCAGCCGCCGCTATTCCCTGCGCTATGTCCATCGTGATCGTCGATAGCGGCGCAAACCTTATGTATGCCGAGCGTATGGACGATGCCCTGCTCGCCAGTGTCGAAGTGGCTCGGAAAAAGGCCCGCAGCGCCGTTCTCTTCAAGCGTCCGACCAAGGCATTCGAGGACATGCTCGCCGCCGGGCGTATGGCCATCCTGAGTCTGCCGGAAGCCATGCCCATTGAGGGCGGCGTGCCGCTGATTTTGGACGGCCGGGTCGAAGGCGCCATCGGCGTGAGCGGCGGCACAGCCCAGCAGGACGGCCTCGTCGCCACGGCGGCTGCCGGCTGGTTATCGGAAAGAAAGCTGTCCGAAAAAACTCCGTAACTTTTCCCGAAAACCGCAGTTCTCCTGATTGTAAGGATGGACATCGCCTCCCACGACACCGACCACGACCGGATGGCGGCCGTCGCCCGCGGCGATCTTTCAGGCATGAACGAGATCTACCGCAATCGGCACAGGCCGCTGTTTCGCTTCTTCTATCGCCTCACCAACCGGCAGGCGACGGCGGAAGATCTGGTCCACGAAGTGTTCCTGCGCATGATCCGTTACCGGCACACCTACCAAGCCCAGGTCGGCCAAGCCCAGGAAACCGACCGCGACCCACCGCACGCGTTCGAAGCCTGGATGTACCGCATCGCCCGCAACGCCATGGCGGACCATTCCCGAAAACACCGCAACGAAATCGCTCCCGGCGAAGGAGAACTGGAGTCGATCGCCAGCGCGCGCCCCACACCGTTCGAGACAGCGGCGAAGCGGCAGGATCTTTCCCTGCTTCATCGCGCCCTTCGCGAACTTCCGGAAGACCGCCGCGAACTCCTGATCCTGGCGCGATTTCAGGGCCTTTCCTACGAACGGATCGGTCAGATCCTGGGGTGCCAGGCGGGAACGGTAAAAGGACGCGTATTCCGCGCCATGAAGGAATTGGGCTCGATCTATTCGGATTTGTGCAGGGAGAAAGCATCATGATGTGCAGCCATGCGAAGGAGTCGATGGCGGCCGGTTGGCAGCGTGAGATCACAGCGGACGAGGAGTCGGCCCTCCGGCAACACCTCGAAACCTGCCCCGAGTGCAGCGCGGAAATGGCGGCGCTGGGCGGCCTGTGGGATCGTCTCGCCGACCTGCCTGCGCCCGAGCCCAGCCACGCGCTTCATGCCCGCTGGCAGTCGACGATCGAGTCCCTTGCGCCCTCGCTCAAGCCCGTTTCGCGAATCTCGCCGTTACGCAACTGGCCAGCCAACTTGTTCGCCAACTTCTGGCCCGCCAGCCCGGTATGGCAGGCCGCAATCGCGCTGGGCTGCCTCTTGATCGGCTTGCTCATCGGCACAAACTTGCCCCGCCGCAATCGGGAAATTGCGCAACTCCACGAAGAGATCGCCAGTACCCGCGAAATGGTGGCCCTCTCGCTCCTGCAGCAGCAATCCGCCACGGAACGCCTCCGCGGTGTCGACTACACAGGGCATCTGCAGACCATGGAGCCGCAGGTTGTCTCCGCGCTCACCGATGCGGTAGCCCATGACCCCAGTGTCAATGTTCGACTGGCAGCCATCGACGCGCTGAGCAAGGCATCCGGAAAGCCTGGAGTTCTGCAGTCGCTGACGCAGTCTCTCCCCGGGGAGGATTCGCCGATGGTCCAGGCCGCGCTCGTCGATTACCTCGTGGAAGCCCATGACCGCAAGGCCCTCGGAGCCCTTCGGCAACTGGCGGCGCAGCCGGATCTGAACCCCGCGGTGCTGGAGCGAACGCACTTCGCCCTCCAGCAACTGAGTCGCTAGATTTTCAGCAGGTCAATTAAGGAGACCCTTGGAATGCTTTACGAAAAGATCGCCGCCGCCATAACTGCGTGCGCGCTCATCGGCACCGTCGTCGATGCCGCGCACCGGAACTGGACCTCCGAAGCCCGCGAGCCGTTTCACTACACCTTCTCGACCGACAAAACCCTCGATGTCGACAACGTCGATGGAACCATTCAGGTGATCGGCGACGGTGGCAACACGATCCGGGTCGAAGGCGAGCGAGTGGACCGCGGGGAGGACCAGCAGGCGCTCGATCGCGCCAAACGCGAAGTAAAGCTCGACGTCAACGAGAAGGACGGTATCGCCCAACTCTACGTCAACGGCCCGTTCCGGAACGAAGGTCGTTCCACTGAAGATCACGGCTTCCACGACCACTACGAAGATCACCGATATGAGGTGACTTATAACTTCACCGTGCACGTGCCGCGCGAAACCGCTTTGCGGCTCAGCACCGTCAACGGCGACGTCAAGACCGAGCAGACCAACGGCAAATTCGACGTCCATGGGGTGAACGGCAGCGTCACCATGAGCGACGTCGCCGGCTACGGAAGCCTGCGCACCGTGAATGGACGCACCTCCATTTCGTTCCGCGAAAGTCCCAAACAGGCCAGCGATTTCAAGACCGTCAATGGCGCTATCGAAGCCACGTTCCCGCCTGATTTCGCCGCGGACCTGCATCTGAAGACATTGAACGGTCAGGCATTTACGGATTTCGATACCACCGCGGCCCTGCCTTCGACAGCGCAGGCCGGTGAACGTAAGAACGGCAGGTTTGTTTACCGGTCCAACCGCGACAGCACCGTGCGGATAGGTTCGGGCGGTCCGGAGTTGAGCTTTGACACGGTAAACGGCGATATCCGCATTAAGAAAGGTACTCACTAAAATGAAGCGCGCACTCGTATTGGTTTTCAGCCTCACGGCAATCGCATCGGCGGTCGCATTGGCACAGGATTCGGGACCGGATAAGGTCACTATCCCCCTCTCCAGCCCGTCTCAGCCCGCAACGGTCAAAGCGCGCCTGATCTCCGGGAGTATCACGGTAACGGCCGGGACCAGCTCTCAGGTCGTGGTGCAGTCCGAAGCGCGAGGCAAAGAAAGAGATAGGGGCCGCGACAGAGATCGCAACGTTCCCCCCGGCATGCACCGGATCGACGGCGCTGGACACGGGTTCAGCGTGGAAGAAGATCACAATGTCGTCACCATAGTCCCGGAGTTTGGTGGTCAGGGCATGAATCTGACGCTCCAGGTGCCCCCAAATACCTCGGTCGAACTGAAGACGGTGAACGGCGGGAGCATCAACATCACCGGGATCAGCGGCGATCTGGACGTCGAAAACACCAACGGCTCAATCACTCTTCAGAATGTCTCCGGTTCTGTCTCCGCCCACACCGTGAATGGCAGTCTTACGGTCGGTCTGGATCGCGTCACGCCCGACAAGCCGATGTCCTTCAGTTCTCTCAACGGGAAGGTGGATGTAACGCTTCCGGGCGATACCAAAGCGCGCCTGCGCCTCAAAACCAACAATGGAGCGATCTACAGCGACTTCGACGTGAAGATGGAACCGGACACCAGCAAGCCAATTGTTGAGGACGCGCGTGGACAAGGCGGCCGATACCGGATCCGGATGGACCGGGCAGTGGAAGGCTCCATCAACGGCGGAGGCCCGGAATACTCTTTCCAGACTTTCAACGGAAATATCCTCATCCACAAAAAGTAAGTCCGGCGTGGGGCAGGGCTTCGGCCCTGCGGCGGGGATTCTTCCCCGCCTCTTCGCGCGGACAAAGAATGAACAAAAAATAATCAGGGCGCGGACTTGTAAGTCGCTCCGGCGATCTTATACTCAAATCACTCGCTGTCTCGCGTCCTGCATGTTGCCGTCAACCCCGGAGTATTACTGCTTCCTGGTATTAGTCTTTCTGGCCTTTTGGTCGCTTCGCCGTTTTCGCCTGGCCTGCATCTTACTGGTCTGTACAGCCAACTTGTTTTTCTATGCCAAGTGGGGATTAATCTATCTCGTCCTGATACCCGGCGCCGCTACCGGTGACTTTCTGATCGGCCGTGCACTGGGACGCAGCCAAAACCCTCTCATTCGCCGCTTACTGATCTCCTGCAGTGTTCTGATCAATATCGGCCTGATTTGTTCGGGACGAACAGGCAGTCTGGCCTTGCCGCTTAGTCTTTCGTTCTATGCCTTTCAGGCTCTGACTTACACGATTGACATCTATCGAAAAGACGCGCAACCCTCGCCCGGCTTTTTCCGGTATTTTGCCTCGGTAAGTTTCTTTCCGACCGCCATCGCCGGCCCGATTACCCAGGTGTCATCTCTGATACCGCAGTGGAATGGGAAGGGTGTTGTTCTGACCGGTGAAGAAGGCAGCCGCGCTCTTTTTCTGATCGGCCTTGGTTTGACCAAGAAGTTTCTGATCGCCGACTATCTCGGCAACAATCTGGTAAACCGCGTCTTTGACCTGCCGACTCTTTACTCCGGCGGCGACGTTCTGGTTGCCGTATACGCTTACGCGTTTCAACTCTATTACGATTTCTCCGGCTACAGCGACATCGCCATCGGCGCCGGACTGCTGCTGGGTATTCGTCTGCCGGTCAATTTCAACGCTCCTTATCGCGCGCTCAACATTACCGACTTCTGGCGGCGTTGGCACATCTCCTTTTCCAACTGGCTCCGCGACTATCTCTACTTTTCCCTGCCCGGTCCGCGCACGCGTTTCATGCCGTACATCAACCTGATCGTCACCATGACCATCGGCGGTCTCTGGCACGGGCTGAGCTGGACCTTCCTGATCTGGGGGCTGCTCCACGGCGTCGGACTGGCCGGGTTCCGCGCGTGGCAACGGGCAAGGAAGGGTCGTCCCCGCACGGAAAGCCGGATTTCAAAGTTTGCCGCTTCGCTCCTGACATTCCACTTCGTCCTGCTGGCGTGGATTTTTTTCCGTGCGGCGAACGTCGAAACCGCACTGAAGATACTCAGCCAGATCGCGGACTTCCGATTCTCTTTCAGCAACACCACCCCCGCATTTCTGCTGGTTCTGCTGGTTCTGCTGATCGCTGTCGCCGCGCATTTCGTCCCCAGGTCCTGGTATGACGGCGGCATCATTCGGTTCTCCCGCACACCCGCGCTCATTCAATCCGCCGCGTTGGCGCTACTCGTGTTGGCAATCCAACGCCTGGCAGCGGTAGGAGCTGCGCCGTTCATTTACAGCCGGTTTTAGACGATGTTTCCCCGCAAAACCACCCTCACGATCGGCACGTTTGTCGTACTTGCGGCGGTAATGCCGCACGGAGTCCGGCCGGCACAATTGGTGTCCACTTTAACCTTGGTCAGGCCGATTGCGGCCCCTGTGCCTGTTGCCCCGACTTTAAAGGAACAAGTCCTGAAGCAGCCGGTTCCAACCCAACCCTCTGCTGCCATACCCGATCTCGACGTACCACCGGGAAGTCTCGATGCGTTCTACGCCTCGCTCCGGGGCAAAGGCGTCACCCGCATCCTGCATTACGGCGATTCCCCGACCACCGCGGACTTGATTACATCCGACATCCGCCGCCTGCTGCAGGCGGAATTCGGTGACGCCGGACATGGCTTTGTGCTCGTCGCCAAACCCTGGGCTTGGTATGGACATAACGGAATCAAACTCGATGCGAAAGGCTGGCAGATCGAACCGGCAAGCCAGAAAAGAGCCCCCGACGGATTCCACGGATTAGGCGGGGTCAGCTTCCGCGGCGAGACCGGCGCTTTCTCGCGCGTGGGGTTGCCGGACCCACAATATACAGCCGTTATCGTGTACTATCTCTCCCAGCCCGGCGGCGGGACCTTCACCGTCAACGCCGGCGGGGCGAAAATAGAAGACGCGAAGATAGGAGAAGTGAACACTGCCGCGGATGAGAAAACGCCCGGCTTCACTGAGCTACGGCTGCCACCCGGGACCACAACAATCGAGCTGCGCGTCTCCGACGGGAAGGTCCGCCTTTTCGGCTATCGCTTCGACAAAGACCATCCCGGCGTCCAGTACAGCAGCATCGGGATTAACGGAGGCCAGGTGCAGATGGTGCTTCGGTACTTCGAAGTGAATCAATGGACGGAAGCTTTGCGCCACGAGAATCCGGCGCTCGTGGTCCTGAATTACGGCGCCAACGAAAGCATCTATCCCGCGTATGTGCAGCAACAATATCCGGATGAGTTGCGTCAGGTAATCGCGCGCATCCGGAAAGCCTTGCCGAACGCCTCGCTGCTGTTGATGGGTCCAATGGACCGCGGAACGATGGATTCCTCAGGACAGATCGTAACGCCCGAATCTCTGCAGACGCTGATCGAAGTCCAGAAAAAGGTGGCTGCGGAAACCGGCTGTGCTTTCTTCAATACCTTCCATGCCATGGGCGGCGCAGGAACCATGGGCCGCTGGTATCACGCTGAACCCCGTCTGGTCAGCGCCGATTTCATGCATCCGCTGCCCGCCGGCGCGGCCCAGGTCGGCGCTCTCTTCGAAGGAGCTTTAGTTCAAAGCTACCGGTCCGCCCAATGATGCCCTCGCACAAAAAAGTGGGGCAGGGCTTCGGCCCTGCGGCAGGGCTTCCGCCCGGCCCGAAGCGTCTCCGATTCGCCGGGATTATGGCATTTCTTCTCTCCCTCGCCCTTTGCTCCGCCGCCACTACATCCACATCCAAAAAGAATAAAAAGCACGCGACGGTGCCGACCTCCGCCGCAGCCCGCCTTGCCGCCCGAAACGAAATCGAAGCCAAGATGGCCGCGGTTGAAACCGGTATTGAGAATCCCGGCGCGTTGGCCAGCTATTTCGCCTCCCTCCAGGCCGGAGATCCGGTCCACATCCTTCAATACGGCGATTCTCACACCGCCTCCGACGACTGGGCTAACGCCATCCGCGAAGCCGTTCAGGCGAAATACGGAAACGGCGGTCCGGGCTTCGTCCAGGCCGGCCGTCCTTACCGCGGATACCGCCGCTTCGATGCCACCGGCTCCGAATCCGCGTTGTGGAAAACCGAAGGCGCCATGGCCATTCGTGGCGACGGCAACGATGGGTTGAGCGGCATCAGCATCTCGACCAATGCTGCCGGCCAGACCGTCAGTCTGACCGCGTCCGGCGAGTCGCTCGACATTTTCTACCTGCAGCAGCCCGGCGGCGGCCAAGTCGAACTGACCATCGACGGGCAAACCACCGGCGCCTTCAGCACCGACGGCGATCTCGACCCCGGCCAATCGGAATATGCGCTGACGCCCGGTCAGCACCAACTCACCCTGCGTACACTCAACTTCGCGCCGGTTCGTTTGTTCGGCTGGTCTTTGGAAGATAAGCCCCTGGACAATAAACAGGGCGTCACCGTCGAAACTCTCGGCATCAATGGCGCCGAGGCCAACGTGATCCTCGGCTGGAATGAACAGATATGGGCGTCGGAGCTCAACCGGCGCAATCCTTCTCTCGTCATCCTCGCCTACGGAACAAACGAAGCCAACAACCGCAAGTTTGAGCCGGAACAATATCGCGCGGACCTCGTCGCGCTCATCGAGCGTATCCGCCATGCGACACCGGCGGCATCCATCCTCATGATCGGACCGCCCGACTGCGGACGGCTGCGCCCCCTCGAACATCTCTCGGAAGTCATTGACATTCAGCGCGATGTCGCGCACCAGCAGAACGTGGCGTTCTGGGACTGGCGTATGCACATGGGCGGCCCCGGCATCGTCAAACGTTGGGTAGTCGCCGGTTGGTCCCAGGCCGATTACATTCATCTGACGGGCGAAGGCTACCGCCTCATCGGCAGGCTGATCTTCGACCAGATGGAAAGGATTTCCTCAAATTCTTATGAGCAAACAGGACAAGATCGCGGAGATCGTGAAACGAGTTTCAAATAAAAAAATCGCGCCCGGCGTCGACGAGTCGTTGTTCGAGTCCGGTTATCTGGATTCTTTCGCGCTCACCGACATGGTGACGGAGTTGGAGCAGGAATTCGGGATGACGATCCCGGATGCGGACCTCAGCCCGCGCCGCTTCGATTCGATTGCACGCATCGAGTACTATCTCGACAGCCACTTCGGCTAATTATAAGATGCTCTGGTCATTCCGAAACCAACGTGGGGCGGCCTTTCCAGGCTGCCGCCGGGCTTCTGCCCGGCGCATGTGGGGCGGATTGGTAATCTGCGGGCCGATTGGCAATCGGCCTGTTCGATCCTGAAAATGGCTTCGTTTTTTCGTTTTGGCCGCCATCTCCCGGAGCGTGTGCTGGACAATCGGGAACTCGCCCGCACTCTCGGCTGTGACCCGGCATGGATTCTCCAGTCGAGCGGCATTGAAGAGCGCAGAATTGCCGACCCCGGCCAAACCATAGCAGATCTTGGAGTTCTGGCCGCACAAAATTGCCTTAAAGACGCCCCGCCACCCGGCCTGATCCTTGTGGCGTCGGGTTCGTCCGAGCGCCGCTTCCCCGGTCCCGCCGTCCAGATTGCCCACAGGCTGGGATTCGCGGGTATTCCCGCCATTGATCTGCCGATCGCCAGCGCCGGGTCGCTCTTCGGAGTCGCTCTCGCGGCTCAGCTCACATCCGTCTACGGTCCTGTCCTCGTGGTAGCCGCCGAAAAGATGTCCGGACCCGCGAGCGCCGCGCCCCTCGAAAAAAATGTCGCGATCATCTTCGGTGACGGCGCCGGAGCCTGTTTGATCGTCCCGGAGTCCGGCGGCCTCCAAATTCTCGATTCCGCGCTGCATACCGATGGCGCAAACTCTGAAGATCTCCGCCTCGGCTTCACCGGGCCGGTCGAGATGAACGGCATGGCCGTCATCCGGCAGGCCACCCGCCGCCTCCCGGAAGTCATCAACGAAGTACTTCTGCGGAATCGGGTCAGCCCTGCCGCGGTACTTGCCTTCCTGATGCATCAGGCCAATCAAAACCTGATCGATCGCGTTGCCCGCGCGCTCGACGTGCCTCCGGTTCGTTTCTACTCGAACATCGGACGATACGGAAATACCTCATCGGCGTCCATGCTGATCGCTGCATCGGAATGGTTCGACAGCGCCCAACTGAAATCCGGCGACCAGGTTTGTTTCGCAGCTTTTGGCGCCGGATTCCACTGGGGAGCGCTCCTCGCCCGCCAGTCCTGATTTTTGCGTTCACCGGCGGCGTAAATATATTTGTCGAACCTAAGACCTTGAATCCAGTAGGGATTCACCAACCGCACCCGCGCGTCTGCGCGTCCTTCGGCGTAACCCGATGGCACAATCGAACCGCGAGCGCACAGACCCGACCATAAATCGCAGCCAGTGGTCAGTCCGTTGTGCGCGTTTTTCAAACGAGGAAAGGAAACCCCATTGCCGGAACGCATCTACAAACTGCAACCCGACCGCACGTTGTATCTTCGCGGCTTCAACAGCTTCGCCGCGGCGGCATCGATCCATAATGCTTCGCCCACCGGCTTTGAGGTCAGCGGCGCCTTCCTCGACCCGGCCGACTTCGCCGTCGCCGTCCTGTACGATGCCGATAACTATTTCGAGCATCCCTCGATCAAATATCTTCCCGACTTCAACTTCTCCGGACTGACGCTCGATTTCAGCCTGCTTTACACCGACAGTCTTCAGCCCATCGATTCGCCCAAATACAACTGGATCGACTGGGCCACCTTCGATGTCATACGCGCTGACGGAACCACGGCCAATATTCCCCTGTTCGACAATGCCACCCTCGCGGACTCCATATTTCCCGCGGCATCCGCCACAGTCAACGTCGTCGCCAACAGTCCTCAACCCGGCGATCGCCTGACGCTCTGGTATGAAAATCTCGCCTTCGATTTCACCGTTCCCGGCGGGACCGGCGGCTCGGCAACGATTTTCGCCGGCTCAAGCGCCAGTATTTCAGTCGGGTCGGCCACCTATACCTACAGCGTCACCACGCCGGGCGGCATCACCGGAGCGCAGCTCGTAGAAGGATTGGCGCCCATAGCAAACGCGGACCCGCGGGTCGCCTTCACCTACACCCCCGGCGACAACGTTATCAATTTCTCCTCGAAGGTAAACACGGGCGGCACGGTCGATGTCAGCGGCTACAATCTGTGGCTCACTACCCAATCGTCGGACGCATTTATCGCAGCTGCCATCGCCGCGCAGATCAATAACTACAACTGGGTGGTTGCCAATACGACACACGGGTTGCTCGCCTCTGTCAGCGGCGCCGCGATCACTGTTACCGCCGCCCGCTATGGCGCGGTAAATGTGAGCGGAACGTCGGTCAGTTGGGTTTCCGGTACAAAATTCGCGGGCCTGACACCCGGTGCATCGATTGTGATCTCCGGCGTAGCCTGCTCGGTAGAGAGTATTCAGTCGCCGATTCTGCTCACGCTCACGACGGCTGGAGCCACCGCTTCGAATGCGCCTTACGTCGCGCCTCGCGGGGGACGCGACGGCAACATGATCTCGCTGTATACGCTCGCCACGTCGCCCACCACGCTTGCTTTCGATCAGTCTCAAATTCCGCTGACCGGCGGAAGCTCCACGGTAACCTGGAACATTTCTCTCGACTTCACCGCGCTCGGCATCGACAGCATTCGTCAGTGTTGGCTCACGTTCGCGCCGTCACTTACCAACGGATCTGCATTCACTACCGCCGAATGGCAGGCCACCTTCTCAAACTGGCGGCTCAACGAGGCTGACGGAAGCGATTCCGTCAAAGCTCTGCAGGTCGCGGGACCGGGAAGCATCCGCATCGAGGAAACCGATGCGGCCTGTTCGTTCACCGCGAACTGGAGTCAGGAGTCCGGCTTCTACTCAAAATACTTTGCCAACGCGGCGAGCCTCCTGAATGAATCGGTCACGGTTATCTACACGTGTCAGTCCATTCACAATCTCTTTCTCGGCACTTCGCTTTACGGCGCCACTTCTTCCGGAACCGGCATGGTCCTGGTCGAAAACACGCAGTACAACCCGTTGATCGACGGAACGTTCTATAGCGACCGCGGGGTCGCCGGCATCACCCTCAATGGCGATACCGAAACGCTGCTCGATTGTCGCGTGAACACGGGCTCGGCGCTGATTACGCGAAGGCTGCTCCGCACCGCCGTCGCGGCCGGAACCCATACGGTTACCATCCGCGTGCAGCAGGCCGGCTTCGTCTATTTTGATTTCCTGGAAGCAGCCGTTTTGTCGGATGTGCCGGACGCCCTGGCGCCGGTTGCCAATGTTTCACCCGCGCTCGATTTCGACACCGATCACACTTACAAACTTCCGCCTGCGCGCCTGATGTGGATCCTGGACCAGTTGGGCTATGCCGGGCCTATGAACGAATACCTCGGTGTGTTCTGGTGGAATCAACGGACAGCATCCGGCGGCTCGATGTCCACCGCCCAGGTGATATTCAGCGGCACATTCGCATACGGGGATTTCATCGTCCTGATATTCGATCCCCCTGGTGGCGCCCAACTGCGCAAGGACATCTATCCGACGGACACACTGGGGACCATCGCGAATCACTTTGCCGCTTACATCAATAGTTCGCAAACCGGCGTCTGGGCCTCCGCAACCAGCGCGGGCGTGCTGACCATCACGGGCCGCTCTCCCGCGCCCGCATACAATGTCCAGGTTTGCCCTCAGGTCACGTCGTCCAATGGCAGCGCAATCGTCACCCCCACGCAACCTCCCGCGGGCGTGTATCCGGAATGGATCGTAGATGACAGCGCCAGCCCTCCCATCAACCGCGCCGTGCGCGATTGGCATGCGGACTTTTATGCACAGTGCGTCGGTCGCAGCCGCCTCGTCGTCACATCCTGCTCCATGGAGCTCGTGAATCCGCCGGATGGTTACGTCGCGCGTTTTCCCAATCAAAACGCGGTCTCAACCGCCACCGGATTCGCTGATTTGAACTCCAGCCAATGCGCGGTCGGGTCCTCGAAGCTCCTGGCTTATCAGAAAGCGGTCTATCGGAACATTGCGCAGATGCAGGCGACTGCTGGTTTAACTCCCGGCGTCCAATACGGCGAGTTCCTCTGGTGGTACGATGCCGATCCGAACGGCAGCGGCATGGCCTACTACGACAGCGAAACGGCCGCCGCCGCTCAGACCGCCCTCGGCCGTCCGTTGCGGACTTTCATGACTTCGAACGATGACCCCACTATCGACGGCTCCGCGGATTCCCTCTTTCTGCGCGATCGTCTGCGGGATTATGTGAGCGCCCTCGTCGCCGACATACGTTCCGCATTCCCCACGGCAAAGTGCGAAGTGCTTTGGCCGTATGACGTAAACTATCCGTCGCCGGTGGGGAGCATGGGCGGACAACTGAACCGGTTCGTGAATCTGCCGGTGGAGTGGCAGCAGCAATCCACCAGCGGGCTCGATTCCATGAAGGTCGAAGCGCTGGCGTTTTCCACCTCGACGCGGAACCTCGACCTTTCCCGTCAGGCGATCGATCTCTTCCCCGCTTTCGGGTGGCCTCTCAGCAGCCTGCGTTATCTGACCGCGGTTTTCGGTATTGCTGTCCCATGCGCGCGGGAACTGGCGCTGGTTTGGGCCGCGGGGATCCCGTTTGCCAATCTGTGGGCATTCGATCACGTCTGCCTGTTCAATCTCGATGTGCCCGGAGGGCCTTTGGAACGCCGTTCGATCGTAAAAACGACATAAGTTCACACTACCCCCGCTTGCGAAAGCGTCCCGATTCCTTTACTCTCTAACAATCGTGGATGTCCGTTTGGGTGACAAAATGCGGCACGGGAACTTGCGGACCGGTACCAGTGTCCAATGTCCCAGCGGCTCCCTGTTTGCCGGAGCGGAGGCGGTTCGATATACTCCGCTTTGTCCACTTTTTTGTGGACTTTCTTAACGTGGATGATTTTTTGTTCCGGGATGTGGGACTGGCAGTCAAAGAGTCGGGAGGCAACGTAAAGTGTTTGATCGTTTGTCGAGAACATTAGCAGGGATTGTCGCTGTGAATCTGCTGGCGGCCGGGGCGTTGTTGGCCCAGGCTCCGGCGCGTAAAGGTCCGGCCGTAAAGGATCAGGCTGAGTATGACCTCATCCAGTCGGTGCAGAAGGAAAAAGATCCGCAAAAGCAGATGGACCTTTTGAAGCAGTGGGAGCAGAAGTACCCCGACTCCGACTTTAAAGGTATGCGTGCGGTCTCCATGGCTCAGGCAGACAGCCAGATTGCTGCGAAAGGGCAGGCTGCGGGAGCCAGCGCGGCTGACATCGACGCCGCTCAGAAGGCCGCGCAGGATCTGATCGACAACTTCGACAAGTATCTCGCCGATTCGAACAAGCCCGCTAACGCCACCGACGATCAGTGGAAGCAGGCGAAGCAGGCCCTTCAGGTCCAGGCCCCGACCATCCTCGGCATGATCGCCCTCAACAAAAAGACTCCGGATGGGGACGCGACGGCGGAGAAGGAATTCAGAAAGGTGCTGGAGCTTTCGCCCGGCAACGCTTCGATTGCCTATCAGCTCGGAACCCTGATTCTGCGTGAGCGCAAAGTCGACCGTATCCCCGAGGGGTTGTTCTATATCGCCCGCGCCATTGGGGTCACCGGTCCGCTGGCGCTGAACGCCCAAGGCAAACAGGCTGCGGAGACATACCTCGAAAAGGCCTATGCCGGCTATCACGGCAGCCAAAATGGTTTGGATGACGTCAAGAAAGCCGCGATGTCGGCAACCTTTATGCCGCCCGACTTCAAGATCCAAAGCATCGTCGACATTCAGAAGAAAGAAGAAGGCGATACCGAGGCTTTTAACAAAGCCCATCCCGATATCGCGCTCTGGCGTCAGATCCGGACGGCGCTCACCGCTCCCGATGGCGACATGTACTTCATGATGATCAAGGACTCCGCCATACCGCCGGACGAAATCAAGATGTTCCACGCCAAGGTCATCTCGCAGCCCTCACCAAAAGAGATCCTTGCAAATGTCGACAATCTCGCAGGTGACGTGACACTGAAATTTGAAACCGCTCTCAAGGGCACGATCGACGCAGGCACGGAATTCCAATTCAAAGGCGTGGTGGACTCGTTCGTGAAAGATCCCTACATGCTGACGCTGACGGCAGATAAGGATGATGTGGACGGCCTGCCCGCGAGTCTCTTCGCTGCCGCGCCGCCCGCCCGCAAGCGTACGACCACCAAAAAGAAGTAGCCCGGGCTTACAACAGATAAACAAGGGCATACCGCACCTGTTAAAATACAGGTGCGGTATGCCCCTGTACGAATACAAGTGCGGGTCTTGCGGTAAGACCTTCGAAGTCCTTCAGAAGTTCGCCGATGAGCCTTTGAAAACACATCCGGAGTGCGGCGGCCCGGTTGAGAGGTTGCTCTCCGCCCCGGCGTTTCATCTCAAAGGCACGGGATGGTACGCCACCGATTACGGCAAAGGAAACGGCAAACACTCCAAATCGGAAGATTCGAAGAGCGAGTCGAAGTCCGAAAAAGCGGAAAAGAGCGACGCCAAGTCGGAATCGACCTCAGGCAGCGAGTCGAAGTCGAGCGAAACCAAAACGGAATCCAGGCCCGCGGCCTCCTCGTCCGAATCCAAACCCTCACCAGCCGCTTGAAATGCCTCGGGAGTTGGTATCGGCCCACCTCAGATAGCGGACGAGGTCGGCGCGGTGCTTCCAGGCGAATCGCAAGAAGACGCCCGGCGTAATGCGGGTTGCCTCAATGCCCGACCAGGTTTCAATCCGCCATTTCAGGTAGGGGCTGTTCCAGGGCCGGAGCCGGTAACCCTTCAGCAGCCTCCACGCCACGCGGATCACTTCGAAGAGGATTCCCTGGGAGTCTTCGGCTGTTCTTTCGTCGCGTAATAGCCGCTTCTGGTCCGTGCAATCGGGTTTCCGGGAGCCTTGACCACCAGTTTGATCTGCCGGTACGTCCCGTCGAGCGCTGCGTTCGACGGCGTATAACCGATCGTGTACTGATTGCGGATATCGCGCGCCACTTCGTGGGCGATGCGATCCACTTCGGAAAGTTCTTTGGGATAGAACACCGTTCCGCCGGTGCTTTCGGCGAGAAGCTGCAGCGCCCGTTGGGCTTTCTTCGCTTCCCGCTTGTCCTCGTCAGTGAGCAGCCCGATGGCATAAATCAGCACATCGTCCTGCTGCGCCAGCTTGGTTAACGAGTCGAGCGAGATCACGCTGGCGTTGTCGTTCCCATCTGTAACCACCAGTACGACCTTCTTGTCCCGCTTCGCCTTGTCCTTCAGGTGCTCCGCGGACAACCGGATCGCATCGCGCATAGCCGTTCCGCCCCGCGAGTCGATCTTCGTAAGCCCCTGCTCCATTTTCTGAATGTCGTTGGTGAAATCGGTATCGAGATAGACTTCATCGTTGAAATTGATGATGAAGACCTCATCCTGCCGGTTGGAATCCTTTACCAGCGCCAGCGCGGCCGACTCCACGGCCTGGCGCTTTTCACGCATGCTCCCGCTGTTGTCGATGATCAGGCCCAACGAAACCGGAACGTCTTCCCGCTTGAAGAGCTTGATCTGCTGCTGCACGCCATTCTCATAAACCTGAAAGGCGCTTTGCGGCAGGTTCGTGACCAGACGGCCGCTCTTGTCCATGACCGTTACATTGAGCGGAACGAGGCGTGTGTCGGAAGAAAATACCGTGTCATCCGGATCGGACGGCACAGGGGGTTTATTTTGCTGACCGAATATAAAAAGCGGGGCGAACAAAAGGGCCGCCCCGGCGATAGTGAGGTTGTTCAGAAAATTATTGCGTCGGCGCATAATAGCCGGTTCTCCAGAATGCGTGCAGGGGCGGTAAACCCCTCGGCTGTACCAGTTTGACACTGACCTTCCGGTACTTGCCGTCGCGGACCTGGTTTGTCGGGCTATAGCCGAGAACATATTGATTGCGCAGTTCAATTCCGATCTTTGCCGCTACATCCGGCAGTTCGTTCAGATTTTCGACAACAAAGTGGCGTCCGCCCGTCGGCTCCGAGATATCGGTCAGCAATCCTGGGCCCGCCAGTTCTTCCGGCGTCCGCCCACGCGATTGTACCGGCTCATAAATCCCGATCGCGTAGATCTGAGTGTCCGATTCCTTCACCAGGTTCTTGATTTCGCTCTCGGTGTAGCGGCTGCTGTTGTCGCCGCCATCCGAGATCACAACCAGCGCTTTGCGCGGGTTGTGCGCCTTCTTCATCGTGTGCAAACCCTGTAGAATCCCATCGAGAAGCGCCGTCCGTCCCTTTGATTGCGTGAACGTCAGCCGGTTCTGGATTTCCTCGAGATTGTGTGTAAACGGTGTCACCAGCTCCGGACGATCGTTGAATACCACCAGAAACGCCTCGTCCTCCGGGTTTGCCGTCTTGAAAAACTCGCTCACCGCCTGCCGCGACTTATCCAGCTTCGGACCCATGCTGCCGCTGGTAT
Source organism: Bryobacteraceae bacterium (assembly GCA_036273015.1). Taxonomy (GTDB): domain Bacteria; phylum Acidobacteriota; class Terriglobia; order Bryobacterales; family Bryobacteraceae; genus BOG-234. The sequence goes on along the minus strand of DATAXN010000010.1, from coordinate 11,439 downwards.
CGAAAACAATTCCAATCGAAAGCGGAGCGTCCTCGCTGCCGAACGACACCAGTTTCTGCTCCGTCTTATCTTCGAAAACCTTGAACGAATCCTGCTCCAGACCTGTTACAAAACGGTTCAACGGATCGGTAACGGTAACGGGAATCAAAACCACGTTAGTGTCGATCCGGATATTCGCTTTCGGCAACGGAGCGGCGGCTTCCGAGGGCCTCGTGCGGGGCGTGATTTCAGCAGGATCCTCCGCGGAGCAGACAATCGCGGAGCAGGCAACAACAAGCAGACAAACGAGCGGTAATCGAATCGGCACCCGGCGGGATCGCATCTCGTGCTTCCCTTTCTGCCTGGAGTCTAGCACAGCCTGCAAAAGACGGGTTACGGTTCCTGGGACCTCCGGTACCACCCGAAAAGAGTACCGCAATCCAAGCCCCGTTTCGGGGTCTGAAGAAGGACGGCTCCGTGGTAAGATCGCGTGTGCACCGGAAAATCCTGGGCGTTATTCCTGCCCGGTACGCCTCGTCCCGTTTCCCAGGCAAAGCTCTCGCCAAAGTCGATTCCCGCACCGTGCTCGAGCATGTTTACGAGCGGGTCTCGATGGCCCGCTATCTGGGTTCGGTCATCATCGCCACCGACGACCGAAGAATTTTCGACGAAGCGACCCGATTCGGAGCGCGCGTGAAGATGACGCGCGACGACCATATTTCCGGCAGTGATCGTGTCGCGGAAGTGGCCTCCGCGTTCGAGGATTTCGAACTCGTCGTAAACATTCAGGGAGACGAACCGCTGATCGATCCGAACGCTATCGACGCCGCGGTTTTACCGCTGCTGGAAGAGCCGGCCATTCCCATGGGGACGATCAAGAAGCGAATTGAAGATCCCCAGGAAGTTGCGGACTCGAACGTCGTCAAGGTGGTGACCGATCGCTTTGAAAATGCGATTTATTTTTCGCGCTCTCCCATTCCCTGGAACGGCACGCACTACAAGCACATCGGCCTTTACGTTTATCGCCGCAATTTTTTGCTGAAGTATTCCGGGTTGCCCACGGGACCGCTTGAGAAGGCGGAGAGGCTGGAACAACTGAGAGCAATCGAAAACGGCTTTCGGATCCGGGTGGTCGAGACCGATTACGAATCGTTCGGCGTGGATACTCCGGCGGACCTGGAAAAGGTTCGCCAATTGATCCAGGCCGGCCGATCCGCGGTAAGGTCCGAGGTTGTGAATGGCTAAGTTCATCTTCGTCACCGGCGGTGTCGTTTCCTCATTGGGCAAAGGCATCGCAGCGGCGTCCATCGGCTGTCTGCTGGAAAGCCGCGGCCTGACCGTCTCCCTGCAGAAGTTCGATCCCTACCTCAACGTCGATCCCGGAACGATGAGCCCGTTCCAGCACGGCGAAGTCTTTGTCACCGACGACGGCGCCGAAACCGACCTCGACCTGGGCCACTACGAACGCTTTACTCACTCTCCGCTCACGCGCGCCAACAATCTGACCAGCGGGCGCATCTACGAACAAATCATCCAGCGCGAGCGCCGAGGCGACTATCTCGGCAAAACCGTGCAGGTGATCCCGCACGTTACCAACGAAATCAAGGTAGCCGTCAAGCGCCTCTCGGGCGAAGTGGATGTGGTGATCTGCGAAATCGGCGGCACGGTGGGGGACATCGAATCCCTGCCGTTTCTCGAAGCCATCCGTCAGGTGCGGCATGAAGTGGGCCGCGAGAACTGCATATTTGTGCACGTGACTTTGGTCCCCTGGATCAACGCCGCGCAGGAACTGAAAACCAAGCCGACGCAGCACAGTGTCAAGGAACTGCGCGCCATCGGTATCCAGCCCGATATTCTGCTCTGCCGCGCCGAACGTTTCCTGCCCACGGACATGAAGGACAAGATCGCCCTCTTCTGCGACGTCGATCCCGAAGCGGTAATCACGGCCTCGGACGTGAGCTCCGTCTATGAAGTGCCGCTGACCTTCGCGGAAGAGAAGGTGGACGAAATCATCCTGCGCCATCTGCATCTCGACATGAGCCGCCCGCGCGATCTCAAAGACTGGACCGCCATGCTCGACCGCATTAAAAATCCGCGCGACCAGGTGGATATTGCTCTCGTCGGCAAATATGTCGAGTACGAGGACTCATATAAAAGCCTGAAAGAAGCGCTGCTGCACGGCGGAATCGCGCACAACGTCAAGGTCAACATCCACTGGTTCGAAGCGCAGAACTTCGAAAAGGGCAAGCTGCAGACGGAGCTTGAGCACTTCGACGGCATCCTGGTCCCGGGCGGCTTCGGCAGCCGCGGTATTGAGGGCATGATCAACACGATCGAGTATGCGCGTGTTCAGAAGGTGCCGTATTTCGGTATCTGCCTGGGCATGCAGACCATGGTGATCGAGTACGCGCGAAACGTCTGCGGGCTCACCGAAGCCAATTCGACCGAATTCAACCCGGTAACGCCCCAGCGCGTTATTTACAAACTTCGCGAACTGAAGGGCATCGATGAATTGGGCGGCACGATGCGGCTGGGAGCATGGCCCTGCGTTCTGAAGCCCTGCAGCATGGCTCACAAAGCCTACGACTCGGCCGGCATCAGTGAGCGCCATCGGCATCGCTACGAATTCAATCGTGAATTCCAGGAGGTATTGACCTCGCACGGCCTCAAAATCACGGGCGAGACGCCCGACGGCACATACGTCGAAATCTGCGAGATCGAAGACCATCCCTGGTATCTCGGCTGCCAATTCCATCCCGAGTTCAAATCGAAGCCGCTCGAGCCGCATCCTTTGTTCAGCTCGTTCATCGGAGCCGCGTGCCGGTTCCGCGCGCATCGAATCGCGGCACAGGAAGCGCCACTGCTGCCCGAGCCTCCGTACACTGCGGAATGAGTATCCGGTTCGAAGATTTTCAGAATCCGGCTCAACTCGTTCTCATCGCCGGCCCCTGCGTCATCGAAAGCGAAGAGCACGTCAACCGGATGGCCGACGCCATTGCTGCGATTGTCTCCCAAGCGGGATTCCCCTGGGTCTTTAAAGCGTCCTTCGACAAGGCAAACCGAACCAGCCTGAAGGGCTATCGCGGGCCGGGCGCCGCGGATGGTCTCGCGATTCTCGGGCGTTTGCGAAAGCGCGGCTTTTCTGTCCTGACCGATATCCACGAGCCCGCTCAGGCCGCGCCGACCGCTGAGGTCGTGGACATTCTCCAGATTCCGGCTTTCCTCTGCCGCCAAACCGATCTGTTGCTTGAGGCGGGCCGCACCGGGAAAATCGTGAACGTTAAGAAAGGCCAGTTCGTCGCTCCGCACGATATCCATCACGCCGCGGATAAAGTCGCATCGACCGGTAATAACAAGGTCGTACTGACAGAGCGGGGATCGTCTTTCGGCTACAACAATCTCGTGGTTGACATGCGCGGACTGCGGATCATGGCGGATGCCGGATGGCCGGTGATCTTCGATGCCACCCACAGCGTCCAGTTGCCCAGCGGCGCGGACGGCGTTTCGGGAGGCCAGCCTCAATTCATCGAGCCGCTGGCATCAGCCGCCGTCGCTACCGGCATCTCGGGCGTTTTTGTGGAAGTGCACGACCAGCCTGAGAAAGCGCTGTCCGATGGACCCAACGCCTTACGGCTCAGCTTGTTGCCCGGGTTCCTTCGCAAGCTGCGATTGATCGACGAGGCGCGGCGGGCGGCAGAAACGGACTGAACTGCACGCGGAGCGGGTTTCCCGCGTCATAAGATTGGATAAACGCATGTTCTCCGTCCGAAACAAGCGCCGGGCTTTCCCAACCTCCGGCTTCTCGCTGATCGAACTTCTGATCGTGATCGCGATCATCCTGATCATTCTGGCCGTCGCGCTGCCCAAGCTCACGAGCGCCCGGCGTTATGCGCAGGAGATGGCCGCCGTGAAGGCGATCTCAACCGTCCACACAGCGGAGACCCAGTACTATTCGCAGTTCGGACAGTATGCCACGACGCTCGCGCAACTCGGCCCTCCGGCCAGCGGCGCAGCCGGTCCGCAGGGCGCGGATCTGATCGATAAGGATCTGGCGGGCGGTGAAAAGGGCGGGTTCAAGTTTGTCCTCCAGCAGACCCAGACCGGCTATGCGCTTGCCGTCAATCCGGTGACCTTCGGCACCAGCGGCACGCATACCTATTTTTCAGACCAGAGCATGGCGATCCACCAGCACACCGGTCAGGAGCCCGCGACGGGGAACGATCCGCTTCTCGGCGACACCCAGCAACAGCAGCAGTCGGCGCCGACAGGCGGGGCAGCCCCGCCTGCGACAGCACCCGCTCAGTAAGAAGGGAGGCCGCAGATGATCTGGATTCGTCTGCTGCCGGTAGTCGTCGTCTTGGCGCTACCTTCGGCAATTCGGTCACCTGGGCGTTCGTATGAAATGAGCGCAGTGAAAGCGATTTCAATGACCCACACTGCGGAAACTCTCTATTACTCACAATATGGGCATTACGCGACAACGCTCGGACAACTGGGTCCGCAGGGCGCGGACCTGATCGACAGGGATTTGGCGAGTGGTGAAAAGGGCGGGTTCAAGTTTGTTCTGCAGCAGACCCAGACCGGCTATGCGCTTGCCGTCAATCCGGTGACCTTTGGCGCCAGCGGCACGCATACTTATTTTTCGGACCAGAGCATGACGATCCACCGGCACGCCGGTCAGGAGCCCGCGACGGCCAACGATCCTCTTCTCGGGGAGAGTAAGCAACCGCAGCAGCAACAGTCGGCGCCCACAGCGCCGGCGCCGGCTCAGTAAGTGCCGCTACTGCCGCTGATCGCGTTTGTCGTATTTCATTTGATAGAAGGCAGCCCGATCCGGCGTTAACCCCGGACCGACCTCCGCTTTGTCACCCAGCACCATGCGATCGTTCTTCTTGTCGCTGTAGACGGGCCATGCCGGAAGTCCCTTGCCGTTAGGATTTCCGTTGGTTGCGAAGTTCACCCAATACGAAGAGAGCGTGTCCGCAACCTGCCGGTCGAGATCCGTCCATGGACGAGGCGGAAGCAGGTTCTCGAACACATATGCAGCTTCGGCTCCATGAGTCGCGCCCGATCCGAATCCGCCGCGCGGAGATGCGCCGGCGGGCGCGGGCGGCTCGTGCGTGAAGTAGTAAAGGTAGGCTTTCGATTTGCCGGTCTTCGTCTGCAGGCTGGCCCAGTTGCGCATCACCCATCCCAACTCGTCGCGGAAGGCAGCCAATTGAGATGCATTTGCCTCTTCGTCCGAAGTTGCCGGATACAGCTTGAGAAAAGCATCGGCCTGATCCCCATACCGCCGGTGCGCTTGTTCAATGAACTTGGCCGCGGTGGTTGGCTGCATGAAGAACGTTCCCTCGTCTTTGTTCGATCCGAGCAGCACCGGCACGTCGTTCTGTCTGCCTTCGGCAAAGACCTTGCCCACGTCTTCCGGAAGGAAGTAGCCGTCGATAATCGGACCGCCGCCGCGCCCGCCCTTCAGCACGTCCGCGGCAGGCTTGGCGCGCAGGTCCGCCAGCGTGGGAGCGCCCAGATTTTCGCCGGTCTTCAATCCTGCCTGTTCGGCTTCCGAAAGTGTTGCAGTATGACCTACAGAGAGCCCAATCCACGCGCCGCTTTCCGCTATCGCGCGCTGGAACAATCCTTTCGTGCGCGGAGAGCCCATGAGGTTGCCGATGCTGGCGGCGCCGGCCGAGTCGCCGTCGACAGTCACCCGCTTCGGATCGCCGCCGAACCCCGCGATATTCTTCTGCACCCATTCGAGCGCGGCTGTCTGGTCCATCAGCGCATAGTTGCCGGATGCGCGGCCGTCCGATTCTTTAGTCAATTCCGGATGCGCGAAAAACCCCAGTACGCCGAGACGATAGTTGATGGTCACAACTACAACACCCTTTTTTGCCAGCGCCTCGCCATCTGTGGCCGGAGAAGAACCGGAGCCGCTGGTATATCCGCCGGGATGGATCCAGAGCAGCACGGGCCGACGCTCACTCGCAGTCTTCGCGGCGGTCCACACATTGAGGTAAAGGCAGTCTTCGCTCATTTTCGGCGCGGCTCCGCCACGTCCGCCGCGACCGGCCGCCTGCATGCAGATGGGGCCGAACTCGTCACCTTTGCGAACGCCATCCCAATGCGCAACCGCCTGCGGCGCGCGCCATCGCAGATTTCCCACCGGAGGCGCGGCAAAGGGAATGCCTTTGAAAACGCGAATGTCGGGATTCGTCCCGGTAATGCCGGAAACCAGCCCCGAATCGAGCTTCACCGGCGCATCGATCGCGGCATAAAGGGAAGCGGTAAGTAGAAATGCGACGGAGAAACGAGCGAACATGGGAACTCCTGGCCGTCTATCATATCAGCGGGTGCGCGCCAAACGGGTTCGAAGTAAGTCGTGGATTTCGGAAGTACACGCGCTCGCCAGAGCCGGGATTATCCGCAATTCAACGACTGCGCTGGGCAGGAGCAGGCTCGATTGACGTGATCGCGGCTCGGCGCTATTGTGGTCCTGTGACTGGTCTGCTGGAGGAAGCATTGCGTCGCGTTGAATCGCTCCCGCAAGCGGAACAGGATGCCATCGCGGCCCGGATAATGGAAGCGCTGGACGATGACGTGGCGTGGGAGCGTAGCTTCCGGGAACGACCGACTGCATTGCAATCTATGGCCCAGGAGGCCATGGAAGAGCACCGCCGGGGCGAGACTCACTCCCTGGACGAACTGATCCGGTGAAATCGTTCACCTCGCGGCGGTTTCGCGAGATGTATTCCCGTCTTCCGAGTCACATCCAGTCCCAGACGAAGCGAGCCTACCGGCTATTCATGCAGGACCCCTCGCACCCCAGATTAAACTTCAAGAAAGTTGACGAAGAGAATAACATCTACTCCGCCCGCGTGGGCCTCGGATATCGAGTGCTTGGTCAGGTTGACGGTTCAGAGATCGTCTGGTTCTGGATTGGTTCTCACGGCGACTACGACAAGGTCGTCTGAAGACCCGGTCAGCTCCACCACTTACGATGGAGTTTATGTCCATCGGGCGAACGATGAAAGCGCTGGTGAAGAGCAGACCGGAACCGGGACTCTGGCTCGAAGAAGTGCCCATCCCGGAGATCGGGATTAACGACGTTCTGGTTCGGGTGAAGAAGGCGGCGATCTGCGGCACCGACGTCCACATCCTCAAATGGGACGACTGGGCCCGGCGCACTATCCCCGTGCCCATGACAATCGGTCATGAGTTCATGGGCGAGATTGTCGCGGTGGGCTCGAACGTTCTCGACTTTCTTCCTGGCCAGCTTGTCAGCGGCGAAGGACACGTGATCTGCGGACGCTGCCGGAACTGCCTCGCGGGACGCCGCCATCTTTGCGCACGCACCAGCGGCGTGGGCGTGAATCGTCCGGGCGCGTTCGCCGAATATATCGCGCTGCCCATGACGAATGTCTGGGTGCACAAGCAGGCGATCGACCCGGAGATCGCCTGCATTTTCGATCCCTTCGGCAATGCCGTGCATACCGCGCTGGCGTTTCCCGTACTGGGCGAGGATGTGCTGATCACCGGCGCAGGCCCGATCGGCATCATGGCCGCCGCCGTCGCGCGCCACGCGGGCGCGCGCCACGTGGCGATCACGGATTTAAATCCCTACCGTCTGGATCTGGCGAGGAAAGTCGGAGTCACTCTGGCGATGGATCCGCGCGAGAAGAGTCTGAGCGACGTGCAGAAGGAACTCGGGCTCACCGAAGGCTTTGACGTCGGCCTCGAGATGTCCGGCAACGCGGTTGCCTTCCGGGACATGCTCGCCAATATGGCGCACGGTGGAAAAATCGCGATGCTCGGAATTCCGCCGAACGAAATCGCGATCGACTGGAACATCGTCATCTTCAATATGCTGACCGTTCAGGGCATCTACGGCAGGGAAATGTACGAAACCTGGTACAAGATGACCGTGATGCTGGAGTCGGGGCTCGATATCAGTCCGGTCATCACCCATCGTTTTGCTTTCAGGGAGTTCCAGGCCGCCTTCGATCTGATGCAGTCCGGGAATGCGGGAAAGATTATCCTGGATCTGGAGTCCATCTAAGTACTGAAGAGCCGGCGACCGTCTGCATGTCCGCGTCTTTTGCGGTTATGATGCAGACGTGCGTTCCCAAATCAAGCTGGGCAGAATATTCGGCATCGAAATCGGCCTTCACTACAGCTGGCTTCTGATCGCGATATTGATCGTGACTTCGCTCTACGCGCAGTTTCACGCAAGCAATGCATCCTGGGGCGATGGAGTCATCCTCGCTGTGTCCATCGCGACGGGCCTGCTGTTCTTCGTCTCGCTTCTGCTGCACGAGTTGTCGCACTCGGTATACGCCCGGTCGCACGGAATCCCCGTGAAGGAGATCACTCTTTTCGCGCTGGGAGGCGTCTCACAGCTCGAAAAAGAACCAGCCAGCGCGACCGTCGAATTTTGGATGGCGTTCTTCGGTCCGCTGACGAGCGCGGCTATCGGCCTTGTCTGCCTGCTGATCAGGCTGGCCGCGGGAACAGCAGCCGCGCGATCGCCGGGACCGTTGGTCGCCATGATTTCGTGGCTTGGCTACATCAATTTCGCGCTTGCCGTCTTCAACATGATTCCCGGCTATCCGCTGGATGGCGGCCGCATGCTGCGCGCGATTCTCTGGTGGAAAACCGGCGAGATGGAGCGCGCCACCCGAATGGCGTCGCGGGTGGGGCAGGTGGTCGGCCTGCTGTTCATTGTGTGGGGGATTTCCCGGTTCTTCGGCGGCGCGGGTATTGCCGGTCTCTGGATTTCCTTCATCGGCTGGTTCCTGCTGCAGGCGGCGGGCGAGAGCTATGTGCGGGTCGGCCTGACGCGGACGTTTGAGGGGGTGACCGCCGGCGACGTGATGACAAACGATTGTCCGGCGCTGGACAGCAACCTGAACATCGAACACTTCGTGCATGATGAACTTCTGCGCACCGGCCGCCGATGCTTCGTGATCACGCAGAACGGAAATATCGCCGGATTGCTGACCCCGCACGAGATAAAGGAAATCGATCGCGCGCGATGGCCCTATACAACGCTGTCGGACGTTATGCGGCCGCTGGAAGATCTGCACACCGTTCCTCCCGATATGCCATTGAAGAGTGCTCTGGAAATCATGGGTAAGGAAGATTTGAACCAGCTTCCGGTAGTAAAAGACGGCAAACTTGCAGGAATCCTGGCCCGGACACAGATCGTGGATTATCTGAGGACGCGGGCGGATCTGAAGATCTGAATGATCTGAATCCGGATCGGGTATTCGTCCGTACGATTCTTCACACTCAGACGCGCCTCGATGTAAAGCCGCTAACATTGGCGGCACCTTTGCACAATTTTCGGCGGAGAACGTTTCCGGTATGCTGGCCAGTAATGACTAAACACCAGGAAGGGTGGACGGAGGAAGCGCCACTTTTCCAGAAGATCGGTTTCTGTGATGCAAAGCGAAAGCTGATCAATGACTTCCTGGAGGCAGTTCACGAACTGACCGCCCTGCAGAAGCAGCAGGCTCAGGCAGCCATGGAGGACGACCAGGACTTCTCCCGTTTCGATGCGTTGCTCCATCTCGCCCAGGAAACAAAGGACGCGGCAAAGTACGCATGGATTGCGCACGTCGAATCCCATAAGTGCTGAGAGGAGAGGAGCAATGGCGCTCACGCGGCTCGAAAGAGAACGTATTACGGACAGCCGGTTAAAGCTTCAGTCGGCTGCCCGGACACTGAAGCACATTGACCGCAAAAAGATCCACGACCTGGACGATATTCATGACTGCCTGGAGGATGCCGAGGAGAGCCTGCGCACCTCCCTTCGATCGTCGAAATCCGACCGGACTTGATCCTGTGAGACAGAAGTGAACACGAGCGTTTCGCCCGAACAATTTGCTTTTTGTTTCTATATGGACGACACATTCGATGCCATGATGATCGCCGTGCGTGTGCTCACTGCCATAAACGAGAAGCGGCAGCCGGACGCAGCCGATCTGGGCTATCTTCGGCAATTCGCGCCCCCCGCGGCACATCTTCCGTGCGATGAGCTTGCCTGCGAAGTAATTCAGCAGATCGTAAAGCAGCGCGCCGAAGTCCGCGCCACCGGGCGCGACCACAAGACCGCGTAGTACCAGTTTGTAGAAATTCGCGTGCTGCCATTTTCGCGCGCGGTTCAGAAAAGGTTTCCGAACCGCGGCGGTAGGCGGTAAAGGAGCGGCATACGCAAACTTTCGCAACCCAGGAACCAGCCGCAATTCCAATCGACCCACCGATCTCAGGCCGCATTGAAATATACTCTGAGGTGCGGCAGGGAGGCGGAAAAGGGCTGATGCAGCGCCGAGTGTTTTATCTGGGTCTGATCATTTGCGGATTAGCCGGCATTGGGATTGCCCAGCAGGGCCATCCGCTGACCGGAACGTGGTCCGGCGACTGGGGTACTTCCCCGACCCAACGCACTCAGATTACTGTCGTCATGAACTGGGACGGTAAAAATGTCACTGGCGTCATCAACCCCGGTCCGGACGCCATTCCGATCGCCAGCGTCTACGTCGATGTCACCAACTGGACTGTTCGCATTGAAGCCGATACGAAGGATGCGTCAGGCAAACCCCTTCACATTTCGGCGGAGGGACGCCTGGAAGATCTCGGTTCCTACCATCGCACGATCAAAGGAACCATGCGCCACGGCTCTGCGGCCGGCGACTTCAGGCTCACGAGGGATTAGGTGCGTACATTGCTCTTTGGGCCGGGGTTCTTTGGACTGGGTCTGCTCGCGATTCTTTTACCAGCCGTTCCCTTATCCGCGCAAAACGGCTTCTCCGCCACCTATGACAGCGATCGGCAGGTCAAGTTCAGCGGCCCTGTCACCAGGATCGAATGGACGAATCCCCATGCCTTTGTCTTCGTCAACGTGCGCGACGCGAGTGGCATTGTCGAAAACTGGGCTGTTGAAATCGGCAATCCCCTCGACCTGGAAACCGATGGCTGGAAGCAGAGCTCGATTCACATCGGCGACGTGATCAATGTGGATGGCATTCCCGCGCGCGGCGAAGCGAAGCAGACGTTCGCAAAATCGGTGGTTCTGGCGCGCACCGGAGCGAAGTTATTCACCGCGTCGAATAGGAAGCGCGTGGCGCCCGCCGAGCCTGCTCCCCGTTGGCCGGATGGTCAGATACGATTGGGTCCGGCTCCCGGCAAAAAAGGTTACTGGGGCGCGGCCAGCGCAAGCAGCCTCGTTGAGCATGCTGTTCCGATGAACGACGAAGGCCTTCTGCGTAATATTTCCGATGCCGGCCGTGTCGCGCCGTTCCAACCCTGGGCGAAGGCGGTCTATGAATATCGCCAGCGCAGTTTGTTGAAAGACGATCCCTTTACCCGCTGTCTTCCCCCCGGCGGTCCGCGCCAATTCCAGACGCCGCACGGATTTCAGTTCGTGGAGGAGCGCCAACTCGGCCGCATTCTGGTACTTTC
>DATAXN010000009.1:0-11700 GCA_036273015.1 Bryobacteraceae bacterium | reverse complement strand
ATTCGCCGCGGCTCGTTCACAAGCGTCACGAGCCTGGAAAAGGCGATTCAGGATTACCTCAACTGCAACAACGAGACCCCGAAGCCCTTCATCTGGACGGCCGATGCAGAACTTATCCTCGGTAAGATTCAACGACTTTGTTAACGAATTTCTAACTCAGGACACTAGCTTCGTCGTCCCAAATATTGGCATAGGGAGGTTCGTGAAGATCGAAGGAGGCTTGCTCGAAGATATCCAGGAGAACGCGATGGATTTCTGAAGTTTGACTTGTGTGTAGGTGAAGAATACCGCCGGACCCAACGCGCGTCACCACAAGACGCGCACAGCATATTGTTCAATTTCGGAATCAGGCGTGAGAATCGTCATCCCATGTACGATGGCCTGCGCCACAAGCATCCGATCAAACGGATCGGCGTGAAGGTTTGGCAGCTTCCCTGCCAGGAGAGCGGATTCCTCATCAACGTCCAGCGACTCAATGCCGCTCGCTTCGCGCACCTTCGGCACAAAAATTTCCGGCCTTGCAGGAAGGGGAAGTCGCCCGAGAGCGTGTTTGATCCCGATTTCCCAGGCGGAGGAGGCGCTGAGGTAACGTTCGTTGTCGCGATCCAAAAAAATTGCGGAGGCGGTCCTGCTCAACCTCGGGGATTCCGAGGCGATCCAGAGAAATGCGCAGGTGTCGAGGAGAACCTTCACAGCGGTGAGGAAGTCACTTGCCGCTGAAGGCATTCAGCATTTCGTCGGGCAAAGGCTCGAAAAAGGAATCCGGAACCACGAATTCGCCTTTGGCCACGCCGATCCGCGGCTTACGAGTCCCCTTTCCGCGAAGCAATCGAATTTCCGCCACTGGCTCGTTGCGATTGCAGAGCAACAGAGTTTCGCCGGGAGTCAGTTCGGCCAGATAGCGCGACAAGTTGGTTTTGGCGTCATGGATATTGACCCGATTCACAACTATATTTTGAACTATGAAGTGAACTAAGTCAAACCGGGTTGAAGATTAAGCAGCCCCCCTCAGCGGCGTCGGTCCAGACTTTTATCATCGCGATCCTCCTGCATCAGTTCATCGAGGGTTGGGCGCTGCGGGGCTCCCATTCTGAGCGTCAGCTCCAGCCCAAGCGCGGCAAGAAGTTTGGTGACTCTGAAAAAGCCCAACTCCCCGGCGCGTCCGTTTTCGAGCGCGTCGAGCGTGGCACGACTGACGCCCGCCCTGGACGCCAGAGCGGCTTGGCTGAGTTTGAGCTTTTTGCGGTGCTCGGCGATCTGGTTACCGATGGAGATCAGGTCCAGCATTTTGCCCAGTATATTAGGCAATGTTCCGGCGCTTATACGATGCCACCCAGTTCTCTGGCATGGGCCCAGAGACCACGATAGGCGGTATAGAGGAAGACGTCGGGATCGCCGGAAAGCTGGCCGTCGAAGTCCTTCATGGCTTTTTCCGCGATCATTTGCTCCGGACCCTTACCCGACTTCAGGAGCTTCACCAGATGGTCGCGGAGTTTGGTCACGGTGTCGAGATTCGCCTGCAGGTCGGCTTTGGTCATCACCGGTCCGGAACCCGGCACGATCTTCGTCGTGTCATTGGCGATCCGAAGCAGGGTGCGGTGCGCGGCCTGCATGCCGCCGATCCAGCCGTCGCAGCGCCAGTCGAGCAGCGGAAGCCGACCGGGCTGCACCGCATCGCCCGCGGCCAGAACGTTCGACTGCGTGAAATGGACGTAGATGTCGCCGTCGGTGTGGGCCATCGGCATGATGCCGTATTCGATCGGCTCGCCGCCAAACGTTGCTTTGCCGGTCGTGTAAAAAGTCTCGGTGGGACGCGCCTGCTTCGCACGCGGCGGATAGGTTTTCTTCTCCCAGTCGTGAATGATCTCCTGGGTCATCCACAACTCGGTGTTCACGCTGGAAACCAGCTCCGCGCCTGCTTTGGCCATCGCGTCGTTCGCACCGGTCGATTCGAGGTGCCAATGCGTGTTGACCACCGTTTTGACGCTGCCGGCGAGCTTGAGAACGTCCTGCGCATGCGCGGCGTCGCCGCAATCCACGAGGAGATGTCCGCCGTCGCCGGAAAGAGCGACTACGTTATTGCCGGCGCCGGTAATGAGCGTGATCTTGTCCGTCAGCTTTGTTTCCGTGAGCTTTGTGGCACTGGGGCTTTCGTCCGCCCGAAGCGCGCGGGACAGTCCGAAAGCGGCAGCGCCGCCAGCCAGGGTGCGGAGAAATTCACGTCGTTGCGGGTACATCACGGTTGATATTGTAGCGCTGATACGGAGGGTCTATGTTCCATGTACAAGGACAGACGACGGAAAAACGATCGTCTGCCCCACGGTGTTTGTGTCAGTGGGCGACGCAGCGGAAGTTGGCCGCTTCGTCGATGCTGCCCTGACCGCTGTATCTCGCCACCTGCGGATAAGGGCAGAGCGGACGCGTGCGCACCACCTGCTTGTTCACCACGCGGCTGGCGACGATGGAATCCGGCGCTTTTTTCTTCTCTACCCAGTCGATGACCGCGGTCACGCCGTCGTTGCGGTCCGGACCGATGCCGCCGCCGCAGTGCGCCATGCCGGGCACCATGAATAAACGGAAAAACTCCGATGTGCCCGGACCATTTTTTGCCGTGGCTTGCTCGTAGTAGTTCACGCCCATCATTGGTTCGAGAATCGAGTCCGCCCAGCCATAGGTCACGATCAGCTTGCCGCCGCGCTTGCTGAACTTCGAGAGATCCGGATTCTTCGCGTCAGCCTGTTTGCCCCAGTCGTCCAGGAGGTGAGTGTCTTTGTCAAAGTTAAAAGCCTTGTAGTCGTAGTCGGCCATCGGCGGTTTGAAGACGAGGTATCGCATGATCCCTTCCGCCAGGTTGAAGTCCGCGGGTTTGGCGCCCGGTTGCGTGGCGGCGATCAGGTTTAACCAACCGCTGGCGGCTGCGCCGTTGGGGCCCGGGATCAGTTCTTCGCTGCCCGGCATGTAGCCGGGGAACCACGCTTTTCCATTGCTGATCGGGCCGCTGTAGACCTTTGCGATGGCGGCAGCCTGCGGCGCGGTGAGGCAATTCGCGCCATCGGCTCCCGCGGGGCAGGCCGGAACGTCGCGCGCGGGATCGAAGCTGCACTTGCGCGGATCGTCAATAAGGCCATCTTTGAGGCCGTCAATGGCATCGCACTTCTCCATCACCTTGCCGGCGACGAGCGCGAGTTTGGCGGGCGTGACGGGCGCTTCCGTAAGCGCTTTCTGATTCCACATGGAGGCGATCGTGAAGCCCGTTTGATCGATCCAGGGCGCGTTGGCAACGATGCCGTCGAAATCGTCGGGGAAGCGCTGCGCTTCGAGTAAACCCTGACGTCCGCCGTTGGAGCACGAGTTCCAGTAGGCGTGGGAGACCGGCTTGCCGTAGTAATCCTTCGTGATTGCTCTTGTGGTTAAAGCGGTGAGGTGCACGGCGCGCCAAGCGTAATCTGTCGCTTTCTGCGGGTTGTTCAGAACGAAGGTGCCGCTCGGCTCTTTACGCGCATCGTGGCCGGTGTTGGTCTGCGCAAAGGCGAAGCCGAGCTGCAATGCTCCGTTGCGCTGCGCCACGCGGCCGGGATCTTCCATCGACTCGCCCGCGAGACCGCCGTTGCCGATCATGTAAAAGCGGCCGTTCCACTTGGCGGGAAGACTCACTTCAAACGCGATTTCAGGCGAGAGCAGACCCGTGACGCGGCAGTGAGCAGGCACCGGCGCCGCGGCGGAAATCATCATCGCATTGATCTGCGCGATGTCCTTCGACTTGAACTTTCCCATTGCGTCGCACGCTTTGTGCGGCTCGAGATCGGACTGGGAGTAATTAACGAGCGCGATCTTCAGATCCGCGAACGCCTGCGCGCTGGCCGGCTTCGACGCCGAGGCCATCAGAGTGGCGATGCCGAGGACGGTGAATGCTGTTCCATTACGCGGCATGCTGCTCCTTAAGGTGGCGAAAGCTTTGTTCAGGATATCGTCTTACCAGCCCCGCTGGCGATGGTATTCCGCGACCAGATCATCGAGGCGTTCGCGTGTGAGGGAGGCGGCGGGATCGTTGGGCAGCGGCGTTTTCAGGAACCGTTCCGGCAGCGTATCTTCGGCCGGAGTCCACCCGGCCAGAAGGTTGAACTGACTCCGGGCGGAAACGATACGCCGCGCCGTTTCGCGCAACTCATAGGCGGTGACATCCCAGCCGGTGACGTTGTGCAGCATCTCAGCGGCCTCGGCATAAAAATCGTCAAATACTCCGCGCAGGAACTTGCAGATGATCATCGAGTCCATGATCGCGGCCTTGTCCTCTGTGTCGATGGCGTGGCGAACGGCGTCCAGGGTGATGTGACGCCGGTCAACCTTATCGGAAAAGTCGACCTCGTATGCACCGCTGCGATTGTGATCCGCTCCTCGCGCCCCGACTGCGAAGCCCAGCGCCATCGTCTGCAGCGCGCGCGGTTCGTAGCCGGGAATCTCGAGACCCTTGACCTGAGGCGCAATCGCGATGCTGTCGTGTCCGATTTCCTGCGCGGCGCGGCGGCTGCCCTCGGCGAGCAAATTGCCAATCCCCTGGCGCGCGCCGATCAGATCAATGGCGCGCAGGAGTGCTTCGCCGCTGCCGAACGTCAGCCACGGCTCATCAAGCCAGCCGCGTTCGACACACTCCATGGCAAAGGCGATCGTTCCGCCGGCGCTGATGGTGTCGAGCCCGAGTTCGTCGCATCGTTGCGAGGCGCGAAGCACCGCTTCGGAATCGCCCACGCCGCACAACGATCCCAGCGCGAACAGGCTCTCGTATTCAACGCGCACACTGCCGTTGGCGGTTGAGTAGATGTGTTCGCATCCGATGGTGCAGGCAACGCAGCTTTCGCGGGTCTTGGAGCGCGTTGCGCTTAACTGTTCGGGCGAGAGGCCGGCAGCTCCTTCGAAGGTCCCGCTCTGAAAGTTTCGGGTGGGCAGTGCGCCGAAGCGGTTAAACGTGAGCAGGTTCGTCGCCGTGCCGAGTTCGCGATATTTGGCAGTCGCGGGACCGAACGACCGTTTCGAAAGCGACCGGCTCAGTTCCGTGAGTTCCTGCGGATGCGCCCATTCTGTCCGCTCGGTTCCGCGCAGAGCGATCGCCTTGATATTCTTCGCGCCCAGTACAGCCCCGCTGCCGCCGCGACCCGCGTGACGTCCGTCGTGCGAGATGGTTGCATAGCGGACAAGGTTCTCGCCCGCCGGTCCGATGGAAGCAACGCGGAAATTGGCGCCGAAGCGAGCCTTAACAGCAGACTCCGTTTCCCGGCATGTTGCGCCTTGGTATTCCGCGGCGGATTCCAGTCGAATATGCGGGCCGTCAGCGTCGACATCAATAACGAGCACCGAAAGCTCCGGCGCGCGGCCCACGATCACGATGGCGTCGCACGCGCAACGCTTCCCGGCGATGGCAAAACCGCTGCTGGCGAGGGAGTCGTTAATACGACCTGTCAGTGGGCTTTTGCTCACAACAGCAAATTTCGCAGAAGTCGTCAAAGGACTTCCCACCAGTGGGCTGAAAGCAAAAACGAGGGGAGCTTGGGGCGCGAGAGGATCCATTCCGGCCGCGTTGGCGTCCAACAGCAGGCGCACACCCAGACCGCTGCCGCCCAGATAGTCGCGCAGAACCGCTTCATTCAACGGCACATACTCGCCCGAGCCGCTGGAAACGTCGATTCGAAGATATCGGCCGTGATAACCGAAGGACATGAGCCGGCTACCCTCCGGCGTCGGCGGAAAGGATCAGCACGTGGTCGTTTGCGGCCAGCGGGGTTTCCGGGTCGGTAACGAATCGATCGCCGTTCAGACTGGCTACAAAAACGGGGTTCAGGCGGAAATCCTGCCCTTCGATGCCGATGAAGCTGCCCAGAGAAGGAATCCGCGTCCGGAGAGTGCTCAGGAGTTGCCCCAGAGTTTCGGCCTGCACCTCAACTTCGGACATGCCGGCCCGTTCGCGTGGAATACCGAAAAACTCGACCTGCATAAGTGCCGGAATCCGCAGCCGGACTCGTGCAAATGATAGCATGACAGTGGGTCGCACCAGCGCCTCACCTGCTGCAATAAGCCACTGAAAACACGCTCCATGAAAGACTCTGCAACCCTGTCGCCGATCGAAACCGCCACCCCGAAAAACCCCTCAAAAAAGAAGGGCGGTGGACGCGGGCGGGTGCGTTCCACCCCAAAAGGGAGGCAGGTCGATCCCAAGGCGCGGGAGGAAGTTCGCGTCCTGCTGGGTGACGCTCCCCGTCGCAGCGATCTCCTGATCGAACATCTGCACAAGATTCAGGACCGTTATCACTGCCTGTCGGCGGCTCATCTGGTTGCGCTCGCGGATGAAATGAAGATGGCGATGGCGGAGGTTTACGAGGTCGCCACCTTTTACCACCACTTCGACGTGATTAAAGAAGGCGACACACCTCCACCCGCGATCACGGTGCGCGTCTGCGACTCGATCGCCTGCGAGCTTGCCGGTTCGCAACAGTTACTGGACAAGCTGCCGGGTCTACTGGGCGGGGACGTGCGCGTCCTGCATGCCCCCTGTGTCGGCCGCTGCGAGACTGCGCCGGTTGCCGTTGTGGGGCAGAATCCGATTCCGCACGCGACTATCGATCAGGTAGTCAAAATGGTTCAGGACCGCCGGGTCACGCATCCCACTCAGCCAGGCAACGTCACTCCTGGCCATATCGATTACGCGGCTTATCGCGCTGCCGGGGGATATCAACTCGCTGCATCTTGCGCGGCTGGGGAAAAGAAAGCGGCTGACGTCATCGCATTGATGGAAGATTCCGGGTTGCGCGGCCTCGGCGGCGCCGGTTTCCCGGCCGGACGCAAGTGGAAGCTGGTATCGGCGGAGCCCGCGCCGCGTCTGATGGCGATCAACATCGATGAAGGCGAGCCCGGAACGTTCAAAGACCGCTACTATCTGGAACGCGATCCGCACCGCTTCATCGAAGGTGCGCTGATCGCAGCATGGGCTGTCGGGATCGACACGATCTATATTTATCTGCGCGATGAATATCACGGATGCCGCGCGATTCTCGAGGGCGAGATCGCGGCCCTGCAGGCAGATCCGCCATTCGCGATTCCGGCAATCTATCTACGGCGCGGCGCCGGAGCCTATATCTGCGGTGAAGAGTCGTCGATGATCGAATCCATCGAGGGCAAACGCGGGGAACCGCGGCTGCGACCACCGTATGTGGCGCAGGTCGGACTGTTCGGACGCCCCACGCTTGAGCACAACATGGAAACGCTCCACTGGGTGCGGGAGATCATCGAAAAAGGACCAGCCTGGTTTGCCGACCAGGGCCGTAACGGGCGCAAAGGCCTGCGGTCATTTTCGGTCAGCGGCCGGGTGAAGACGCCGGGAGTGCATCTGGCGCCCGCCGGCATCACGCTGCAGGAACTGGTAGACGAGTTCTGCGGCGGCATGCTGGACGGGCACGAACTGTACGGATATCTTCCCGGCGGAGCGTCCGGTGGAATTCTGCCGGCGTCGATGGCCAACATCCCGCTCGATTTCGACACGTTGAACCCCTACGGTTGCTTCATCGGATCAGCGGCGGTCGTCGTTCTGTCGAACCACGACACTGCGGCTGCGGCGGCACGTAACTTAATGAAGTTTTTCTCCGACGAATCCTGCGGCCAATGCACGCCGTGCCGCGTCGGGACGGTCAAGGCTCTGCAGTTGATGGAACAGCCGCAATGGGATGCGCCCCTGCTGCAGGAGCTGTCTCAGGCGATGATGGACGCGTCGATCTGCGGCCTGGGGCAAGCCGCACCGAACCCTGCGCTCACGGTTTTGAAATACTTTCCAAAAGAGGTCGCGTAGATGCACCAGCAGAATAACGGTTTCATGGCGACGAAGCCGCTTTCATTCACCTTAAACGGGAAGACGGTGACTTGCCGGCCCGACGACACGATCCTCGAAGTCGCCGACAAGAATGGCGTCGAAATTCCGCGCCTCTGCTACATGGAAGGCATGCGACCGGACGGCAACTGCCGCACCTGCATGGTGGAGATCAAGGGCGAGCGCGTGCTCGCGCCCTCCTGCTGCCGCTATCCCAAAGAGGGGATGGAAGTCATCACGGACAGCCCGCGCGCGGTGACCAGCCAGAAGATGTCGCTGGAGCTGCTGCTTTCGGACGTTCCGGAAAAATCGTACACGCTGAACTCCGAACTCGACGTCTGGGCCAAAAAGCTCGCCATCGGCAAGCCGCGCTTCGTCGCGCGCCATCAGCCCACTGAAGATCTCTCACATCCGGCGATGGCCGTAAACCTCGACGCCTGCATTCAGTGCAACCGCTGCGTGAGGGCATGCCGCGAACTGCAGGTTAATGACGTCATTGGTTACGCCTTCCGTGCCGGGCACTCGAAGATTGTATTCGATCTCGACGACCCCATGGGTGAGTCAACCTGCGTCGCCTGCGGAGAGTGTGTGCAGTCCTGCCCGACCGGCGCGCTGATGCCCGCCCGAGAGGTCGGCAAGATCGTTCCGGAGAAGCAGGTCCATTCGGTTTGCCCCTATTGCGGAGTGGGTTGCCAGCTGACTTACAATGTCCGCGACAACAAGATCGTTTACGTGGAAGGCCGCGACGGTCCGGCGAACTCCAGCCGCCTGTGCGTAAAGGGCCGTTATGGCTTCGATTACGTGCAGCACAAGCATCGTCTCACCAAGCCTCTGATTCGCAAACCGGGCGTGCCGAAGACGAAGGATTTCGTGGTCGATCCCGAGAACTGGCGCGATGTTTTCCGCGAAGCCACGTGGGAAGAAGCACTGGATTTCGCCGCCAAAGGTCTGCGGGACATTCGCGATCAATACGGCAAGAGATCGCTGGCGGGCTTCGGCTCCGCGAAGTGCACGAATGAAGAAGCTTACATATTCCAGAAGCTCGTGCGTACAGGTTTTGGCTCGAATAACGTCGACCACTGCACGCGCCTGTGCCACGCATCCAGCGTGGCCGCGCTGATGGAAGGCTACAACTCCGGGGCGGTATCGAACCCCGTGCGCGACGTGCAGTATTCGGAAGTGATCATCGTGATCGGTTCGAATCCGACGGTGAACCATCCGGTGGCTGCGACATTCATCAAGAACGCCGCCAAAGCCGGCGCCACGCTGATTGTCATCGACCCCCGGCGGAGCGATCTTTCGCGGCACGCGAAATACTACCTCCAGTTCCATGCGGACACCGATGTTGCACTTCTCAACGCAATGCTGCACGTGATCGTCGAAGAGGGCCTCGTCGATGAAGCTTTCATCCGCGACCGCACCTCTGGTTATGAGGCGCTGGCAGAGAACGTAAAGAAGTTTTCGCCCGAAACGATGGCTCCGATCTGCGGCATCGATGCGGAGACGATCCGCACCGTGGCGCGGCTGTATGCGACGTCGAAGGCGTCCATCATCCTCTGGGGGATGGGAATTTCGCAACACGTTCATGGCACGGATAATGCCCGCTGCCTGATTGCTCTCGCACTGTCAACCGGCCAAATCGGCAAGCCCGGCTCGGGACTCCATCCGCTGCGCGGACAGAACAACGTGCAGGGCGCCTCGGATGTCGGTCTGATTCCGATGTGCTATCCGGACTATCAGATGGTGGCAGCGCCCGAAGCCAGAGAGCGTTTCGAGAAACTGTGGAAGACAGACCTCGATCCGGATAAAGGGCTGACGGTAGTTGAAATCATGCATGCCGCCAAAAAGAAGGAGATTCGCGGCATGTTTGTGATGGGTGAGAATCCGGCGATGTCCGATCCGGATGTCGATCACGCGCGTGAAGCGATGTGCGCTCTGGATCATCTGGTGGTGCAGGATATCTTCCTGACGGAGACGGCTTATCTCGCCGACGTTGTGCTGGCGGCGACAGCATGGCCGGAAAAGATCGGCACGGTTACAAATACGGACCGAATCGTGCAGCTCGGCCGCAAGGCAATCGAGCCGCCGGGAGATGCGCGCGAAGATTTCTGGATCCTCAATGAGCTGTCACGGCGCATCGGCGTCAACTGGTATTACAACCACCCCAGCGAGACATTCAACGAAATGCGCACGTGCATGGACTCGATCGCCGGCATCACCTGGGATCGGCTCGAGCGCGAATCGGCCGTCGTCTCTCCGTGCGTAAATGAAGGCGATCCCGGCGATCCGGTGGTGTTCATCGACAGCTTCCCGACCAAAGACGGGCGCGCGAAGTTTGTTCCTGCCGATCTGATCTCCGCGGCCGAGCGGCCGGACCAGGATTTCCCCATGGTGCTGATTACGGGCCGCCAACTCGAACACTGGCACACTGGGTCGATGACACGGCGCGCTTCGAATCTCGACTACATCGAGCCGGAGCCGGTCGCGTCGGTACATCCTCTCGATCTCGAAGAGCGGGGCATCGCACCCGGGGGCATCCTGACCATCGAATCGCGGCGCGGGAAAATCTCGCTCTACGCACGCGCCGATGATGGAACGCCTCGTGGCTCGGTCTTTGTTCCGTTCTGCTTTTACGAAGCAGCGGCGAATATGCTGACCAACCCGGTGCTCGATCCGGTCGGGAAGATTCCCGAGTTCAAGTACTGCGCGGTAAAGGTGTCGAGAGGCGGTACCGTGCGGGAGCATCTCAGTTTCGGTGGCGGAGTTCTTCTGCCGGACCAGCAACCGATTCAGATTGCGGCTGTGGCGCGCGAAGCGGAGCCCGAGCCGGTCGAAGTAGGCACGTAGTCTCCTGTTGCTCAGTCCTACGGTACACGCGGCTTCAGCCGTGTCCTTTGGCTGCAGAACCAACGCGGCTAAACCCGCGTGTACCGAGTTTAGTGAGGGAACTTCAGAAACACCACACCAGCGCGGAGATGCGGAAACCGCCTGCCCTGCTTAGCGCTTGATCAGTTTGCAGCCGGTGTAGCCGTTGCAGTTTCTATGCGGTGCATGCCGCCGAGGACTACGCTCGTTCGACCGGTCAATTCGTCGAAGATCTCGAGCGTTCCGATCAGCCGGCAAACCGGCTTATCTTTTTTGTCCGATGCGGAAGTTGGCGTTATCGCTGGAACCGAGAATGTTGCGCGGATTTGTCTCCGTTGATTCGTCGCGAGCGACAGATCGGTATCGCTGAAGAGATCGAGATAACCGGCCTGTCCGGGGGCGACTGTTACGGTGGCCGTTTTTAATACTGTGCCGGCCGCGTCGAAATACGTTAAGACCGCCGAACACACGGCCGTTGCAGATTCATTCGGACGCAATACATTGAAGCGGGCTGCCTGCCCTTGTGCAATGCCGACAACTCCGGAAGTGCGGGTTTCCTGCGTTGTCGTCTGCGCAAACAGCCCCGTGGCGGCGATCATGAAGACACTAATCCTCTGTGCGTAACTGAGCATGTCCTTACTCCTTTATATGGATGAAGTGCGAATCAAAGCCGCCGTGGCTGTCCGGAACGGCCCGGCGATTGACTCATTGATGGAAACACGGCAGATCCGAACGAGTCGCGGAGTGCTTCCTGAATAAGAGAATTTTTTGTAACAGTTCAGGTAGCTGCGAAAGTCGTGTCGCGAAAATCTTTTAAAATCTTCATCTTGGACCTGGCTATTAGGTGAAAAACCTGGCAGTGTATATGTTTGATGGCATCGCATCGCCAGCCTGGCCAAGGACAGCCGGTAAGACCGGAGGATTTGAAGCGTGAGAACGAACGCTTGAGCCGCGAAGTCGAAGAGCTGCGGCGCGAAGTAATCGAG
>DATAXN010000008.1:0-121425 GCA_036273015.1 Bryobacteraceae bacterium | reverse complement strand
AGCGTTTTCCAATCTTGAGATGAGCCTGAAGGATGAGGGTAACAAGCGGGATTGATTCTCCTTTCGTTTTTGGATTTGGGAAACAGAAAACGAGCGTGGGAAAGTGGGAATCCTGCTTTTTGGATTTCCACTTTTCCATGCGCCGATAGTCGGGGCTGCGGGAATGTGGGAATCGCGACAGCGATTTCCAAGGGCTCGTGGACAAAGAGGAAAACCTGCCTTTGGTTTTCCTCTTTGTCCACAGCCCGGCATTTCCGCAGCCCTCTTTGGGCCCCCGCCAGATCACGCAATCCGCCTTTGCTCGAAGCCGGCAAACAGCTTCCGCTTGGCCGCACGCATCTTCGTTGCGGCTCCGGTATCGCTGTCGGCTCCCGCCAGCGTTTCCATCTGTTCGATGGTCAGATCGTCCTTCAGAAATCGGCTGATTCCGGACGTCTGCCGCAATATTTCCCACGGCGTGGCATACCATCTGTAGGCGCGAATCGTCCTGCCCTTGCTGTTTTTCTTCAGTTCCGGAACCGCGCATGGCCGGTGAAAGTTCAGATACGGATTGAAGTATTCCTCATAGAATGCGTTGATCGCCTGGGCATGCTCCGAGCCGATGTGATCGAACCCCATATGCTTGCGGATTACTCCGCCGTTTTTCGCTTCCACCTGACCGTTATCGTTGGAATGCCGCGGCCGCGATTTGGTCTGCTCGATCAGCAGCTTGTTCAGCAAACCCGCAATCGTGTGATTGATGAACTCGCTGCCGTTATCGGAATGGAAGCCCAAAATGCGGAACGGGAACTGCTTCAAAAGCCCTTCCAGCAGCGGGTTCAGATAA
Source organism: Bryobacteraceae bacterium (assembly GCA_036273015.1). GTDB lineage: Bacteria > Acidobacteriota > Terriglobia > Bryobacterales > Bryobacteraceae > BOG-234. The sequence goes on along the minus strand of DATAXN010000008.1, from coordinate 120,599 downwards.
CTTTCTGAAATACGTTCCACTGCTCCCACGATCTCCCATTGGGTGACTTCGTCCACCAGGTTGATGTGGTACACGCCTTTGACTCCATCCAGATCGCCCTGATGCACCGTATCCACCCGCAGGTATCCGGCACGCCCTCCCGGCTCGGGTTTGCGGCGCTCCCCGATCGCGATCGGGGTGGGTCTGGTTTTGGTAAATACCATCACGTGTTCGCGATAACTTCGCAGCTTTCGCAAGTTGTAAATATGCGCCGATGAAATATTAGCCAGCCGCTCGTAACGCGCATCGGCGAACTCGTGATAACCCCGGTACAGGAGTTTTCGCGTAGCCGGTCCGCTCAGCGTTTCGTGCGCTTCGTCCACTTCTGCCAGCAGCGCAATGTCAGCCGGGGTGTAGGAAGCCGTGTAGCGCTTTCCCGGGCCGCGCCGGGCCTTCACGATTCCGTTTCCCACGTACTGCGCGATCAGCCGCGTTGTCTGCGCCCGGCTCATCCCCGTCACCTTCGACAGGTACTGTTTCACCACGCCTTTTTCACTCCGGGGCAGGCCCATATACCCCTGCGCGCACAGGGTCGCCTGCGTCCACTCATACAGTTCTTTCCGGTTCGGCGCCTCGAATCCGATCTCCTCGTTGCCCTCCAGAAATGCCCGCATCTGCTCCAGGCTCAGGTGCTCCCCGTTCTTCATGCTGATTAACAATCCACAGCATCCGTTGCTCCTCCCTTCAGGCTCATCTGGCATTGGAAACCGATAGCCCCTTTAGGCTCATCTGGCATTGGAAAAGACTACTGGAACCTCCAAGGGCCGAACGATTCTATACTCTTTGCCTGCCTGATTTGAACACTTGGCCATAGGGCAACGATAGTCGAAGACCCGCCCGGCACGCCGCTACCCGGGGAAAGTGGATAACAGGTTTATTCGGAGCTATCGCTCAGATGCCGCTTCGGAATCGGCGCAAAGAGACCGAGACCTAAAAACCTACCGTCGCCAATCACCAAAGGGCCAGCGACATTCCCGGCAAACTCGATCTCCACGTGCCAGAGGCCGTGTTTGGAAAACCGCGTTCCCTTGGCAAACGTTTCTACTCGTTCGCCATTCGATTCAAAAGGCTCCCGCTGGACCCGGATGGCCTCGGCGCGCACTGAAACTCCTGCGTGGCGTAATGCCTGCACGACAGCAGCCCCGGCCTTCGCAGTCTCCTGCGCCCGTTCCTGTCCGCTCTTAGCTTCGCCGACCTGGTGGTCAGGATCTATGCGACGGCGCGCGGCCGAATCCGGCAGGGCGGCGGGGGTAACCGTGCGCCAGGACTGATGGCCTTGACCGCCGCCGATGCCGTAGTGCTTCAGCATGTCCGCTCCGTTCTCATCGGCAGCGAGAGTGACTGTAATGCCGAGCGACGCCTTTGTTTCCGGACCAAGCGGTTCCAAACCCGAGAACGCCCATCGCACGTCGTCAGCAGTGAGCGGAGAGCCAGGCGGCACCTCGATTAATACGCGGCGGATCCCCCGGTCGGCGTGATAATGCCCAATTGACGGCAGCGGTATTATCCTAATCCGTTCTGCGGCGGGAATCTTGTCGGTGGCATCGGTCTGTCTGCCCACCAGAATCTTTTCGATGCCAGCACGTCTGGCGGGCATCGCAGACGTGAGGCGTGATGTTGCGCCATCTCTGAGAATTTCGGCCAGTTGGCCTGTTGCCGTTAGTGGCCACATGGCGAAAGATTCACCATCATCAATCTTGCGTAAATCGAAAACCAGACGGGTAGACGGGCTGTCATAGGCGATCAAAGCAAAGTGAGGCATGGAGGCCTTGGTGAAAGTCTGCTTGGCCACTCGACCCCTTTGTTCAGCGTAGAATCGCTTACCAAAATCAAGGTAGCGATCTTGCAGGCTTTTCAGCGATCCTGGCATCGGGCATTTCAGCGAGACTCCACCCCCGCCTGAAGACGGGCGATGAATAGTACCGGGGTAGGAGGACAAGCACTCCTCCAGTTGCGCGTCGTCAACGACCTCGCCCCAGGCACACGCGAAATCAACGCCACGGCCAAATTGATATAAACGTTGCGCCAAACCGCAAACCACCGAAATGTGCGCCTCGTGGTTTTCGCCATCGGTTGGTTTGACGATCCAGACGTACTTGAAGGGCTCTGAATCGTCGAGTAATCGTGGCTTGAAGACTTTTGTGGCAAGGCGGATTTCCGCAATCCGGTGCGGGTCGCCGCCGACACTGTCAAGATCGTTATTCGGGACATACTGCGTCACGGTATGGCCATCATGTACTCGGGGTGCAGCGATCAGGGGATGATCAAGGGTCTCAATCCAGGCGAGGGCGCGGCAGTCCTGATCTTCCAACGGTCCGCCCAACCCAGCTCCGGCAACCAACGCCTGAAAGAGCCGCGCGGGTGCCGGAGGCCACTCGCCAGCCCCGTGATACCTGCGTTCGTAGAGTCGGACAGAAACGATCAGCGCTTGCGCCATTATGATTCCGGCTCGCCTGGCTCCTCTTCCTCAGTCTTCTTGGATAACAGCTTTTTCGCTTCGGCTATGTTGAATTCGTATTCGAGCCTTGCCGGCCATCTATGTTTAAACTGACCTAAGGCCTTCTTCGTGTAGGTCTTTATTGTTTCGTGGGCATTCGCCAACGCGATTGGCCCCGGATCGCCTCGACGCGGCACCGCATACCAATCATCGTCTTGGCGCGCGTATCTGAGTAAGCAACCTTCCCTGAGAAACATGTCCATATCCTGGAGTGCCGCTAAGAGGGCAAGGCCCAGGAGATAGCGGCGCACATTGTCCGTCTCGCCGTTGACCTTGGTGTCCCCTCGTAAACCACGCAAGGCCAGAAGGTTTACGGTTATCTCGCGCTCAATCCGTCCTTTAACCAAAACGCCTCCGAGGACGCGTGCATCCGGATTGGGAGCACCGTCCCGATACAACCGGATCTCTTTCGTCTTGAACTTGCGAAATGTTGAAGGTGCATCTGCCAGCCCCTTTACCGAGAGCTTGACGCTCCGCTTCTTGGCTTCCTCTTCCAGCGCCTTTTGCTGCGTTTCGTCGAGCTTTTTCCAAACCGAGCTGAATTGCGCAGCGGCATGTACCACGTCGATGTCCCACGCGCGAATCAGCGAGCGAACCAGGCGAGGTCGCTTTTCACCAGTTCCGCCGCGAGAATCCCAGACGCCAAAGACAAGTGAGGTAGGTGCCAAAGCACACAGTCGCGCGGCGTTGCCTTGCTTCAATGCCGTGAATGCCTCCGCAGACAATTCGGCAAGCCCCGGCGACGATTGCACTGTGGCGTCAGCGGCTCGATGCGGTAAATCGAAGATTGAAACTGTGGTGTCTTTGTTGATCTTGATTTTGATCTGAGGAACCAGGTCAGCCAACGGGCCTCCCTCAGCAAAAAGCGGCTCCATGCGATTTGCCTGGGACCCAATACTGTCGATTGTTGCAACTTTGGTCCCGTCCGAGAGCGGATCAATGTTGTAGCCGATATCGGCGTACGTTGGGGGAAAAACGATTCCTTCATCGTTCTCCATCGCCTCGACTGGCACTAACTTTTGCTTGAGGTGCAAAGCGACTGCACTGCCTGAATCAGTCGCCCATTGGTCTAGCAGTTCAGGCGTCAATGGAATCGCATCTGTCCTCTGTTCTACCGGCATATTTTCTAACCCTCTTCCTCAGCGAAGTTCACAATCTTGTTCTTGCCCGACAGACCGATTTTGAAAGACAACTTGCGGAGCGAAGCCCCTAAGCCACAGCCCGACAGGGCGGCTCTTGCAAGCAGGGGGCTGAGCAGTTCGCTCCACGCAGCATACCGTGCTGTTCTTTCCGTTCCGTTCCGATCAACCTCTGGCCGCGCATGTTCCAAGCCGATCGCCGCCATCATTTCTACAACTGGGGATGCCGCGACGCCGTGCTGCTGATCGTTCGGCGAATATCCCGCGTCTATCGCAGTCCACGCGCCTCGCGGGTCGAAGTTGAAGCTGCCGCCCATTGACGTCAAGATGTGGAAAGGCCGTTCGACGAGAAGGCTGGGGTTTTCTTCCCAGAGAGTCAGTATCCCCTTTGTCTTCAATTCACCAATCCTTTGACCTTTGCGGGGTTTCTCCCGTGTCCCCTTCAACATAGCTCCCGCGATTTGTGCCGCGCTTCGGGGCCCAGCATAAAACTTAAAATTATTCCTCGAAGACCCGTCCGTCCAATGTGCAACATCCAGTGATTGGTTCGCGTAAGTGAGGCGGATTGGTAGCGCCAGTGGGGCTGCCACAGACGCAGGGAAACAATCGAGATGAATCAGATCGTTGCCAGGGACATCATTTTCTTCGGAGTTTTTCCTTTTCTTCTTTGGCGGATCTTTATAACCCGAAGGGGCGATCCGGCGCAGTTCTGCGCCGGACAGGAATTCCAGAACTCGCTCGAAGGGGTTCCTGTCGCCGCGGGCATGCAGATTGAAACGCACGTCTGCCTCGTTTGTCCAGTCGAAACCGCCCACGGCTCCAGAGCAAAGGGCATCAGCGGTTTCAAGAAATCCGAGCGAGGCGAGAACCTGCCCAGGATTGATCAGATCGACGGGAATAGACGCAGATGTCATGCGCCTCCTGAATTGGCAACTACAGCAATTTTTACAGCCCGAGCCTCGTTATCCCGCGAAGCCTGTTGATCGGCCGCGCGCAACAAGGACTCCCACCACGCTAAACCCCACGGCCCCCAGCGCTGTTGAAGTCGTTCGAAGCGCAGGGCAATCGCTTTCGCATAAGGCTCGAGCACAGACGGCGGTGCGGCATCGCATCCCTGCATCCCTATAGAGGGTCTCGCGAATCCATGGTGAGCGGCAATCAGATGGAGCGCTAAGTCCCGAAGATCCTCAGGCAGGCACCTCAGTCGTTCGTGGTCATCGACCGCGATAACCGATCCAAATTCGTGGCGATAGCCGTCCAGCAACAGGAAATTAATTGGGCCCTCCGTTTTTGCCCAGACGGTTGCAGTGTCAGGCGCGTTAAATGCTCGCTGCCACCTGCTTGAGCGTTTGCCTTCATCGTGGAGAAAAGCGGCGGCACACAGAACTTCTTCGTATCGTTCCGGAAGATCAAAACTCCTCGCCAAGGCTCGCGCTCGGTCCTCTGACCAGTTCCGATGATCTTCCAGCCCTTGCCGAAGTGACGTCGAACGATCTTCTTCGTTTGCTGAATCACTGCACCATTTCTCCGCGATCAGCCAAAGGCGCGCCTCGCCGTCATCGGATATTTTTGCCGCGAAGCGCATGCGTTCCCGCCATTGGCTACTTGCAGGACCGCTCTCGCCCGCGGCAACCGACCGAACACGAAACTTGACCACCGGTGGTTGCTGAGTCAGCCCTCCTGATTCGCCTGGCATCCATTGCTGACCATCGTCAGCGGTCGGGGGAGGAACTGTACCGCTATCGTCGAGTAACCCGCTAGTCAAACCGGCAATCCGGGCATCGACAATAAGAGTCGCCCCGGCGAGGACTGATAAGAGCTTCTTGCGGGCATCCTTGTCCGGACTCAACTCTGCCAGGCGGAGCGCGGAGCGGAGCTTTCCGCTCTTGCTGATTACGATTGCGGCGACGTCCTTGGCAAGTTGACAATCCGACTGGTCCCGATCAGCGTTAGCCACATTGAGAAGACGTTCTGCGCGGACAGCCAGCCACTCGACAACGCGGAACGTTTCCGTCTCAAGAATCTCGCTGGTATGTGGCGGAGCTGCTTCGAAAAAGGCCTCTACCTCTCTTTTAGTCCCCGCTAACCCTTCGCGGACCGGGAGGTGCGTTCGCCACACGATTTGGGTCTGCGGCGGGTCGTCTTCAATCCAACCCCGCAGCCACGGGTCGATCTCGGGCCGACCGGGATGGGATTCCAATGAAGTCAGCGACCAGCCGCCGACCAAAGCCCCGGTGAGTGCCGGTCGCAAAGGTTCTTTTGTAGTAGCGACATCCAAAAGGTGTCGGACGGTGTAATCCGTTGCTGCTCGCTCGTTCAGTTCGCGAATTGAACCCGTGCTGGCATCCGCCGTGCCGTTGGCCCAAGGAAGAAGCTCCTTCACGGCTCGCAACGAAGCGACTGCGGCATCATGCTTCGCAGCAATCTTCCTCTCCTGATCGGAACGATCTTCTGGTTTCTTCTTCAGCGCCTCCTGAGTCTTCTTATCACTTGGCGCGACGATCACGGTCACGTCCGACCCGCCCTGCACTTCTCCCCGGCGGTTTACTCGACCAAGACGCTGAACCATACGCTCCCATGTGACGAGATCGCAAACCATGTTGTCAGCATCAAGGTCCACACCAACCTCCGCGGCGGAGGTCGCAAACAAAAAAGTGGGGCGCTGCGGTTGGGCCCCCTTTCCTGCTATAAATCCCAATGTTTCGAGGCGCTGCGCCGCAAGTTGCCGTTCAAGAACACGCCGACCCCCGACAAAAAGGTCGGCGTCGATCTTCACTGGTTGAGTCCCGGTCTTCTTGTTGCCTCGGGCCAGTCTTTCGATTTCCTCTTTGGCTTTTACTGCGTCCTCGCGCCTGTCGGAGAATACGATGCATCGAATGGGTCGATGTCCGTTTTCGGCAAGTCGCCATGCTTCATCAGCTAGCGCGACTGCAAGTTTAGCGTCGGCCGGAAGATCGCGAATAGCGATTCGTTTCGGAGCGCTTAACCGACGGATGATCTCAGGATGCCGGAAATCGTCCGGCGTTAGCCAAACGCTTTGCCTTTGTGTCCTCGGCGGCCGGTGGCTGATAACGACAGCGTCTTGAAGGGAGGAACCAGCTTTCTGAGCGCCTCATCTTGCGGACCGAGTTCGGTCTTGCTTGCAATGTCTTCGAGCATTCGCTCAAAGGGAAGAACCAGATGCGCTTCATCCAGAACCGCCAGAGTGTCCGATCCGAGTAGTCCCGCATGATAGGGCCGCATCTTCCGGGAGACCCCATACCCTTCGAACAACAGACGTGACCCGATCATGTCAACGGTGCCAACCACGATTGCTGGTGCTGCCGGGTCATCCAGCCATTCCCGATTGTCAACAAACTGACCGCGCAGCGTGGAAACAGACAGCAACCGATTTGATATCCCCAACCGGGCTGCGACGTCCGGCGTTTGTTCCACAAACGCCCGGAGGGACATCGCGACATCCGTAGCCTGATCGACCACCGCGCGCCGGTCCACAATGTATGCGATTCGCCTGGGTAGCGGGGCGCCTAACGCGCGCGCCACAAGCCAAATCGCCAGAACTGAAGTTTTGCCAAGGCCCGTCGGAAGGTCGAGCGCTGTCCAAAGGCGGCCGTCAGTAAGATCGTCAAGAAGCGCCATTTGCCACGGAAATGGGCTGGCATCTTCCTTTAACCCGAGGGCTTGAGACAGCCATTTCGTCGCGAGTTCGCCGCGCGCCTCACTCATTTCCAAACCCTTCTGTCCGAGATCAGAAACGTCCGCGAAACCGGGCGTTCCGTTAACTGTGCTTAGGACAACATGATAACGCTAAGTGACATGGCGAGTTGAAGGCCGTCTTGCTGCACGCGCGTCAGAGACTACGTGAACGATTCGACGCCTCATTACGACCCGCAGCGCTCACGCGGAAAACCTGGACCCGCATCGCAACGGACTTTTTCCGCCTGGCGCGGGCGGTTCAGCCCTCACCGTAAAATACAGAGAAGATTAGCTCTTCTCGCCATGATTCAATAGTTCGGCCATTGCCGCTTTCGAGTCGCCGGCCATGGCGGCACCCACGCTCTTCAGAAATCTGTCATAGCGGAACTTTCCTTGCGCAACGGCCTGATCGCGAGCGTCACTCGGTGGTTCGGCAATGCACGTCAGGAGAGTTTTGACCAGAGAGTCCACGAATGCGAACAGGGCTTGCTGCGCCAGTTTGATACTCCTGATCTCACGACCGAGGCGGTCGAGACTCGCGGCAATTCGGTCTTCCGCCGCTTCCACCTCGCTTTCGCGTCCTGCCAATTCTCGTTGAATCGAAGCACGAATGAACGCGCTCGGATTTGAAAAGCCGCCATCCTTGGCGGCACGTTCAACACGTGCGATCAGCGCTTCGTCCAAACGGATTCCGCGGCATCTGGTCTTGTCTCTTGTGGGCCTCACATTCTGTATGGCGTCATCATCTGGCCGCGTGACAGAGGCGTGCACGAATGTGCACGAACGCCCTCCGATCGTGCACGACGCAAGCGCTCGTGAAAGCAGATAGTTGCCGGAAAAATCAGCCACCGCCGCGCCACAACCCTTTTATGTTCCACTACCGCGTTTATTGGCCGGTATTGCTCTGTCTGGTGTGGCACAAGCAAGAAGATTTGGCAAACAACTGAAACTATCTGAAACGTCGTCGGCAAGGCGACCACGCCGAAACATTTCGAAACTCCCTGGCAAATTTCTGAAAGGCAAATCGCATTTCTCAAGGGCCGTCACACCGTCCGCATCTCATGGCGTACAGGGTGAGGCCCTGATCAGAAATGTCATCATTTCCTGCATCTCAGTCGTTGGGCACGATGACTCTCTCCGCGCCCGCCAGAGAAGACTTTCCGCTCACTGTCCGCGATGCTGCGTCGTACCTCGGCGTCAGCCCGCAGACGGTGTATCTTTGGGTTGAGCGAAAGCAGATTCCCCATCTCCGCGTGATGGGCCGCAATATCCGGTTTCTGAGATCGGATCTTGAGCCCTTCCGAGCAACTTTCAAACAGGAGGTGGGATTTGGCAAGACCGAGTAAACATGACGGAGTTGTATATCGACGCAATGACAGCAAGGTTTGGTGGATGCGATACCGGGATCGTTCCGGTGGCCGCCGCCTGGAATCGACGCATACCGAAGACTGGCAGGACGCGCAACGGCAACTGCGCGAACGGCTGCACGCCAGAGACAACAACACGCTCGCCACAGTCCGGAGGGGCGAGCATCTTACGTTCAACGAATGGGCGGATTTTTTTGTCGAGCACTACTCGAAGCCGCCGATTCGCGCAGAGAAGACGCACGAAGTGAACGAAAACGCACTCAAGACCCTTCGCCCGGTGTTCGGACCGATGAAGCTCGCGGAAATCGACGCGACGGGGATTGAGCTACACCTCCGACACCGCCTCAATCAGCGGCGACGCGTGCGGCGGAAATCGGGGGTTGTCGAACTCGGACTACTGAAGCCGGCGACGGTCCATCAGGAGTATCGAGTACTTCGGCGGATTCTCAGCGTCGCCGTGAAAAAGAAACTCTGCCCGGCCAACCCGTGTGCCGGTGTCGAGTTCCCCGTGATTTTGAAGGGACTGTTCCGACCGCATTATGTGATGGCATCGGAGCAGCAGACGATTGAACAACACTCACCCGCGTACCTGCGGAACGTGATCCGGATTCTTACCGAGACCGGGTTGCGTGTCTACAAGGAACTTGCGCCGATGCGCAAGGATCAGGTCGATCTGGCTAACAAGACGATTTTCATTTCGGACTCGAAGACTCCCACCGGGGTTGCCGAAGTTCCGCTGACGGACATCGCCGTGGAAGCATTTCGGAGTCAGATCGAAGAAGCCGGACCCGGACCCTGGCTCTTCCCCAGTCCGTTGAACCCAACCGGGTATCAGACGAACTTCAGGAAGCCGTGGGAAACTGCGCTGCGGAAGGCGGGTATTCCGTACTTCCGGCTGTATGACCTCCGCTCAACTTATGCAACGCGGTTGAGCGCTGGCGGCGTGGCCGACGAGTGGGTGACGCAGATGCTGCGACAAACGGATGCCAAGGTATTCAAGAAGTATTCGCAGATGAAACTGCAAATGAAGCGGGAAGCCCTGACCAAACTGGATCGCAGTGCCAACGAGAAACGGTGAGGTAAGGGTTTTGATACGGGAATTCAGGATCGAAGTCGTTTTGATACGGTTCTGATACGTTTTTGGAGAGGACAGCAATGGGAATGAACGGAAACCACAAACCACTGATTCTGAAAGGTTGGAATGGTGGGCGCGCAGGGACTCGAACCCCGGACCTCCTGCGTGCGAAGCAGGTGGCCCAGATTGAGCACATACTCATTCACGTCACCCTCAAATATTCTTCAACCCAATAAAAACGCTTAACTTAATGTCAATCCACCACTCCACGCCATCCCGTCTTCCTGGCCCCTCGATGCTACACTCCTGGCCGAAAGGACCTCATCGACCCATGGCCACTTCCAACCGGATCGAGCACGGCTTCCGCTCGTCCACCGTCCTGCTGCCCTCTGACGATCCTGCCCAATACGAAGCTCTCCTCCATGAACTCACCGACCATTTCGGCCCCACCGACCTCACCACCGAGCGCCTCGTACGCGAAATGGCCGACGCCGAATGGCGTCTCCGGCGTCTTCGCTCACATCTCGCCTCCGCTCTGGCCAGGCATCTCGAAACCGTCGCCCAGCGTCACCCCGAACTGACCGACCCCGCCGATCGCGAATCACGTGCCATTGAAACTCTCGCCGAGACCGGCTGCAGCTACACCACCTGGCTGCGCTACGAATCCCGCTTGCAGAACCAATACGACCGCGCATATAAAGCTTGGACCGCCTATGAGGACGCTGTCCGCCGCACCGCCGCCGAAGCCGAAATCCTGGTGCGCCGCGCCATCTTTGTGCCCACTCCTGCTGAAGCTGCAGCGACAGTTTCTAATGTGCAAACTGCCCAGGCTCAGCAATCTGCGCAGACACAAATTCCCCGCAACGCTCCGTGCCCCTGCAAATCCGGAGAAAAATACAAACGCTGCTGCGGCCGCGCCGCCCCGCAAGTCCTCCGAAAGGCGGCATGAATGCGGTTGCGACCGACGGGGCGTGATTAACAGCCGCGACATTCAATGGTCTGGCAGGTGTCTTCAATCTTGGCGTCTTTGCGCCTTTGCGAGCGCCCTTTGAATTTCATCCGCGTTTATCTGCGTTCATCTGCGGTCATCTGCGGCCAGGGACTCTCCTTTTCCCTGATATACTGAGCAACCGGAGAATCTAGGAGATACTTTCATGAAATCCAAGCTCTTACTCATCGCCGGTTGCGCGGCCCTGTTGACGGTGGCGGCGCCGGTGTGGGCGCACCATTCGTTCGCGGCCGAGTATGACAATTCGAAGCCGGTGAGCATCAAAGGCAAGGCCATCAAAATGGACTGGGTCAATCCGCACTCCCATCTGATTTTTGAGGTCACTACGCCCGAGGGCAAGACCGAACAATGGACCGCCGAAACTCCTCCTCCGAATGGTTTGTACCGCGCGGGATGGCGTCAGAGCATGATCAAAGGCGGCGAGGAAATCACCGTTAACGGATACCTCTCCAAGGATGGCGCCAACCTGATGTGGGCGCAGAGCGTCGATTTTTCCGACGGACGCCGGATCACGCTGAACTCTTCTCCCGAGCCCGTGAAAGATGGTGGTCGTGGCGGCAGAGGCGGCCCTCCCGGCCAGTAGATTCGTTTCGCGCAATTAATAAGGAGCAAAGTCCCAGATGACATATCGATCCTCCCGCTTTTTGATGGGAGTCCTTCCCTCCTGCGCGCTGCTGTGTATCTCGGTTGCGCCGCTGGCGGCCCAGAAAAATTCCTTCACAGTGTCGAAAGGCTGGTATAGCCAACCGGATCTTTCGGGAATCTGGATGCCGGCCAAGCCGGTCGACAATCTGGAGAAGGGCGGTTACATCAAGGATCCGCCGAACCACAGGATTCCCTATGTCGCGGGCGGAGCGGCTAAAGCAAAAGAGAATTTCAAGAACGCCAAAACGGCCGATCTGGTGAACCGCTGCTACATGCCGGGCGTGCCGCGGCTGATGTATATGGGTTATCCGTTCCAGATCTTCGAGACGGAAAAGTACGTCGCGATCGCGTCGGAATATGCACACGTTTACCGGATGATCTATCTGGACGGCAGTCCGCACCTGGATTTTCCCGGTCTCTGGGATGGCGATTCGCGCGGACACTGGGACGGCGACAGCCTCGCGGTTGACGTAACCAATTTCAACGACATGACGCTGCTGGACAAGGCGGGAAATTACCATAGCGACCAACTGCACGTTATCGAGCGGTTCACGCGCACCGGGCCGAAGTCGCTGCTCTACGAAGCGACGATTAGTGACCCGAAGACATTCACGAAGGATTGGAAAATTGCCGTGCCCATGATTCAGAAGACGGGTCCCACTGCCCGTCTGATGGAGCATGAGTGCCAGGATCTGGCGTTCGGCCAGTAAGGAACAAGAGGACATGAAAAACTCTCTGTTACGATTCGCTCTAGTGGCTGCTACCACTCTCGCGATGGTAATCCCGCTCTCGGCGCAGGCGCCGCCGGCGGAAGGCCGGGGCGGCGGCCGAGGCTTCGGTCGCGGACGAGGCGGACCACCGGAACCGCCCGCGGGTCCCATGCCCAAACTGCCCGACGGGCATCCGAACATGCAGGGATTCTGGAATCCTCCTGCGATTACCAATATTGAGCCCGCACCGGCGCGTGGTGGTCGCGGAGCGCGTGGCGGCGCACCGGGCCGTGGTGCGGCACGCGGCGGTGGTGCACCGGGTGGTGGAGGAGGACGCGCTTTCGGCGGGTTTGGCGGTTTTGCCGGCGCGGGCAACCGGATTATCGATCCTGCCGACGGGAAGATCCCCTACAAACCCGAAGCACGCGCCAAACAGGAGGACATCCTTGCGCACCATATGGCGGATGAACCGGAGCTGCATTGCTATCAGTCCGGCGTTCCGCACAGCGAGTCCAATCAGTTCGGCGTGCAGATCATTCAGACGCCCGGATATTTCGTTCAGCTCTCCGAGTTCATGCACACGGTCCGCATCATTCCCACGGACAACCGTCCGCATATCGGACCGAATATCCGGCTGTTCCAGGGCGACCCGGTCGGCCACTGGGAAGGCGACACCCTGGTGGTCGATACGACCAACCAGAACACCAAAACCTGGTTCGATACTTCCGGCAATTTCAAGACCGACATGCTGCATGTGACCGAGAAGTTCATTCCCGAAAACGAGAACCTCATTGTCTACGAAGCCACGATGACCGATCCCAGCATCTACACGCAGCCGTGGACGGCGCGCTGGAACATCAACCGCAACCGGACGGCAAAGATGTCCGACGGTCATCCCTACGAACAGATGGAGTTCGGCTGCATCGAAGGCAACGAGGACTTGCAGCACTACACGACGGACAAGGGCGGCAAAGCTCCGCCGAAGCGGTAACTGATCTCGAAATCGCAATACGAAAAGGCGCTGACCGCGCTCTCGGTCGGCTTTCGCCGCCGCCGCATGCAGCGCTTCGCCGCCGAACTGGGCATTACAGCTGAAACGCGCGTATTGGATGTCGGAGGCACGCCCGATTGCTGGCGGCTGCTGCCCGCCGTTCCGCGCGTGACGCTGCTCAACACACCGCGCGCGAAAGATGATCTTGGCGGCGCTGAATCGTGGGTGGCCGGCGATGGCCGCGCTCTCCCTTTTTGCGATGGCGCATTCGACGTGGTTTTCAGCAATTCGGTGATCGAACACGTGGGCGATGCGGCCAGCCAGCGCAGCTTCGCCGCGGAGATCGCGCGAGTCGGCCGCGCCTACTGGGTGCAGACGCCCAACCGCTGGTTCCCGGTTGAGCAGCATCTGCTGACGCCTTTCCTGCATTGGCTTCCCCAGCGCTGGCAACGGCGGCTGGTGCGCTTCAATTTGTGGAGGCTGTTGGTGCGCGCCACGCCGGGTCAGCGGCAGTATTACATGGATCACTATCTCGGCGAGATCCGTCTGTTGAGCACGGTCGAACTGCGCAAACTTTTTCCGGACGCGCAGGTTGTGCGGGAACGTTTCCTCGGATGGACGAAATCCCTGGTCGCACTCAGAAAGAATTAGCACGTGTGGTGTGGGGCAGGGCTTCGGCCCTGCGGCCGGGCTTCCGCCCGGCCCGGAGCTCTCAGACAACCCGGTTGGCCAGCTCCGCACCGGATAAAAGTCGTGTCACGTTCTCCGCGACCAGCCGCGCGATATCGCTGTAAGAAATATCGGTGACGCCCGCGATATGGGGCGTGGCAATAACGCTCGGGATTTGCAGAAGGCGTGAGTTCGGATCGAGCGGCTCCTGAGCAAACACGTCCAGTGCAGCTCCGGAGAGATGACCGCTCACCAGAGCTTTGACTAACGCCTCTTCGTCGATCAGGGCTCCACGCGCGCCATTGATGATGCATGCCCCGGCTGGCAGGGAGGCAAGTTCCCGTTCGCCAATGAAACCGCGCGTACGCGAATTTAAATGCAGACACAGGAACAGGTAATCGGTCTGTTCGAGAAATTCCTGTAAATCGCTCTCGCCGCCGAGCCAATCCAAACCGAGGCGTGCCGCGATCGCCGCCTCGGCTTCGCGCTTCAGACCCACAAGACGCATACCGAACGATTTGAGCCGTACGGCGAGTTCCCGCCCGATTCCGCCGAGTCCCAGGATTCCCGCGGTTCGACCCCTGAGCCCGCGTCCCATCGGGCCGCCCCAGGCGCTGCCCTGACGAATCGTCTTGTCGAGCTCCGGTAATCGGCGGCTCAACGCAATTGCCGCCATGACGCACCATTCGGCGACCGATACCGCGTTGCCGGTACCGGCGGACGGAACGTTGGCCACGGCGATGCCGCGCTGTTGCGCAGCCGCGAGATCGACGCCTTCGAGACCGGCGCCCCACTGCTGGATCAGGCGAAGACCCGTGATCCGGTCCATCATCTCGCCGTCGATCCGTGACATCGTCGGAATCAGCACTGATGCGCAAGCGCCGTCGCGCCGCAGAATCTGAGGTTCGATCGCGTTCAATACGATTCCCGGAAGCGCGCGAGTCAGATGCTCGCGCAGGGCTTTGAATCCGTCGCCCGCGACAACGATCCGGATCTCGGAAGCCCCCACCGTCCTACTTGCCGACCATGTGAACGACGTCGCGGTTGTTCTCGGGACAGATGAATTCGAAGATATCTTCGGTGGGCGCCAACTCGGAAACACGTTTGGTGGTGTAAGGCTTCGCCAGCACGCCGGGATCTTCCACCGTGATCTCGGTTTCGAGATGACCCAAGTCGGGCCGTTTGTAACGTTCGATCACGTGAAGCTTTTCGGAATGCGGATGAGCCTCCTGATCGAGCCAGGAGCTGTCATTGAAACCGATGCGGTCGATTACGAGCGTGTCGCCTTCCCAGTGGCCGACGTTGTGTCCGTACCAGGCGGGCATCGGATCGGCAGGATGCTTGCGCCCGTCGAGATAGATCTGATAGAAGCCGGGGCTGTCGTCATCGGAGATCCGCACCATCATCTTCGCGCTCTGCACGAGCGCATAAACCGGACCGAGCCGGATAATCGGCGAGGGCAGGCAGCGCGCCTGCGGACTGTCCAGGCGATTGTTGGCCGCGCGTTCTTGTGCGACCTTCTGAGCGTTGGGCAACCATGCCGGTTTGCCGGGATCGACGGTTCGCGGCGACCACCACGTTCCGGACAGGTCGGGTTTTCCATCGGCCATGCGCGGCGCGGGTCCGGAAGGAGGATTGTGTTTCCTGGTGTCGGCCTCGACCGCCAGCGTATCTTCTCCCAGCGTGCCGAGTTGCGTGGTTTCCTGAAGCCGAATTTCCACCTCCTGCGTTTTGCCTGCCATGACCTCCACGCCGTTCCGTGCAAACGGCCGCAATGCCGGGATGGCTACGGTGACGTCGTACTTTCCGGCGGGCAAATCCGGGATCGAATAAGTTCCTTTCGCCGTGGTGGTGGCTTTGTAGACTGTTCCGCTGCCGGCATTTTTCGCCTGCACGGTGGCATTTGCTTTGACGGCGCCGATGGGATCCGTCACCGTGCCCTGAAGCGTGCCTTTATCGCTTTGACCGAAAGCCGCGGCTGAAGTTAAGACGGAAAGGACTGCAATCGTCCGGAAGCGCATTGTCTGAATTCTCCTGGAATGAACCTACACGGTTCCTTGGACTGGGATCGGACGGTCTTTCCCGGTTGCGGTCAGTATAACAACTGTGGGGCAGACGATCGCATTTTGTCGTCTGCCTTCTTGGCAGGAAGCAGTGTAGGCCACAACCAACGATGGCTCCCACGCGTGTATCTGGCTTCTACTCGCGGGGCCGGTCGACGCCGAGACCAGGCGTACTGGCCGTCTTTACGATGGTTGGCGGGGCGGGCGGTGCATTCAAAGGATTCAGCTTGCCGCCGATCTTGAAGGCCCACACCAGATCGCCCTTGGCTTCTTTCAATCCGTCGCGGCTTCCCCCGGCGGCGATGGCAACATATTGTTCCCCGCCTGATTCCCACGTGGCCGCGGGCGCGTCGGCGCCGAAGCCGGTTTGAAAACGCCAGAGCTCCTCGCCGGTCTTCGAGTCGAACGCGCGAAAGTATCCATCCGTTCCGCCGTGGAACAGCAGACCGCCCGCGGTGGCGAGAATGCCGCTGCCGAATCCCGCAAGATAAGGCACTTCCTTCTGCCACATCTGCTTGTTGGTGCGCGAATCGAGCGCGTTAATCAAGCCATATTCGCGCGTGCCGGGGACCGACACTCGTCCGGTCGGGCTGAATTTCCGAGTCGAGACTCCGACGGTGAAGAACAGATAGCCGGATTGCGGATCGTATGCGCCGGGAGCCCAGTCGCCGGATGCCGAAGGCTGCGCGATCTTCGTATCGGTCCACACCGGTGTGTACATGCAGCCGCGCTCGTATTGCGGTACGGCCTCCGCGCACTGCGGCGCGGTGGGATCGCCCGCGGGAACCGGCTGGGTTGCCGCCGTTTTCTGCCGCGGCTCCTGCGGGACCGGCTTCTCTTCGATCGGAATGAGGGGCTTGCCTGTTGCCCGGTCCAGAATATAGACCCATCCCTGCTTGGAATGCGCGGCGAGGGCCTTGCGCATCTGCCCGTCGTAGATCTGATCGAACAGGATTACGGGCGTAGGCATATCGAAGTCCCAGAGGTCGTGATGGACGGACTGGAAATGCCAGCGGTATTTTCCGGTGAGTGCGTCGAGCGCCACGATCGACGAGGTAAACAGATTGTCGCCGCCGCGCGTCGAACCGTTGTAGTCGGGCCACGGATTGCCGGTGTTGACGTAGATCAGACCAAGGTCGGGGTCGAGAGCCGGCTGTACCCACATCGCGCCGCCGCCTGTTTTCCAGGAATCGCCCTCCCACGTTTCACTGCCCGGTTCGCCGGGTGCGGGCGTGGCGTACCAGCGCCAGACTTCGGCGCCGGTCTTTGCGTTATGCACCGTGATGCGTCCGCGCAGACCGCCGTCTCCGCCGGAGACGCTGATGTAGACCAAACCTTTGTAATAGAGGGGCGGCGCGGAAACATATTGACGCAGGTTCTTCGGGATATCTTCGCCGAGTTCGTGTTTCCAAAGAACCTTCCCTGTCTTCTGGTCGAGCGCGAACAGGCGCGTGACGGGCTCCATTTTGCCCGAAGCCGGAAGCGGCTTGCGGATATCCGTCTCAACACCGAACACTTTGCCCTCGCCCAGCGCCACGCCGCGCTTGGCTTTGTTGTCGGGCGTTTTGGGATCGGTGGGCGTGAGGTAAGCCCAAAGCTGATTGCCGGTCTTCACGTGGAGCGCGAAGATCTCCTGCTGGCCCGTGGTCATGTACATCACGCCGTCCTTCACGACCGGCGTTCCCTGCTGCGAGTAGGGAGGGCCGAAGCCTGAATTCAGGCGTACCATCCACGCGCCTTTGAGCATCTTCACGTTCGATGTGTTGATTTTGGAAAGCGTGGAGTAGCGCGTATTGCCCCAGTCGCCGCCGACGAGCGGCCAGTCCGCCGAGGGAGGCCTGCGGTAATCCGGCGCAGTCTGGGCGAAGGCCAGAGGAAGAAGCGCAATAAAGACGGCAACGGTTCTGCGGATCATTTAGCGGATATCACTTTGCAGGCAGCTTGATATGCTTCTCCAGCATTTTGCGGCGGACAACCCCTCCATACACGTTGCCCTGCGCGTCGACGCCCACGCCTTCCGCGCCGCTGTGTTCAATGCTGGTGGACTCCATGTCTTCAATGAAAGCGCGGATCGAGCCGTCCTTCGCGCTGCCGATGCGGATGCCTTTTTTCACCCCCGGCTGATCGGGACCGAACGATTCCGAATCGGCGACATACATGGTGTCGTCTTTGGCGATGTAGATTCCGCTCGGCCGTCCCCACTGCGTCCAGGTATCGAGATAGCGCCCATCCTGATCGAAGATCTGGATCCGATTGTTGGAGCGGTCGCCAACGAAGAGGCGTCCCTGTGAATCGATCGCGATGGTGTGCGGCGCGAAAAACTCGCCCGGCCCCGAACCCTTCTTGCCCCAGGTCTTGATGAATTTGCCGTCTTTGGAAAACTTGGAGATACGATTGTTGCCCTGCAGATGCCCTTCGGTGACGAAGATGTCGCCGTTGGGAGCGACCACAACGTCGGTGGGCTGATCGAAGAGTCCGGGAGCATCGCCGGCAACCCCGGCTTTGCCGAGCGTCATCAGAACTTTTCCGTCGGGGCTGAACTTGAAAACCTGCTGGCCCTTTCCGTTGCCGCCCTGTTCGTCGGTCACCCAAAGATTTCCGTCGGGATCGATTGTGGCGCCGTGCGGAAAGTTGAACATGCCTTCGCCCCAGGCTTTCAGAAGCTTGCCCGACTTATTGAATTTGAGAATCGGCGGCTCCATCCGGTCCACGCATGAATTCTCATGGCAGCGATGGATCACGTATACGTCGCCGTTGGCGGCAACCTCGACCGCAGTGACTGCGGCCCATGGCACTCCGCCCGGAGGTTGCGCCCAATCGCGAATGGTGCGATAGCCGTTGGGCAGGTCATTCGGAGGCTGGATGCCCGTTTCGGCAAATGCGAAAACAGTAACCGTGCAAATAAGGAACAGTCGGACTCTCATTTTGTTCACACGTCTTGTCTAGACATCGTCGCGGCCGATGTTGACGATGAAATACTCGGCGCGAGAGGTTCCCACATTCTTTGCGTTGTGGATTTCGTTTGACCCGATGAATCCCACGTCGCCGGGACCAAGCCGCATTGGTTTGCCGGAGATGGTCAGCTCCATAAGTCCCGTGCGGACCAGCATCATCTCTTCACGCAGATGCTGATGCGGGGGATGATTTACTTCGCCCGGCGCGATGTCGCTCTGATGACTTTCCATTTTGAAGCCGGTGTGGGTTTTACCGGTGAACAGTCGCCGCTGTTTGTTCTGCCCGTTGGTGGTTACGGGGAGCTCGTTGTACAGGTAGGCATGAGTTTTGAGAACCGGCAGTTTTTCGAGGGCGTTATCGGTTGCGGGGGCTTCATTCGGCGTTCTGGTTTGGGCTGAGGCTGCCGCGGCCCCCAACATGGGGAGCAGGAAACCCACGTCCCGGCGCGAGTACTTTGGCATGAGCTGTCTCCTTCGACAGGCGTTACGACCCAAACACTATACACCGGGGACGAGCCGGTGAGAAGCCGAACTGAAAGCGGACGGTCTGCAGGGCGGTGGGATTAAACCCTGCGGACGGAGCTAAAGGCGAGGGGCTTAACCCTCTCAGCCAGAGACAATAAGGTTGCAGGTGAAAAGGTCGGTGGCGAATATTTTCTATTGCACACAACCCGGATATCTGAGCATGACGACACTGGCCTGGTTTGGACCGATGAGAGTCACGACGAACATTCGGTCGTACTCACCATCGCCGATGTCCGGCTCGGTTTCGCCGCTCAGACGTTCAACGATTGCGGGAATTGTGTTTGAGTGGCCCACGACCAGAACAGTCCCTTCCTCTGTACGAGCCCGGAGTTTCGCCACCAAGGCGTCGATGTCCTTCGCCGGAACCACCTCAGGCTTGATGCCGAGCCTTTGCGCAAGCGGTTCGGCCGTCTGCTGAGTGCGCGCGACCTCGCTGGTGTAGATGCTCCTCACCTTTGCGTCAGACAGCATCGCGGCCAAAACCGCGGCGCGACACCGCCCTGCTTCATTAATCCCCACCGACGGATCGTTGCCGCCGGCCCGTTCGGCGTGGCGCACGAGAATTACCGTGCGAGTCGGCTCGGCTGCAATGACGCAAGCCCACGGCAACAAACCAGCCACCAGCACCCGGCAGATTGCACGAGAAAGCTTCCGTTTCGTTTTCATTACTCTACCTCCAATGCGGGGCACAACAGCGGCAGCGTATTCGCGGATCCGGCTGTCTGTTATGAGCCGACGGCGCGATTTACGGCGAGAGCGTCAGCCGCTCCGCGGCTATCGTTTATTGGTAAGCCCATCGCGCCAGGTCCTTGTTGAACCGGAATTCGTCGGCAGAGATTCCGGCATCGCAATTGTAGATCACCAGAGGGACTTCGGCTTCGTGCAATGAACCGTGCGTCCGGTATTCGGGCGGCAGCGGCTCCGATTCGGAATCCAAATCGCCGAATACCGTATCCCTATCGCCTATCACTGCCAGATCCCCAATTCGCGAGGCCATCAGGTGAAATCGTTGCACCGCCTCACTTCTTGTCAGCACCGACTCGACTCCCGCAAGGCCTGCCAACACGCGCGCCGCGTGGTCCACTTCCCGCCCGCTCCTGCAATAGACCCATGCGGTACCACCGTAGCCGCGGTGATGTTTCAAATATTTGTCTCGTTCCACCGAAATCGCGATACGGAGTGGTGTTCCACGACGCTCGGCGGCTTTCTTGAGATCCCAGCACAGGCTCTTGTGGTTCATGCCGTGATCGGCTGTCAGCAGGAACGCGGCATCGGGCGCGGCGGCGGCCATCTCGCCCAGTAATTCATCCAGCCGTGCCAGGTGCGCTTTCGATTCCGGCGCCTCCGGCGGCCAGGTGTGCATCGGGTAGTCCGTCGTGTGCACATACAAGCAACCCAAATCGGGCCGGGTCCGAAGCAGATAGACCGCCGCCCTCATGGTCCAGTAATTGATCTCGCTGCTGTAGATATCCGGCGCCGGTCCGAGGCGCTTTACCCACTCCGCCTGCGGGGCCTCCGGTGTCAGGATGATCTCCGCGCCGGCGGAGAGTAAGGTCGTGGTTTTCTTTTTGGAGGACACTAACGCCGATTTGACGCCTTGCTTCCGAGCCCGCTGAAACAGGGTCGGCGCCATCACCAGGTCCGCGGTCTCCATGTATTCCTCGCGGCCAGTGCGTTCGTCAAAGTACGAATTGCCCGTAATGCCGTGCCGCTCGGGCCAGACACCGCAACAAATAGAAGCATTATTTGTATTGGTAACGGACGGCATAACATCCTGGACGCGCAGATACAATCCGGACTGACGCCATTTCGCCAGCACCGGCATGGAACTCTGGTCCAGATACTCCACGCCGAAACCGTCAATCATCAGTACGACTATGCGTTGAGGCTTTCTTTGGGCGAAGGCCGGCGCACCGAGCAGCATTGCGCTCCGGGCCAGAAACCGGCGGCGGCTGAATCGGGTGAGTGGAGTCATTCAAGAGTGTCCCTGAACCTGCCTGAGAAGCGTTGCGCAGGACCATGGGGGGTCCTCCGCGATCTTCAGAGCGACTTTTCCGGTAGAGCAGGCTGGTTCCCGCCATGCCGACGAAGCGCCGGAACCGCTGCGACAGGTCGTTGAGCACGGCGGGTTCCATCCTCTATCAGAACGTAAACCGCGTGCTTACCTGAGCGATACGCGGATTGTTCGCCTGGACGTGAGGATTATAGCCGAAGTTGGTATCGCTCACACCGACGTCCGGACCGCCAAACACCACGATGTTGAGCGCATTCATTGCCTCGAAACGGAGCGTCAAAGCCATGTGTTCTTTGATGTTGATTTTTTTCTGAAGAAGCGCGTCGAAGTTCATGAGGGATGGAAATCGCACACTCGACAGGTACCGTGGGGCATTCCCGAAGGCATACGTCCCTGTCTGCGTAAACGCTGCCGGGTTGAAGCTGGATACCTCGCCCGTTTTTGGATTGACCACCGTCTGGGTGATGCTTTCACCGGGAACCAGCGTCGGGCGCATCGGTGAGCCGCTGCCAAGAGAAGCCGTCTGTACCGGCGACGTGAGCGAAATGGGCTGACCCGTGTTGTATTGGAAGGTGAAGCCAAGGTCCCAGCCTCCAAGGACATGGCCGGCAAACCCATGGTTGATAAATTGCTTTTGCGGGCCGAAGGGAAGTTGGTACAACCCGCTTAGCCGCAGGACGTTGGTCTGATCCAGATCGGCGATCGACCACTCGCACTTAAGACAGCCATTGTCCTGAATGCTGGCTGTGGTGCCCAATTCACCAATATTATCCATGTTTTTGCTGTAGGTATAACCCAGGAGCAAAGAGAGACCCCGCCCAAGCCGGTGCTCCAGCGTCACCTGGCCGGCCTGATAGATCGAGCGTCCCCAGCCGTTGTTCAGCAATTCAAAGTTCTGGAACTGAGGATAGGCTCGAAGCAGGTAGCCTGCCTGTATCGTACTCTTGCTCAGGAGGGAGCTGGGGTCGGTGATGATACCAAAGAAGGGATTGGGCACAACCTTGTTCAGGGCGCTTCCCAGAGCCAGGTCCGCATCCGTGAGCTGGTTAAGCTGATTCGCGCCCAGCAGATCCACGCCGACGCTGCCGACGTATGTTGCGGTGAGGACAAAGCCCGCAGGCAGGGCGCGTTGAATGTCGACGGACCAGGTGTATTGGTGGGGATCGCTCTGATTGCGCCCATTCCCCGTGATGGTTTGCCCCAGTTCGATACTAAGAGGTCCGCTTCCCGTGTTGTTCCCGAGTAAGGGGGACGGATTGTTGCCATAGGGAGTCGGCAGGCCGGACGGAAACGGATCGGAAAGGCTGTACAGCGGAGTGACTCCGTCGGGTGCGGCATCAAGAGAGGTGGATTTTCGCGTAAAGCCATACGATGCGGGATTCGTCTGGTAGGTCGCCGTCGGATGCCAGAAGATCCCGGCTCCGGCATGCACCACAGTTTTCGAATCGAGGCTCCAGGCCAAACCTAACCGCGGCTCAAAATGGAACTTTCCGGGAGTCTGCAATATTCTGCTACTGCCGTTCAGACCTACAACGCCGACACCGCCGATGAGATTCGGAATCGATGGAACCTGAGAGGCAATCGGGGATGGACTCGCCGTGTCGAGGTAGCTCAATTCATTTTGTCTTGCCACGTCCGCGCCCTCATAGCTGTACCGCAGACCATAGGTAACGGTCAGCTTGTGCGTGACCCTTGCGGTATCCATAGCATAAGCCGCGTAATACTGGTGCCCGAAGTTCACCTGCGGAGCGTAGCCGCTGGTCACGGTGGCCTGGCCGAGCAGCAGTTCCGCGACCGCATCTCCAGTCGTTCCCGAGGGCGAGCCCGCATTGGGTCCACCGGTAAACGTCTTCGAGGTGTTCACGGTCAGCAGTTGCGGGTCATAGAGTTGGTCGCGGTAGAGTCTCAGGTCTGTGCCGAATTTGATCAGGTGAGTGCCCTTGAGCCACGAAACAGAGGCGGCATACTGGTAGACCGAGTTGGGGTTTCGCTCGTAAGGTTCCGAATTACCGAGCTGCCCGAGTTGCCCGGAAGTGGCCTCCACCTGAGGGGTGAAGGTCGACGTGAGGCCCGGCGCAGCGGACGCTGGAATGCCGAGCGGAGCAGTCCCCAGCGGATCGACGGATTCGCGATGCGATTCCATGTGTGCCCAGGAGATATGGTGCTCGAAGACCACGCTCGGTGAGATTACCCACGTATGATCGATCAGAATGTTGCGTCCGGGAATGTTGTCGTTGGAATTTTGCGGAGTAAGACTCGGACTTCCGAAGACCTGTCCGTAAAGAATGTAGTCGTTGAATTCGTCGACATGGCCGAAGATGCTCTGCTTGTCGTTGAATTTGTGGTCGATCCGGATATCGTAGCTGTAGTTGTGGTCCGTGTTGGGAGCATCCGAAAAAAAGTTGTTCTGATCGCTGCCGCCCACGCCGGCCTTGTTGGGCAGTGGATACAGCGCAAGCAGCGCACTACCCACCGAGTTGAATCGCGAGGCGGGAATGATGTTGCCGGGAAACGGCGTGCGAACCCCGGCAGTGAGTGTGGATGGATCATAGATAACGAGCTGCGTGCCATTGGTGTTGAATGTCTGCGAGAAATTGCCGGTTTTTTCGAGGGCCGTGGGCACGGTAGTCGTGAAGCCGGCGCCGGGACTGCTGTCGCGAAGCTCCTCGTAGGATACGAAGAAAAAAGTCCTGCTGCGTCCGTGATAGAGCCTGGGGATGAATACCGGGCCGCCTATCTGGCCTCCAAACTGGTTTCTTAAAAAAGAAGGCTTCGCCTGGAGGGCGGCATTGGCATTGTAGCCATTGGCATCGAACACGTCGTTGCGGTAAAACTCCCAAGCCCCTCCATGCAGGTCGTTGGCGCCCGACTTGATCGTAAAGCTCTCGATGCCACCGCCGATATGACCGAACTCCGGAGAGTAAGCCGCGGTGTAAATCCGGAACTCCCGCACGGCATCCAGGCCGGGAATGTCGCCCGCCGCGTGGGTATCGTAGTTGATGGTATCGGTCGCCCCGTCGATCAGTATGTCCGACTCGCCGCCCTTCGTACCGTTGATGTAGAAGGTGTTTGTGGTGCTTTGGGTGGTAGCGTTCGTCCCGGCGGACAGAGAGTTGCTTTGCGTAACACCGGCGGTAAAGTTGACCTCCTGCAGGGGATTCCGAACATCCAGCGGGATGTTCTCGACCAGAGCGGTTTCAGTCACTATACTCAGGTCGGAGTCTTCTGTTTTGATCTCCGGCGCCGCGGCTGTCACCGTTACAGTCTGGCTCAGGGAACCAACCTGCAGCACCGGATTCAGCTCATACTTCTCGCCCACCTCCAGCACGATGGCGGATTGGAGCCAGGTCGAATACCCGGCAGCGGTCACAGTGGCTTGATAGTGGCCGGAATTCAGCGGCGGCAGGGTGAACACGCCGCTGGCATCGCTGATAGTTTGCAGCGTTACCTGGGTGTCTGTGTTGAGAAGCATGACCGCGGCGCCGGGAACCGCAGCTTCGCCGGTATTGAGCACCTGGCCGCTTATCGACGCGCTTTGCGCAAGAAGATGCGTACAGAAGCAACTGGCCAACAGAAACACACCTGCGTTGAGACGTACAGGCATTCGACAGAATCGAGATCGCACTTAATCAGCTCCTTTGACAATGCGCTCAGGCGCGGTTGGTTCCACGGTCACCATAAGCCCAGGCTTTTGTAGTCGAAAAAGGGTGTTTTCAGCATAAGTGCCTCCACGAACCCGGGGAGCCTTGCGGTGATCACACAAGGTTACCGGGCCAGAATTGCAGTTTGATGAGATAACCGTTTCAAGGGCAAGACGGTGCAGGAGTTCATGAGATTGTATACAACTATGCCTACGAAGAATATGTATAAGTAGTAAGTCCGGCTGCGAGCGCGACGCCGCCATGGGAGCCTTGAAGCGGAATCGCGAGACGGCGTTAATTTTCCCGTAATGTTGAAGTGCTATATTTACGTATCTGTGTCACATCCGACGCCTACATTAACGTCACAACCGGCGCCGGCCGAGACATCGCGTGCCAGGAACAAACCGTTCGTGTCATCGCGATAATACTGCCGCATGTTCGGAAGAACCGCGATCCGGCTTATCCTGACTGTTTCGCTCGCTGCTCTGTCCACGGCGGCGCCGCAGGAGTTGCCCGAAGGGGCAGGTAAGAGGCTCCTCGAAGAGCGGTGCGCCGGTTGCCACAGCCTGCAACCGGTGGTCAGCCTGAACCAGAGCCGGGGTGAATGGAAAAAGCTGGTTGTTAGGATGGTGGGATATGGCGCTCAGTTGGACGGCAAAGAGGTCGATGTTGCAACCGAGTATCTGACTAAGTACTTCGGTCCCCTGAGTTCGGCTGTGGCCGCAAAGCCGGATAGTCCGGAGGAGAAGATAGCCAAGCGGTACATCGAAGGCATCTGCTCCTCCTGTCACGACGCCGGTTTGATCCGCTCTACACAGGCGACGAAGCAAGAGTGGCTCGACATCGTCACGAGAATGAATGGTCTGGATGCCGGCGTGTCCCAGCGAGACGTTGACCTTCTGGTGGATTATCTGGCGAGTAAGTACGGGCCCAGATGAAATCAGCCGCCTTGCACCACAACCTGGTGCAAGGCGGCTAAAGAAATCCTACCCGACAATTTGCGGGATCAATTCGCCGGCGACGTCCGTTAACCGCATGTCGCGGCCATTGTATCGATACGTCAGCCTTTTATGGTCGATGCCCAGCAAAGCCAGGATTGTGGCATGCAAGTCATGGTAGGAGATCGGCTGTTTTTCCGCCTTGTAGCCGATTTCGTCGGTCGTTCCGATCGATTGGCCGCCCTTGATGCCCGCGCCCGCCATCCAGACCGTCATCGCGCCCGGGTTATGGTCGCGCCCTACGCCATTCTCCGAGAGAGGCATTCGGCCGAATTCGGAGTGCCAGAGCACCAAAGTGTCATCCAGCAGACCATGCGCCTTCAGATCAGTCAGCAAGCCTGCGATGGGCAGATCCGTTTCTTTGGCATGGAGCGAATGGTTCTCCTTCATGCCGGCGTGAGCGTCCCACGTATCCCTGTTCTGGCTTCCCAGCCCGCCTGAAAAGAGCTGCACGAAACGGACGCCGCGCTCCACCAGACGCCTCGCCATCAGGCATTGCTTACCAAATGGCGCGGTGATTTCCTCGTCCAATCCGTAGAGCTTTTTGGTGGCGTCCGACTCTCTGTTGAAGTCCACGGCCTCCGGCGCGCAACCCTGCATCCGGTATGCGAGTTCGTAGGAGGAGATCCGTCCCGCCAACTCCGAACTGCCGGGATAGCGCTCTGCGTGGATCTCATTCAACTTCGCGATCATATCGAGACGGAGGCGCTGCTGATCCACAGTCACGCCGGCAGGCCGCTTCAAATCGACAATCGGATTGTCGGCGGCTCCGAATGGAGTGCCCTGAAACGTAGAAGGCAGGAAGCCCGATTGCCAGTTGTTCGCTGCGCCGAGTGGCCCGCCGCGCGCGTCCTGCAGCACGACGAATCCGGGCAGGTTCGCATTTTCCGACCCCAGACCGTAGGTGATCCAGCTTCCCATACTGGGATAACCCATGCGGAGCTGCCCGGTCTGCATCTCGTAGGTCGATTGCACGTGATCGTCGGACCTTCCCCACACGGAGTGCAGAAATGCAATCTCGTCTACTTTCGTGGCGATGTTCGGAAAGATCTCCGAAACATCCTTTCCGCATTGTCCATACTTTCGGAATTTGAAGATCCCCGGCATGATCGGACCTGGCCGGCCGTCGTGGACACGGACATCGCCGCCCAGGACCTGGCCCGAGTATTTTTGCATCGCAGGCTTATACTCAAAGGTCTCCATCTGGCTGACCCCGCCGGTATTGAAGATCGAGATGACGGCTTTCGCGCGAGGCTTGAAATGCGGAGCCTTTGGCGCAAGGGGATTACCGCCGATCGGGGACGCCGCGCAAGCGCCGACCGGCGCCGTCTGCCCAAGCAGCTTTTGATCGTGCAGCATTTGAGCGAGGGCGAGCCCCCCGATGCCACCACTGGACCGAAACAGAAAATCGCGTCGATTCCAAATATATTTCATTTTGATTACCTCGTGTATAAGAATTCGCTGAGATTGAGCATGACGTTCGTGAAATCAACAAGCGAACCCGACAAGATCATGTCGGTCGCCAATGAAAGTTCCCTTTGTGTCGGTGACCGCGTGAGCGCGATCCGGTAGGCCAGGTCGACCTGCCTGGCCACGTTATCGCCCGCCTCTTTTTTGACCCGGGCCGCGAACAGATCCGCCTGGCGGAGGACGAAATCGTCGTTCATCAGCTGCAGCGCCTGCGTCGGCACCGTCGATACGTACCTGGCGCCGAAAGACTGGCTCGAATCAGGTAAGTCGAAGACCTGCAGCATAGGAGATGGAAGCGTGCGCTTTTGGTATATATAGATGCTTCGCCGCCACACGGCGGGGCCGTCTTCCTGATTTCTATAGATGCCGCGAAACAGCGTCTTGATAAACGATTCATCGACGTGCGGGAAGATTGCCGGGCCGCCCATAGTCAAATCGATAGAGCCCGCAACCGACATGATGTTGTCGCGGATGATCTCTCCTTCAAGCCTCTGAATGCGATACCTCCACAGGTACGTGTCCTCCGGGTCATTCTTCGCGCCGGCCGCATCGTTATACTCCGATGCCATTTGATAAGCTTCCGACGTCATGATGAGCCGCTGCATCTGCTTAATGCTCCAACCCTTGTTCATGAATTCCACAGCGAGCCAATCGAGAAGCGCCTGATTGGTGGGCTGCTCACCCATCTTGCCGAAATTGTCCAGCGTGGGTACGATTCCTTTTCCGAAATGGTGCTCCCAGATGCGGTTGACGATGACCCTGGCGGGCAGCGGATTGTCTCGTGAGATCAGCCATTCCGCCAGAGCCAGCCGGCGTCCCGATGTCCGCCCGTCAGCCGGCGGAAGTTCCGTGGGTGGATTTCCATTTGTGAGCACGGTGAGAAAACCGGGCTTGGTTGGATATGCCTTGCTGTCCGGATCGCCGCGCATCAGGAAGTACGACGGCGGGACCTTGTAGTTTCCTTTGCCGGGTCCCAACTCGAGGAATTTTCCGGCGCCCACATACTCAAGCTCGCATTTCGGACAAGCGCCCTCGTTACGGTCTCCATAGCCCAGTTCTACGCTGCGCCAATCGCCATCGGTAACAATCGACGCCATCGGAAGCGGTTTCGGCTTTTCCGCGTCAAGAGCGGCGATCCGATCGTTCAACGCTTTCTTTTTCGCCGCGTCTTCGGGGCTCATGATCTTGTCGGCGGCAGCGCTCGACCGACCGCCGCCCGACTCGAGCACCTGAATTGCGATCAACTTCTCACCAGGCGTCCGTTCGCTTTCCGGCTTCTCGACCGCGCGAACCACTTCCGGCGGATACTTCTTCCGAATCTCCTCCAACGCGAGCTTATCGTGGTAGGGCTTGTTGATTTCGTCGATCTGATCCTTGAGCGCCGCAACCTTAGCGCCGATTTCGCTCATCTTCCTCATGTAGGCATCCGCCTGCTCGCGGGGTCCCAGCGGATAGTCGGTCTCCACGTAACCGAAGAACGACGCTTCCATCGCGTAATAATCCTTCTGAAGGATCGGATCAAACTTGTGATCGTGGCAGCGCGCACATTGAACGGCCAGTCCCAGCATGCCCTTACCAACCGCGCCAATCACATCGTCCAGATAGTCGTAGCGCCGTGCCGGATTGGCGTGTTCATGATTCCGGACGCGGGGACCCGCGCGCAGGAAGCCGGTGGCGATCAGGCTGTCATCGGTCCTGTTGGGAATCTCGTCGCCGGCGATCTGCTCCTTTATAAAGGTGTTGTAGGGCTTGTCGTCATTGAAGGACTTGATGACGTAGTCCCGATATCGCCACAAGTTCGGCTGGTCCGTATCGTTCTCATAGCCGCTCGAGTCCGCATAGCGTGCCGCATCCAGCCAGTGGCGCCCCCATCGCTCGCCGTAGTGCGGCGACGCGAGCAATTTGTCGATCAACCGTTCCCAGGCGCCAGGAGCAGTGTCGCTCATGAAGGCGTCGATTTCCTGGGGCGACGGAGGCAGACCGACCAGGTCCATATACGCCCGGCGAAGCAGTGTGAGCCGATCCGCCTTCGGCGCCGCCTTCAGACCCTTTCCCTCGCGGGCCTTTTCCAGAAAGAGGTCGATGGGATTGAAGAACGCTCGCGCAACGGCGGGAAGCGGCGCCTGAACCGGCAGCTTAAAGGCCCAGTAATCGCGGGCGCCGGGAGGGAGTTGGGCCTTTCCCGGATCCACTAACGCGGAAGCCGCGGCGGGCTGAGTCTTTGTTCCTACTGCGCCGGCATCCCAGTGAGCGCCCTGATCGATCCAGTTCCTGATGGCAGCGATCTGCCCGTCGGTGAGTTTATTGCCGTTCAGAGGCATCGCCGGTTTATCCAGACCTGCGATCATGCGGTACAGCCTGCTGTCCTCGGCCTGTCCCGGAATAATCGCCGACCCGCGCGCGCCACCCCGCAGCGCGCCTTCGAGAGTGCTCAGGTTGAGCCTGGAACTCTGCATCGACGGGCCGTGACAATTCAAACAATTTTGCTCCAATATCGGCTGGATGTCTTTGCTGAAGGAAGCCGGCGCCTGCGCATTCGCGGGCGTCACACCTCTGTTAACAATTATTGCCGTCAGACAGATGACAGATACCAAAACAAGTCTCTTGGTCAAGTCGTTCTCCTACTTTCCACAGGTTAGATGGCTCGCGTGAATGCTAAGTGAACATATCTTGAATAATGGCTTACGTCGTGCTTGTACGTACTTTTTGCGCTGGAACCCCGGCGCTATGGCTGAATACACGCTTAAGAACGGTGAAAGCCGTTATTCATGATGCGTTCACGCAGCATTCACCTCACAGCCCTATTCTTATGGGTAATCGAATGCGCGCGACAACGATTACGCGAAGGTCATACTGCGCCATTTCGGAAAGGGGGCTCCGGATGAGCCATCGCTTGTTCGCCTCAGCTACCGCCGCGCTGACGGCGTTTGTCATGCTGTGTGCGCAGACGCCCGCCTCGGGACAGACCGCGCCGAGCGCCACGAAGGCGGTCAAAGCAAGCGCCAACACAAGCAAGGCCTGGACGCCGCCGCACACCCCCGATGGTCACCCGGACCTTCAGGGATACTGGACCAACAGCACCGAAACACCCCTCGAACGGCCCAAAGGACTGGGTGCGAAAGAGTTCTATACCGAAACGGAACTGGCGGACCTGATGAAAAAAGACCAGGACCGCGTTGCGCTCAATAAGGAGGAGGGTCGCCCGACGGAGCCAGGAACCAACGCAGATGTACATTACGACTACACCCAGTACGGGTTGGACCGCGGTCAGGCCAAGCTCTCCTGGAATCGGCGGACCTCGCTGATTGTGGGGGAGAAGGGCACCTTGCCTCCGATGCTGCCTGAAGCCCGCAAGAGAAACGCCGCCATTGCCGCGAAGAACCGCGGACATGAGCTGGATGGACCGGAGAACCTTTCGCTGAGCACGCGCTGCATCGTTGTAGCCCAGGAGTCTGTGCCCATGCTCTCGGGCGGCTACAACAACAATTTGCAGATTGTCCAGGGAGAGGGAGTTGTGGCCATTATGCACGAGATGAACCACTCTGTCCGGGTCGTGCCCATTGATGGCCGCCCGCATCCACCCGCCGACATACGCCAATTCAAAGGCGACTCGATCGGCCATTGGGAAGGCACCACTCTGGTCGTGGACACCACCAACTTCACCGGCCGCAACCCCTTCCAGGGATCCGGCGACAAACTGCACGTGGTGGAACGCTTCACTCGTGTCGACGCGGACACGATCCTATACCGATTTACGGTAGAAGATCCCGAGACTTGGGACCAGCCATGGACCGCGGAGACGGCTTGGTCCAAAGTGGACGGACCAATCTTTGAATACGCGTGCCACGAAGCAAACTATGCACTTCCCCACGAGCTGCACGGCGCTCGCGTGGCCGAGGAGGAAGCGGCGAAGAAGAAGGCGGATAAGTAAGACGATGGGTACGCAAACCGAACGGGGCCAGTGATGAAAACAGGATTATTGGTTGTTGTTGTGAGTATAGGCATGATGTCGGCGGCGGCGCCGGTGTGGGCGCATCACTCCTTCTCCGCGGAATTCGACTCGAACCGGCCCGTGAAGCTGCATGGCACGGTTACCGACTGGGAATTGGTGAATCCCCACTCCTGGATTCACATCGACGTGAAAAACGAGGACGGCACTGTCACCAACTGGATGATCGAGGGTGGCAGCCCGAACGCGCTGCTCAGGCTCGGCTTCAACAAAAGGTCCCTGCCGCCTGGAACCGAAATCGTGGTGGAGGGCTATCGGGCCAAGGACGGGGGAAATCTTGCGGTCGGCAAGAACATCACGTTTCCGGATGGGAAGCGCATGCTCCTGGGCGGGTCGGCAAACGAACCTGACGCGGACAAGAAGTAAGCCGCTCGATTCAGTGCATAAAATTCCGGAATCGAGGCGCCAACAACGCTTTTATCTGCTGTGGAGCATTCCCGCGGGTTCATGGAATCAACGGCAACTCCTACTTAGACACAGTAACCGGTCATGAAGAGTACATGGAGGAGGCGAGCCTTCTCCAGTGCCCGGCACTGTTTGAGCATGCCGCGAAGCGGGGAGTGAATTCTGCCCTGCTTTCCAGTAAGAAGAAGACGATCTCGCTTCTCAGCAAGGGTGCATCCCCTGCACTGACAGCCGAAGCCCCCCCGAACACGTCGGTATCAAGCAGCAGCCTTTCCACGAAAGTGCCAGTGATGTGTCCACGAAATAAATGGACATTGGAAAAGAACAGCGTGGGGGCAGGCCATCGCCGTTTGTGGCCTGTCCTCTCGTGAATATATAGGGCAGACGGCGGAAAACGATCGTCCGCCCCACGAAATGGAGTGTCCATCTATTTCGCGGACACTACACTAGTGAAGGGTTTCGTGAGCGTCTTCGGGTCGATGATTGTCACCGCCACGTCGATGTGAAGTCGCAACGCGTGAAGCGCACCTGGACCCGGTCCAGTGCGTCGACAACGAAGGTGTCGCTATCCCATTTCGCCACCAAATCGCAGTAGCAGGTGGGTATCACGTCGTCGGGCTGATGTGCGCGGCCGTCGGGATTGATCAGCCGCCAGTTGCGATTGCCGTCCCCGACATCACGAAGACCCGTTTCTTTTTGGGCTGCTCAACGCTCTGGATTCTGCAGGGGACCTGGAATTGGCGGTGGCGGCAGGCAACTCGCCATCGGGTCGTCTTTCAGAAGCGCTTTCTGTCGGGACTCGTAAAGACCCCTCGCCCAGGGTGGAATTGTCCCGCCGCGGGGCTCCATTCGCCATGCCATGTTCCAGTCAGGGGATGCGCTTCATGGGCGAAGACCACCATGGTCGAACAGGTATGACGCAGGCAAAGAAGATAACTCGTGCTCATTGAGTCATCACAGGCAGTTTGCAATATGTATCAGCCATTCCAGCACGACGGGATTGTGACATTTGAATTGCTGTTTTGTGCCAATTACATTACAGTAACTGTAAATGCACGTGCACAGGCTCTCACTGCTGCTGGCGCCTCTGGCGTTACTGGGGCAGGTGCTCCCCATCGCGGTGCATGGACCTCTCACGGTGGTCAGTGTCCAACTGAACGGGCAGGGACCGTTTCGGATGATCATCGATACCGGAGCCAGTTCCTGCTCCATGGCGCCGCGGGTTGCAAGTTTGCTGAGTCTAAGCGCGGAATATCGCGTCCTCGATGTGACACCGAATGGGAAACGTCTGACTCCAGGCATCAGGTCGGTCGAGGTGAAGCTGGGAACGCGGGTTGCCAAAAACGTGGCGTTTCTCCGGCAGGAGTCGCGAAACCTTACGGCGGCGGGTGTCGAGGTGGACGGCGTGCTTGGGCAGAGTCTCTTGTCGAGGTTTGATTATCTGCTGGATTATAAATCGGGGCAGCTTGTGCTGGATTCCCCCGAACGGCAATCGGCCGGTACACCAGGCAAGCAGATCAAGTTCGCGCGCCTCAGAGGACGGATGTTGTTAACCGCCATGAATCCGGCCGAAGGATCCATGGGGCTGATCCTCGATTCCGCCGCTTCGAACGTTTTCCTCTGGCGGGGCGGCGATTATCAGGCGCCGGGCATGACTGCAAGTCTCATCGCGATGAACGGCCGCCGGGCGGTGAACCTGATTCATATGCCGCTGCTGGTGGTAGGCGATCAGGCGCTTCAGAGGTTGGACGTGGTTGTCGCTCCGTCCCCGGACGAGGGGCGCGAGGAGGACGGGCTGCTTCCCGCCGGATTGTTCCGTTCGATTTATGTAAGCAATTCGGAGACTTACGTAAAATTGCGGCAGTGAGCTACTTCTTGCCGGGCCACACTGCGCCATGATCGGCTTTCGTAACTCGCCCGATTCCTTTGTTATGCGGTCGCTTAAGATACAAGATCATGAGCGATTGGCAATGGCCCGACTCCCTTGACGCAGTAATCGCCGCGCCGAAGCACCACAAGGTGGTTCTGGATAACGATCGGGTGCGGGTCCTCGATACGCACATTCCGGCGGCCGACCTCGTGCCGGTTCACACGCATCGCTGGCCCGCCGTTTACTACACGATTTCCGGCGGCGATTTCGTTCGCCGCGATCAGGATGGCAAGGTGCTTTTCGACAGCCGGATTCACCCCCATCCGAAGAGCGAACCGGCGCGCTTCATCGAGTCGCTTCCGCCGCATTCGATAGAGAACGTGGGCCAATCCGAGATTCACCTGATCAGCGTGGAGATGAAAAGCTGAGCCTGAGTTCCGCCTGCATTGTTAAACTGACAGAGATTGTCCAAAATGACGGATTCCTCCCGGCCCACCCTCCCCGAAACGTATCTCCGGCTCCTGCGGCTTGCTCTCACTCGGAGCTTCCCGGGGCCGAACTACGGCGAGATCCCGCGCAATGAAAGAACGCTGGCCAAGTCACTGCGATATTCCGTGTATTCCGCCATCCAGGGATTGCTGCGGCCAATGCGGATGTCCATCGTGCAGACGAATCGGGCGGTGGGCGAAACGATGATGGGCATGGGCGCGCTCGAAAACCTGCACTTCGCCATGCAGTCCGTCGTGAACAATCGCGTGCCCGGAGACTTTGTCGAAACGGGCGTGTGGCGCGGCGGCGGCACCATTTATATGCGCGCGTTTCTGGACGCCTACGGTGAGCCGGAGCGAAACGTCTGGGTCTGCGATTCCTTTGAAGGCCTGCCCAAGCCGAAGGACGAGTACGAACACGACCGCGGCAGCCGCCTGTGGGAGTCGGAATATCTGGCCATCTCCGTCGACCAGGTGAAAAAGAATTTTGACTTTTACGGGTTGCTGGACGATCGAGTGCGTTTTCTGAAAGGCTTCTTCAGCGACACGATGCCTACCGCGCCCATCGATCGCATCGCGGTGCTGCGTCTGGACGGCGATATGTATGAGTCAACGATCGTCGTGCTCGACAACCTGTATTCCAGGCTTTCTGACGGCGGAGTTGTCATCGTCGACGATTACGGCATGCTCCCTGAATGCAATCGCGCCATTGAAGATTTTCGCGCGAAAAACAAGATCACCGAGCCGCTGCAGATCATCGGTTATGTGGGTGGGAAGCCACTCGGCGCGTATTGGCTTAAGGGAGCCGCCGCGCAGTAGAGCAAACTGTTACGGAGCTTGCGGACTGGCGCTGGCGAGAATCTTCGCAATCCAACCGTTATGGGGAAACCCGCGGTCGAAGAGTGCCTTGATTTCCCGCTCCACGTCGTACTCCACGCGCCGGATGACCGGCGTCAAATCATCCAGCAGCAGATAAGAAGCACGGCGATCGCCGTCATAAGAGAGACTGACGCTGCCTGTGTTGATAACGGTCAGTCCGGCGGCGCTCCTGACGAACGGGTAATGCCACGGCGAGTTCCAGGCGCTTCCGGGGCTGGCGTACACAAGCGCCAGAGGACCGTGCTTCTGAGCACGCGGCAATTGCCTCAGCTTATTCGCAAGTTCCCGCGAGCCGCTCTTCTCCCAGCGCCTCGCGTGTCGCCGACGCCATTTCCTCGATCGTGGGAAGCAGCCGTTGCATCTGCGGCGATTGCCGCGCGAATTCCGTCAGCGACTCCGGCCGGAACAGCATTTCATCGGTATTGCCGAACACGCCTGGCCAGCCCAGATCGCGAATTCGGTCCACAATCTCAGTCGGGCTTGCTCCCGCGTCGGCCAGATCGCCGCCGTGAAGGATCAGATCGGGTGAAGTCTGCCGCAGATCGGCCAGAACAGCCTCAAATGCAGTGAGGTTGCCGTGGATATCGGATACGACCGCGATCCGCATGTCACAAGTCCTGCACGCGACCTAAGTCGCGTCTACCAATTCAGATGCCTTCGCCCTCGACGAGTTGCTCTTCGTGTCCGACGAGTATCCCGCGGCGCTCCAGAATACCGATCGCTTCGTGCGTCGCGAGACGGCCGGCATCGATGGCGTTCGGCGGCGCGGCGCCCGTAACGATCACGATTAAGCCGGCAGCGTTCGCCAGCGCGAGAGCGGCGGCATCAGCCTCGGGAATTACCACCACCAGCGCGCCACGATCGAAAAGTTCGCGTTCGAGCAGCAACGCGGCTTCGGAATCGTCGACAGCAATTATGGCGGAACGATTTCCGAAACGAGTCGCACGCTCAGCCGCGGTCACCTGGCCGCGCGTCTCTTCCCTGCCCTCCACGTCGATGATCATGCCCGCGCCGAGCGTCTCATTCGACAGCGGATCGATTACGATGAATGCGCCCGTGGTGCGGTTCTGTTGATAAGGATCGAAAAACAGCGGGCGATGCGTCTCAACTGAGATCTCGCCGATCTCGTTCAGCTCCAGCTTCTGCGCTTCGACATGCGCCAGCGTGTTCACGTCGAGGCGGTGATGAATGCCGCGAATCACTCCGCGCACCTGATGCGAGGTGTGCTTGATGAAGTAACTGCGGCCGGGTTCGAGCGCGCGCGCGTTCATCCACACGATGCTCGATCGGAAGCGCCGCGCCACATGCGGTGCGGTGAGCGCCGGTACGATCATGTCGCCGCGGCTGATATCGATCTCATCTTCGAGACAAATCGTGACCGATTGCGGAGCGGTCGCCGCCGCAAGATCGCCATCGAAGGTGACGATGCGCTCAATGCGTGAATGCCGCCGCGCGGGTAAAGCCAATACCAGATCGCCTTTGCGCAGCACGCCCGACGCCAGTTGTCCCGCGTAGCCGCGGAAATCCAGATTGGGCCGGAGCACATACTGCACCGGAAAACGGGCGGGCAAATCCTCCTGACCGCTGTCGACCGGAACGTCTTCCAGATGTGAAAGCAGCGCCGGACCCCAATACCAGGGAGTGCGCTCGCTCTTCTCAACCACATTGTCACCGTCACGTGCGCTGATGGGAATAAACAACGCATCCGGCGCGCCGATCTTTTTCAGGAACGCGGTAAATTCCGCGTGGATCGAGTCGTAAACAGCTTTGTCGAATCCGACCAGATCCATCTTGTTGACGGCCACTACGAAATGCCTGATGCCGAGAAGATTGGCAATAAACGCGTGCCTGCGCGACTGCGGCAGCACGCCGTTTCGCGCGTCGATCAGAATGATGGCGAGATCGGCGGTGGATGCGCCGGTCGCCATATTGCGCGTGTACTGCTCGTGGCCCGGCGTGTCAGCGATGATGAACTTGCGCTTCGGCGTGGAGAAATAGCGATAGGCGACGTCGATCGTGATGCCCTGTTCGCGTTCGGCGCGCAGGCCGTCCGTCAGGAGCGCCAGATCGATGTGATTGGCGAATCCATCGCCGGAGGCTTTCGCGACGCTGGCGAGCTGATCTTCATAGACGCCCTTGGAATCGTAGAGGAGGCGGCCGATGAGTGTGCTTTTGCCGTCGTCGACGCTGCCGGCGGTGGAGAAACGCAGGAGACTCATTGGGCGGTGTCCGTGGGGCAGACTGGCAGCCTGCGCGCGATTGGTAATCGCGCTGCTTTTGTGATTTGCACGCGTCCAGGCCGACTACCAGTCGGCCGCAGGTTGCCAGCCTGCCCCACATTGGGCACTAGAAGTAACCTTCGCGCTTCTTGATCTCCATCGAGCCTTCCTGATCGTGATCGATGATGCGGTTTTCGCGCTCCGAACGCCGCACCAGCTTCATCTCGTCGATGATCTTCCCGATCGTGTCCGCATCGGAGCGGATCGCGCCGGTGCATGGGCTGCAGCCCAGCGACCGCATCCGGCACATCACCATTTGCGGTTCTTCGCCCGGATGCAGCATGAAATCCTGCTCGACCGGGATCAGCGCGCCGCCGCGGACCATCATCGGACGGAGCTTCGCATAGTACAGCGGAACGATGGGAATGTTCTCCCGTTCTATGTACTGCCAGACGTCCAGCTCGGTCCAGTTCGAAAGCGGGAAAACCCGGATGTGCTGGCCTTTGTCGACCCGGGCGTTGTATACGTTCCAGAGCTCGGGGCGTTGCGTCTTGGGATCCCACTGGCCGAACTCGTCCCGGAAGGAATAGACGCGTTCCTTCGCACGGGACTTTTCCTCATCCCGGCGCGCGCCGCCGAAGGCGGCATCGTAGCCGCCGGCCGCCAGCCCGTCCAAAAGCGCCCTGGTTTTCAACAGGCCGCAGCATTTCTGGGTGCCGATCCGCAGCGGATTTGCGCCGTCCGCAATGGCCTGCTGATTGGTATGCACGATCAGCCGAGCGCCGATCGACTTCACAAACTCGTCCCGGAAAGCAATCATTTCACGGAACTTATACGTCGTATCGATATGCAGAAGCGGGAACGGAATGGCTCCGGGGAAGAAGGCTTTTTGGGCCAGCCGCACCATGCAGGACGAATCCTTGCCGATCGAATACAGCATGACCGGGTTGGAAAACTCCGCCGCTACTTCACGAATAATTTGAATGCTCTCGGCTTCGAGAAGGTCTAGATGATCCACTGGGATTTCTTAATTAATAAGATACCAGTCTATCCCTATCGGGATTCAGGAGAAATGGTAGCCGGCGTAAAACAGCCGGGTCGCGTGATCGAAAATCGGAGGATAAGCGCGGTCGAAGAGCTGCCAGGCGACGACCAGTCCCAGAAATGACAAAGTCCCCATTTTGAACCTCCATTCCTGTAAACGGAGCGCGCCGTTTTTCGAGGTAAAGAGACCCAGGACACCGTAGCCGTCCAGCGGCGGGAAGGGGATCAGGTTGAAGCATCCGAGCAGGATATTCAGAGAGAAGAAAATGCTGAGGACCACAGCGGCGCCATCCGCCGCGCTGCCCGGCCCCACCGCCCCAACGATATGCGAGTATGACGGCTCGAGCGGGATGAAGATACCTGCCGCCAATCCGATCCGCATCGCAATACCGGCAAGCAAAGCCAGACTGAAATTAGCCGCCGGACCCGCCAGGGACATCCACGCTGCCCGTTTCGGATGCTGCTGGGACCACATCGGATTGTAGGGCGCGCTGGCCCAGCCGATCAGTCCCGTTCCGAAGGCAATTCCGAGAAGCGGGATGATGACCATCCCGAACGGTTCGCGTTTGATGTGCGGCAGCGGATTCAGCGATACCTGCCCTGCTTCGAGAGCCGTGGTGTCGCCGCCCCATTTCGCAACCAGGGAATGGGACCCCTCGTGACAGGTTGTGGAAAGAAGAAAAACCACATATTCGAGGAATCCAAACGCAAGCTGTTCCTGGGTCAAGGCGGGCCTATGAGTATTGACGCTCAGTATAGCGGACACCGGCCGATCGACGCGGTAAGCTTTTCGGCGGTGCGCGGGCGTCCGATAAAATCTGTTTTCGAACGCAAGTCCCGCGAAGGCGCGAGCCCATTCGCCGTGTATCATGCGCGTTTGTGAGCGTATCGCCGCGGAACTTCCACCCAGCGCCGTGCCGCCGGGCGAACTCCGCAATGCTGGCGTTGTAAACCAGCGTTCCATCTGGTTTCTCGAAAACCATCATGCAAATTTGGGCAATAACTTACTTGACTTACCAAAATCTGCTATCCTGAATAGAACGTGACAGGCCGATTCTGTTTTATAATCTGAAAAGCGAAGGGGCGATCTCTCGCCCCTTTTTTGATTTTTATTTTGGATGGTTGGCGCGCTTCGGGTGTTAGCAGCACTCGAAAAATCAGCGGCAACGGATGACAGTTAAAGTGTGCCATGACTGCATCCGTTTTGTCCAGTGAACCGACCGTCCACAAGCAAGACCTGTCGTGTGCGTCCGGTGATGTTGCCGCCGCGATGATCAGGTCACTGTACTGCGGACTGCGTCCTGGAGAAAAAAGAGTGTCGGTATTCGTTGCTTATTCTGATGAGGCGAGCGCGGGAGGAAATGCTACGGATGAATTTTTGGTTGCCGGCTATGTAGCAAGAGAAGACGAGTGGCCATGTTTTGCGAAAGCTTGGCAGGAAAGGGCCTTAGATGAATCGTCGGATGGACCGAAGATCCAGTGTTTTCATATGACCCAAATGCGGAGTAGGGCATGGAGAGAACTGCATGGCCTCTCAGATACTTCAGCTAGAAGGAGAACCGAGGAAGCTTTGCGCACCATTCATGGAAGCGGCTTCGTCTTGCCAGTGGCTTCAGCTATCAATCAGACAGAGCTGCGCGAGATCATCCAAGACAAGTTCAAAAATGCGGGAAAGAAGGTTCCCGCTGGCCTGGATGAGCCTGATTATTTTTGCCACCTAGCCTTCTGCTATATCGCATTGCAGGACATCGCAGAGCGCTTCCCTGATGCGGAAAAGGTAAATTTTTACTTCGCCAAGAAGCGCAACAAAATCAGCGCTAACCTTATAACCATTGCGGAGCACACGCGCAAATGGTTGGAGCGGGAGCGTCCGAGTCTGGCTCCTTTGATGGGGAGCGCTATTCCTGCGGAACCAGAGCTATTCCTGCCTTTGCAGGCCGCCGATGTTATTTGCTGGTACTTGCAGCGATATCACACCGATTACCGTAAGGGAAAGCGTTTCGACTATGAGTTTTCTGACCATCTGATGGTGGTGATCAAAGAGAAATTCGAACGCCTGCAACTATGGACCAGGGAATCCCTTGAAAGTATGGCTCATGGTCTTGATAAAATCAATTGGGATGAAGAGAATGCCTGAAATGATCGAAGGCTCGGAAGCATGGACGCGGTTCAGGACAGCCATGCAGGCTATCATTAAAGTCCCGAAGTCCGCGCTTCCGCCGACGCCGTTTGGCAGGCACAAAAAGAAAAAGCCAGCAACCCCGAAGGGTTAACCAGCTTTCTTTTTTCCGCGTCTCTGTCGCGCTGCTTCCTTCTCAGTCAAACCACGTTTGCGCTTCCGGTTCTTTGCCGGTGAGTTGATTCCAGGTGAGCCGCTTGCCGACGATCTGCTGCATTGCGGTCCTGAAACGGTCGAAGTCTTTCAACGGGTTCTCGTTTTCATCTTTGCGGTTGTTATACCGGTATGCCTGTTCATCGAGATAGCGGAACAGGTGGAAGGGTTCAACGCTGATGTAGGTACCACTGATGCCGCGCTTGAGCAGACTCCAATAGTTCTCAAGGCCGTTGGTATGGATATGACCGTCAACGTACTGTACGGCGTGATCTACGACCTGATGCGCGAAGTCCCCACCCAAGCCCTCATACGAGAGAAGGAAATCGGTATACAGCGCGGAACCGGCCTGAACGTGCTTGCGGACCTCCGCTTGAATCGCCTTTTTCTTCCGGTTCGGGATGACTGCGGTTCTCACCTTTCCGCCGCGTTCCAAAATGCCCATCACGGCGGTCTTGTCTTTGCCGCCGGTACCGGTGATCTTCGCGGCCCGCTTGCCAGCGTGCATGTTCCGCGCCTTGCCGCCGATGAAGGTCTCGTCCGCTTCAACGTGGCCCGAGAGCATATTCTCGAACGATCCCTGGTGGAGCGCGAATCGGATGCGGTGGTCCATGAACCAGGCGGACTTCTGAGTGATCGCCAGATCGCGGTGGACTTCATAGGAGCTGATTCCGTTTTTACAGTTCACGATGAGCCAGACAGCAGTGAGCCACTTATCCAAGCCGAGTGGGGAATCCTCAAAGATAGTCCCAGTTTTCAAGCTGAACCGTGAGAGCGAATGCTTCTCATAGCACTTCCAGATGCGGGCCTTAGTAAGCCAGATAACGCGAGTGGAACCGCAATGCGGACACTTCACGACGCCATCGGACCAACGCAATTCCGTCATGAACGCCTTGCAATTTTCGAAATCGGCGAAGTGCAGGATTGCTTCTTGAAGGGTTCGTGGGGCGTCCATAACCCAATTTTACGGGATTATTATTGGTAAGTCAAGTAAGTTATTGCCCATTTTTGTGACACCCGGAGAAGGTGACAAAAAATGGATCGGTCACGCAGGCCGTCCAACAACCGGCCCTTGTTTATTCGCAATTTTGCGAATAAACTGAATTCAGAATGCCGAAATCGCGAGTGGCGATCTACCGCGAGAGCGATGGCTCGATTCCGTTCGTCGACTGGTTCCGGGAACTTCCCGATCAGGCAAAGGACAAAGTGCTGGTCAGGATCGAAAGGCTTCGTGAACTCGGTCACGAACTGCGGCGGCCCGAAGCGGATTTCCTTCGCGACGGGATTTATGAGCTGCGAGCTTCGGCGCGCGGCATTCATTATCGGGTGTTGTATTTTTTCTACAAGCAGGTCGCCGCTGTCGTGGCTCACGGCTTGATTAAAGAAAGCGCTGTTCCGGACCGCGAAATAGATCTCGCCATCCGCCGCAGGGCTCAGTTTGAGGCCGACCCATCCAAACACACGTTTGAGGAGAAATGAAATGCCGCTGACGAGAAAAGCGACGACCGATGCGGTGGAAATCCTGCACCGCAAATTTTACAAAGATAACCCGAAGAGACTGAAAGAACTCGAAGAGTGCCGCGCCAACGATGAGATCGTGCGGCGAATTTATGCTCTACGCACAAAAGCTGGCTTGACCCAGGCTCAACTGGCTAAACTCGTCGGAACTACTGCTTCGGTAATCTGCCGTCTTGAGGACGCCGACTACGAAGGGCATTCCGTCGCCATGCTGCGCAGAATTGCCGCGGCGCTGAACCGGCGCGTAGAGATTCGATTCCTGCCACTCCCAAAGTCGGCATAGCCGGTTCAAGGCGGCCGCCAAAAGCGACGCCGCCACGCCATGGATGCTTTTTCCCGCGATCAGCAATATAATCCACCGAGAGGCGCGCCAGGTTTGCGCGGACTCCAGGCTGGAGGATGACATGAAGAGAATGCGCACGTGGATTACCAGCGCGGTGCTTGCCGCGTGTTTGCTTCCGGTGACCAGTTCGCCCGCGCGTGCGCAATCCGGCACGAAGAATGGAGAGTGGTCCAGCTACGGCGGCGACACAGGCAGCACGCGCTACTCGCCGCTC
The DNA here is from genome assembly GCA_036273015.1 of Bryobacteraceae bacterium. Classification (GTDB taxonomy): domain Bacteria; phylum Acidobacteriota; class Terriglobia; order Bryobacterales; family Bryobacteraceae; genus BOG-234. The sequence continues at coordinate 77,776 of DATAXN010000008.1, read as the reverse complement.
GACCAGATCAACGCGGGCAACTTTTCCCAACTGCAGGTCGCCTGGCGATTCAGGACCGACAACCTGGGCCCGACGCCTGAGGGCAATCTCGAAGGCACGCCGCTGATGATGAAGGGTGTCTTGTATGCGACGGCGGGCACGCGGCGGGACGTGATCGCGCTCGATGCCGTCACCGGCGAACTGCTCTGGAAGTACGGCGAAAACGAAGGCGAACGCGGCAAGGCCGCGCCGCGGGCGCTGTCCGGCCGAGGCCTTGCCTACTGGACGGACGGAACCGAGGAACGCATCATCTATGTCACGCCCGGCTACCGGATGATCGCCCTGAACGCAAAGACCGGCGCGCGCGTAACCTCCTTCGGTAAAGGCGGCGTAGTGGATTTGAAGGAAGACGACGATCAGCCGATCGATTCGCTGAACCCCGACATCGGCCTGCACTCGGCGCCTGTCATTGCCAACAATGTGATCGTGGTCGGGGCCGCCCACAAACCCGGCGGAGTGCCGAAAAGCAAGACCAACGTGAAGGGCTATGTTCGCGGATTCGACGCCAAAACCGGCCGACGCCTCTGGACCTTCCACACGATCCCCAAGCCGGGTGAACCAGGACTGGAGACCTGGCAGGGGGACTCATGGTCCTACACCGGCAACACGGGTTCGTGGGGTCAGGCATCCATCGACCCCGATCTCAACACGGTTTATATCGGCGTGGAGGTGCCAACGGGCGACTACTACGGAGGCCACCGGCCCGGCAACAATCTCTACAGCGAAAGCATTGTCGCGCTCGATCTCCACACGGGTCAGCGCAAATGGTATTACCAGTACATCCATCACGGCATTTGGGATATGGATAATCCGTGCCCGCCGATTCTGGCGGACATTACGATCGGCGGACGGACGGTCAAGGCCGTGGCGCAGCCCACCAAACAAGCTTTCATGTACGTTCTCAACCGGGAGACGGGAGTGCCGATCTGGCCGATCGTCGAAAAGCCTGTGGAGAAGGGCACCGTCCCCGGCGAGTGGTATTCGCCGACGCAGCCGTTCCCGACCAAGCCGCCCGCCTTCGCCCCTCAGGGCATATCCATCGACGATCTGATCGACTTCACGCCGGAGTTGCGCGCAGAGGCGGTGAAACTGGTGGCGCGTTACAAGATCGGTCCGATGTTCACGCCTCCGGTGGTCAGCAACCCTCGCGGCCCCTTGGCCACGCTGACGCGGTCGACGGCGGGCGGCGGGGCGAACTGGCCCGGCGGTTCCTACGATCCGGAGACGCACATCGCTTATGTATCGGCGCAAACCAGCGTTCAGCCGATCGGACTTCTGCCGCCGACAAACGGCCGATCGGATATGAACTTCATTTCCGGGCAAGCCCCATACGAGTCGCTGCCGGGCCCCGCGGACAGCACGGCGGGTGAGGGCGGTGGTGGTCGCGGGGGAACGAATATTCAGGGGCTGCCGCTCACCAAGCCGCCTTACGGGACCATCACGGCGATCGATCTCAATCGCGGCGAAATCCTCTGGCAGGTGGCGCACGGTGACACGCCGGACAATATCCGGGATCACCCCGCGCTCAAAGGGCTTACGATTCCAAGAACCGGTCGGCCGGGCCAGGCTGGTCAGTTAGTTACGAAGACACTCCTGATTGTTGGGGAAAAAGGCGTCGCCACACAGCCGGACGGACGCAAAGGCGCGCTGCTGCGCGCGTACGACAAGGCCACTGGCAAAGATGCCGGTTCGGTGTACATGCCGGCGCCGCAAAGCGGTTCGCCGATGACTTATATGGTGAACGGGAAGCAGTACATCGTGGTTGCCATCAGTGGGCAGGGATACAGCGGCGAGTATACGGCGTATAAGCTGCCGAAGTGAGGCGCGTCTTTATCGGCAGCGCATCGGTGTGACGAAATTCGCATCCGGTTTTTCTGGATTGCGGACAAACCACCCGAGGACGGAGGAAGGCTTCGGCCAGCAGCCGGCGGATCATTGCGACGGTATCCCAAAACCGGAATATGCCGAGCCTCCAAATGCTCAATAGATAAAACTGTGGAGCGATTGACGCCGCCAAACGACATGGTTGGGCTCTATTCCTCGGCCAGCTTCTTCCGGCTGAAGACGCCGCACTCAACTTTTTGAAAGGAACCCGGTGCAGCGTCCGCGAGAGCGGTCAGGATCGGCGCCAAATTGGCCTTGATGATGTGCCAGTCAATAGAGGACAGCACGACGAGGGCAATGCGCCGTCCAGTGAGGTTCTGTTCGTAAGAGAGAGTCTGGTCACCGGTGACGAAGGCCTCGAAACCATCATCTTCGGCTGCTTTTAGAAGCTCACCGTTTTTCAGCCCCGCCCAACCCTGATACCTGACCGTGAAAACTTCATGATCGCCAAGGTTGTTCCGCAACAAGTGCGGAAGGTTTTCATCGAGCAACACCTTCACAGAACGGGCTGTCCGCGCTGAACGTGAGCGAATTCGATGAGCCGCCGGATTTGCGGGATGGAAAGCCCCGGATAGTTTTCGTGAATGAGGTCGAGCGATTCGCCGACGTCGTAGCTGTTGACAATGGCTTCGGGCAAAATCCGGGTGCCGCGAACGATGGGCCGTCCCGATACCTTGCCGGGTACTCGCTCGATCAGTTCGCATTGCGTCCAGTCGATCTCCGAAGCTATATCCAGACGCGCCATGATCGGTACTCCTTCCTTCAGGTTATCGCGCCGCCTGGCCAGAACGCTTATATTTCCCACCATCCGCACCGATTAGAAGAGAGTGACGGCAGTTCGCTCCGGCAGGCAGATGCCGGTGACCAATCCCGAAAATATTTTTAACCGCCCTGCTACAAATCACTTACAGTCGATTCCATTCCCTGCCCTAACCTCCTTTTCCGCCCTCTCGTGCTAACTTCCGGGTCGTAAGAACCTGGTCGCACCCATGGCGTATCGGGTCACAAACTATATAGTCCTCGAGGCTCTATATGGGATGTCAAAACAATGGGCGGCAGGCGCTCCCGATATTGGTGCGCCCGTGGTTCCGGCTGCGACACAAAACCGGCGCTGGTCTGAGCGACATCAGACGTTTGGAGCGCTCCATATATCGAAACATCGGAATTACCGGCGGCCCTGCTGTCCTCGCGACGCGGCCCCGGTATACGCAGCGGGATTGGGCCCCCGCCGCGGCGATACGGCCCGGGGTTTGCGGGACCTCGGGCCGCATCATGTTTCCACAGCCGATTTCAACGCCCGAACCAGGATTACAGCCACGTTAGAATGGTCCGATGACCGAAGGTCAACAGCCGCCGCAAACGGTCGCCTGCTTCGAAACCTCTCTCGAGGAGCTGGAGAAGGTGGTGAAGGAACTGGAGTCGGGAGATCTGCCGCTCGACCGGTCGCTCGAACTGTTCTCGCGTGGCATGCAGCTCAGCGAATCCTGCCGGAAGCAATTGGAAGACGCGGAAACGCGCGTGGAAATGCTCATCCGCAAGGAGGGCACCTACCAGCCCGAGCCGTTTCTTCCCGAGAAATAATGCAGCCGCTCAAAGAATTCCTCGCTGCGGAGACGCAGCGCATTGACGCCGCGCTCGATCGCCTCACTCCCCCGGAATCGACTTCTCCCGAAACCATCCATCGCGCGATGAGATATAGCCTGTTTGCGGGCGGCAAACGCATCCGGCCGATCCTTTGTCTGCAGTCCGCGGCCGCCGTTTCGGATGTTGCTCCAGGCGCGATGGAGGCCGGTTGCGCTCTGGAAATGGTTCACACTTATTCGCTCATCCATGACGATCTTCCCGCCATGGATAACGACGATTTCCGGCGCGGCAAACCCACCTGCCACAAAATCTTCGGCGAAGCCATGGCCATTCTTGCCGGCGATGCTCTGTTGACGCTCTCCATGCAGGCGCTCGCGCAGATCGAAGGGTTGCAGCCCGCCGCGAAAATCGCGCTGATCGAAGAACTTTCTCTTGGCGGCGGCACCGTGGGCGGAATGATCGGCGGTCAGGTTGCGGATATCGAAGGGGAGCGGCAGCCGCCCACCGCCGGGCTGCTCGAAAGTATTCATCGCGCGAAGACCGGGGCGCTGCTGCGCGCGAGCGTGCGCATGGGCGGCATCTGCGCGGGCGGCGACACCGCGCAACTGGAAGCACTCTCGCGCTACGGCGAGCATGTCGGCCTCGCATTTCAGATCGTGGACGACATTCTGGATGTCGAGGAATCCTCCGAAGCGCTGGGCAAAACCGCCGGCAAGGATGCCGCGCAGGGCAAGATTACTTTCCCCGCAGTCTATGGACTGGAGGAATCGCGGTGCATGGCGCAGGAAGAATGTACGCGCGCTCATGAAGCGCTCGCGCCTTTCGGCGATCGCGCCAAGCGCCTGCACGAAATCGCCGACCTCATCGTTTACCGAAAGTCGTGAAGCAAAGATTGGATCGCGTGATGGTGGACCGCGGACTCAGCGATTCCCGCGAGAAGGCCCAGGCATTGATCATGGCCGGTGAAGTATGGATCGACGGCCAGCGGGCATCCAAAGCCGGGCAGATGGTCTTACCCGAGGCCCGCATCGAGATCACGGCAAAGCAGCGCTATGTAAGCCGCGGTGGCCTTAAGCTGGAAGGCGCGCTGCGGCATTTTGGCATCGAGGTTACCGGCCTCATCGCAGCCGATTTCGGTTCCTCAACCGGCGGATTCACCGACTGCCTGCTGCAGGCAGGCGCGGCCCGCGTTCACGCAATCGACGTCGGAACCGGGCAACTCGACTGGCGTCTGCGCAACGATCCGCGCGTCGTCGTGCATGAAGGGGTCAATGCCCGCTATATTGAACTCACGGATTTGGGCGAACCGGTGGACTTTGCGGTTTGCGACGTAAGCTTTATTTCAGCGACCATGATCCTGCCTGCGATGGTGAAGGTGTTGAAGGAAAAGCCGCTTAAAGAAAAAAAAGAGAGCAGTCTCGTAGTCCTCGTGAAGCCTCAGTTCGAAGTGGGCAAAGGACAGGTCGGCAAAGGCGGCATTGTGCGCGACCCCGCGCAACACGAGGCCGCCTGCGCGAAGGTGCGCGCATGCGCGGAAGAGTTGGGATTTGCGACGCAGATCATGGAAAGCCCGATCACCGGCGCGGAAGGCAACAAGGAGTTCCTGCTTTATGGGCGCCGTTAAAACTGTTGGCATATTCTCCAAGCCGAAGGCCCCGGCGGCGAAGGAACTCGTCCCGGCGTTGCTGCGATGGCTCGCGGAGCGCAACATTACCGCGCGCCTCGATAAGGAAACCGCGCACTATGCCGGCTCAGGCGGCGGACTCGAACGCGATCAGGTTCCGGAAGGCTGCGGACTGGCGATCGTATTGGGCGGCGATGGAACGCTGCTCTCGGCCGCCCGCGCCGTCGGCCATCAGGCAATTCCATTGCTCGCCGTGAACCTGGGTGGTTTGGGGTTTCTGACTTCGATCCCGATGGAGGATCTTTTCCCGCAACTGGAGCGCGCACTCACCGGTGAGCAGGAGGTCACGCGCCGCCGGATGCTGCGGGTTTCGTTGATCCGCAAGGGCGCGGCGATCGCTGAATACGAGGCGTTGAACGATATCGTCATCGCGAAATCGGCCATCGCCCGTATCGTGGATCTGGAGGCTTGGGCGGGTGACAGCCTCATCTGCGAATACAAAGCAGACGGACTCATCGTCTCCACCCCGACGGGATCGACAGCCTATTCGCTCTCGGCCGGAGGACCGATCGTTTACCCCACCGTGAACGCCCTCTGCCTGACGCCGATCTGCCCGCACATGCTCACCAACCGCCCGCTGATTATTCCTTCCGACATGTCCATCCGGATTGTCAGCCGGGCGAGCGATGACGATGCCTACCTGACGGTTGACGGACAGGTGGGATCTCCTCTCCAGGGCGGAGACGCCGTGGAATGCTCAATCGCCGATTTCGACGTTTTATTGATCCGAACCCCGGACAAGACATTCTTCGACGTGCTGCGCCAGAAGCTGAAGTGGGGCGAACGATAGAATAAAAAGCGGTAAACATGGCAGCTCAAACCACGACCGTAGCGTCGTCCCAGCAGGGATCGAAGCCAATGAACGCATGGATTCTGCCCGTGCTCGCAGCGTGGGTGATCCCTGGCGGCGGTCATTTTCTGCAGAAGAAGACCGGGCGCGGCGCCCTTATTCTGGCATCCGTCGGATTGATGTTCCTCTTCGGGATGTTCATGCGGGGCATGATGTTCACTCCGGAAAAGGGAGATGTTCTGACCACGCTGATTAATTACGGCGGATTTCTCTGCGATCTTGCTTCGGGCGCATTTTACTTTGCGGCGGCAATGTTCGGATATGCCGCGCCGGATATGCCTGGCGACGTCCACGACTACGGCGCCAAGTTTCTGGTCACCGCCGGATTGCTGAACATCCTGGCCATGGTGGACAGTTACGAAATCGCGATCGGGAAGAAGGACTGAGGCCGGACGAATGCCTAAGATCAATCTTTCCCATTTCGAAGCGGCGTTTCTCTTCGCCCTCTGCACGTCGGTGGTGATGGGCATCACCTCAAAGAAGACGGACAAAGAGCGCCTGAACTACGGCGCTTACTGCTTCGGCTGCTTCCTCGTCGCTTTATTCGTTATCGGCTGGCTGATGAAACTCGGCCACGGCTGAAGCATCACGCATCAACCAACGTGATGCGTGATGTAAAATAGCTTTATGAGAACCACCTTGGATCTGGATGAGGATCTCATCCTGGTTGCGAAGCAGTTGGCGCAACAGCGGCGGGCGACCATGGGCCAGGTGGTTTCGCAACTGATGAGGAAAGCTTTGGAGCCCCAGGGAACATCTCGTATCCGCAATGGCGTTCCTCTTTTTACTCCTGTAGCCGGAGCGCCGAAGCCATCTCTTTCCCTCATCAACAAGTTGCGCGATGAAGAATGAGAGCGGCGCTGCTTGACGTCAACGTCCTGATCGCTCTGTTCGACCCTGCGCATCCCAATCACGAAGACGCCCATGAATGGTTTGGCCGCCATGAACGATACGGCTGGGCGACTTCGCCGACAACCATCAACGGCTGTGTTCGAATACTGAGCAACCCCCGCTATCCGACGGTCCGGGCGAGGCCGGAACAAGTGATCGCCGGACTGCGGCAACTATGCCGGAGCGCCCATCATCGATTCTGGAGCGATTCTACTTCCCTGCTGAATACAGGCACGTTCCACCCGGAACTGATCGGCAGCCACCAAAAGATTACCGATATCTGTCTGTTGGCGCTCGCGTGCCGGAATGAAGGTCGCCTCGTAACTTTCGATCGGTCAATCCCAATCAAAGCCGTAGTCGACGCCAGGCAGGAGCACCTCGTCGTGATTGGTGCTCCGACTCAGTAATCCATCTACGCCGTTGCCGAATCCGGTTTTTCGGGATTGATCCCCAATTCGCCCAACGCCTTCGCGGCCTTCTTTGGATCGAACTTGCCATCGCGGGCGAGCTTGGATAATGCCGCGCCGACGATCGATGCCGCGTTCACCTCGAAATGCGCGCGCAGGTGGTCGCGGTCGTCGCTGCGTCCGAAGCCGTCGGTGCCGAGTGCCACGTAACGTCCCGGCAACCAGGGCGCAATCTGATCCTGCACCGACTTCATGTAATCCGATGCCGCTATAATCGGGCCTTCCGTGCCTTCGAGCACCTGCTGAATATAAGGGACCTTCGCAGGCTCGGCAGGATGCAGCCGGTTCCAGCGATCCACCTTCAGCGCTTCGCGGCGCAGTTCATTGTAGCTGGTAACGCTCCAGATATCGGCCGCGACGTTGTATTTCTCGTCCAGAATCTTCTGTGCCTGAATCGCCTGCGGCAGGATGGGACCGCTGCCGAATAGCTGCACGCGAGCTTTCGGCTTCGCAACACCGGACTTGCTGAAGCGGTAAATCCCCTTCAGGATTCCCTCTTCCGATCCTTCCGGCATCGCGGGATGCGGATAGTTTTCGTTGTAGAGAGTGAGGTAGTAGAAGAGGTCTTCCCGGTTCTCATACATGCGGCGAATGCCGTCACGCACAATCACCGCGATCTCATAGGCAAAAGCGGGGTCGTATGCCGCGAGCGTCGGGACGGTGCTGGCAAGTAGAAGCGAGTGACCATCCTGATGCTGCAGGCCTTCGCCGTTGAGCGTCGTGCGTCCGGCGGTTCCGCCGAGCAGGAAACCTTTTCCGCGTGAATCGGCGAACGCCCAGATCAGGTCGCCGACGCGCTGAAAACCGAACATAGAGTAATAGATGTAGAACGGAATCAGATCGACGCCGTAGTTGGCGTAAGCCGTGCCGGCAGCCGTAAACTCCGCCATCGACCCGCCTTCGGTAATACCTTCCTCGAGAACCTGGCCGTCCTTCATCTCCTTGTAATAAAGGAGAACGTCGGCATCTTCCGGCTTATAATTTTGTCCTCCCGACGCGTAAATTCCGTGCGAACGGAACATCGACTCCATGCCGAAAGTCCGCGCTTCGTCGGGCACGATCGGCACGATTCTCCTGCCGATCTCGGGGCTCTTCATCAGCTTGCCCAGCAGGCGAACGAACGCCATGGTGCTGGAGGGATGCGGCTCTTTGGAGCCGCCCCGGAATTCGTCGATGAGCTCAGGTCCGGGCGCCTTGGTCTGCGAAGGAGCGGGATTACGCACCGGAAGATAGCCACCCAAAACACGACGCCGCTCATGCATGTACGCAATCTCAGGGCTCGACTTTGGCGGGCAATAGAGTGCGCCGTCCTTGGCAGCCTGATCCGGAATCGGAATCTCAAATCGCGTTTTGAATAACGCAACCATCTCCTCGTTCAGCTTCTTCTGCTGATGGGTGGAATTGCGCCCTTCAAATTTGCTCAGGCCATAACCTTTGACGGTCTTGGCCAGGATTACCGTCGGTCCGCCTTTGTGCTCGGTGGCAACTTTATATGCGTTGTAGACCTTCTTTGCATCGTGCCCGCCCCGATGCAGGCTGCCGATTTCCTCGTCGGTCATATCCTCGACGAGCTGCGCGGTCTCGGGATAACGGCCGAAAAATTCCTTGCGCACATAGGCGCCGCCGCGCGCCTTGAACGACTGATAGTCGCCGTCCACGCACTCGTTCATCAGCTGCACCAGACGTCCGGAAGTGTCCTTCTGAAAAAGGCGGTCCCAATCGCAGCCCCAGACGCACTTGATCACGTTCCAGCCGGAACCGCGGAACAGACCTTCCAGTTCCTGAATGATCTTGCCGTTGCCGCGCACCGGCCCGTCGAGCCGCTGCAGATTGCAGTTGATGACGAAGATCAGATTGTCGAGCTTCTCACGAACCGCAACGCCGATCGCGCCCGTCGACTCCGGCTCGTCCATCTCACCGTCGCCCAGGAAAGCCCAAACCTTGCGGGCTGTGGCTGGGATCAGACCGCGGCTTTCGAGGTAGCGCATAAAGCGCGCCTGGTAGATCGAATTGATCGGGCCGATCCCCATGGAGACGGTCGGGAACTGCCAGAAGTCTTTCATCAGCCACGGGTGCGGATAAGAAGAGAGTCCCGGACTCTCGCGCAGCTCATGGCGGAAGTTATTGAGATGCTCCTCGGTCAGCCGGCCCTCGAGAAAAGCGCGGGCGTATACGCCCGGTGAAGCATGTCCCTGGAAATAGATCAGATCGCCGGGCTGATCGCCATAGCTTCCGCGGAAGAAATGGTTGAAGCCCACCTCCAGCAAAGTAGCCAGCGACGAATAGGTCGAGATGTGGCCCCCGATGCCGTCATCATATTTATTCTGGTGCGACACCATGGCCATCGCGTTCCAGCGCGTCAGGCTCTTGATGCGGCGCTCCAGTGCCCGATCGCCGGGATAGGGCACTTCCTCATCTACCGTAATGGTATTGATGTAGTCGGTAGTAGTGCGGAACGGAACCTCCACCCCGTTTTCACGGGCGCGTTCCGTCAGCTTGCCGAGGAGGAAATTGGCCCGGTCGGACCCTGCTTCCTCTACGATCTGGTCGAGAGCTTCGAGCCATTCCGCAGTTTCCTGTGGATTGAGATCGGCCAGTCTTTCAGTGAGTTGTTGGTGCATGGTAAGCCAATATTATAGGCGATGGGTCAATCCGGACCAGGTCAATCCGGACCGATTTAATATGCGGGATGCGGATCGTGAATCATTCCAATGAGATAGCACGTCTGGTGACCTTTCGCGGAGCTGTGCGTCTATTGTTGTGGGGTTCTCTCGACCGATGCACGATGCCGCAGCAGGAACGGTGAGTGCCATTTTGGCCACGCCCTTAGACGACGAAGCAAGCCTCATCCGGACGGCCCAGAAGGGCGACCAGGACGCCTTTGAGCGATTGGTGCGCGAATACGACCAGAGCGTTCTGCGCCTCGCGGTGAATCTGCTTCGCTCGCCCGACGAAGCGCGCGATGTCTATCAGGAAGCGTTTCTTAAGGTGTTTCGGAATCTGCATTTGTTCCGGTTCGACTGCTCGTTTCACACGTGGCTGTATCGGATCGTCACGAATGTCTGTCTGGACCACCTGCGCCGCCGGAAGGTCCGCAAAGAGGAGTCCACGGTCGTGGAAACGCCGGACGGACCGGTCGACCAGATTACGAGAGTCGCGGAGGAAGGGGCTGCCGGAAACCCCGAGCGGCAGATGTGGAACCGCGAGTTGAGTGAAGGGATCGCCACGGCGCTCGAAGGATTGACGCCGCGCGAGCGAACCGTCTTTGAACTCCGGCATTATGAAGGACTGCGGTTGCGCGCCATCGGCGATATTCTCGGCACCACCGAGGAAGCCGCCAAGAACTGTCTGTTCCGCGCAACACAAAAGATGAGAACGAGTCTGGAGACGTTTGTATGAAGTGCGAAGAGATCGTGGGGCAGCTCCCGTTTTACAACTACGGAGAAGTGTCGTCCGAAGTGGAAGAGCGGATTGAATCCCATCTCGACGAGTGCGCGAGTTGCCGGGAGACGCTGGCCAAACACCGCTCGTTCCTGGAAGTGCTGGACCAGCGTGAAGACACAGGGGCAGCGGCGCTGTTAACCACCTGCCGACTGGATCTTCGACGGCAACTCGCCGCCGAGGCTTCCCGTAAAACGCGCGGCAGTTGGCTGGAAAGTCTCCGCAGCTTCTCGATGTTTCACATCCCTCTTCAGGTTCCCGTGGGCGCGATGGCGCTGGTTGCCCTCGGATGGTTCGGCGCCCGCTACACGCCGGCGAAGTTTGGCGGTGTTCAGGCGGGTCTGACCCAGCCGATGTTTTCCAACGTCCAGTCGATTGAGCCGGGCGATTCCGGTAACGTCCGGATTGCGGTGGATGAAGTGCAGCGGCGCATGGTGACCGGAAGCCTCGACGAGCCGCGTATCCAGCAACTGCTGTTGGATGCCGTTCGAGAGGAATCGAATCCGGGTGTTCGGGTCGAATCCATCGGTGTGCTGAAAAACAGCGCGGATTCCGAAGAGGTGCGGCAGGCGTTGATCGACGCGGTATCGCACGATCCCAATGCCGGGGTGCGGCTCAAAGCGCTGGAAGGGCTGAAGCCGTATGCCGGCGATGCCGCCGTGCGGAAAGCGCTGGCGAACGTTCTGCTGAAGGATGACAATGCCGGCGTGCGCGTGCAGGCGATCGATCTGCTGACCGCTCACCATGACGATTCGATTGTGGGGGTTCTGCAGGACGTGATGCAGAAAGAAGACGACGGTTATATCAGGACAAGGACGCGAGATCTGCTGCAGATGATGAATGCGTCCGTTGGAACGTACTGAGTTGTGACAGAACGGCAGCGATAGCGTCGAACCGAGTATGAAATCTCTTCTCACAATCATCGCGCTTGCGGCGAGCATATCGGTTCCCGGATTTGGGCAGTTGTCCGGGCGCTCCGCAACGCTGCGGGGAATCGCGAATCGCGGCTACCTCGGGGTGGGTGTAGCCGAGTTAACGGACGATCGTGTAAAGGCGCTGAACCTCAAAGACGATCAGGGCCTTGAGGTCAAGCGCGTCGATGAAAACAGCCCCGCCGCGAGAGCCGGGTTTAAGGAAAACGACGTCATTCTGGAAGTCAGCGGAAAAGCCGTCGAAAGCCTTCAGCAGTTTCAACTGCTGATCGGCAGCATGCCGTCCGGAACCAAAGTAGGTCTGACGATCTGGAGGAATGGCGCGAAGCAGACTCTTTCGGCAACGCTCGATTCGCGTCCGGTGAGCTTCTTTGCGTTCGGCGGACCGGACTTCCCCACGCCTCCTATACCGCCAATGCCGCAGGTACCGTTCGGCGATGGTGCTCCCTTCGCGACCATTCCGACCAACAGCCCGATCGTGGGCTTCGAAGGGGAGACGCTGAATTCGCAACTTGCCGCGTACTTCGGCGTCAAAGAGGGTGTCCTGGTGCGAAGCGTCAACGCGAAGACTCCGGCGGACCGCGCCGGATTGAAGGCGGGCGACGTGGTGGTGAAGGTAAACGACACACCGGTAACGAGCCCCCGCGAGATCTCCGGTCTGGTGCGCGCCAGCCGCAGGAAGGACATCTCATTTACAGTGGTCCGGAACAAGAAGCAGATCACGCTGAGCGTGGAAATCGCGGAAGACCGGTCCGGTGCGGCGGGCCGGCAGGTTCTCTGAGCACCTGTCGTCTGTTGATCCGCTAAGCCGAGCCTGCATTTTCCCGTGCGGGCTATCCTGCCTCACAGAGCAGCAGCGCCACGACCCAATCACCGGCGACAAGATCGCCGGTGTTACAAATTCTTCGCATCCTCTACAGTCGGCGCCGGCGCGCAGACTGGCGGCAGCTCGAAAAGGCGCGAGGGCGGATAGCCGCTGAATCGGCAGTAGCTTAGAATAGAGAGACCAGCGAATGTCGGGGCGTAGCGCAGCCTGGTAGCGCACCTGCCTTGGGCGCAGGGGGTCGTGAGTTCGAATCTCGCCGCCCCGACCAATACAATCAGTGGGTTAGGACGGTTTTACGGTAGGAACAACGAAGGCAGTTTCTTCACTTTGGGGGAAACTTTGGGGGGTCGGTTCTACTTTGGGTTTCAGGCTTAGCGATTCCACAGCCTGACGTTTCGCGTTCATCCGAATGTGGCTGTACCGTTCCAGCATCGCGCGGGACAGGTGCCCGGCCAGCGCCATGATGGTTGAATCGGACGCGCCACTCTCAGCAAGCTTGGTCAACGACGTGTGCCGAAGGTCATGAATACGGCATTGGACCTTGGCTTTCTTCCGCAGGTTTCCCCATGCAGTCTTGAACCGCTTGGACGGTTGCGTGGGGTCATTGGGCCAGCACTCCCCAGCGGGAAACAGGAAGTGTTCTGGCAGGGTTTGGCCAAAGCGTTCAGTAAACCACTTGGCGTGGTCCGTCATCACGTCGAACAGTTCTTGGTTCATCGGAATCTGGCGTCCGGTGCCCGCTTCCGTTTTGGCCTTCCCCACCGTCAAAACGCGGTTCTCAAAATCAACTTGCGCCCAAGTCATATTGCTTAACTCGCCACAGCGCATACAGGTCAGCAGCAGCGACTTGACCCACGCGGCCAGCACAGGGGAACGCGCTTCCTCAAGTGCCTTCAGCAAGCGGGCTTCCTCTTCCGTCGATAGCGCGCGGCCTGTATCCGTGGGTTCTTCATAGTGCTTCACCTTGGGCCACAGCATGGACCACTTCTTACCGATGGCCCGCGCCAGCATGGACACTTCCATGTTGACCGTGCGGCCACCAACGCCTTCAGCCTTCCGCGCCTTCATGTAATCGCGGATGCGTTCTTCCGTCAGTTCGGGAAGCAGCACGTTACCCAGCGCCTTTTCCACATGGGGCAAGCGTTCAGCAACCCACGTCAGGGACTTCTGACGGTGGCCGTGTTCGTAAGCCTTGCGGTAAGCCTTGGTGCAATCCAGAACAGTGCTGATGCGCATGGCAGCGGCTTCGATGGGAAGCCCCGCATACGCGCGTTCCAGTTCCAGTCTCTTGCGCTTCTCAGCTTCGGTTGCAATGGACTTCCGGGTGGTCTTCGCAGACTCCCTGATGCGCTTGCCCCCGTAAATGAACTCATACCAGTAGACGTTAGACACCACCAGCGCGCCGTCTTTGTCCCGGTACTTCGGCTTGAATACACTCATCTGGTTTTTCTTCCTTCCTTCGTTGCTTTCCGGGCCGTGCGGCCCGCGTCCTTCAAACTCTTCCCCTGCTTCACTGGCTTGCGTCCGGGCTTCTTTGCCGCTTGAGCGCGTAGTCCGAAGTAGGCTTCCCATTTGGCGTAATCGGGATGCTGGGGGCCAACGTCCACAACCGTGTCCCCAGGGACCGTATCCGCATCAGTCCCCGGCTGGGCCACCGGACCCGGCCCCCGGCTTTGGAGGAACGCCATTAAATCCTGCTCCGCTATGCGCCACGTGTCCCCGGCCCGCAAGCCCCGTAGCTTGCCAGAAAGCAGCCACCGGTACACGCTTCGCCGTTCGACCTTCAGTTTTGTTGCAACCTCTTCAGGGGTGTATAGATCGTCAATCATGCGTTTAAACGTTGGACATTTTAAATTTTGCAACTTTGGTAGACACCCCTGTTGTTGCCCCGAACTCGAAAAAAACGGACATGGGGTGTCGTTTGGGGGTGGGGGGTATGTTACATCGCGTTACGCTGCTGCCGTGTGCAGTCTATTGGTCAGGATGCCCCGAATCGTGGACGCGTACCATGCGGCCCCGCCGTTCTTCGTTGCGATACCCAGCCGGTTCAGTTCGGACGCGATGGCCCGAAGCGTCCAGCCCGCGCTGTGCCATTCCCGAATCTGTTCGACCGTGCGAAGCTCATCACCGGCAGTTGTCAGAACGTCCCCAATGCGCTCGAAACCGTAGGGCGTGGGGCTGTAGACTTGCCGCGTGGTCTTCATGTGGGCCATGGCATCGCGCGTGCGCTCACCAATGGCTTCGCGTTCCCATTGCGACACAGACACCATGATGTTAAGGACCAGACGGCCCGCAGCGGTGCTGGTGTCCAGGGATTCGGCAACGCTGACCAGCGCAACCCCACGGCGGGTGAAACGTTCCAACAGAGACGCAAGGTCTTTCACGGAACGCGTCAGCCGGTCCAGCTTCGCGACAATCACCACGTCCACTTTGCGCGCGTCCACCAGTGCCAGCAACCGTTCCATGCCGGGCCTGTCCAGCGTCTTGGCCGATTCGCCCGCGTCCACGATCACGTCTTGAAGCTGGGAACCATGCACGACGGCCATGGCCCGAATCTTTTCCTGTTGCGCATCCAGCGACACCCCGCCGTCTGCCTGCTTATCAGTCGAAACCCTTGCGTATCCGATTGCTCGCATATGCCCCCTGCTTTTATATGCTCGCATATGATCCTATAGGACACAAGAGGTTTTGTACACAAGGGACCGGTTGTGTACGGGATTTCTGCTATCCGTGTTCCAAAACGGAACTGAGGCAGCCAGGTAAGAAAGTGTGCAAGCGGGTACCGG
Organism: Bryobacteraceae bacterium; assembly: GCA_036273015.1. GTDB lineage: Bacteria > Acidobacteriota > Terriglobia > Bryobacterales > Bryobacteraceae > BOG-234. Next base: position 62,392 of record DATAXN010000008.1, on the reverse strand, counting down.
AGTCACGCGGCAAGTAACAGGCGTCTGACATCAGCCTGGCCCCAACGTCCCGCGCCGTTCGGGGCCGGGACGTTTAAACGGGTCAGGTCCGCCGCGATTGCGCGTGTCGATACCCCGGTACGGAAACGCGCGCGAACGTGTTCCGCAAGGTGGATAACGGGGGCCACTGGTGCGGGGGCAACCATGACACTGACGCGGGCCGGGGTATCGACACGCGCTGCCAACGGCGGACGCACTGGTCCGGCATCCCGACGCACAAGCACGGGCACGCAGGGTTTGACACCCCCGGCGTGCGAGTGCCCGAAGTAGTCGGCCAGAGGGAACAACGGGTAGGGTTCGAGTTCAGCAAAGGCTTTTCCAAGCTTCTGCTGTATGCGATACACCTCGTGGTTGAACGCTCCGGGGTCCATTTTCAACTGACGGCAGCACAGCTTTTCATCGGCCCCCAACAGGAACCGATAGCGGAATAGCCTGTGCTCCGTTTCCGACAGGAAGCGTTTGCTGACGTTGCAGAAGTCAGCGGTAAAGGTCTGCGTCCTGCGAGTGAAGCTCTTCGGCTTATTGATCGCTGAGCTTGTGGCGTCCATGCGATTGTGAGTGTCGAAAGGGCCAGCTTCGTTGATGGCCTTGAAACGACGATGGACCGTTCTGAAGATGGACCGGAGGACGCAACCGCAGGGCTGGTCCAGTGCTTTCCCCCGCAGCCCCCGGCCCGCGCAATGTACGCAAGACGGGGTTGCCAGGAGCAACACGAATGAGCGGGTCCAGCGGCTCACTGGTCAGTACCGCCTTCGATCTGCTTTGGGTACGTGATTCCCAGCGCAAGTTTTTGCGCAGCAGCAGCCATTTCGGGATCACGCATAAGCTCCAAAACGTCTACCGTCGCAATCTCCACAGCACCCGTGCCATTCGCACCGGTCAACGCCGTGCTGCTGAGACGCGGGAAGGTGTAGTTCATGAGTTCCAGGAGAACCTTGACCCGCAGTTCATCCGACAGGAGTTTCCGGTGCTTGGCGTCTTGGTTCGCGGCCAGCGGAAGTAGACCGCTGGTCACCACATCGAGCGCAAGGGAAATTGGATTAACGCCCTTCTCTTCGAGTACGGCCCTGGCGAACCAGGTCTGAGCGTTCGGCGTTCCTTTTGGCTTCCGACCGCAAGGCCTATGCCCCTTCAAAAATGTGCCTTTCGAGCTACGCGCTACCGTTTCGCTGACTGTTTCACCGGGTAAACCGGCCACGTTCTCTGTACCCAACACCATCACCTCACCAAAGACCAACCATCAGTTATTTACTATGTTGTTCACTACATAGGGGATAACCCCAGAACGCCCCACCGGCGCGCCACGATAGGGGCACGCACGCCGATTTCCCGCCTGAATAGCCAAGTTCGCCTTGAAACCTGCGTTTAAACGTGCTGACCATGTGGATTTCAACCGGTTTTAGCCCGTCCGCCAAGGGTGAGGTAACGGCTTACCCGTCACCGGGCGAAATGCCGTCACCCGGCAAGCCGATGATTCTAAAGCGCGATGACAGGGTGACGGCTAATGACACATTTTTCAGCCCAAAACTTAAGGGATGGGCCGCGCGCCCCCGCTGGGGACGGGTGACAGGAACCCTTTATCTTTTTCCTAAAGAAGTGTAGGAAGCCGTCACCCCGTCACCAGAACGGGCTTTTCTCTTGCGAATCAGCCATCTGTCCGATGACGACTAGGAAAATCAAGCCGTCACCTGCCGTCATCGCCGTCACCGGGATTTCGGTAAATTGGATGAGGGGGGTACTTTAGCTTCGAATCGGTATTATGCTCCTCAATTCGAAGGACTTGTCCCGGTGCGGCAGCAGCCATAGCACACAAGGCATTCTTTATCAGGCGCGTCCGTATCCTCCAAGGGTGAAACGGGTCTTCATTACTTATCACGAGGTCATTGATGTACTTGGCCGCAGCCATTGATGTCTCGACATCTCCGCCCTTCGGATAAGAAAGTTTCGGGTCAAAGTCGTGCTCTTCTATTCGTAGAACGTTTTCTCGGCTCCCAGCCGCGAGGAACCGCAGGGCATTATTAATCAGGTACTTCTGCCACTCCGGGTTACCCCTGACCTTACCCTCATCGTTAGCCCTCAGGAAGGCGTCAATGTACCGAGCGGCCCTCGTCACACCAACATCGATTCTTCGTCTGTTCATGATTTTTTCCTCATTATGCCGCTTCGTCTTCAACTTCGCTGCCGTCCTCAACGAATCGCGGAAGTAACAAAGACTGTGGACCGGGACGCCGAATTTCCCAGCGTGATCGTTCTTTCTTTGTGCGCTTCAGTCTTCGTACCTCGATCCCTTGCGCCTTCAGCACAGGGGCAAGGCGGACCAGACGAAAGGCCAGGGATTGCGCGTCCGGTGGCCAGCGGCGCATGTCCTTCGGGCAGTCGGACGTTACTTCATTCAATGCGATGAGAAGGTCTTTCGCCACCATCTGAACTACGCTTCCCGGCTTCAGCCACTGCTCAGCCCAATCCACCAGCGCCGAAGCTACCGGGTCATTGTCCGCCAAGTCCCGATTTGCCTCTTCCATCCGGCCCCTGTAAGCCGCAAGGAACTGTCCCGGCTTCCACGGCAACGCCGGTTCGCACGCGGCAACCCACGTACAGAAGTCCGACATACGCGGCGCATCCGGCACGGTTGTGTTCGGCAGATTGCGGAGCCCGCAACTCACCGCGTCCAACAGCGCACCCAAGACACCGGCGTGCATCCCGGCGAAGTCCGCCCAGATGCCCTGTTCGGTGCGCCGGTTCTGCGTCGGGATACGCGGCAACTTCAGAGTTATCGACCGTTCGAGCAAATCACCACGCATTACCGTCGAATCGATACCATTCAACAGAATTGGCAACTTCACGGCTGCCACGGTGATTCCCAGCGTTTCGTAAAGCGTCCGGGTCCGGTAACCCTGGCCCGTGGAGAACCGACAGAAGATATCGGCCATTTCAGCACGGCACCCGCTGAGATTGTCATAAGCGAGTATGCCCGCGTTCAATGCGGACACCGTGGCGTCCGTCTCATCCTTCGGGGGCGAAGACAAGCCCGCGTCCGATGGATCAAGCAGGGATTGCAAAATGCGCGCCGTGGTGCTCTTTGCGCTGCCCTGTTCTCCCTCAAGAACCAGATGAGCGAACGCGCCTTCCGGCAGAAATGCGCCTGCCAGCCAAGCCACCATCAGCAGCCATTGCGATTCATCTCCGCTGTTGAGAAGCGGGCGCAAGTCTTCCAGTGTCCCGGCTGCCACAGGAACAGGAAGCGCACGGGCACCGCTGTGACGTTTAAACAGGACGGCTGGCCTTTCAACTACGCGCCACCCGGACGCGTCAACTTCGATGGCCCGCCATCGGTCATCGCACATGTCCAGGTAGATCACGTCGCGAGTGCGCGCGAATCGGACATGCACGTCAACCTTTGGCCCCATACTGCACTTGGCCACGACGGTATCCCCCACAGCATTGAGCGCTTCGCGGCCAGGGGCACGGGCATATTTTTCGAGAAACCTGTGCGTCAGAATTTCGCGCACCTTCGAACTGGCCGCGCCCTTTCCGTTCCCGGCTGGCCAGACTTCGCTATGGTCACCTATCGCGACGCGGACGTATCCTTCGTTGGCTGGCCCGGACTTGAAGTACTCGAAATCTTCAGTCATTGCAAGCAGAATGTCCGCCTGGCTTTCCTTGCCGTCCGTGTCCCAGGGTTCCCGCGCTTCCCGCTTATAGGCGCTACGAAGGGTTGCTTCGGCTTCCCGCATGGTGTACTTGTCCTGCCCTGCCGTGACTTCGTTCGCAGCGCGAACCCACTCCCGCAGGGACAGGGAAGCTTCATCGCGGTCATAGCCCGCATCCCGAAGCTGGCAAAACAACCAAAGGCCAGCGATGTTCCGGCCCTCGCCGCCGCGAACCTGTTTAATCGCCTTCGATAACAGCCGTTCGACTGGCACCCGTTCCCGCGCTTTCCCTTGCGGAGTCGGACCCTGTGCCCCTGGCAATGGCGGACTGAACCATGAGGCATCGACGCGGGAGCCTTCAGCCAAGTCCAGGAACTGTTCAACGGTGAGCGCTTCGCCATCGGGCCGGACGCCGAAGCGGGTAGTAGCTTCGCGGTCGAAGTACGGCATGTTCAGCCAGCATCCGAAGTCATTCTCAGCAAGCTTGGATTGCTTCGGAAACACTTCGGCCTTCCCGTGGCCCAGCAGCACAGCGATGCTGCGAAGCCGTTCCCGCATCAGATGCGCCGGTACCGCTTTGGAAGTGAACAGATACACATGCGCACCACCGGACTTGCTTCGGCACGTCACCATAGGCAATCCTTCGCGGATCAGTCGCGCCGCTATATGGGCCGGGTCGAAATCGGCGTAGACATCAATGTCAATCGCGCCGAAGCGCACGGTACCATCGTCGCGAATCGGCACGATTCCCAAACTGCTGGTTCCCGCGAGATGCGCGCTCCACAGCGCGTCAGTGACCGGGGCCGCAAGGGTAACTGCCTTTCCGGTTAACTTACCGTCCTGACGCGTTCCTGTGGGCACTTCGTAAGTTCCATAGACACGATTCAGTCCGTCGAATAGCGCGCGAAAACGGTGAACCACTGCTGCTTCTACGGCACTCATGCAGCCCGCCGAAGGCCGGTCACAACGCCGTTAACTATTTCATCAGTGCACCGACTTCGTATAAGTCCTTGCCGGGCCGCACTTAGCCCTGTGCTGAATGTCCGTTCGCGATAGTCAAGGGTACTGATTGCCGTGCCCGAACCTATAATTGGTTTGCGAGGGGCGTTGTGACCCTCTTGCATCTGCTTCGTCAGTCTCTGCTTCGTTGTTCCTGTTGCGAGTGGGGTGTCTACCCACCCCACTCTTCTTTTCTCTTCCATCCGCCAGCCATTCCTGAAACATTCCCTCGAAGTGAAATTTCCGTGCGAGCGCTACAGGTGCGTTTAAGCCACCCAGTACGCGACTATCAGACCTTCCCCCGCTACCGCCGCGTCTATCGCGTATGACGACAGGTCCAGGATATTCGAATCTGTACCGGAGTCTAGGTGGTTGTGGGGCCAGTGCCTCTGGACACCGGCCCCGCGTAAGCTCTTCGTTTCTTAGAGAGTCCCTTTTGAGCGATCCTCAGCAGCCCGTGCCCTGTCCTCAACTTCGGTCATGGGCTACTCGTCGCCTTTTTGCATCCATTCCAACGCCGATCTACGGATGGCTGCTGCCTCTTCAGCCGTAACCTGCGAATTCGGCTTTCGGATTAAGTCCGCCATCACACGCTGCTGAGCAGCGATAAGCGCCGATTGCTGGTCCTGGGTCCGCGTGTGCGATGGCATAGCCTCTACCTCGCGGATTATGTCCGCGTCATTAGGTAATGCTTCAGGCACAGTAGACGCCGACAACGCGCCGGTGATGCCTTGGAGTAAGAGTTCCCTTTCCGTCATATCACCGCCTCCCTAACTCCGATCTGAGTTTCAAGCCTGTCCGCCGATGCACTGATCTCCGCAGCGCGACCCATAAGCGCCGTGGCTTGCCGCCAGAGCGTATTGGCCTTGCCTTCCGATTCGGGAAGCTGGGCAACGCCGTCCACTGCGATAGCCTGTTGCAATGCGGCGTGGCGATTGTATGCAGCCACGGCAGCTTGAGCAAACATCGTTTCAGCCCCGGCCAGGAAAAACGCAATGTCGGCCCTCAAAGAAGTCAGTCGCAGTCTGGGCCTCAAGACATTGGTGCAGTGGGCGTCACGTTCCGTGAGCCATAAAATCTGAGCCCCCTGAGACGCAAAACGTTCGGCCTGTTTTGCGAAGTCATCTTTGCCGCCGAGTCGCCAGGAGTCAAGGGCTGTCGCGGTATCTTTTTGCTGCTCAACCCGCAGTCTTGCGCGTGCCTCCCGGTTCGCGGATTCAAGTTTCGCCAGATTCGCCAGTTCTTTGATGGCTTTTTCGGCTTCGGCCTGGAGTTCCTGAGCACGCGCCGCGCAAGCGTTCGCCGTGGATTCGTGTTCAGCCAGGGCTTCCGGTCCGCGCTGGAAATCGTACCCTGCCTGGGTCGCGAGGTCAGCCAAAGATGCTGGACCTATCATTTGTTGCTCCGAGTGTCCGGCATCAGGAGCACACGACCCATAGCTGGGTTCCGTTTTTCGTTTTCGGCGGCGCACTTGGCCGAAAAAAGCTCCCCAGCGCGTTTAAACGCTTCAATCTCTTCAGCGGTTGACTCGCGCGCAGTCGAGTCTACAAGGTGCTTGGCTGCCTGCTTCGTGGTGCATTCGCATACGCAGCCCGCAGTGCTGTTTTTTTGAAGGTTACGGACGGAAGTCATAAACACGAAACCCGAATAATGAACTGAGTCCAACTTCCTTTTCTCGTCCGCGATTGCGGAAAAATACTGCTCCAAATCTGCCATGGTGTTTTGAATCCTTCTGGTATTGCTTGTTGCTGTGATTGCGCCGAAACGTCGGCGCGGTGAAACGTTGATTGCTGAGTCTGTCTTACTAAGACAGGAGACTTCCGATAGTTGCAGTCGGTACGCCCCCGCCCGGAATTCTGGAAATCGCGTCTTTCAACTGGCCTAACTGGGCCACTGTCAGGTTTTCGGGTGCGATGCTCAACAGCGTTGTTAGCGTGGACGCTGGAAGACCGGGGCTTACTGCCGTAAGAACTGTTTTGGAACCTGAAACTGTTGCTGCCATTTGTTTCCTTCAAAAATGAAAACGCCCGCTTCCGCCTTTCGGGGAACGGGACAAGTGAGACTGCTAGAGCGGGAGTGCTGGTGTGGGTTAAGGGTTACGGATCACGCGCGCCGAATTCGCTCGCGTGCTGAAGGAGTTACTTGGTTACCGTCATGCGGCCCGGTCCACTGTCGAGCGCATCAACGGTTGTGAACTCAGCCATTGTTCGACCGACCGAAATTCGTATAAGCATAGTCGTCCGCACTTCCTGAACGCCGGGCCGGTACCGACCATCCGCATTTTCTGCCAGTTGCGACGTTTGATCCCGTAGCGGGTTTCAAGGTCGCGGTCAGTCCCGTATATTCGTTGCACTGGTTGCATGGGAACTTCCTCTCAGCCACCATCTTGTATGCATTACTTACCTTGGGGGGTCCTTTGGTGGCCCACCAGCCAGGGTGTAAATGGTTGGGACCGTTGGACTTCTCTGATGTGAAAGTTTCTTCGGCGCGTTGTGATCGGGGGAAATGCGTCTGGAAATCAGGGGCACCGGGACCGGACGGGGTGTCCTCTGATACGTTGGTCTGTTCGATGCCGATTCAACGCCCCGCACGCAGCAGCCCCAGCCCGCTTGCGCGAAAGATAGCCCAGTTCCGCACCGACAGTTCCGGGGAACGGAACCTGTACCCCTTTGTCCGCGATCTGCTGGTGAATCCTGTATTCGGCATCGGCTTGCGATCTGAACAGGTGGTGGTGGATTCCGCGCTGGCCGGGGGCCGCGACATCCCGGACCTGACCGTCTTCAGTACAAAGGGTGGTAGGGCGATCAAGACCCCGGACCATGCGTATGGTGTCTTCGAAGTGAAGCGCGGGCGGGATGTCGCAGACAACGCAGCGGCCATCTACGCGGAAAAGAAGAAATACATCAAGGCCGGTACGCGCTGGTTCTTCATCCTGGACCAGGAGGAAGTCCACAAGTGGGACGTGATGGCCAAAACGGAAGCTTCCGTCCACCGATGGGAAGACCTTTCGGACCCTGAAGGGTTCGGCTTATGCTTCGCGGAGCTACGACCCGATCACGTCGCGCTGGAAGAACAACTGAAGGATTTCCGCGCGAATAAGACCCCTTACGCTTACCAGTCGATTGACGAGCTTGGAAAGAACCACTTCACCGACACCATCAGGGAGATTGCCGCGATACTCAGCGCTGCTGTCACCCAGCTTGTGGACACGAAAGTCATGCCCGATCTGCGAGCATCAAACACGCTCATCGCCGGGATGGAACCTCGCTGGGGAACACCAGTCTACGACTGGGAGTCGGTGGGCTTTCCTATCGAATTCAGCAAGATTGTCGATGAAGAGATAGCGCGAACCCTTCCCAGTTCCGATATCGCAGACTACCCGGAAGCGCATGACAATTTCGTCGCAGAAATTGAACCGCACGTTTACGCCGTACGCATCGAAAAGCACCTGCTGAGCGATTACGCCACGCGCCTGGGCATTGAAGGGGAAGTATCTCTGTTGAAGCCCAGGCGGACGAACAGCAAGCTTTCAGACAGCGGAAAGGCTGTGGAATCGTTCATCTATGAAACCGCTTCCCTGATTGTGTCGCGTATGCTCATGGTCCGGTTCTCCGAAGACCATGGCTTCCTGAAGCGCTACATCAGTAACGGCGGGGTGGAAGTGTTTGCCCGGTACGCGGACTACTACGCGAAGCCCATGCAAGCGCTACTGAAGGAAACCTACCGCCAGTCCTCAGAGCTTTACCGCAATCTGTTCGACCCCAGCATCCTTGATTGGGCGCTGGACAGTTCGGACGAAAGTTTAAGTTCTGCGCTGCTGCATTCCATGTACCTACTGTCCCGCTGGAACTTTAAAACGATCCACGGCGATATCCTTTCTGGTGTTTATGACCACTACCTGGAACCCAGCAAACGGAGGGCGCTGGGGGAAGTGTTCACGCGGCCCGAGATTGCGCGATACATGTTGGAACACTGTGGGTACGATTCGACGAAAACCGTGCTGGACCCGGCCTGCGGAACAGGCACCTTTCTTGTGGAAGCCCTGAACCAGGACGTACGCAGGCTGCGCAGTCAGGGGATGCTGACAGAGCAAACGGTTACCCGGACGCTCCGAAGGCTGTACGGGTTGGACATCAGCCCGTTTTCCGTATCCCTTGCCCAGATACAACTGCTGTGGCACAACATCGACCTGTTCACCGGGAAGTCACCGGCTGAAATCCGCACGCTGGCCGCACAATTGGTGTCGGCCATTCAGGTTCAAGGCGGGCACTCTTCACTGGACACGCTGGGCGTGCCCCTTGTGCGTGGCACGGACACAAGCGCATCGCAGGCCGGCCTGGATTTTGCAACGGTAGCCAGCGACATGCGGCGCAAGCGAGTTGCCAGCGTGCCACGACGGTTCAAACAGATGGCGCTGGGTCAATATGACATCGTAATCGGCAATCCGCCATATGTTCGTCCGCACAGAATGATGGTGAGCAGCGGTGCGCTCGAACCTTATTCGGAAGTGGCCCACGGGCAGGTGGACCTGTATGTCCATTTCCTCTATCGTGCGGTACGCGGTTGGGTGAAAGACGGCGGGCACGTGTCTTTCATTGTCCCCATGGGCGTACTGGACGGTGCCTATTCAGGGCCGCTACGCAGGGTGCTCAGCGAATTCAAGCTGACGGAAATCGTGGATATGGAAGCCCTGCGTAAGAAGACCTTCCGGGGCATCAAACGGCCCACCATCATTTTCGTTTTGGAAAACAGGCCGGGTTCGGAAGACGATGAACTGGCGATGACCACGCTGTCCATGGGCTGCTATGACGTGGACACCGACACAATCGACTTCAGCAAGGCAGACCGGTCCACGGTAAAGCGCAGCCTGATTTCCCAGTCCGCGTACATCCCCACTGGTGTGGCAGCCCCATGGATGGCAGACGCAGCGGAAGAGGACACGTCGGCGATTCTGACCAAGGTGTCATCCGAAGACGCAGCCGTACTGGGGCGCATGGCCCAGGCTCCACGGCTGGGCAGCATCGTCAAAGTGGTCTACAAGCGCAGGGGCCACCGGGAAGTAGGCACTGCGCAGGCCAACGCGGTTGAAGAAATTCCGGCCGGAAGTAGTCCACTCGAATGGGAACCATATGTGATGCTCGCTTACGGCATCAAACTGGGCAGCACGCGCGCCATTGTGGATTCTGGCTGGCCAGTATACAAGGGTCAGAACGTCTTCCCCGAAGGCCCGCAAGGTGATCCGATGGGCTACTGGGACGCGGGCCGTTCTGTGGTGGACTCGCTCCGCTTATATGCGTACAGGCACCTCTTCGATTTCTCCAGGCTGTACGCGGTACGGGAAATCTCCCAGTTACCAACGGCTTGCCCGGTTCCCCCGGATACCGCTTTTCAGAACACCGTCCTGATGGTCCAGCTTGCGGAAGACTTCCCGCTGAACCTGTACCTCATGTCCCGTATCCCCCAGTGGTTCGCAATCAAGGCACTGCGGGCCAGCATCATCGAAGACCTGACTACGCATTGGTTCAAGCGTAGTGTATTGCTGCTTCCGATACCGGCCAGCCGGAACGCTGAAGATGTCGCTGCGCTACGGGAAGCCGGGGGCAGAGTTATCAGCAGGGACAAGGATTTGGCGAACGCTCACCGGCATGTTGAAAGGCTGATTGAGGACAGCCCGAAGAAAACCCTGTTTGAACTGTTCGCGGAAAACAACCCGGTTGTGGCTGGTGCGGACCTGACGGGGGCGGTTCCCGGTGTCCTGGTCACTTCGCTTCGGGAACAGGGGGATGAATTGGTAAACGATGACCTGTCCTTCCGAATTACCGTGCCCAATACGGCCTTGCGCCGGTATCTGGCGTACATGGTGGACCGGTTGGTGGATGAAGGCGATGATGTCACGTTCGGTGTTGGCACGTTGGGCGCATTGCTGGTGCCAGCCAACCTTGAAGCCGTGGCCGAAGCCATTAACCAGATGCGCAGTTCGGACCCGGCCCGGATGTTCGAATACGCGCTGATGGAACTGGACCGCGTAGTGGCGCGATTGTTCGGAATGTCGGATGAGGACTTGAACTACATCACGTCCGCGATGATAAGTGACGGCTTCCTGAAGCAGCTAAAGCCCAACCTGGAACATCGCGGCCTTCGCATCCAGCCCTATGCGGACCACAGCCAAGAGGACCGGTATGCGTGAGGGATATTGAAGGCGTGGAAGACCTGACACGATGCCCGGCCTGCGGTTCACGGACGTGGCTATATGACGGCCAGCGGTGGCAGTGCAGGGCCTGCACCCCGTGCCGGTTGATAGGCTGGTCCCGATGACACCATTTTGTGACGAATGTCTGAAACTCCAAGAGAATTTAATTGGAAAGCTGTCCACGTATGCCACGCTGTTGAAAGCTGAAAACGACCATAACCGGAACGGCAATGCTGAAGGCGTAAGGGACGCTTCCCTTGCCAGCCACCGGGCCGGGGTGCAGGTCACGGAAGCCAATAGCGCGCTGGAGGACCACAGGGACCTGAAACACCGGTCAGCAGCGCAGTAGGGACGGGGGCCGGGCGCGCGGGGCCAGCGTAACGCCATTCGAAACAGGCTGCTTTGATGCCTTTTCACCATGGGGAGTTCTTTGGGGACTCCAGATGAAAACCAAGGGTATTCGGGGACATTCAGTGCTACGATGATTTCCCGGTATCTAATTGAAAGAATGGAAGATATTGCTGAAACAATGAGACTAAGCAAATCCCCCTGCGCTGCCTTGGGCGCAGGGGGTCGGGCGTTCAAATCGCCCCGCCCCGACCAATAGAATCAACGGGATACAGTTACCTCTGCGCTGGGCGCGAAAAGGACGGCAGTAACTTCGTCTACGTGATTCCGACGATCTCCAATCTGAATGCGGTCGATACCCACCTCTGGCTTACGAAGCTGGAAGAATCCCGGCGGGAACGAGATCCAATCGATCATTTCTTCCGCACCCTGGCGAGCACGCATGACGGTAACGCAAAGAACGGAAAGGTTGTCGCAACCCTTCCCGTCGGCACGGGAGTGGACGGCGCCGGGTACGACGCGGCCTCAGGCAACGCCCTCGCCTCAAATGCCGATGGCGGGCTCACATCGTCGGGAAAAACAACCGTTAGTTGAGGTTAGCCAAAGTCACTGACCGGAAGTGACCGACATGGTGGAAAGTCACAGCGCGCATCATGATAGACTTCCCCCTTCCAATCCGGCTTTGCGGCCATGCGAAGGACCCTCAGACCAGTCCGTCCACGTCTTTCCGAGTAGTCCGCGCAGCTTGTTTCCGGCGAAAGGGACAGGGTACATTCCCACATGGAGCGGAAGGAAGGAAGGATTCAAAGCAGATGCTTCTGCAAAACGCATTCGTGGATGCCCTCAACGATACCGAATGGGCCTTTCCGCTGGCGGAGTGTGTTCACATCGGCGGTTTTGCAATTGGCATCGGGTCGATCGCACTCGTGGATTTTCGGATGCTGAACCTCGGGCTGCGGCAGGAGACTTCCGCGCGGATTCTGCGGTACACAGAGCTCTGGACAATCTTCGCCCTGGTATTCGTCGTGTTCTCCGGTGCGATCCTGTTTTTATCGCAGGTCGGCATCTACCTGATCAACCCGATCTTTCCGATTAAGATGTATGTGCTGCTTGCGGCGCTCATCTACAATTTCACGATCCACAGAAAAGTGGCTATCATGGAGAACCCGCCGCCGCTGCTGAGTAAGGTGGTGGCGAGCGTATCCCTGCTGCTGTGGGTTGCCGTTGTCTTTGGCGGAATTTTCACCGGGTTTTTGGAATAGAGGCTGTCCGCCGTGACTATCGCTCAATCTCTCGAAAGTATTGGTTTTCTCTCCAACTTCAGCGAATCGGTGCTGGCGTACCCGATCGTCCTGTCGATTCATCTGACGGACATCGCGCTGTTCGGCGGCATGATCCTCATGACGAACCTGCGCCTTCTCGGGCTCACCTTTAACAGCGTGACGATCACCGGGATGATCACCAGCCTGCGCCCGTGGAAACGTCTGGGGGGAACGATCCAGATCGCCACGGGCCTGTTGCTCGCCACGTGCGAAGCCACAAAGTATTCGCCCAATCCCTTCTTCTGGACCAAGATGATCATTCTGGGCCTGATTGGAGTACACGCCCTGATCTTCCGCCCCATTGTCTACAACCGGACGGAAGAACTGGATCGCGCCGCGGTCATCCCGACCGAAGTGAAGGTGGCTGCAATCCTCTCGCTGGTCCTCTGGACCGCCATGTTCACCATGGGGAGGCTTATCGCATACTGGGAGTGAAAAGGAGCCTCCAATGACCGCACCCTACATTAACGGAACAACGATCGAAGTCGAATCGTCCGCAATGACGCCGGTGGTCAATCCGGCAAACGGCAAGGTCTTTTCGAAGGTATTCATGGCTCGGCCCGAACACATGACGCGGGCCATCGACGCGGCATATGCTGTCAAAGATGTTTGGGGAAATACGCTGCCTTCGGAGCGGGAACTCATCCTGATCCGGGCCGCGGACGTGCTCGAATCCATGCGCGCCGAGGTCGTCGATCTGCTGATCGAAGAGGGCGGATCGACTTTTGGAAAATCACAGTTCGAAGTGTCTTACGTGGTCGGCGTGCTTCGCTCGGCGGCAGGCGAGTGCCGCCGCATTATGGGACAGACGATACCGTGCGACATCCCCGGCCGCATCTCGATGGCGATCCGGCGGCCGTTGGGCGTGGTCGGCGGGATTGCACCCTTCAATTTCCCGTTGATCCTCGCCACTAAGAAAGTTGCCTTCGCCCTTGCCGCGGGCAATACGTTCGTCCTCAAGCCTTCCGAGGAGCATCGCTGGTCGGTTTGAAGATCGCCGAGATATTCGACAAAGCCGGCCTGCCGCCCGGCGTGCTCAACGTGGTTACCGGGGACGGCCCCACGCTGGGCGAAGCGCTTTACAGCAATCCGCGCGTGAAGGCGATTCTGTTTACCGGCTCGACCGCCGTCGGGCGACATATCGGGGTCGAATGCGCCAAGCGCGGCAAGAAATTCGATTTGGAAATGGGCGGAAAGAGCCCGCTGCTGGTGATGAAGGATGCAAATCTGAAATATGCGGTCGACACAGCCTGCTTCGGTCTGTTTATCCACCAGGGTCAGATCTGCATGGCGGGGTCGCGCGTCATCGTCGAAGAACCTGTGTCCGAGAAGTTCCTCGATATGTTCGTCGCCAAAGTGAAGTCGCTGAAGGTCGGCGACCCGCGTGATCCGCATACTGTAATCGGACCGCTGATCCGCGCCTCGCAATGCCCTTTCATCGCCGAGCGGATTGCGTCATCGAAGACCCAGGGCGCGCGTGTTCTCTGCGGAGGCGCCTACGACGGCAATTACTTCCAGCCGACCGTCATTGCGGATGTCAACCCATCCATGGCTGTGTTTCAGGAAGAGCTGTTCGGACCGGTGGCCAGCGTGATTCGCGCGAAAGATGCGAACGACGCCATTCAACAGGCGAACAACACGCGGTATGGCCTCACATCCGCGGTCATCACCAACGATCTGCAACTGGCCATGCGCTGCGCATTGGAGCTGGAATCCGGTTCCGTGCACATCAACGGATCCATGATTCACGATGAGCCGCATGCGCCGTTCAGCGGAGTGAAGGATTCCGGCATGGGCCGCGAGGGTGGCCAGTGGTCCATGGATGATCTCACCCAACTAAAGTGGGTGACGATCCAGCAGGGCGAAGCGCACTATCCGTTTTAGATCAAATCGATCCGTTTTAAAAACGGACGGGGCGGGCGATCCGCTCGCCCGCCCCATTTTTGAAACCCGCAGACCGGCTTAATTAATATCGCCGGTCTGATTGATGCCGCTGAAGATTGTGTTAAACGTGTTCGCGTCCGCGTTAAACGTTCCGTTCGCGGTTTCCTGGTTTGCCAACTGCAGCAACTGCAGCACCGTATAGGACTGATTGTTGTTCAGACCGATCGCCGAGCCGCTGGAGCCGACATTGTATGTCTGCGTGCACGTCCCGTTGGATGAGGAGTTAAACCCGTACTGCACTGCGTTTGTTCCGGCGAGCGTCGAGCTGGTTACGTAACACGCCAGGACAGTGGCCATGATCTGCGCCTGGGTCTTCTGCCCGGACTGGTTGAAGAAGGTCAGGAACAACGCGGCGACATCGCCGTTGTCCCCTCCCGTCAGATCGTTCGAGCTCTTCGGACCATAGAGGTACGGAGCCTGCGAGGCAAGCAGGTTTGCCAGCGCATGCGAATTCTCTCCGCCGTTCAGAGAATCGATAAGCGCCTGACCGTTCTGGTTGTGCCAGAAACCGATGGTCGCCGCGTCGCCGGGACTCACGACAGTGTTGCTGTTCGACGCGGCGTTGATGGTGATCGAGCACGCCGAGCCCACCGGATTGCCATTGCTGTCGGAGCAGGAACCGACGTTGCCCTTCGAGTCCACGGCTTGGATACTGAAAGTTCCCGATTGCGTCGGCGTACCGGTGACTGCGCCCGTCGAGGAATTCAGATACAGACCGTTCGGGAGGTTACCGACTACCGTGAATGTGTACGGCGCCACGCCGCCCGTTATGGTAATCGGGCCACTGTTGAACGCAACTCCTACTGTTCCGGTGTTATTGGCGCCGCAGGTGACCGTAACCGGCGGAACCGCCGCCGGACTGATGGTGATTGAGCAGGAGTTCCCTACAGGATTCCCATGGCTGTCCTGACAGGAGCCCACGTTACCCTTGGAATCCGTTGCCTGAATGCTGAATGTTCCCGACTGTGTCGGCGTACCGGTGACTGCGCCCGTCGAAGTATTGAGCGTCAGGCCGTGCGGGAGACTACCGACAACGGTGAATGTATAGGGTCCGGTTCCGCCCGATACGTTAATCGGACCGCTGCTGAACGCAACTCCCACCGTCCCGGTGTTGTTCGTTCCGCAGGTGACCACAACATGCGGATTCTGGGCTGGCGTGATCGTAATGGAGCAGCTCGTGCCTGCTGTATTGCCCGCAGAGTCCGTCACCGAGATTGAGAAGGTACCGGCAGCTGTCGGCGTACCGGTAACGGCGCCCGTGGACGAGTTCAGCGTCAGGCCCGACGGAAGCGTGCCCACCACCTTGAATGTGTACGACGGAACGCCGCCCGTTACCGTGATGGAGCCGCTGTTGAAGTAGGTTCCCACTGTTCCGGTATTATTTGTCCCGCAAGTAACGGTAAGCGGCGCAGGGCTGATGGTGATCGAGCAGGAGTTCCCGACGGGATTCCCATGGCTGTCCTGGCAGGAGCCCACGTTACCCTTCGAATCCGTTGCCTGAATGCTGAATGTGCCCGGTTGCGTCGGAGTGCCGGTGACTGCGCCCGTCGAAGTATTGAGCGTCAGGCCGTGCGGGAGAGTACCGACAACGGTGAATGTATATGGCCCGCCCGCGCCGCCTGTTACATTGACCGGGCCGCTGCTGAACGCAACTCCCACCGTTCCTGTGTTGTTCGTTCCGCAGGTGACATGCGGATTCTGGGGTGGCGTGATCGTAATGGAGCAACTGGTGCCTGTAGTGCCCTTGGAGTCCGTCACTGCGACTGAGAAGGTGCCGGCCGCTGTCGGCGTACCGGTAACCGCGCCCGTCGAGGAATTCAGGGACAGACCGTTCGGGAGGGTACCCACTACCGAGAACGTATACGGCGCGACGCCGCCCGTTACTGTGACGGAGCCGCTGTTGAAGTAGGTTCCCACAGTTCCGGTCGTAGTGTTCCCGCAACTGACCGAAATCGGCGCCGGATTGATCGTGATGGCGCAGGAGTTTCCGACAGGATTCCCATGGCTGTCCTGACACGAACCCACGTGGCCCTGCGAGTCTGTCGCCTGAATGCTGAATGTGCCCGGTTGCGTCGGGGTACCGGTGACTGCTCCCGTCGAAGTATTGAGCGTCAGCCCGTGCGGGAGAGTACCGACAACGGTGAACGTATACGGTCCTGTGCCGCCCGTAACCGTGATGGGGCCGCTGTTGAACGCCACTCCCACCGTTCCTACATTGTTCGCGCCGCAGGTAACGGTAACAGGCGCCGGATTAATCGTAATCGTGCATGAAGTGCCTACAGGGTTGCCGTGGCTGTCCGAGCACGATCCCACGTTACCCTGTGAGTCCGTAGCCTGAATGCTGAAGGTTCCCGTTTGCGTCGGCGTGCCGGTGACCGCGCCCGTCGAAGTGTTGAGTGTCAGACCAGCGGGAAGCTTCCCGACGACCGTGAATGTATAGGGCCCACCCGCGCCGCCCGATACTGTGATCGGGCCGCTGTTGAAGGGCACGCCCACCGTTCCGGTGCTGTTTGTTCCGCAGGTGACCGTAACGCCGGGGTTGATCGTGATCGAGCAGGACGAACTGGTATTGCCGTTGGCGTCCGTAACCTTGATGGTGAAGGTACCGGTGGCCTTCGGTGTGCCGGTTACCGCTCCCGTATATTTGTTCAGCGTCAACCCGGCGGGAAGCGTACCCACAACCGAGAACGTATACGGAGAGCTGCCGCCGGTAACTTTGATTGAGCCGCTGTTGAAGGCAACGCCCACGATTCCCGTGGCAGTTGTCCCGCAGGTGACCGTGAGTGGCGCCGGGTTAATCGTGATCGTGCAGGAAGTTCCGACGGGATTCCCTTGGCTGTCCCGGCACGAACCTACATGACCCTGTGAATCCGTTGCCTGGATGCTGAATGTTCCCGTCTCCGTCGGTGTGCCGGTGACTGCGCCCGTCGATGGGTTAAGGTACAGACCGCGCGGAAGATTACCGACAACCGTGAACGTATACGGACCATTGCCGCCCGTTACGGTGATTGGACCGCTGTTGAAGGGAACACCCACCGTTCCGGTGTTGTTCGCCCCGCAGGTAACCATGACGCCCGGGTTGATCGTGATCGAGCAGGCAGATCCCACGGCGCCGTTGGCATCCTTGACCTGGATGGTAAAGGTACCGGAAGCAGTCGGCGTACCGGTGACCGCGCCGGTCGACGTGTTCAGAATCAGACCGGACGGAAGCGTGCCGGACCCGATCGAGAACGTGTACGGAGCAACTCCGCTCGTAACTCTGATCGCTCCGCTGTTGAAGGCAACTCCGACCGTTCCTGTATTCGTGCTGGAACAGGTGACGGAGAGTCCTGGGACGATGGTATACGGACAGGTCGTCGTGGCAACCACTCCGTTCGCATCCCTGACCTTGATGGAGAAGGCGCCGGCCGCGGTCGGCGTGCCGGTGATTGCGCCCGTCGAAGCGTTGAGCGTCAGGCCGCCGGGCAACGTGCCGGTGGCCACTGTGAAGGTATACGGGGCAACTCCGCCCGTAACCGTCGGCGCCGGGCTGTTGAAGGGTACCCCAACCTCGCCGGAGTTAACTGCCGAACAAGTGATCGTCGGGCCGGCCACGATGGTGTACGGACAGGTCGTCGCCGCGGCGACCCCGTTGGCATCCCTGACCTGAATCGTGAAGGAACCGGCGGCCGTCGGAGTGCCGGTGATTGCGCCTGTCGAAGTATTGAGTGTCAGGCCGGACGGCAGGGCGCCGACAACTGTGAACGTGTACGGCGAGGTTCCACCAGTCACCGTCGGCGCCGGACTGTTGAACGGAACTCCGACTTCACCGGAGTTTACGGCGGAGCACGTTACGCTCGGCGCCGCCACTACGGCGAAGGGACAGGTTCCGGATGCGACCACACCGTCGGCATCCGTCACCTGAATCGTGAAGGAACCCGCGGCAGTGGGCGTTCCCGTGATTGCTCCATTCGAAGCATTCAGAGTCAGGCCCGCCGGCAGTGAACCTGTGGCAATCGTGAACGTGTACGGCGCCACACCGCCCGTCACGGTCTGTGCCGGACTATTGAACGGCAATCCTACTTCCCCGGAGGTAACCGAACCGCATCGTGCGTGGCTCAGAGATGGAGCGGAGAGAATAGTGAACGGACAAGTACCGCCGGCAACCACACCGTTGGCGTCCCTGACCTGGATGGAGAACGTACCGGCCGCAGTCGGCGTCCCTGTGATTGCCCCGGTCGAAGCATTCAGCGTCAGGCCCGCCGGAAGCGTGCCGACAACTGTGAACGTATACGGGGAGGCTCCGCCGCTCACTGTCATGGCCGGACTGTTGAACGGAACTCCGACTTCACCTGTTCCGACCGCCGAACAGGTTACAGTCGGCGGCGACACGATAGTGAACGGACAGGTCGTCGAGGCGAGAACGCCATTGGCGTCCGAAACCTGGACGGTAAATGTACCGGCCGCGGTCGGCGTGCCGGTGATGGCGCCGTTCGATGGATTCAGCGTCAGACCCATCGGCAGCGTGCCGACAACCGTGTACGTGTACGGCGCGACTCCACCACTCACCGTCATTGCGCCGCTGCTGAACGGAACTCCGACTTCACCGGAGGTAACTGCCGCGCAGGTCACCGTCGGAACACCGACGATAGTGTATGGACACGTTGTCGCCGCAACCACGCCGTTCGCATCCGTAACCTGCAGCGTGAAAGTTCCCGCCGCGGTCGCCATGCCGGTGATAGCGCCGGTCTGCGCATTCAAAATCAGCCCCGACGGCAACGTGCCGACAACCGTGTACGTGTACGGCGCGACTCCACCGGTCACTGAGGGACCCGGGCTGTTGAACGGCACTCCCACTTCACCGGAAGTAACGGCCGAACACGTCACCGTCGGAGCCGGAACCACCGTGTAAGGACAGGGAAGAGCGATTACGAAATTGTTCGAATCGGTCACCTGAAGCGTAAAGTTGCCCGCCGCAGTCGGTGTGCCGGTGATGATACCTGTCGTGGAATCGAGGGTCAGACCGGCCGGAAGTGTGCCGGTTGCAATCGAGAACGTATAGGGACCCGTTCCGCCCGTAACAGTCGGAGTCGAACTGTTGAAGGGTACACCAACTTCGCCGGAGTTGACGCCGGCGAGGCACTGGCCGTTCACCGAAAGCGGTTGATAGAAGCCGAAGTCGATGGTGTTGTCGGTGGCGTCGATTCCGAGTACGACGGTCGCCGGGCTGCCGTTGCTGTCATTGGCCGGTGTGCTGCCGGGCGCGGTCGAGGGCGACGGCTGGAAGCCGGCGGGCGTAACAACCTGGACGGTATAAGTAGCCGCGCAGAGCCCGGTAAAGTGATACGCGCCGTTCTGATCGGTCGTCGTGGAACCGACCAGCGAGTTGTCTGCCGCACGCAGATAAACCGCGACTCCGGGAATGCCCAGCTCGTTCGCATCCTGAATGCCGTTCTGATTGGCGTCGTTCCAAACGAAGTCGCCGATGGCGCCCACGCACGGTGAGACGAAGCCGAAGTCGATGGTTTCATCCACGCTCGAGTTGGTTGCCAGCGTGACGGTGGCAGGACTTCCGTTGCTGTCGTTCGCCGTCGTGCTGCCGGGGGCGTTGGATGTAGTCGACGTGTAGCCGGGCGGCAGGGTATTGGAGTCCAGAACCACCGTGTAAGTGCCGGCCGCCAGACCGGTGAACTGGTAGTAACCATCGTGACCGTTGGCAGTAACCGTGGTCGTAGTGCCAACCAGAGTGTTGCTCGAGTTGTACAAGCGGACCGTTACGCTATTGATCCCGGGTTCCGGATTGTTGTTCGAGTCGTTGTCCTGAATGCCGTTTCGGTTCAGGTCGTGCCACACGAAGTCGCCGATGGCGCCCTGCGCGGGCGGTACAAATCCGAAGTCGATTGTATTGTCGGTGAAGTTCTCGGGCAGGACTACCTGGGCGGGACTGCCGTTGCTGTCGATCGCGGCGTTTCCGGGGAATCCGACCTGCGAAGGCGAGGCGATAAAGCCGGGCGGCAACGTCGTCGTGTCAACAACAACATAGTAGGTTCCCGCCAGAAGACCCGTGAAGTGATAGGCGCCGTTCTGATCCGTCGTTGTGGTGGCGATGATTGTGCTGCAGGCTGCATCCTGGCAGAGATTGACCTTTACACCGGAAATACCAGGCTCCCCGCTATCCTGCAGGCCGTTGCCGTTGCTGTCGTTCCAGACAAAGTCGCCGATGGCGCTGGTTCCGGGTGAAGTATAGCCGAAGTCGATGGTTTCATCCACCGAGGTGTTGGTCGCAAGAACTACCTGAGACGGGTTGACGTTACTGTCTGTTGCTGGTGTACCCTGGCCTGTCTGAGTAGGCACCAAGCCACTAAGTGTTGGCTGGGAATTATCGATCGAGACGTAGTAAGTTCCCGCGCCCAAATCGGTGAATTGATAGTAGCCGTTCAGCCCCTGATGCGTAACTGTGGTGGTCGTAGCCAGAACCGTGCTGCAGCCGGCGTCCGCGCAGAGTTGCACGGTAACGCCATTGATGCCGGGCTCACCGGCGTCCTGAATACCGTTTTGATTGGTGTCCTGCCAGACGTAATCTCCGATCGCACCCTGAGGCGGCACTGTGACCTCGATCATAAGGTCTTGAAATACGTTCGGCGTGCCATTGGTGGGTAAGTTCGGATTCGCCGTGACATCGGCCGGCGCCGATGGGTAAATTCCGTCGATATACAGCATCACGGCCATCAACTGGCCCGGCGAAGGCAAAAAACCCGCGCCCTGCGCAATTGCCTGGTTGTAGAGATTGTCGGTTGCCGGTTCCGGCAGAACATATCCCTGGGAAACGGGAGCATACTGACCCGCCAGAAGACGCCAAATTACCTGCTGGACGATCCAACTCGCCTGCGAACCGGTCGGCTGATGATTGAGGACCCAGTTCACCTTGTCCCAGTTCGGGCTTTGAGCGTTACCCGGAAGATTGTTGCCGTAGGTGTTATAGGGCGTGTAAGGAGTGGAATTATTGTTCTGGTTGAAATCGCCGAAATAGTCCGGGCACCATCCTGTGTAGCTTTGATTCTTGAGCGTGAGGCCGGCAGGCAAGCCACTGAAGTTCACGGTGAAAAAGAGTGCCTGCTCAGTTTCGGTGAGCGCCACACTAATCGAGGGACTGGTCGACGCTGTCATCGGACTGACAGGCAACTGCACCTGTATCTGCGCTGATGCGATCCCTGAAAAAGCTGCTAATAATGTCGAAAACGCAATGCGGCGTGTGCGGCTCACCAGTTAGTCCTCTATTTTTCCTTTTACGTTGCCCAACAGAACCCGAGTTGACATGTTTGGAAATCGTAAGACACAACCCCGACTTACGATTTCCACCAGGGAGAAGAATGGCATCCGGTGTCAACCGGAGGAGTTAGTTTAGCGACTACCGCTTTTTGCGGCCGCGGATCATCATCAGACCGGCGAAGACCAAAGCCGACGCAGCGGAAATCGATCCCGGATCAATCTCAGGAGCCAGTCCTGGCGGCCTCGCTGAGAGCGTCGCCGCAACCAGTACCAACAGCAGGGACATCAATGCGATCTTTTTCACGTTCATCCTCCCAACGCTCTTTATAAGTTGGCCGGTAGATTAGGTGAGAAAAAACACAACCGGACAGAGCGCCCTTCGATCTTAAGTCCAACAGGAAGGTCGGGTCAATTGAAAAGCACAGTGAAAAGAATGATTTAGCGGCTCATCGTTCCGGTAGTACTGGTACTTTCATACTTCAGTTACCAGAAATACCACCTGTTTCCAATCAATACCCAAGCGGCAAGCAGAGCATTAGTAGTGGCATGCGCCACCACAGCAGAGCCGATATTCCCCTTGCGAATCATGACCGTTGCGTAGATTACTCCCGCCACAGTACCGGCGATCCAGCGATCTCCATGCATAAGACCGAAAGCCACTGACGACAGCAGAACGGCAAACCAACTGAAGCGCCGGAAATCGACCGCTTCGAAATCGGCCGCGATCAATCGACGCAGGAGAAAGCCGCGAAATGCCAACTCTTCCGCAATGGGGACGGTAATTGTTGCCGCGACGACGCGGAAGGAAAGCCAAGTGAGTCGAGCAGGCGCGGACAACGCCGCCAAACCGGCGCCAATACCGCCGTCCGTGTGCGGGCCTCGATCAAGCGCGATCCAAAGCACGAAAACGGCAGCACCGGCGAGCGGGGAAAGCCAGCCAGGCGTCCAGTCCAATTCGAGGTATTTGCGGCGACACATCCAGAGCGCAGCCGCGGCCGCGAAAAACCGCAGTGGATAGAACCATTCGAATCCGGCCGAAACAGCGCGAGAGACCATGCCGGACGCCAGAATCACGGCGAAGGGCAGGAGCCAGGGAACGGTGGGATTCGGCGCAGCGGAGTCGTGGGCTTGGGACGGCATTGCCAAGGTCCGCTCTCCGGCCAACCGCTCTCCTGTCAGCCAGACCACTCGCGGCACGGCCAATGAGAAACCCAACGCAACGACGTTGAACACGATCCATCCGGCCTGCGAGTGAAACCCTCCCATCGCGACGCCAGGCGCGCCGGCATTGCCGATCAGGATCAGCGCCGCAATCCGCACGGAATTCCCCAGGAACATCACGGCCATTCCGGCAGGGATTAAAAAGAGAGCCCGCGGAAAACGATACTCGCGCCGGAAAATCAAGAGCCAGCCGACACAGAATACGAGCATGAGGCCCGCGCCTTCGATACCGGAACATTCGGCGCCGATCGTGACGGCGAACTTCTGTGTGCCGAGAATCGTGGCAGCGCGATCGCTGATCAGGCTTGGGAAGAACGGCCTCAGCAGAAGTGTTGAGAGAGCGAACGTTGCGTCTGTTGCCGGCTTCCAGCCCACGTCCCGCCACACGGACCAGAGCGGACTCACCAGACGCCACGCGGCAAAGGATCCCACTGCGGCGGCGATCCAGATATAGCCCGTGGCGCGCATCATGGCAAGCCAAAGACGAGCCGGGATGAAAGCGAGTGCCGCCAGAACAATACCCATCAGACCGGCCGCGAGCCAGATCGTATTAACCACCTCCAGCGGCACGCTCGACTGCACAGGCATTAAAGAAATGCCGAGAAAAACCGCCATCGCGCATACGTGAAGGGCGAACATTCGCCATACCATCGGCGCGCCTTCGAGTTCCCGCGAAAAACCCGGAATGAGGCCGCGAATCCGATAATATCCGAAAGCAAGCGTGAGGGAGCCAAACGCGACCAGCGCGCGCGCCAGCGATTGGCCGCCGCGGCCTGTCGATATATATGCGGAAATCGGGAGCCACTCCGCAGCGAGAAGCGCGACGATCAGGAAGAAGCGGATCGAAAGAAGACGGCCGCGCAGCGCACCTGCTGAACCGCGCGCTAGGTATTGCGAGAGACCGGCGCTGCTCATGCGCGTCTCCCGAAAGCTTTCATGTTTTCAGCAGTATTCTCGCACACGGATTTTCCCGCCCTCCGGGCTTTGAGCGGTTCCGGCGCCCTGCCACACTCTTATTGCAGTCGCCGAAAATCGAGGATTGCGACGCCCACCTCGAAGAAGCCTCCATCGTTTGGACGACAATAACGAATCTCGCCGCTGATGACGGTATCGGCGCGAGTGATGCTCACCGGTTCACCCGCCTGCACCGAAGTTCTCAGCCTCAGTTGGAGCCCGGATCTCGATACTTCGACGATATGCGCCTGGACAGATTCGGGGCGCCCCTGGAATTCCAGCCGGACGTCGCCGGGATCGCAGGAGAGTCGTTTTTCCTCGCGTCGATTCGCTTCTGAGTTGCTCAAGGGCAAAAACTCCCGCACTTAATATCGGCGCATAAATCGCTTTTTCCAGTATTATTTATGCACTGCCGTTCCGGTACTGTCGCGGTGTCCGGGTTATCTTTCGATAAATAGACGCCTGTTCCCGGTGCTCGTAATATCGGGTTATGCGTTGCCCGAAATGCTATTCCAAACTGCTCGATATCCGGCAGCCCACCGGACTGGAGCCGATCATGATCTTCCTTACCAGGGCAAGAAAATTCCGTTGCCGCCAGTGCGAGAGCGTTTTTCGCGCGGCCGATCGACGCCGCGCTCCCCGCGAAATCAGTGAAGCCTACAACGCCGCGCGCGCCGCCGGCGCGCTGCGTTGACAGAAAGATCGGGCTCGTGTCTGCTGAGAGACTTCATTCCCCGTTCGAGATTATTGTTTCTGCCAACCATTGTCAGTCTGTTTTTTCACTAATTTTCGATTTAGACTCGCTTTATGAAAACTTTCGTGCAGGCTTTTCTCAAGGATGAACAAGGTCAGGACCTCATCGAGTACACATTACTGATGGCTTTCATCGCACTGGCGAGTGCGGCCATTTTCGTCAGCACCGGTTCGAGTATCAGCACGATCTGGGGAACCACCAACGCGCAGTTGACCAACGCTGTTACCGCGGCCAGCTAGAACCAGATTCGAAGTCCGCACAGGTCGAAAATCTGCTTCGTCGAGGTGTTTTGGATACCTGCGTCACCCGGTTATCCAAGGAAAGTATTGCCCAAAGGCGTGCGGAAATGTACCAATTTGTAATGGAGACCTGTGTTGCTCTTCAGCATCTTCATCCGATTCCCATACCGCAGCCGGCTGCGTCATACGAGGCATAAATGACGAGTCCGGCGATGCCGCATGAAGCAGAGACAGACCGGCTCGATTCCTGGCGCCCGGTATTCGATCTGACTTCACAGCCGATGTGGATCTGCGACACCCGGCTCTGCCGGTTCCTCGCGGTAAATCAGGCGGCCCTCGATCTGTACGGTTATTCCCCGCGCGAATTCCGATCGATGGATGTGGAGACGGTTTTCTCCGCGGACAGCGCGAAGGAATTTATTGAATATCGGCGGGGAATGCAGGGATCGGCGGCCGGCGCTGCATCCGGCACGTGGACGCACAGGAACAAACGCGGCCACGCGTTCCGCGCGGAGATGAAAAATGCCGCCGTTCCTTTTCAGGACACCAACGCAGTTCTGGTGACGATCCGGCGTGTACCATCTCGATTCGGGGACGAGAACGAGACTTTTCGGACCTTCCTCGACGAAGCGCCCTTTGCTTATCACGAGACCGACAATAAAGGCGTTCTGGTTCATGTCAACCGAACAGAATGCGAACTCCTGGGACTTGACGCCGCACAGATCGTCGGCAGTCCGGTCTGGGACTTCGCGACTCCGGAAGAACGCGAGGAATCCCGCGCCGGCCTCCTGGGGGCGATCGACAAAGGCGGGACAATCGCGCCGTTCCGGCGTAAGCGCCGCACTCCCCGCGGGGAGTGCGTCTTCAGCGTTCATCCCCACCTGATTACCGATCCCGGCGGCAACGTTACGGGAATCCGCACGGTGATGCTCGATCTCACCGAATCGAGCCAGGCTCAACAGCAGATCGAACTCCAGACCAACCTGCTCGATCAGATCAACGACGCGGTTCTCACGGTGGATACGAACTTCCGCGTCCAGTACCTCAATGCCGCGGCCGAACGGCTTTTCGGCTGGTCGTCGCGCGAGGCAAAGGGCCATCCTTACAGTGCAATCGCGGGCACCGTCGTTACTCCGGCGGAGCGCCTGGCCATTCACACAGATATCGTCCGCCGCGGCTCCTGGAACGGCGAGATTATCTGCACCGGCCGCGCGGGCACGCAGTTCATCGTGAACGTGTCGTGGTCGGTTCTGCGCGACCGGGACGGCAGTGCGACGGCGGTTGTCGGGATTCATCGGGACTTGACCGCGCCGAAACAAATGGAGCAGGCTCTGCGCGAATCCGAGGACCGCCTCAAGCTGGCGCAGTCGGTTCTGTCCCTCGGCACGTGGGAGCTGGATCTCGATACGGAAACCGTTCAATGCTCGGAGCAGCTCCTCCGGCTCTACGGAATCTTCGAGCCAAGGGGGCAGATGACGTTCCGCGAGTGGAACAACATGGTGCACCCCGAGGATAAGCTGCACGTTCCCAACGGTGCGAAGGCTGTCTTTGCGGCCAATGAATTTCACGATGTGCAGTTGCGCGTGATCTGGCCCGATGGTTCGGTGCATTGGCTGCACAGCAAATCCCGTGTGATTTACGATGCCGCGGGAGAGGCGCGCCGCATGATCGGCGCGGACTTCGATATTACCGAACACAAGGAGATCGAAGAGCGCCTGCGCACGCAGCACGCCGAGCTGGCAAACTCTTCTCAGATAACGGAGCTCGAGAAGCACGTACTCGACCTGATGGCGCGGGGCACACCCCTGCAGCAGCTCCTCGATAACGTCACGCGTTCCATTGAGGCGATGGAACCGGATTGCGTCTGCACCATCCTTCTCCTCGATGAAAAGCAGGGGCGTTTCCTCCTGAATGGTTCCGGGCCGAGTCTGCCCCCGAACTACATGCAGGCGTTAAACGGTCTCGAAATCGGTCCGGAAGTCGGCGCCTGCGGTTCCGCGGCGTTTCGCAACGAGACGATCATCGTGGAAGACATCGCTTCCGATTACCGTTTTGCAGCCGCGAAGGACTTCGTGACAAGCTTCGGACTGCGTTCCTGCTGGAGCGTTCCCATCCGCAATTTCAACGATGTCGTTCTCGGTACGTTTGCCATGTACCACCGGAAGCCCGCGACGCCGCTTCCGGCCCAGTTGCGCCTCGTCGAAGCCGGCGCACGCATTGCCGGTAACGTCATTGAATGGCTTCGCTCGCAGCAGCGCCTGCGTGAAACTTCCGAGCGTCTCGCGCTCGCCGAGAAAGCAGCGGAATTCGGAATTTGGGAAGTCAATGTCGCAACGGGCGCTGTCGTGGTTTCGGAGGGATTTACGACATTGCTCGGACTCGAGACCGCATCCCGGCAATTCAGCCTCTCCGAACTGGCTTCGAAGCTGCATCCGGACGATCAGGCAGCTGTCGCCACCGCGGCGCGGGACGCGATCGGCACCGGGACGTTCCAGGCCGAATTCCGTATCGTCTGGCCGGACGGCTCGATCCGCTGGGTATGGAGTCAGGGGCGCGTGGAACACGCCGCGGGAGAAGCGGTTCGCGTAACCGGAGCCCTGATCGATACAACAGAGCAAAAACAAACGGAAGAGCGCCTGCACATTCTTTCCAGCGCCGTCGAACAATGCCCGGTCAGCATTCTGATCACGAATCTGAAGAATGAAATCGAGTACGTCAATGCGCGTCTGACCGAGTCCACCGGCTACACCATGGAAGAGCTGAAGGGTAAGAACCCCGGTATGCTGACCACCGCCATGCCCGCCGAGCACTTTGACGAGATAGCCCAAGCCATCCAATCCGGCCAGTGGAAAGGCGTGGTGCGGACCACCAGAAAGAACGGAGAACAATTCTGGGAGTCTGTCTTCGCCCAGTCGATTCGCGACGCCCAGGGCAGGCCCACCCACTCCATTGCCGTGGCCGAGGATATAACGGAACGTCTGGGGATGGAGTCCGCTCTGAAACTTTCGGAAGAGCGCTTCCGAATCGCCGCCGAGAGTTCCGGAGACTCGATTTACGAATGGGATCTGCGCACCGATCTGGTTACCGTTCTCGGCGACTACCAGCCCGGCACCGAGGATCTCGGTCTGGAAGTTCCCTGGAAAGGGAATGAATTTCGCGCCCGCTTTTATCATCCTGACGACCGCGGCCGTGTGGAAGCCGCCATTGAGCGTCACCTGAGTCACGGCGAGCCGTTCAAGCAGGAATTTCGCGTTGTATTGCCCAACGGAGAAACCCGATATTACGCAGACCAGGGCGCGGCCGTGCGCGACGCAACAGGGCAACCCTATAAATGGATCGGGGCATCACGCGATATCACGGATCAAAAGAAGGTTGAGCGCGCAAACGCCCAACTGGCATCGATCGTCGAGAACGCCGATGCGGCAATTATCAGCAAGGATCCGATCGGGACGGTGCTCACCTGGAATCGCGGCGCGGAGCGTATTTACGGCTACTCAGCGGAGGAGATGATCGGCCGAAACATCGCTGAGCTCGTTCCGCAGGATCGGCGCGCCGAAGATTCGGCCTTCATGAAGAGGCTGCGGAGCGGCGAACGCATCCAGCACGTGGAAACCATACGGCTCACCAAATCGGGCACTCCCATTCCGATCCTGCTGACACTTTCTCCGATGCAGGACCGTCAGGGAAATCTTCTCGGCATCGCTCATGTGGCCGAGAACATCACCCATGTCAAGGAACTCGAGCAGCAACTGGCGCAAACCCAGAAACTCGAATCCATCGGGCAGTTGGCCGCCGGCATCGCGCACGAAATCAATACGCCGATTCAATACATCGGAGACAACGGAAAGTTTCTGGAAGATGCGTTCCGCGATCTGGTGAAATTCGCGGACGCACATCGCGAACTGGCGGAAGAACAGGTGGCCGGCACGGCCAGTCTGACCGTGCCCACTCGCGAGGCGCTCGACGACGGCGTTTTCGAATACCTGCGGGATGAAGTGCCGAAGGCCATCGAGCAACTGCTTGACGGCGTCGATCACGTAGCGCGCATCGTGCTCGCGATGAAGGAATTCTCACATCCCGGGCCGATCGAAAAGATTCCTGTGGATATTAATCGCGCCATCGAAAGCACCATTCTCGTTTCGAAGAACGAATGGAAGTATATGGCGGAACTCACAACCGATTTCGATCAGGAGTTACCGCCGGTGCACTGCCTCGCCGGTGAGTTCAATCAGGTGATGCTGAACCTCATTGTGAATGCCGCGCATGCGATTTCCGATGTCGTGAAAGACTCCGGCAACATAGGCAGGATCCACGTCGCTACCCGCCGCGACGGGCCGTCGGTTGAGATTCGGGTCAGAGACACTGGTTGCGGGATTCCGAAAGCAAATCAAACGAAAGTGTTCGATCCGTTCTTCACCACCAAACCGGTGGGCAAAGGGACGGGACAAGGGCTTGCGATCGCATATGGCGTGATCGTGCAAAAGCACGGCGGTTCCATTCAGGTTGAGTCGGAACCCGGGCAGGGGACGACCTTTATTATTCACCTCCCGCTGCTGCCGGAAACGGAGGCGGCGTGACGCGGATTATTTTCGTCGATGACGAACCGAGAGTGCTCGACGGAATCCGTCGTCTGCTCTATTCGTTGCGCAATGAATGGCAGATGAGCTTTGCCACCAGCGGCGCCGAGGCGCTTGAAATCATGGCGAACGCTCCGTTCGACATGATCGTTACCGATGTGCGGATGCCGGGAATGGATGGGACCGAGCTTCTTTCGCGCGTCAGAGATCTTTACCCCGGCGTGGCCAGAATCGTGCTTTCCGGTCAATCCGATCGTCACCTGACTCTGAAGTCGGCCGTTTGCGCGCACCAGTATCTGTCAAAGCCGTGCGATGCCGAATCGCTCAAAGTAACGATTGCGCGCGCGGTCGCACTGAAGTCCACATTCACCGATCCCTCGCTGCAGGCTCTCGTATCCGGCGCCGGCACGCTCCCCAGCATTCCCGCGCTGTACCTCGAGCTCATGAATAAGCTGGAGGACCCCGACGCATCGGCCCAGGACGTAGCGAACATCATTGCCAAAGACCCGGCCATGACCGCGAAGATTCTGCAGCTCTCGAACTCCGCGTTCTTCGGCCTGCGCCGGCGTATTTCCGATCCCCGTGATGCCGTGGGTTATTTGGGGATGGACACTTTGAAGGCTCTTGCCCTGAGCGTCAAAGTCTTCTCACAGTTCCACGTCACATCGACTTCCCGCTTTTCCATCGACGATCTGGGAAAACACACGATTCTCACCGGCTTTCTCGCGCGCAAAATCGCGACCGCCGAGAAACTCTCCAAACAGGAAGTGGAAGACTCCTTCATGGCAGGGCTTCTGCACGACATCGGGAAATTAGTGCTGGTTACGGCGGCCGCGCAGAAATACGAAGAGGCCATGAAGTTTGCGGAAACGAACCACGTTTCCGAACATGAAGCGGAACAGAAAATCTTCGGCACGACGCACAGCGAGATCGGGACCTATCTGCTTTGGCTGTGGGGCCTTCCCGACATTGTGGTAGAAGCGGTTGCCTATCACCATACGCCGTGCGCCTGCCCGGCCCAGCGGATCGGTCCGCTCACCGCGGTACATGCCGCCAACGCTCTGGCATACGAAGGCGACGAGGCCGCGACTGACAAACCGGTATCCGGATTGGATCTGGAATATCTCGATCGTCTGGGAGTGAGTGACCGCGTGCCCGCCTGGCGCGCCCTGATCGAGCAGGCAACGCGGGAGCAGAGAGCGGCATGATCTATAAGGTCCTCTGCGTCGATGACGAAGAGAACGTGCTGCGCGCGTTCGAGCGCAATCTGCGCCGATACTACGACATTGAAACCGCGAACGGACCCATAGCCGGTCTCCTGGCGATCGCGCAGCGCGGACCTTATGCGGTAGTCATTTCCGATCTGCGCATGCCCGGTATGGATGGAATCGAGTTTCTGACGGAAGTCCGGAAGAAGTCTCCTGAAAGCGTCGCGCTGATCCTGAGTGGCATTGCGGATTTTCGAGTCGCCGTCGCCTCCGTCAATGAAGGCGCAATTTTTCAATTCCTGACGAAACCCTGTCCTGCGAACACTCTTCGCGGCGCCATCGATCAGGCTCTGACCCGGTATCAAACCAGCCTAGCGGAGCGGGATCTCCCGCGCAACGCGGCTTTTCGAGAGTGAACACATAATGAGTAATTCCCCACAAGGCTATGCCCCGCCTGCAACGCCGCCGGTCTCTCCGCGTGCTGTCTCGTCCCGAGGGGCCTTCCCCGCGCCCGGCTCGAGCCGGCTTCTGGTGGTGGATGACGAAGCGAACAACCGCGCCGCGCTCGCCCGCAGGCTGACGCAGAAGGGCTACATTGTCGACGTTGCCGGTGACGGACCGCAGGCTCTCGAAAGGATTCCCAGCGGGCGCTACGACCTCGTGCTGCTGGACCAGATGATGCCCGGCATGAGCGGCATGGAGGTTTTGCGGCGGCTCCGCAGCAAGTATTCGCAAAGCGAATTGCCCGTAATCATGGTTACGGGCATGGACCAGAGCAAGCTGGTTGTAGAGGCGCTTCGCCTGGGCGCCAACGATTACGTCGTCAAACCCGTGGACTCGCAGGTGGTCGCGGCCCGCATTCAGTCCCAGCTTGCGCGCTCAGAGGCAGATCGTGCGATCCGTGTAGTCGACGCGCTGACCGGACTTGGAACCCGGCAGTTGCTCCTGGATCGGGCCGCCGAAGCATTGGTGCGCTCCGAGTCAGGATCGCTCGCCGTCATTCTGTTGAATCTCGACGATCACAAAGCACTTGCGGACAGTTTTGGCGCAGAGGCGGGAAATCAGATTCTCAGGCAGGTTGCCGGACATCTGAAAAGCTCCATGGGGGAGGCAGGCCTGGCTCCGGACGCTTACACGATCGCGCGGATGGACAACCAATTCTTTGTGCTCCTCAACCACATTGGCATCGACCGGACAGAGCATCTGGCGGACCAGATTCTTTCATCCGTGGCCCGCCCGGTCCATTTTGAAGGCCTGGATCATGAGATCAGCGCAAGTGTCGGAATCGCAATCGATGACAGCCATTCACGCATTCCTCAGGAACTGCTGCACGACGCCGGTCTGGCTGCCAATCAATCGCGGGAATTAGGGAAAAACCGATGGCAGCGTTTCGACACGGGCATGCGCGAACGCGCACAGGCCCGCATGTCCATCGCGAGCGATCTGCACCACGCCATCGCGCGCGGCGAATTGGTGGCTGCCTACCAGCCCGAAGTCGACCTGCTTACAAAGGAGATCATCGGATTCGAGTGTCTCCTCCGCTGGCGTCGCCCGGGACTTGGTTGCCTGATGCCGTCCGAATTCATCCATACCGCCGAGCAGACCAACCTCATCATTTCCATTGGCGCCTGGGTAGTTGAGCAGGCTTGCCGCCAATTGAAGGTCTGGCAGACAAAATTTCCGCGCGACAAACCGCTGACCATGAATGTCAATCTGTCCGTTAAACAACTGGCGGACCCGGACCTGATCAACTGTGTCCGGCGCGTGCTGACGGAAACCGGCATCCCTCCGGAGACTTTGTGCTTCGAACTGACCGAAAGCGCCCTGATTACCGAAGTCGAGTCGGCTCGCGACACACTCTCGCGCCTTCGCTCTCTGGGAGTAGGACTGAAGCTGGACGACTTCGGAACCGGCTACTCTTCGCTCAGCTATCTGCGTTCGTTCCAGTTCGACTCTCTGAAGATCGACCGTTCGTTCGTCAGCAAAGTGACCTCCGATCCCGAAACCAACGCCATTGTGGCGATGATCGTCCACCTCGCGCACGCCCTCAACATGAATGTGGTCGCGGAAGGGTTGGAGGACGCCCAGCAGGTCGCTGAGGCAGTGCGTCTGGGCTGCGACACCGCCCAGGGCTATTACTTTGCCGCGGCTCTGGAGCGCGACGAGGCGGACCGCTTGCTTTCCGAAGCACGGAACGAAACCCCTGGGTTTGCGGAAATAGACCCGCGAGCATAGGTCTCGGAAAATGCCGGCAGCGCCAACACTCGGCCTTCAGTGAGATAATTTCGGAAGAAGTTTCCCTGAAGCTGAGGAGTAGAAGCTCTATGCGGTACCGGATAACGTTCTGCGCGCTGGCTGTGGCCCTCGCCTCTTTACACCTGAATGCACAGGATTTGACGCGTCCGCCGGCGGTCGCCGACCTCAATCCGAGCAACAATCTGCCGCAACAGCGTGTTGGCCGCGAGGATCTCCTTGCTCTCCAGGTTTATGATGCGCCGGAATTTACTCGTACCGTGCGCATCTCGGACGAAGGCACGATTCGGCTGCCCATGTTACCGACCCCGTTGCGCGTCGACGGACTTATGCCGGGTGATATCGAAAAGCTGATCGCAGAGGCGCTCCAACGCGGGAAGCTTTTGGTGGATCCCTACGTCACCGTCAATGTCGTGGAATACCACAGCCGCCCGATCAGCGTGACGGGCGCCGTTAAGAGTCCAATCGTTTTTCAAGCGATTGGGAATGTTAGTCTCCTCGAAGCGTTGGCCCGAGCCGGTGGTGTGGCGCCCGATCAGGCCGGTCCCGAAATCATTGTCACCCGGCCGAACGGCAATGCCGGCACACAGTCGATCCAGCGCATACCTGTCAAGGCCCTCATCGGCGGCTCCGACCCGGAATTGAATCTGAAGCTCATCGGTGGAGAGGAAATTCGCGTTCCTGACGTCGGCAAATTTATTGTCGCCGGCAGCGTGACTAAACCAGGTCCTTATCCGATCCTCGATGGGGCGGCGAATAACGTGACGACCGCGATTGCCCAAGCCCAGGGAACGTCTCAATACTACGCGCATACAGCCTATATCTACCGTCCTGACGACAAAGGCGTGCCCCATGAGATCACCGTTCCGCTGCAGGACATCCTGAAGCGGAAGGCGCCTGACATAACGCTTCAGGCACGTGATGTCCTTTATGTTCCGGACAGTTCCGGAAGGCGACTTTCTCAAACTATGGCTACAACCATGACGGGAATGGGCGTTTCGGCTGCCATGTCGCTGATTTACCTCGGGATCATCCATTAGACTTGTCAGCCGTTATGCCGGACGTATCGGGGACGAAAGTCAGGGTGCTGGACGATCTGATCGCATCGCGCGCCGACTGGTCCCGTGAGAGCAAGACAGTGGTCTGGACCAACGGCTGCTTTGATCTTCTGCATGTCGGCCACATTCGCAACTTCCGGGATGCGAAGGCATTGGGTGACGTCCTGATCGTGGGTATTAACAGCGATTCCAGCGTGCGTGCTATTAAAGGTGATTCGCGGCCGATTGTGCCTCAGGAAGAACGCGCTGAGTTGATCGCCGCGCTGGAAATGGTGGACTACGTAACGATCTTCGACGAGCCCACGCCTGCTGCAGCACTATCCCGGCTTCGCCCCGACATCCATTGCAAAGGCGCCGAATATGCCGACGGCTCACGTCCCATGCCCGAGCGAGAAACGGTTCTCAGCTATGGCGGCCAAATCCGGTTCCTTCCCTTTCATCCCGGCCGCTCGACTACGGAACTGATGGACCGGATTGTAAAAAGCGCAGAGGCCGCATGCCTCAAATAGCGCTGCGCCGTTTCCTCGACAACGCATCTTCAGTCCGCGTGCTTGTCGTTGGCGACGTCATGCTCGACGCCTACGTGTCCGGTTCCGCATCGCGCATTTCGCCCGAGGCGCCCGTGCCGATTGTCGGCGTATCCCGGCGTCTTTATGTGCCTGGCGGCGCCGCCAACGTTGCCGCCAACATTCTGGCGTTGGGAGCGCGCGTTTCTCTGGCCGGCGTTACCGGCGTGGACGAATCAGCCGTCCGGCTTCGGCGCGAACTGGATCGCACCGGCGCCAACCACTCTGGGGCAAACATGGATGCGTTGGTCGAAGATACAACGCGCCTGACCACGACAAAAACCCGGATCACCGCCCATGGTCAGCAGATCGTCCGCTTCGACGAAGAAGACACCTCGCCGCTTTCCGAATCGACCGAAGCTCTTCTGCGCACTCGCTGCACGGAGCTTCTGCCCGGCATCGACGTCATCGTGATCTCAGACTACGCCAAGGGAGTCATCAGCGATTCATTCTGCCGCTGGCTGATCGGCGAAACGGTGAAACGGAAAAAGCCGATAGTCGTGGATCCCAAATCCCGCGACCTGACGCGGTACCGGGAAGCAACCGTGGTCACGCCCAACCTTAAGGAAGCTGCCGCGGCGGCGGGCGAACTGGCGGTCGGGACCTCCGACGATCTCACTCGCGCGGTCAAACTGCTGCTGCCGCGGGTTGCGCCCTCGGCTTTGCTGGTCACTCAGGGTGAAAACGGCATGTCGTTATTCGAGCAGGATCAGCCCGCCCGCCACATACCCGCGCTGCGAAACGAAGTTGCCGACGTAACCGGTGCGGGCGATACCGTTGTGGGGGTCCTGGCCATCGCTCTTGGTCTAAGATTCCCTCTCGCCGACGCCGCATTTCTCGCCAACATCGCAGCCGGAGTCGCAGTCGGGCATTCCGGGACGTGGGCAGTGCGCCCTGAAGAACTTGCGGAGGCTGCGGCGCGCCTCGACCTGAGTTCCCCGCCCCTGGCAGCAGTCCGGTGAATCGGGCTCTGTTCCTCGATCGCGACGGCACGGTAATTGAGGAATGCGGTTATCTCAACGATCCGCAGTGTGTGCGCCTGCTGCCGGGCGCAGCCACCGCTCTCGCCGCCCTCGCATCAGAAGGCTGGAAGCTCTTTGTCGTCAGCAATCAGTCCGGCGTGGGCCGCGGGATGATCGCCCCGGCGCAGATGGATTCCGTGCAGAGGCGCTTCCTCGAATTAATGCAGGCTGACGGTATTCCGATCACCGAATCCTATCTCTGCGTCCACGCTCCGGAAGACCACTGTCAGTGCCGGAAGCCGCTGCCCTACTTCCTTGTGCGCGCAGCCGCCGAGCACGACCTCGACCTCCGAGCCTCCTGGATGATCGGCGACCGCGAGGGGGACATCCTTTGCGGCAAGAACGCCTGGTGCTCCACAATTTGGCTGCGAAACCAGGCGTTTACCGTCGCGGACGATCTCCCCACGTTCATCGCCGACGACTGGAACGCAATCTACCGGAAGCTTTCGGTCAAATAGCGCGACGCGCTTCTAGTTGCGGCGTCCGCGCCCGCCAAAACCGCCGCCACGGCCGCCGAACCCTCTGGCGCCATCGCCAAAGTTTTTGTCTTTCATCTGCTGGTCGGCGGTGAGTATCGCGTAGAATGCCCCGTTCGCCATGGCCGTCGCTTCCACTTCCTGCGCGGTCAGCGTGCCGATTTGGCTGGCCTGCGCCGAGATACCCGAAGTGTTATTGGCTTCCACGTCCGACTGCAGCGTCGCGCGCGCAGTCTTCATGTTCGCGGAAACAGCCGCCAATGCCGTTTGCTCGGTAGTGAATATGGTGGTTGCCTGGGCCTGCTGCGCAGTGGTGAGCGTAAGAAGCGCGGTCAGCCGGGCCACCCGGTTTGCGATCTGCTGCGCCGGGGTCGGCGGGGTGTGCGATTTCTGCCCGAAAGCCACAGTTGTTGTGAGAGTCAACGCGGCCAAAGTCAAAAGGATAGAAGCCGTAAGGAAACGTCTTTGCACGATGTGGGAACTCCTCACCCGGTACTTGTCTTCCGGGGGGAAATAGTTCCCGATAGTCGGCTACGGGGTGGTCTGAGCGCTTTCTGAGACTGGCGCTTCCGGGGACTGGCGCTTGTGCCGGAGATGATTCAGCTTCTCTTTGACGTCCGGCCAGAACTCAGGCAGCAGGTTTCCGAGAGCCGCCGCGCTGAGGCTGGTAATCAGCCGTGATTCCAACTCCCCGCCGCCGACGCTCTGCCGCGGATAATACGCGTCGGACAGAACAATCCCCATGCCTATTCCGCCGATGCCCGAGAAATTGAAGCTGTCTCGTCCGGAATCGCGCCGGGTAATCACGATGCGCGACATTGCATAGCCGATCCGGCTGATCACCGGGCTGCCCGGACCTTTGCGGAAATAACGGGGATCCTCATGCAAAATCGAAGCCAGCACGGCATCGCTGAAGAGATTCTGCGTCGTCAGGTCTGCCTGGGCCGCGCCGAAGCGCTGCAGATACGAGATGCCGCCGACGCCGTACTTCGGATCGTTGTTGTCGATCTGCGAAATGGCTGCTCCCGCCGCCGCGGTGGCGAAGCTGTACGGATCGACGGATTCCTTCACGAAGAGCAGCCACTTATCGCGCACGCGCAGAGGCTTGTACGGCGTCCCCGGATCGGAAACTGCCTGAAAATTGGGGATTACCCCAAGAATCCGCTCGTTCGAGATGGCTGACGACGCGGCAATGACTGGTTCCACCGGTTCGGGAACCCCGGCGGGCGTCGCTTGCCCATACACAAACAGCGGCAGAGCGGCGCAAAGCAGCATCGCTCGCGCGGAATATGCGAAAGACCTCACAGTTAAGTCGTCTATCGGACGTTCGGATGCCAGTAGTCGTTACGCCAACATTAGTAATTTATAAATTTACAAAAACTCACGAACGAGGCCGGATCCGGACTGCCTCGATATTGCACTCGCTCAGGCTGCTTCCGCATGCCCGCGGCTTCAGATTCTTATCGAAACAGATTCGTTCTTCCTGAAGTTCCCCTCTCGGACATGCCGTCCGAAATGCGGTCCGGGGGAAGGTGGGATTCGCCTCCGCAAATTGCGTTTCGATCTGCCCCGGGCTTTCGCGGGTTTCGTCTTCGATCGAAGTGATCTGCACGGGAATTTGGACGGCCGCGCGTACCTGCACGATGGCGCTGAAATAGTCGAACGGATTGAGACCGGAACAGGCGCCGTGTGTCTCCCATTCGTGCTGAATGAGACCGGGGGAAAGCATATCCCGCAGCACGACGTTCACCACAGACTTCGGCACGGGTTTCGGCTTCGTCTTGCCGCCGCACGACTCCGGACTCCTTCCGGTCGCGGCCTCAGGCCAGAGTCCATGCACGATAAAGCCGGCATGGGCGCCGGGTGCGCATTCCTGCGGATTGCCCGCGGCCGCATTGACCTGGGCGCAGAACTCCGGCGCCCACGAGAGCGAAAGTACGTAGTAATCGAATGACGCAGACACCGCCCCTTCGGATCGCGACCCGCGAGACTGAGGCCGGAGCTCCGCGGTGAAAAACCCGGCTATAAAAACGAAAGCAAAGAAGGCGAACAGAGCTCGGTACTTTGCCATGGTGCTGCTTACGCGGCAGCAATCTCAGGGGTTGCGGCCGACAGGCACGATTACGGTGCCCGCCAGATTCGAATTGCGATCGAGCACCACCAGACGAATCCGGCGTATCGTTGCATCAAGCGCCGCTTCCTGTCCGAAATCGATTCCGCCCGCCATCGCCTTAGCGTAGTCTTCTTCGCTCAGGTCGAGATTGAGCGGTCCGCCGTGCGAACCGGCTTTCGGTCCATCCGTTCCGTCTGGGACGACGCCTGTCTCCAGGCGGGCATGATAACGCCCGTTTTCCGCGAGAAACAATACATCGGAAGCATCCACGTGAATCGCGAACCGGAATTGTCCCGGCTTTCCGCCAACCGGTTGAATCGTCGCCGTAACACCGATCTCCGGATAATCGAAGGGACTGCGCATGATCGCGTCCACGATAGCCGCGTCACGTTGTTCCATGTCGGGCGCTGCAATCGCGTAATACGTTTGTGCCGTTTGAATCCGGATATCCTTCCGCGCCGTCGTTACCCGAATCTTGTGATATTTCCCGTCCATCTTTTCCGGCAGAAAGGCCATTCGGTAATTCACGCGCCGCGGTGCATTCATGGCCTCCGTAACAGCGGCATCTACCGCGTCCGTCGGAAACGTACGGCCGCCGGTGAGCGCTGTCACCCGCGCCAGTGTATCGCCGGGCGAGCCTTCATTCTGCAGGGCGAGCGCGCCGCCTGGTCTCTGCTGCACGGTATAGATCGCGGTCTCAAGCGCGTTGAGATTGGCCGCGAAAAAGCGCAGCGGCGTTGTGTCCACGTAAAGCCGCCGGTCAGGCAGCTCATATCCGTTCTCGATGCCCTGCGTAATCCAAACGAAACTCTTCGGACCCGGATACAGCGCCAACTGCGCCGCCAACTCGGACAGCGTCTTCCATGTGCCGGGAATACGCAGCGCGGCAATGCGATCGTCCTGCGATTTGAGCGCATTCACCTGCTTCAAGGCGCTATCCAGCATCGGCTTCAGATGACTGGTCCACGGACCGTCATCTGTTTCCGATCGCGTCCCCGGCTGCGTCACCGCATGAATTGCAAAGATCCGCTCGGCGGGAGTCAGCAGATAGAGATAAACGTTGTCGGCCGCTTCCAGCTTTTCCAGCGCGCGTTCCACCTCATTGACGCTCAACCCGCGCGCGGCAAAATCGGCGTTCAAGAGGTCGATGAGAATGAAAGTGGCCGGGGCCTTCAGGGCCTTGCCGGAGAGAGGGTGGAACCAGACGATTTTCCGCGGCTTGTTGTTGTCGAGAATCTGAAAGTCCTCGGCCTTGAGGTCTGTCACCGGCCGACCCTGTTGATCCACTGCCGTCACATTCAGATTGACCAGTTGCGGCGCGGTTTCAGTTGGCGTGGCGTACAGGCTCACGAGCGTCACCAGTACGCCCGCCACCGGTACGCCGAATACGAACGATTTGCACGGGAACGTCATTTGGCCCCCCTGCCACTATTTTCCGACGACCAGAATGGAGAATGAGTCCGGCACCATCGGGCCGCGGCCGAACCCTCGTCCGCCCGCCGGCGGAGGATTGGGCGGTGCGCCATACTCCGCACCGATCAGCAGAATGTGCCCGGTCTTGCTGTCCAGCGTCAGCGTCTTGGCGGTCGGCATCGTCTGCACAGTCTGTTCGACGACAAAGTTGCTCGGGCCAAGCTCACGGACCACCGTCAGCGTTCCGTCGCCCTGCGAACTGAAGGCTTCGCCGGTCGCGGGATTGAAGACCGCACCGTCCGTCCCTGTACCGATCTGCAGCGTCTTCAGAACTGTTCCGTCGCCGGCATTGAGAACCACCATGTGCGCGGGATTGCGGCAGGCAGCGAAGAGAACGTTGTTCTTCACGTCCATCGCCAGCCCGGCGCACGTGCCACCCTGGCCGGTCAGGTCGTAGTGCCCGGTTACGCTGAGCGTCTTCGCATCCACGACGGCAATGTTGTTCTTATCTTCGATATCGACGTAAAGGTGGCCCTTGCCATCGCCGGCAGCTTGCTCGGGCGCGCCGCCGAGATCGGGTATTGTTCCCGCAACCGATCCGTCCGACGCATTGATTACCGTTGCGTGCGGCATCGCGTGACTGAACACCCAGACGCGATCGTTGAACGCGTCGTACATGATGCCGTCCGGACCGCCGTCCACATTGATTTTTTTGATCACCGCCAGGTTCTTCGTGTCCCACATCGTCACGGGTTTACTGCTGGCGAATCCGTGACCGGATTTGACGGATACGGCAACCCCGCGGGCATTGGCGCCGGGAATCTCACCGGCCGGCTCAAGCGTATCCAGATCGTAAACCGTGACTCGCGGATTCGGATTGCCGGGCCGCGGGATGTATAACTTCCGACCGTTTGAGTCGGCATAGACATAATCGAAAGCGCCCACGCCGCCCACTTTGGCGGTCTTCAGCACCATGTAAGGAGCATTCGACTGGGCGAATCCGATCAGGGCGAACGCCGCGACCGCGGATGCGGCAACAAAAACGCGCATGGAAAACACCTCGCAGGGCAAGTATATCCCGGTGCGCCGGCAAGCAGAATGGCGGCCAACAAAGAAGAAAAAGGGTATAGCTTTGCCCGATTGCTGCCGATAGATAAGACTGGGGACCTGCAGGTATTTTCATGATTTCTCTGCGTAAACACATCGAAAACTACCGGGGCCGGCCCCTCCCGTCCGAGACCGCCGCGCCTGAGCCCTTTGTGTCGGAATTCCGCGCCCTGTTGCTGGCGGTCGGCGAGTCCGGGAGCCGGGCGGTTCCAAACCTGGGGATAGACCTCGACCGGAAAATGGCCGCAATTGGGGAAGGCCTTGAAGAAGGCCTGGCCGAGCCTGCTGCGACCGATCTCCTGGCAAAGACCAACGAGCGCGCGAAAGCCGAGCTTGCTCAATGGTCCGATCTCGCTGCGTCGCGTCACAACGACATCCAGCGCGAGTTGCGGGAAATTGTCTCGGCCGTAGCCGCGGCCGCTGAGTCCGTCAGCACGCGCGACAAAAGATACGCGCGGGAGATCGGCGACCTTACCAGTCGTCTCGGCGTTATCGCTCAGCAGAACGACCTCGTCGTTATGCGCCAATCGATCGTCGAAAGCACGCGAGCCCTGCAGTCCTGTGTCGAACGAATGGCGGAAGACAGCAAAGCGTCTGTTCAAATCCTGACCAATCAGGTTGCGGACTACCGGATGCGCCTCGAAGTAGCGGAGCGGAACTCTCTCACCGATGCCTTGACCGGTCTGGCGAATCGCCGCGCATTCGAGAAGCATCTGGAAGCACGCATCAAGCTCGGCAGGCCATTTTGCCTGATGATGGTCGATCTGGACCGCTTTAAGGAAATCAACGATCATCTCGGCCACCTGGCAGGCGACGATCTTCTGCGGCAGTTCGCGACCGAGCTGAAGTCGCAGTTCACCCCCGCCGATATGGTCTCGCGGCTCGGCGGCGATGAATTCGTGGTAATTATGGCGGCGGGTCCCGGCGACGCCGGGGACAAAGTGGAACTCGTCCGCAAGTGGGTCCTGGGCGAATACAAGCTCACCAGCGGCGACCGGGTAGTGAAAACCATGATCGGCGCGTCCATCGGCATTGCCGTGTGGACTGGCAAAGAATCCGGATTGGCGCTCCTCGCTCGGGCCGATCAGGAAGTTTACAAGGCC
Source organism: Bryobacteraceae bacterium (assembly GCA_036273015.1). Classification (GTDB taxonomy): domain Bacteria; phylum Acidobacteriota; class Terriglobia; order Bryobacterales; family Bryobacteraceae; genus BOG-234. The sequence continues at coordinate 20,588 of DATAXN010000008.1, read as the reverse complement.
AAGCGAGCCCACGTCCGCGACCCAAAGTAGGGCGGCTTCGGCCCTGCTGGCCAGTCGCAGAGTACTGACCAGGCCTTATCCCCTGAGAAGGTGACCGAGCATTTCAGCCTCGGGTCAGGGCCTTCCGTCCGGCGCGGAACTTTCGTGGTTTTATTCCGCTGACATATGCTGGTTGCATGCGATTCCGCTTCGCCCTAATCGGCCTCTGCGCCGCCTGTCTTGTGCTCGCCGACGACACCACATCGCAGAAAATCCAGGTCGGCAAGACAGAAAACTTCGAATTTCCTGCGAACGGCACGCTGCGCGTCGAAACCTCAACCGGTGAACTCACCATCGAGGGCTGGGACCAGCCCGGAGTCGAAATCTCGACCACCGCATCCGGCAAAGATCCCGATGGCGTGAAGATTTCAGCGAAGCGCAACGGCGATGAGCTGGTCGTTACAACCGAATGTCCCCATCACCGCGCCTTTCCTTGGGTCTCGCCGCTCAGTGTCGTAACGAACTTCACACTCGACTACCGCATCAAGGTCCCACGCAACGCCAAACTCGTCGTCCGGCACGACGACGGCGAGGTGCATATCGACAATGTGGCAGGCAGTATTCAGGTGGCCGCGCGGCAGGGACTCATCACGCTTCGGATGACGGGCGACACCGTTCCCACCATCGACGCGCGCAGCCGTATTGGTAGTGTGAATTCCGATTTCAACGGCGCGGAAACACACCATCCCTGGCCCTTCGGCCATCGGTTAGAGGAAGGCAAACCGGCAGCCGGCCAGAATCTTCACCTGCGGATCGGCTACGGTGACATCGTCATTCTGAAAGCGCATAATCCGGAAGCGCCCCGGCCAGTGACGTAAAGCTCAGGCTCTGCGGCCAATCGAGGCGCCTGCCCAACAGGCAAGCCATCCGATCAGGACGCTGGAGACTCCATAAACCATTGCCATCGGCGGCGCGGAACGTCCCATCGCGAAAACTTCCCATTCGAACGTCGAGAAGGTCGTATAACCTCCCAGAAATCCCGTAACCAGCAGCGGGCGCAGGTTCGGATGCAACAGGTCTCCCCGATCGAGCATCACCAGCAGCAGCCCGATGACAAACGATCCGGTAACGTTGATCAGAAACGTCGCCAGCGGAAAGCGTCCGTCGTAATGTTCGTTGATCGCGAGTGCCGCCAGATAGCGCGTGAGAGAACCAGTGGCGCCGCCGGCCAGTACGAGAAGAGATCGAATCAGCAAACGACTGATTTTAGCGCGCCGATTCTGTTGCAGCCGGTTTTGGCGAAAGCTGCTAAACTTTCGGCTTGACGGAGATCAACGAGGGATCGCCATCGGTCGCGGGCTGGGGCCGGGAGGACGTTCGCCGCATCGCGGATATTACCGAGCGGCAGTTGCGCTCGTGGGAGAAGCAAAGTCTGGTCGAACCCCGCCAAACCTTCGGTTTTTCAGATCTTCTCGCCATCAAAACCCTCAAAAAACTTCGCGAAGTCAAAATACCTCCGAAGCAGATTCAGCGCGCCATTGCTGCTCTGAAAACCCGCTTGGATGACATCGACTATCCCCTCGCGCAGCTTCGCATTACCGCCGAGGGACGAAAGATCACAGTTCACGTCGGTGGCAAGATGATGGAGCCGATCAGCGGCCAGTTGCTGCTCGACTTCGATTTCAAGGAAATCGAAACGCTGCGCTCGTTCCCCACCAGGTCCGAACCGGCCCCGGTGCAGAACGACGAGAGCGAGCGCATCGCCGAGTACTGGTTTCAGCGCGGTTTGGCGCTGGAAGAAACGGGAGCGCCGGTCGAAGAGGCCGTTGTCGCTTACCGGAAAGCAATCGAGGCCAATCCTGATGCCTCGGGTGCGCTGGTGAATCTTGGCACCATCGCCTTTCGCATGAAGCGAATGAAGGAGGCCGCGGAATACTATACGCGCGCCGCGCAGGCGGATCCGCATTATCCGCTGGCGCACTTCAACCTGGGCAATCTGCGCGACGAACAGGGCGACTTCGAGGCCGCACGCAGACACTACCAGGAGGCCATTCGCCTGAGCCCGCGCTATGCCGACGCGTATTTCAATCTGGCGTTATTGTGTGAACGCAACAACGAAGTGCTGCAGGCCATTGGCTATTGGCAGCGGTATCTGAAACTGGATTCCTCCAGTTCCTGGGCCAGCGCCGCGCGCAAGCAGCTCGAACGGCTGAAGAGCACCGTTCGATCGAAGTAATCGAGTGCACAGGCCGAGGGGCCGTTGTGCACGGTACAGAACTTACGGCTTCAGTTGTTTTTTGATCAGCGGCGCGACGGACGCCACGTCGAAGACGCCATTGTACTTCCTGCCGTTGATAAAGAATGTAGGCGTGCCGCCGACTCCGGCCACTTCGCCTTCCTGCTCTTCCGAATGGACTCGTGACTGGAACTTGTGGCTGTCCACGTCGGACGTGAAGCGGTTCATGTCCAGCCCGAGTTTGCGGCCATAGTTCATAACTGTTCGGCGCGAGAGATCCGGGAACCCGCCATAGAGAAGGTCATGCATCTCCCAGAACTTGCCCTGCGCCTGTGCGGCAAGCGCCGCTTCGGCGCCGAATTCCGCGTCCCGGTGCGAATCGAGCGGAAACTGCTTGAACACCAGCCGAACATCCCTCGGGAACTGTTTCACAATCGCGTTTGCCTGCGCGACCGCCACGGAGCAGAAGGGGCATTGGAAATCGGAGAACTCGACAATCGTAACCTTCGCGTTTTCCGGCCCCTTGGCCGGATCGCCGTTGAGTGAAATCTTCACCGGATCTTCCAGGATTGGAGGCGGTTCGCCCGCCGCCTTCTTGATCTCATCGCGAACCGTGGCCGCATTCTTGCCCTCGGCAAAGCCCTTCATTGCGATGGAAGCTTCTTTGCGGCTGTAGCTGCAGGAAGGATCTTTCATTCGGCACTCAGCGATCTTCATATTGCAGCCGCATGTGCACTGCTCTTCGCGAATGAACTTGAGCGCGGCATCCTTGCGCGCGCCGCTGATTCCATGCCAATCGACCCCCGGAAGTTCCGTGGCGGTCTGCCATGTCCCCTGCTGCGCCAGGCAAAGGGCGCCGAGAAACAACGCGGGCGCGAAGTTACGGATTCTCACACCGCCATTATCTCCTGGATTCGGGTGCGCAGGGTGGCCTCCCGGAGCACGTATATTTAAGGTGTGTTCCGGTTCCTCCGCCTCGCCTGCGTGTCATTGCTGCTTCTGCGAGGCGTTGCAGCTCAGAACTTCGAGGTAGCGAGCGTCCGCCCTCACCCTCCAGGCGACACAGCCTTCCGTGTCAAACCTCCGATCGGGGGACGCTTCACCGCTACCGGCAGTGTCGCCGGTTTCCTGCTGATGCTCGCGTACGATGTGCCTGAGACTCAGATCGTGGGCGGCCCGGGCTGGTTAGCCACAGAGAAGTGGGACATCGAGGCAGCCAGCGACGACCAGAAGCAGCACAGCATTGACGAAACGCGCCTGATGCTTCAGCGCCTGCTTGAAGAGCGGTTCGCGCTGAAAACGCATCGCGAAAAAATGCAGCGCCCGGTCTATGTGCTGACCGTCGTCAAGGGCGGTCCGAAGTTTAAGTCATCCGGACCCGATGGCTCCATGAACATTCGAGTTTCGGCCAACTCCATCACGCTCGAGCGAGGGCAACTCGCTCGCATGACGCAGTTGCTCTCAACGACTCTGGGCCGTCCGGTGGTTGACCGCACCGGGCTCACCGGTTTATACGATCTTTCCCTGCAATGGGACGATGCTCCGGGACGCGATGGCGTGCTTCCGGGCCTCGACGCGGCCGTCGCCGCGGATCCGGAACATGGGTCGATCTTCACCGCCATTCAGGAGCAACTCGGGTTGCGGCTGGAGCCTCAGCGTGCGGAAGTTGAGGTCATCGTAATCGACAGGATTGAAAAACCATCCGCGAATTGAAATCTCAGGCGCGACTCTTTGCGCGTTCTGTCAGCCGATGCTCCCTGGCGCGGGTCATGTTTTTGATGAACCCTTCGCGGCGGAAGCGCACTGCCGACCAGTCCTCATCGATCGCCACCATCCGCACCGGTTCGAATCCTTCCGCGCCCAGCGCTTTCCAACTGTGATCGCGGTTGAGCGGCGATTTGTATTTCTTCGAGCTTCCCTTCGGATACGCAAACCAAACAACAGCGTCACCTTCCGCTTTTCGTCCAATCGAGGGTGCCAGCGTATCAACCTGCTCCTGCGTCATCACGAACGCCAGTGAAAACACCAGCTCTTTCGCCTTCTTCAGATCGCGAATGACGTCGATGCCTTTCAGCGCCGCGAGTTCGCTTTCAAAACCGGCGGGCGCGCCCAGCACAACAATCTGCTTCTGATCTTTCAGATTCAGCTTCTCGAATACCGAGGGCATGTTGTTATCTGGAGCTTAATACCAAACAGTTGCCCGTGATGTTCCGCTGCGGATTGGGGCATTCGGATAAACCTCCGCGTCAACGATACAGTCCGGTTGCTACGCCGGAATCACGGCTGCATGAACAAATCGTTACGGCCACTCGGTCACCGCGCCGCGACGACTTCGTATGGCCGCATCATTTCGTTGTCTTCATGCTCCAGAACGTGACAATGCCAGACATAGCGGCCGGGATAGCCTTCGAATCGCACGATGATGCGCGTCACCATTCCGGGATCCGCCCGCACCGTATCTTTCCATCCCGCTTCCTCGGGCGCGGGTGGAATGGCGGGGTCGGTATACCGGATCTCCCCTGTGCTCTGGTAGATGAAGGTTTCGAAACGCCGACGATCCAAAATCTGGAAACGAACCAGATGCAGGTGGATCGGATGAGAATCGTCCGTTGTGTTGATGAAACTCCAGATCTCGACGGAATTCAGGGCCGGTTTCTCCGTCACCGGCATATCCCAGTGCATGCCGTTGAGCAGCATCATCATCGATTCGCCCACCAGCGTCTTGTTCTCGATGATCGCCAGTTGACGTGTCTTGATCGCCGATCGCTCAGGCATTTTCGGCACCGGGCGTAACAATGACGGAAGCCGCGGCGCGCTCGCCGGCTTTGCCTCGCCCACGCGGAACTGCATGATCTCAAAAGCATCGTTTTTCAGAACAATGTTCTTGCCTGCATGCCCGCTGAAATCGACGATCAGGTCGGCGCGTTCCCCCGGCGCGACCAGAGTTGCTCCGGTAGTTACCGGTGCTCCCAGCAGCCCCTGGTCCGTGCCGATCTGATGAAAAGTCTGCTCGTTCGAAAGAGACAAATGCAGAAATCGTCCGTTCGAAACATTCAATAACCGAAACCGGTACGGCCGCGCTTCCACAGCGAGAAACGGAAACGCCTTTCCGTTGACCACCATCACATTGCCGAAAACTTCGGGCACCCATGGCTTTGCCGGGTCCGGCGAAACAGGGTAGTCGAGCTGGCCGTCCTGCCTCAGCAGACGGTCGCAGATCACAAGGGGGATTTCGAAGCGGCCTTTTGGAAGATCGAGTTTGTCCTCCGTTTCGTCGCGGATCAGAAACAATCCAAACATGCCGGCATAAATGTTCAGCCGGTTGATGCCCATCGCGTGGTCGTGATACCAGAGTGCGGCTGCATCCTGACGGTTCGGATAAAAATACGTGCGCGACTTACCCGGCACATACCAGTCCTCGGGATACCCGTCGCTCTCGGGAGGCGCTTTGGCTCCGTGCACGTGAACCACGCCGCGCACCTCCGGCTTATCGGCCTCGGCGCCGTGAAGGCTGTGGTCGATCGGCAGGAAGTGCTTTTCCGGCAGTTCGTTAGCCCATTCGATAAACAGCCCCTGGCCGCTGCGTGTCTCGAATGTCGGACCGGGAGAAGACGCGCCGTAGCACCAAAGGCGCGTTGCCGGAAGATCGCGATGCAGCTTCGCCTGCACCTCCCGCATCGCCACGCGGAAGTAAGGAACTTTCAAAGAGGATTTGCCGGGAGCGGCGCGGAACCCGTTGGATTTGGCGATCTCCGGGATCGGCAGCGGATCGACAAACTTCACAAGCGAGTCGGGATTCAGCGCGGGCGCCGCGTACAAACGGCGGCCGGCATAGAGAGCGAGCCCCGTTGCTTTTTGAACGGCCTTTTGAAAGAAGTGGCGGCGGGTCATTCAGGAAGCGGACAAAGTTTGGCGCACGCCGGAGAAAACCGGCGCGCGCCGCCATGAATCTCGAATCAGTGGCCGATTACCGTATCGTTGCCCTTGTTCTTATTGGGACGCTGATGCAGCGAGTGTGCAGCCGAAGCCGCCTGCGCCGGATTCAACGGCAGACCGCTGGTTTCCGAAAGGAGGAACGGTGTCGTATCCGGAGTGGTGGTCTCGTAGTTGAACATGTTGTCCAGGGATCCCGCGATTGAGTCGAAGGAACCCTGAATCCGCTGTCCATCGAGCCAGTTGTCCTCGATGAAACGCGTGATCGAGCTTTGATCGGTCATCGTGTTATCGACGAAGTTCTGCTTTGCATAGGGCGAGATCACGAGCAGGGGAAGACGCGGGCCGTAGCCGCAGCGGCCTTGCGCGTGAGCAGTCGCGGTGGCTGCTCCCGCCAGCGCCGTGGCGCCGCTTCCGCAGAAGCCGGTCCCGGTCAGCGCATCGGAGCTGGTGGCCGATTGATTGACGATCGGCGGCATCTGGTGGTCGTACCAGCCGTCGGAATCGTCGTAAGCAATCACAACCGCCGTGTTGTTCCACCACTGCGGTTTGCTCTGCAGGAAGTTGATCACGTGCACAACGAACTGCTGCTCATCGAGCGGATCGGAGTAGCCCGCGTGACCATCCTGGAAGCCCGGCGCTTTCAGGAAGCTGACGGCGGGAAAGTTACCCGCGTTCAGGGCATTGTAGAAGTCGCTCATGTCGTATTGATGGTTACCTGCGTCGCCGGCCTGGCCGATGGTCGCCACGGAAGTCGGCCGCGCATGCGTCGGATTGGCCGTGGATTTATAGTATTGAAACGGTTGATGGTGCGGAATGTAGTCGGCTTTCGTCGTTGCGGTGACGAATGAAGTCGTGCTGCGCAGGCAGCCGGTCGTTCCGTTGGGATTGGTCTGCGTCAGATCGAAGCCGCCTTCGAAAAATCCCCAGCTCACGCCCACGGCATTCAGCAGATCGCCGATGTTCTTTCCGCTCATGCTGAATACTTCGCCGGACCCCGTCGAACAGAGATCGCCCACCGGATCGGCATCGCTGATGTCCGTGAAACCACCCGCAGTGTCACCAATGATCGATCCCGTACCGTTGAGATTGCCGATCACGCCGTTCGTCTGGCCGGTGATCAGATTGATCGCGCCGGGTGTCGAAGGACCGTAAGTGGTGTTATACGAGTTGTCGCTCATGGCATAGTGCTGCGCGTAGTTCCAGAATGCCGTGACCGTGTTTCCGTCGTAGTAGCCCATCACCAGACCGGTTGTCGCAGCCACCGGCAGACCCGGAGGCGGAGGACCTGCGGTGCCCGCGGCCATCGGGAAAAGATCGACCAGTCCGCTGTGGTATGCCATCTGTTCGGCGAGATAGTTGTGATCCTGATCGGCCGTCGCTGCCTGCGAACGATCCAGCCGGAACGGCGACGCCGCGCCCGCGCCATTGGCCGTGTTCGTGGCGTTCGCGTTGCTCTTCAGGAACGCCGTGCTCAGGCCGTTGACGGTCGGCGTGTTCGGATACGCGTAGAATGCCGGCTGGCCCTGCGGATTCAGGGCAAAAGGATAGGTCCCGAAGTAATGATCGAACGAGACATTCTCCTGGAAGATCACAACCAGATGTTGAATCGGCGTCGCGGGACCAGCTGTTGGAACAGGCGTTTGAGCGCTTGCTGTTCCCAATCCGATCAGAGCCGCAGCCATCAGTGCGGACACACGTGTCGTCATATTTCTCCTTGTTTGTTTTTCTTACAGCGTCGGTAAAAGAGTTGAGTATAGTCAGACCGTGTGAAAACACAGTGATGATCCGGTCAATGGTGAGTCACGGAACGATGTCATCTTTATGACTGCACCGATGTAGGGCAGCAGCGGCAGTCTGCCCGTCACAAGGCGAATGAAATACGAAATGGAACATAGACCTTGGGACATTTATGAGACATAATGTCTGCATCCATGCCCAGATCTGCTCCAGCAGCCCGGCCCGCCGATCCCCCGGCCACGTTGGTGCTTTTATCGCGCGCCCGCGAGTTACTCACTCAGCGGGATCTGGCTGAAAAGCTGGATGTGACCCGCAGAACCATCGCTCGCTGGGAAAGCGGCGAGACCGAATGCCCGTCCCTTGTGGCTCCCGCGCTCCGGGACATCATCCGCACCGCCGCGCCTGATGCAATCGGCGGCGGCGCCTTCACCTTTATTGATCTCTTTGCCGGCATCGGCGGCATGCGCGCTGGCTTTGAAAAAGCCGGGGGACGCTGCATCTTCACCAGCGAGTGGAATCCCTGGGCGAAGGAGACGTATGTCTCCAATTACGGTTTGGGAGAGCGCTTTGTAGGCGACATCGTGCCGATCCCGGCCGACGAGATCCCGGATCACGATGTCCTGCTCGCCGGTTTCCCTTGCCAACCCTTTTCGATTGCAGGCGTCAGCAAGAAAAACGCACTCGGCCGTCCGCATGGATTTGAATGCACGACCCAAGGCACGCTTTTCTTCGACGTCGCGCGCATTATCGCGGCCAAACGGCCAAAGGCATTCCTTCTCGAAAACGTGAAGAACCTGGTAAGTCACGACGGCGGTCACACGTTCCAGGTGATTTGCGACACCCTCAAAAAAGAGCTCGGCTATCACATTCAGACCAGGATCATCGATGGCGCACACTTCGTTCCGCAGCATCGCGAACGCATTCTGATCGTCGGATTCCGCGAACCGGTGGGTTTCACATTCGACGACTTGGCTTTACCCGACGACCGCCCGCGCCTGAGTTCGATTCTTCATCCGGAAGATGGCTCCGAGCTTCCCGAAGCACAGTACACAACAGGACCGCAGGCGAAAGTAAACCCGAAATACGTTCTCACCGATAAGCTCTGGCGCTATCTGCAGGCTTATGCGGAAAAGCACCGCAAGGCGGGAAACGGTTTTGGCTTCGGCCTGGTTGACCGGAACTCGACTGCCCGCACGCTTTCCGCGCGATATTACAAGGATGGCTCCGAAATTCTCGTGAGCCGTGGAAAAAATCGGAATCCACGCCGACTGACGCCCCGCGAATGCGCGCGGCTGATGGGATTCCCGGATTCATTCAGGATCCGGGTCTCCGACACTCAGGCATATAAGCAGTTCGGCAACAGCGTAGTTGTGCCGGTCATCAAAGCTGTTGCAAAGACCATGGAGCCGCACATCAGAACGCTGAAACGCTACGAGGAAACCGGCGTCCTGGAAATGCCCCTGTTTGCAGGCGGGGCATGAATTTCATCGACCTCGTACGCAATCGCCTGACTTAAGAAGTGGGGACAGGGCTTCGGCCCTGCCGCCGGGCTTCCGCCCGGCGCTGCATTCAACGCTCACCTCGCCAATGCCTCTCGTCCCGATTCCACCCAATTCCGCGCCTCGGCCGACTTCGTCCACTCTCCCGCGACTTGCCTGGTAGCGACATTCAGCCGGTTCCAGACATTGATAGCCGCGATCGCCAAAATCAGGCTCGCCAGCGCCCTTTCGTCATAGTGCCGCGCGGCTTCTTCCCAGATTTCATCCGGGACCGGATCCGGCCGGTCGCTGAGCCGCGTGACAGCTTCCGTGAGCGCGAGCGCCGCTCGTTCCGCATCGCTGAAATACGGCGCGTCCCGCCAGGCGGCCACGGCCCAGAGACGTTCTTCCGTTTCGCCCTCTTTTTTGAGAACGCGCGGGTGCATATCCACACAGACGCTGCAGCCATTGATCTGGCTCGCGCGCAGGTGGACAAGGCCCAGCGTCCGCGTGGGCACCCCATTGTTCTCGCTCAATTTACCCAGCGCCAGCAGCGTCTGCATGGCGTTCGGAATAATCATCGCCGGGTTCTTCATTCTTGCCTGCATAGTATTGATCTCCTGGATTAAAAGATGAGTCACAAAAACTGAATTTGATCCGTCATCACCATGACGGATCGCAATGCACGAATGTGACCGCGTTAAAACAAATGGCGGACAGGAAGGAAATACGCTTGAAATCGAAATCGATTGTCTACTGGACGAGCACCATCATCCTCTCGTTCGCGTTGTTGTCGGGCGGCGCGGCGCAGTTGGCGCGCCAGCGGCAAACAGTGGACGGCATCGTACAACTGGGCTATCCGGTCTACTTCGTCACGCTTCTCGGTTTTTGGAAAGTGCTCGGCGCGATCGCGTTTCTCGCTCCGCGTTTTCCGCGTCTCAAAGAATGGGCTTACGCCGGCGCGTTTTTCGACATGACCAGCGCGGCATTCTCTTTCGCCGCAACCCGTTCCTCCGCATGGCACGTCGCAGTCACCCTTCTCTTCGCCGTTCTCGTGATCGTTTCCTGGGCGACGCGGCCGCCGGGCAGGGTGATCGGAATCCTCTTCCCCGCCAAAGCGTCTTCGGAACCGGCATGAGCGACATCGCAAACGGCCACGAATGGTTGGCTGAGCGCTTCGAAGAGAATCGCGAGCGTCTGCGCGCCTCCGCTTACCAGATGCTTGGATCGCTAAGCGAGGCCGACGATGCTGTGCAGGAAGCCTGGCTGCGCCTCAGCCGTTCCGACGCCGGCGTCATTCAGAATCTGCGCGCATGGCTGACCACCGTCGTCGCGCACGTTTGTCTGGACATGCTGCGCTCGCGTGCATCGCGGCGCGAGGAATCGCTCGAAGCGCAACTGCCCGAGCCCGCCGCTGGCCGCGCCGAACAAATCGATCCCGAGCATGAAGCGCTTCTCGCGGATTCGGTCGGCCTTGCGCTGCTCGTCGTCCTCGACCGCCTGACTCCCGCCGAGCGCGTCGCCTTCGTACTGCATGACATGTTCGATGTTTCTTTCGACGACATCGCCGGCATCGTGGGACGCTCACCCACCGCCGCGCGTCAGCTTGCCAGCCGCGCTCGTCGCCGCGTACGGGGACCGATCGAAACTCCCGACACCGATCTCGCAAGCCAGCGCAAAGTAGTCGAGGCCTTCCTGGCTGCATTGCGCAGCGGAGATTTTGAGGCTCTGGTCGCATTGCTCGATCCGGATGTCTTCGTGCGTGTCGAAGGTCCCGGCGGTACACGGGAAATCCGTGGGGCGGCAAACTGGGCTCGCGGCGCGATCACCTTCTCCCGCCACGCCCGCTTCGTGCAGCCGGCTTTGGTGGACGGAACTGTCGGCCTCGTCCTGGCTCCCGGCGGACGCCTTTTGCGCGCGCTCCACTTCACCATTTCAGACGGAAAAATCCGCCACGCCGACATCATCGCCGATCCCGAACATCTCAAACAGCTCGACCTTGCGGTCCTCAACGACTGACGCCGCATTCCTCTAGTTGGATAATGCTGATGATCGGGGTTGCCGGAAAAACGTCCGGGAAAGGAAACGGGGATGAGCAGCGTACGAGTATTGGTCGGCACGCGCAAAGGCGCCTTTGTGCTGACGTCAGACGGAAAGCGGCAGCACTGGCAGGTCGACGGCCCGCATTTCGGAGGCTGGGAGATTTATCACCTGAAAGGATCGCCCGCCGATCCGAATCGTCTTTATTGCTCTCAGTCGAACGGCTGGTTCGGCCAGCAGATTCAGCGCTCCGACGACGGCGGCAAAACCTGGGCGCCCGTCGGAAACAAGTTCGTCTATGACGGTGTTCCGGGCACTCACCAGTGGTACGACGGCACGCCTCACCCGTGGGAATTTAAACGCGTCTGGCATTTGGAGCCATCCTTAAAGGACCCGGACACGGTCTATGCCGGGCGTCGAAGATGCGGCTTTGTTTCGCTCCACCGACGGCGGCGCAAATTGGCGCGAACTCCCGGGACTGCGTGGTCACGGCTCAGGTCCGCGCTGGCAGCCCGGCGCCGGTGGAATGTGCCTGCACACTATCGTTCTCGATCCGACTAATCCTCAACGGATATTCATTGCGATCTCGGCCGCGGGCGCTTTCCGCACTGATGATGGCGGCGAGACCTGGCGGCCCATCAATCAGGGACTGCACTCCGAATACATTCCCGATAAGACCGCCGAAGTCGGCCATTGCGTTCACCGGATTGCGATGCATCCCTCCCGCCCCGGCGTGTTGTTCATGCAGAAACATTGGGACGTCATGCGCAGCGACAACGCCGGCGATTCCTGGTATGAAGTCAGCGGCAACCTGCCCACCGATTTCGGCTTCCCCATCGACATCCACGCGCACGAGCCCGAAACCATCTACGTCGTCCCGATCAAGAGCGATCGCGAGCACTATCCTCCCGACAGCAAACTGCGCGTCTACCGCAGCCGCACCGGTGGCACGGAATGGGAAGCTCTCACCAACGGTCTGCCGCAGAATGATTGCTACGTGAACGTGCTGCGCGATGCGATGGCCGTCGATTCGCTGGATCAGTGCGGCATTTACTTCGGCACGACCGGAGGCCAGGTATACGGATCCGCCGACGCGGGTGACAGTTGGGCGCCCATCGTCCGCGACCTGCCTGCGGTGCTTTCGGTGGAAGTTCAGACTTTCGCATGATCCGAGTGGTGCTGCCGGGGCATCTGCTGACGCTGGCCGCCATCACCGGAGAAGTTACGCTTGAAGTCCAGGGACCAATAACGCAGCGTTCGGTGCTCGATGCGCTCGAATCGCGTTACCCGATGCTGCGCGGCGCGATTCGCGATCACGTCACACAGAAGCGCCGTCCATTTATCCGATTCTTCGCATGTCAGGAAGACTTGTCTCACGACTCGCCCGACACCCCTCTGCCCGATTCCGTCGCCAATGGATCAGAGCCTTTTCTGATTGTGGGAGCGATCGCCGGCGGCTAAGGCGCGCCTGGTATTAAATAGAAAGCCATGTCTACGCCAACTCAAACCCCAGCTCAAACGATGGAATTGCCACCTCCGGTGGCCATGCTGCAGATGATCCAGGGATTCTGGATATCACGGGCGCTTTATGTCGCAGCCAAGCTCGGCATACCCGATCTGCTGAAGGACGGCCCGAAAAACAGCGATGATCTGGCGCAGGCTACCGGTACACACGCGCCTTCTCTCTACCGCCTGCTGCGTGCGCTGGACAGTATCGGCGTGTTCACAGAACACGACAACGGCCGCTTCGGCTTGACGCCGTTAGGCGAAACGCTCCGGACGGACGTCCCCGGCTCCCTTCGCTTCTTTGCGATCGAGGAGCTTGGAGAGAATCACTACCCCGCCTGGGAGAAAGTGCTCTACAGCGTGAACACCGGCGCCATTGCGTTCGACCACGTTTACGGCGCGAGCAAATGGCAGTACATGATGCAGCACCCGGACGAAGCGAGAATCTTCGACGAGGCCATGGCAAGTTTCAGCTCGGTGGTCATCGCGGAAATTGTCAGCGCTTATGATTTTTCCGGGAGCGGAACGATCGTGGATGTGGGCGGTGGCGACGGCAGCCTGCTGGCCGCGATTCTCAAAGCGAATGCAGGCGCGCGGGGTATCCTCGCCGATCTGCCGCACGTCGCCGCGGGAGCAATCCGCCGTCTTACCAACGAGGGACTCTCGGACCGCTGCGATGTTGCCGGCGGAGATTTCTTTGAAACGGTGCCGTCCGCCGACACCTGGATCCTGAAGTGGATCATCCACGACTGGGACGATGAGCGTTCAGCCGCGATCCTGCGGAACTGCCGCAAAGCTATGGCGATGTCTTCAGGTAAGGTGCTGATCGTCGAAGCGGTTCTTCAGCCCGGCCGCGCCACCTCACTCAGCAAATTCGTCGACCTGAACATGCTGGTCATGACGGGAGGGCGCGAACGCACCGAACCCGAGTTTCGCGCGTTGCTTGCTTCGGCCGGCCTCAAAGTGACGCGAATCGTACCGACCCGAAACGAGATGAGCATCATTGAGGCCGTCCCCGCCTGAAGAGGTAATAGCTATTGCCTCGATCCCGCCCCGTCAAGGTATAAAATCTGAAGGAACCTATGAAACATCGCCTCTATTTGTCCGGCGCTTTTGTTCTTGCGGGTACTGTTCTGATCGCGCAGCAGCCTGCGAACGCACCACCCGCCGGCGCCCCCGGTGCTTTCGGGCGCGGACCAGGAGGACGCGGCAGGGGTAGAGGCCCTGGTCGCGGCGCTCCGACATATCAACTCGAAGCGGGCAAGCCGATCGATCCCCGCCCTTCTTCCAAAACCGACGATCACGCTTCATGGGAAGGCCAGACGCGCGCTCCCTATGAACCGAGCGGTGTGGCCTACACAGTGACAACGGTCACCGACAAACTGGTGGCCCCCTGGAGCATCGCCTTCCTTCCGGGCACGAACGGCAGGATGCTGGTGACCGAAAAGCAGGGTAACATGCGCATCGTGGACCCTGACGGCGCCGTATCCGAGCCGCTGACAGGCGTGCCGATGGTGCACTTCCAGGGGCAGGTCGGACTGCTCGACCTCGCGCTCGACAAGAACTTCATGCGGAACCGGCGCATCTTCTTCACCTATAGCGAGAACGTGAACGACATGGACAGCCATATCGTGCTCGCCAGCGCCACGCTCAACCCGGACCTTAAGGGCATCACCGGCGCGCACATCATCTTCGGCTCCATGCCCGCGCTGAGCAACCGCCGCGCCGGCGCGAATCAGGGTGGCCGGATCGCGGTGGACCGCGCCGGCAACCTGTTCGTGGCGATTGGCGACCGCGCGCCCACGCCTCCGACGGATTACGGTCAGCGGAACGACACCACCATCGGCAAGATGCTGCACCTCACGCCGGAAGGCAAGCCGGTTCCGGGGAATCCGTACATCGGAAAAGCAGGCTATGCCCCGGAGGTTTACTCCATGGGTCATCGCAGCCCCGAGGGTCTGGCGATCAACCCGGCCAACGGCGAGTTATGGGAGACGGAGCATGGCCCGCAGGGCGGCGACGAACTGAACAAGATCGAACCCGGCAAAAACTACGGTTGGCCGGTAATCACGCACGGCATCGATTACAACAACACGCCGATCACGGGAGGCATCGTGGAGAAAGAGGGACTGGAGCAGCCGCGCTACTACTGGAATCCGGTGATCGCGCCATCGGGCATGGCGTTCTATCAGGGCAAGCAGTTCCCCGGCTGGAAGGACAGCATCTTCTCGGGCGGCTTGGGAGCCCAGTTGCTCGACCGGCTGCACATGGACTGGAAAACGAACAAGGTGATCGGCGAGGAGCCGCTGCTGCTCGAGCCGGGGATTCGGGCGCGTATTCGCGACGTGCGGTTTGGACCGGACGGCATGATCTATGTGCTGACGGATTCGAACCCGCCGGCGACAGCCAAAATGTATAAGATCACGCCGAAGAAGTAAATAAGGTGGGGTCGGCTTTAGCTCACCGTCCTGCATCAAACGTAAAAAGGCCAGGAAATCAACTTCCTGGCCTTTTTACGTTGTTACCCCTTTGCAGCCTTCAACCGTTGATCCGGATGGACTCGGCTACATCGCCGCGCTTTTCCGGAACAAAGTGCACTGTGACGTGGCTGTTTTTGTATTGAGACAGGTCCTGCACCGTGACAGCCTGATTATTGTGCATGATACGGGTCTTCGGCGTGACAACGATGTCGAATGGGACGTTCCCTGGAGTCTCGACGACGAGCATCTTCTGATTGGGTTCGACCATCCCGATCGTACCGCCCAACGTTTCCGACGGCCATGCAGCCTGCACGGACCGCTGATTCGCTTTCCCCGCCGCAGCCGCAGGTATTGTGAGCAGCAGCGCCAACGCTGCTCCGCCCAGAACCGATAGCGCAGTTTTCTTCATTATGCACCTCCCGATTTCCATCTATAGAGACGTACCGACGACGACGAGCGGGTATCCTGTCGAGAGTGTAGGACTGTTTAGTAAAGTATTTCGCAATACCGATCACCGCCCCACATTTTGGGGGACCGAAGGTCATATAAATCTTCACGCGTCCAGCGCCCGATCTTTACCACCCGTTCTCTTTTCAGCCGGGCGAAAAGCGCGGAACGCGCCCCGTCTGCGACACGATCAGCGCCGCTGACGGGTGTAATCCTGGCCACAGGTTTGCGTGACTTGCTATAACGATGCTTTGGCCCTTCCGCACGGTCCGCATAAGTCCGAGAACCGGCGATTGGCGTCCGCGGTCGAAACCTGTTTGTCTATGCTGATCTCCCGATGAAAACAAAAAGGGCCGGATCGCTCCGGCCCTTTTCTTCCTCTTCGTCTAATGCGAAGTGATCACTTTGGTGTCACATGGATCAGGGCGCCGGGATTGGCGTCTTCCAGCAACCACAGCGAGCCATCGGGGCCTTCTTCCACATCGCGGACGCGCTTGCCCACATTCCAGCGCTCGGCCATTTTGGCGCCGCCTTTGCCGTCAAAGATTACGCGGTTGAGCGACTTGGTTCCCATGCCGCTGATGAAGCCATTGCCGTTCCATTGCGGGAAGGTCTGCGTCCCGGTGTAAAACATCAGATTCCCGGGCGCGACTACCGGCGTCCAATAGATCACCGGCTTGGCCAGATCGGGCCGTGTGTCGGGGCTGGGGATGGGGATGCCGCTATAGTTCGGGGCATAGCAGACGAGCGGCCAGCCATAGTTCTTACCCTTTTCGATGAGGTTCAGTTCGTCGCCGCCGCGCGGGCCATGCTCCACCTCCCACAATTCACCGGTGGGCGAAAACGCCAGGCCGTAGGGCGTGCGGTGGCCCATGGTCCAGGTTTCCGCCGGCGTCATGTTGGGGCCGGTAAAGGTAAAGGTGCTCACCACCTTCGCGGTTTTGGCGGCTTCCGTGTCAGCGGGCGGGTCGATCAGAGGAATAGTGGCGGCGCCGGTTTTGTCGAAGTTCGGATTGTCGGGCGACGGTTTGCCGTCCAGCGTCAGATGGAGAATCTTGCCTTCGGGCTGATTCGGATCCTGCGCCGGCGTGAAACGCTGCCGGTCGCCGACCGTGAGGAACAGGGACTGCCCATCGGGCGCGAATGCAACTTGCGCGCCTTCCTGTCCGCCCTTGCCCTTCGGCAGTTGGCGCCACAGCACTGTGAAGTTTTGCAGTCTGGCCGTGGTGGTGGTGACTAGTCCCTGCTGGCTCTGCAGGACGGTCAGCTTGGCACGGGCCAGCGCCAGGCCGCCGCCATAGTCACCCGGCTCGGAATAAGTGAGGTAGATGCTCTGGTCGGTGGCGTAGTGAGGCGAGAGGAAGACGCCCATCATGCCGCTCTGTCCCTGCCAATAGACCGCGGGCGTCCCGGCCACCATGGTCTTCTCTCCCGCCTGAGACACCAGCCACAAGGGTCCGACCTTTTCCGTAATCAGCATGTGGCCGTCGGGAAGGAAGGCAATCCGCCACGGCAGTTCAAAGGTGGCTATCGTGGTCATGTTGAAGGGCATGCTGGCTTCCGGCTTCTGTTCGCCCGCATTGACCTGCGCCCATGCTGCCGTCGAGGCCAGGATGAAAAGCGCACAGGCCGCGAAGCGCGCGCGCGAAGCGTGTCCGTTGTGCGCGGTCTTCTTTAAGGACAATATCGCTCTCGTCAATATCATCGTCATTTCCTTTCTAATCGAATCAAGCTGTTATTTTGGCATCGGCATCGACACTGCCTTGCCTGCGCCTCGTTCGGCAATCCAAAGCGTGTCACCCGCCGGTTCAACTCCCGTCGGCGTCTTAAGTCCTTCCTTGATCACCTCAACGCTGGCCTTGTCGCCGTGGACAGTGATCACGGAAATCCTGCCGCTGCCATTCTCGGCAACGATCAGTTTGCCGTTTGCGGCCCGCATGCCGTCAGGACCTTTGATCGGCTGATCCATCCAGATATCCACGGGTTGCCCGGGCTTGCCCGCGGCGTCCACCGGGATGCGGTAAAGGTTGTTCGAAAACACATTGTTCACGTACAGCGTGCCGTTCAGGAATGTGATTCCGTCGATTCCGTAGAGCGCGCGGTCTTCCAGAAATAGTTCGGCCGTAGAAGCTCCCGCCGGCAGCCGGTAGATTTTGCTGTTGGCAGTGTCGCTGATGTAAAGCGCCTTGTCCGGTCCGATCGCGAAGTCGTTGCAGGTACTGTTGTCGCCAGGCAGGTTCCAACGGATCTTCTGAGCGCCCGTGGCGAGATCAAAGCTCCTCAGGGCGGTGTGCCGCTTCACCGGCGTTGCGCCGGGTACCGGCGTCAGTTGACATGTCCACAACGTGTTGGTAGCCGCATCCGCCAGCATGCCGAAGAAAAACGTGCCGGGGCCTTCCGCGCTGGCATCGACAAACTTCTCGGCCGTGGCCGAACCGCGCCGGACCTTATAGACGAACGGAGTGCTCGCGCTGCCGACGATCAATACCCCACCCGGTGCGACGGTCAAACTCTCCGGCTGCGACATCGCATCGGCGATAACAATTTCAGCGGCCAGCGCAGCTTGCGTAAGGCCCGTCAATAGAGCGACGCAAGCGGCAAACCATCGTATGCGGAAATTGGGCATCGTCAGACTCCTCGCTCTTTGGCGTTCCAACCGGTAGCCGGAAGACCTGTTTACGCGACTCCGTATAGTATACAAGTCATTTCAAAACTGCCCGGACGGCACTGGCCCGTGCAGGCCATGATAGCCTGACAGCCGGATGACAAACCACGGTCACCCACGACTGATAAGGACACATTGACATGACCGCACCCTACATCAATGGACAGACAATTGAAATCGAGCCATCGGATATGACGCCGGTGGTCAATCCCGCCAACGGAAAGGCTTTCTCCAAAGTCTTCATGGCGCGTCCGGAACACATGACCCGCGCCATAGACGCCGCATACGCGGTCAAGGACGTCTGGGGCAACACGCTGCCCTCCGAACGCGAGCTGATTCTGATTCGCGCCGCGGACATTCTGGAATCGATGCGCAACGAATTCGTTGACCTGTTGATCGAAGAAGCCGGCTCGACATTCGGCAAGGCACATTTGGAGGTAACGGTCGTAGCGGGGACCCTCCGGTCCGCCGCCGGCGAATGCCGCCGCATCATGGGGCAAACGATCCCCTGCGATGTCCCCGGGCGCATATCTATGGCGATCCGGCGTCCGTTGGGCGTCGTTGGAGGCATTGCGCCCTTCAACTTTCCTCTGATTCTCGCGGCGAAGAAGGTCGCGCTGGTATTGGCCGCGGGCAACACCTTCGTGCTGAAACCGTCGGAGGAAACGTCGCTCGTCGGGTTGAAGATCGCGGAACTCTTCGACAAAGCGGGCCTCCCGCCCGGAGTGCTCAACGTTGTGACCGGCGACGGTCCCACGCTGGGAGAGGTTCTCTACAGCGACCCGCGCGTGAAATGTATCCTGTTTACCGGTTCCACCGCCGTAGGACGTCACATCGGCGTGGAGTGCGCGCGGCGCGGAAAGAAGTTCGATCTGGAAATGGGCGGCAAGAGTCCGCTGCTCGTCATGAAAGACGCCAACCTCAAATACGCGGTGAATACGGCGAGTTTCGGGATGTTCATTCATCAGGGCCAGATCTGCATGGCGGGCTCGCGCGTGATTGTAGAAGAGCCGGTGTATGACAAATTCCTCGCTCTGTTCGTACCAAAGGTGAAGTCTCTTAAAGTCGGCGACCCCCGCGATCCACACACGGTAATTGGTCCGCTGATCCGCGCCTCGCAGTGCCCCTTCATCGCGGACCGGATCGAGTCGTCAAAAGCCGAAGGCGCGCGCGTTCTGTGCGGCGGAACCTACGAAGGCAACTACTTCCAGCCGACCGTGATCGCCGACGTCACATCCTCCATGGCCGTGTTTCAGGAGGAGTTGTTCGGACCCGTGGTCAGCGTTATCAAGGCCAAAGACGCCGACGATGCCATTCGCCTGGCGAACAGCACACGCTACGGGCTGACATCGGGCGTGATCACAAATGACCTGCAGCTCGCCATGCGATGCGCGCTGGAACTGGAATCCGGCTCCGTACACATCAACGGGTCCACCGTTCATGACGAACCGCACGGACCCTTCAGCGGCGTCAAGGATTCGGGGATGGGGCGCGAAGGCGGCCAGTGGTCCATGGACGAACTGACACAGCTGAAGTGGATCACAATTCAGATGGGCGAAGCGCACTATCCGTTTTAGGCAGCCGAAGCAGAAGCCATAAAAACGATAAACTTGATTTATGGCACGAAAAGCAACGGTCCTCATCGAGAAGGACGAGCACGGCTTTTACGCCTGGTGTCCGGAACTGAAGGGTTGCCAGTCGCAAGGGACCACGCTTGAAGAAGCGATGGCAAACATCAAAGAGGCCGCCGAGCTATACATCGAGACGTTGCCCGCCGATGAACGGGACGTGCTTCTCAGTCGCCAGATCCTGACAACGACCGTCGAAGTGAATGCCTGAACGACTACCGGCTTAAAGCCGGTAGAATTGACACGACTGAAAGTCGAGGGTGCGGCTGAAGCCGTCTGAAGCATGCTCCGGCCGAGAGCCGGCTCAAGGCTTGATGGTCGCGGTGATCTTGAATCCCTGATCGTCTTCGTCCCACTGCTGGCTTTCGATGTAGGCCTTGATCGTTGCCTCATCCACCGCTCCCACCGTCGCACAGAAATACCCGCGCG
The DNA here is from genome assembly GCA_036273015.1 of Bryobacteraceae bacterium. Taxonomy (GTDB): domain Bacteria; phylum Acidobacteriota; class Terriglobia; order Bryobacterales; family Bryobacteraceae; genus BOG-234. Next base: position 27 of record DATAXN010000008.1, on the reverse strand, counting down.
TCCACATATGTTGTCCCCAGTACCGCT
>DATAXN010000007.1:0-22235 GCA_036273015.1 Bryobacteraceae bacterium | reverse complement strand
CATGGAAAAGTGGAAATCCAAAAAGCAGGATTCCCACTTTCCCACGCTCGTTTTCTGTTTCCCAAATCCAAAAACGAAAGGAGAATCAATCCCGCTTGTTACCCTCATCCTTCAGGCTCATCTCAAGATTGGAAAACGCTCTACCGGCCTGCGTCTGCGCTATAACCCCAATAAACCCAACAATGATCAGTTATTCGGCGTCCCGGATGGTCGCTGCCGTTTCCTTTGATTTATGGGGAAGCGTGTTTGATGAATGGATCTGCCGGGAGATTGCCAGTTGTAAGCAGCGCAGCGGAAAAGACCAGTCTGGCGGTAGAACGGCAACTCGTGGCGATGGGCTCCGAACTGTTCGAGGTTGGGCTTTACAACCCAGATGCCAGAGCGGGCGAATCGGTCATGATCCCACGTGTCTGGAATGCCGAAACCATCCTCAAATCGGTACCGTGGTTACGCTACCAGAATCGCGAGGGACGCAACATATACATCCGGCCCAGCGGTGAACACGACTTGAGCATGGTGGATGATCTGACGACGGATGCGGTTTTGGCGATGAAAGAGGCTGGCTTCAATCCCGCCGTCATCGTTGAAACATCTCCTGGTAATTTCCAGGCTTGGGTGAAGCACTCCGAACGGATCAGCAAGGAAGTGAGTACCGCGGCTGCGCGGGCGTTGGCGGAGAAATTTGGCGGTGATCGCGGCGCGGCCGACTGGCGGCACTTCGGACGCCTGGTCGGATTTAGTAATCGAAAAGCCAAATACCTGAACGCCGTCACCGGGCTGTATCCGTTCGTGCGTTTGGTCGAGGCAGTTGGCAGCGTCTACCCCGAGGTGGAGCGGTTCCTGGCAGGCGTGAAAAACGACCTTGAACGACTGCATGCCGAGCGGGAGGACTTGAGGAGCAGATACCTTGCCCACGCGGGCACGGTCCACCGTCCAGAGCTAAAGGGCATCGATGTGTTCCGTGCGGACGGTCGCTACCGAGGAGATGGAACGCGAGTCGATCTTGCTTACGCCGTTTATGCTCTGTCGCACGGCGCCAGCGCAGAGGAGGTTGATACCGCGATCCGCTCGCGCGATCTGTCGCATAAAGGGAACGAGCGGCGGCAGAACGAGTACGTGGGGCGGACCATCAAGAAAGCGCTGGCGGCAATCGAGCGCGGGCGTTAAGGCTCGGGGGTGGACACCGGTACAGGCCATGCAGGCCGACGCACCATATGCGGGACAAAGACGCGTTGCGTCGGCCATGGCCGGTCGAAGGCATCATGGACGAAGCAGTAAAGGAAGAAGAGCATGATCAGCGTCCATCCAGCGAGGAACCGCGGAGAGTCTTTCCGCCCCACCAAGTTCAACAGCAATACCAAAACCCACATAACCAACCTCTAATGCAGCAACGTACCGAGCCAAACGCCGCCGCCGAATAACAGAACCCCGGCTGTCAGACCGACGGCAGACCATCGAATCAACGCGGGGCGACGGTGCGCTTCGTTCACCAGATGCACAATCTCGCGGGCCTTCAGGCCGGCGATCTGAATGTCATTCTGCAAACCCCGCTTCATCTCCGCCGCCGATTCCTTCACTCCATGTGCCAGGATACTTCCCGCGCGCCGCTCCGCTTTCTGCATTGATGCGTGGAATTCCGCGATCGTTGCGCGAATCTGCTCGTGGATGTTCTCCATCGCACCGTCAAGAATGAGACGGTTCATAGTGACCAGGGCGATTGCCGGATCGTCCGGCTTGAGAAAGACTTTGTGCCGGGCCGCTACTTCCGCGATGAGCCGCTGGGTTGTGATCGAACCATCCTCATGAGGCATATAGGTCAGGTGATAGCCAGCTTGTCGAGTTGCTCAAACAGTTCGCGGCGCACGATCGCCAATCTCTGCTTCGACACGAGGAAGAACTTCGCATCCTTGATGGCTTCATCGAAAGTGAGCCGCTGTTCCAGCATCTGGCGAACATCGTCGCCGTAGGTGTGCGGATTTCTGTCGCGGATCACCACAGTGCCGACGAGCTTGGGCGCATACTCCTCGGCTACCTTGAACTCCTCGAAGGTCTTCCCATCTTTGGTGACCTCGCCGAAGTATTCATTCAGCCAGACAATTACGTTCTTCTGTGAGGTGGTTTGCGCCAAACGTTCCAGGCCGTTCAGCGTGTCGGTCATAGCCTGCCCGCCCGTCACTACCGAATGAACGAACACGCTCCGCCCGTGGGCCCGGAAGAAGTCGAGGATCTCGTTTTCCAGAATGTAATTCCAGAGCGGCACGAACGTCGTGGCTCCCGTATCGACGATGAATACGCCATCTCCGTGGCATACTTTTTCGACGAACAGGTCGAATTGCTTCTCATTGATCGTGCCCCGCTTGAGCACCTTCAAATGTTCAGCCTCCAGCAGCCGGTATTGCGCGAATGTCGCATTGACCGGATCGGTATCCAGGCAGTGCACCGGTGCTGATTTCGTTCGAAAGTACTGGGCGAGGATCGCCGAGACGAAGCTCTTGCCGACGCCTCCCTTCCCCTGCAGCACCAGATGAACTGATGCCGGGGTCCCATTCCCGTTGGTCTCAGGTTTTGTCATAATCTGCCTTTCACCCGATCAGGTTCTTGTTAATTGAGAACGGATCATATTCGAAGCCCGATTGTTCTTTTTTCTCCCGCTGCTCCCGCAGATTGTTGAACGGATCGCGCGGTGGCGGATCTGGTAGCTCCCGCGCTCCGTTTGTCAGTGCGCGTGGCGGTTGTGACGCGGATGCGGAAGACCGTTGACGCCGTCGCCTCAGTCGCGAGACATAGACGCGGAATTGTGGGTACGGAATCTCCAGCCCATCCAGCTTCGCAGCCTCCCAAACCTCTCTGAGCTTCATTCCTGTTGCCAGCCCAGCTTCAATAGCTCCCCAGGCCGCGACAACCTGTCCCATGCTCGTGGCAGGCTGGGCCGAAAGGAGGGAGCGCAGGTGGGCCAGGTCCGACCTTGTTTTTCTGGGGCGCAGCGGCGTATTCGAGTCCATCGGTACCGATTTGCTCCCTCATCTAAGAAGGGAATGGCGCAAACCCATCGGGACACCGAATCCGCGGATTTTCGCGTCTTGCAACCGGTTGCAACGGTTTGTGAACCGTCTGCAACAATCTCCTGGGGCAGCGCGCATCTGAAACAGTTTGCAACAGATTGCAACACACACCGGCAGCAAAGACTCCTCCCAGACAGCCAAAGATCCGGTAGTGGAACATAAGGTTGTCTGACGAGTTGGTTGATTTTGGTTTGTATGTCGCCGATTGCAGACCACTTGCGCCGTCAGCCAATTCAGCGTCTCTGTCCGCCACTCGTCTGACCGGGGCATCTAAGGACAAAAGAGCGTCCCGAATGGGCTCCGCCGTTCCCTTTCGAAGTAGAGGGCATCATGCCAAGACGAACGATCCGACTGACCACCGACACTGACGAGCAAATTCAGTCAGCGGCGAAGGCGCGAGGTTATTCCAGTCCCAGCGCGTTTCTTAGAGCAGCGATCAAGAAGGAATTGGGCGAGGGCGAGGACGGCATCATCGGCAGCGAAGAGCGGCTGGCCGCGAGCATAGAGCAGGTTCGGCGGGAGGTTTTCCGCCTCGGACGAGCCCAGCAGGCTTTGTTCGCGTTCCTGGACAGCCTCGCCAAGATCGTGCTGACGTGCGTTCCCGAGCCAGGCGGGGAGGCCATGGAAGCCGCCGTTGCGCGAGCACGAGGCCGGCACAGCCGCTTGCTGAAGAGCGCAGGCCAAGCCATGGTCGGCGACTCGCAGTTGGCAATGCAGGAGCTGGTGAACCGTGGCGAAGGATGAAGAACGCGAGTTCCGGCTTCGACCGCGGAAGCCGCCAGCCCGAAATGAACGCGCAGCCTGGGCGTCAGCTTACAAAATCCTGATGCATCATGCCCGCATGAGCAGGAGGCGAACAGGCCGGTCGGCCGGACTCGACACGGGCGCGAAGCGTACTCGACCCTACAACCAACGGTGTGCTGTTCGGGTCATGTACTCGAAGAACGCCGTCGCCGGGCAATGGCGAGCCCATGGGCGCTACATCGCCCGTGAGAGCGCCACTCACGAGGGTGAGTCCAGGGCTGTTGGTTTCGACGATCGCGGAGAGTCCATCGACATCGCAGAGCGGCTTGAAAGCTGGCAGAAGGCGGGCGACGAGCGCCTCTGGAAACTGATCGTATCCCCAGAGTTCGGCGACAGAGCCGACCTGAAACGCCTGACCCGCGACCTGGTTTCGAGGATGGAGAGGGACCTCGGCACGGAGGTCGAATGGGTGGCGGTGGCCCACTACAACACGGAGCACCCCCATGTACATATCGCGCTCCGGGGAATCGGAGGGGAAAATCGCCCGCTGAATCTCAGTCGGGATTATGTCAAGCAGGGCATCCGCGAAATCGCTGAAGATCTCTGCACCCGCCAGCTAGGGCATCGCACGGAGTTGGATGCCGCCACGGCCCAGCGTCGAGAGGTGCATCAGCACCGCTACACGTCTCTGGATCGCATCATCAAGCGCGACTCCCAAGAGGCTGAGGAGGCAGACTCCTCATTCTTCACAGTCGCGAAGGACTCCCGGCCATCCGGGCTCGGGCGAAGTGCGCCGCTGGTAGAACAGCACACTGCGGAACGGCTGAAGGTGCTCGAATCGATGGGGTTAGCCGAGCCCACCGGTCCAAACGCATGGCGCGTGCGGCAGGACTTCGAGAACATTCTACGGGCCATGCAACGAAGTGCCGACCGTCAGAAAACGCTGGCTGCGCACGGGGTCCTGATGTCCGATGAGCGTCTCCCATTGACGGTGCTCGAATTTCGCCGTCTCACCACATTGGAAGGCAGGATTCTAGTGCATGGGGAGGAAGACACAGGACGACAAGTCGGCCGCAGCTACCTAATGCTCGAAGGAACGGACGGACAGGTCCACTATGTCTACTACACGCCGGAAATGGAAGCCGCACGCGGTCAGGGTGGTCTGCGGACCAATTCGTTCGTGCGACTGCGAAAACTATTTGCCGAGGGTCATCCGGGGCTGAAGATCGATGAGTTGGGAGATTCGGAGTCAATTTTGCGCAACAAGGGATATCTGCGAGAGACCGCGCAACGGCTTATCCGGCGGGGTATTGTTCCCCAAGAGGACGGTTGGAATGGCTGGCTCGGTCGCTACCAGAGAGCCCTTAGTGAGGCTGCGACGATCCCCGAAAGCCAGCGCCTTGTCAAGGGAATAGACCGCGATAGAAGCCGAAATCATGGCCGGTGACTTAAATCTGGTGCCGTAGTACGTCTGGCCGCGCATTCCGGCTGGCCAGACGTCATTTGGAACAACGCTTCCTCCGGTTTCTTGACGTCAAGAACTAATGCGCCCGCAACCGGAAGGCGGTGTGCCCACGTCTCCTCGCCTGAACGGTCCGACTACAAATCGGGATAGGGGAAGCCTCGCGGCTCCTCTCCTCCCTCACCACCGGACATGCGGGTCCGCATCCGGCGGTTCGGCGGATTAAGCGTAAAACCGGGAATTTGCCGCGAAAACGGCGGCCCGCTTCCCGATAATCTGGCGCTACCGGCTGACAGTCAATCTCGGAATCCCGAGCGAGTCGAAGTAAGCATTGGGCAGGCGCGAAATCGAGTCCCGGTGAGTCCGCAAGCCGCCACGGGCCATGTCCGCTGCCCTTGTCCGGGAGAAAGGTGCGCGCACGAACGTGCGTCCGAGTTTCAGGGCCGATCCAGTACAATACCTCTATGCGCTTGGCAAGGTTGTTTTCATTTTGCCTCGGAATATGCCTGAGCGCGTTCGCCCAGCTCCCGAACGATAACTTTCAAGAGAGCGCACTCGACAGCTGCCGTTGGTTTTATACTTCCAGTTCTACCAGTTCCGTCGGCGGCAACTATCAGATGAACGACGGTCTCGTGCTGACTTCTGACGGTTCCCAGCCAAGTTCGCAGACCTCGGTTTACTCCCAATACTACGCACCGGGAGATTTTGACGTTCAAGTGAATTACGAACTGGCCTCGTCCTGGAGCGCAACGATCATCCCCGCTGGCTCTGGATCTCATTTTCAGGGCGCTTCGTTCACGATCTATTTCGATGGCCAAAATTCCCTGACACTCTTCCGTTATCGTGACGCCAACAGCGACCAACTTGTTCTCTACGGGACAGTAGGGGGGCAAACCGTTTACGCCAGCATTCCGTCCAGCGATGTGTCGGGGACGTTGAGAATCGTTCAGACGGGGACCCGGATGGAGTTCATGGCTCTCGTTGGTGGTTCATGGACCACCGTCGGAACCTGGATCGGTCCGGTACGTCAAGCGGTGTTTGCTTTGGGATCGGGCAACGTCAATTCGCTGAACTCGGTTACGACGACATTTACGAATTTCACGTTTAATAGCGGCGCAACAAACTTCGAAGCGTACCAACTGCCAAACCAAGTGCTTGCACGCCCCGATTTCTTAGCAGGATTCGACTCCGCAACTGAGTCCGCCTTCTGGGAGTTGACTGGCTACCATCCCTATCCGATCATGGCGGCCAACGGTCTCGGGCTCGCGCATATACGAATCACAACTGTAAACAGCTCCGTCTTGCAGAATACGCCATTTGAGCAATGGGAAACTCTACCGTACGACAACAGCTTCTGGTCCAGTCAGCAGGTGGGTGGACATCTTCTGGCTGAGGCCCAAAGCCTCGGCATGCAGAACTACTTGGAAATGTTCTTGAGCGACCAGAACGCCGACGCTGGGGTACAAAACGCGCCGGCGGCATGGCAGGGCCTCAGCGTGGCCGACACTGCTACGCAGCTCCAAAATTATACTTATCAGACGGTGCAGTACTACAAAAGCCAAGGCATCGCGATAGGTCTTTATGGAATCGGTAACGAGATCGGCCTCGGAATTGAGAATTTCCTTCCGGGCCAGCTCCTACCGGCTCCCCAGGGAGCATCGCCATATGAGGCAGTTGAATTTATGGAACAGAACGTTTGGCCAACGGAGGCCACGCTCCTGAAGGCAGCGATAGCAGGGGTTAAGATGGCCGATCCAAACGCCAAAATTGCATTGCATATAGAGGGCCTCGGGCTCACACCGGCTGACGTTTTCGTCCGCGGCTTCTTCAGCACTATGGTGAACTTGGGCGTACCATTCGACGCGGCAGCCTTATCCCTGCCGTATATGCAAGCCCCCGGGTGGACCTTGCCTCAATACACGTTTGCCTGTTGGGCGCAGCGAATGGATGCCGCGTTCCGCGACATCGCCGCTTTGGGAAAGAAGGGAATGATCGCTGAAGGTGCCTATCAGAACAGTACCGTCAATATATCCTTGAACGCCCCTATGTCAGAATTCCCGGTGACGCCGCAGGGGCAGGCCGCGTGGATCGACGCCAATCTCCGATTTGCCTCAAACAACCCTAACGTGGTGAGCTTCAATTACTTTTATCCCGAATATTATTACGGCTATCCCGGCGAGCCGGCGGCCCCCCCGCTGGATGTCGAAGCTTACGGTCTTTTCCAGAATCCCACAACTATCCAACCCGGCATGCTTCAGTTCAATCCGTTCTTGAACACGGTCAGGACGCCGCAAATAAATGCGGTGGTCAATCTGGCCAACTCGCAACCGGGGCCAGTCGCGCCTGGCGAGTACGCAATTGCGTATGGTGCGAATCTAGCCGGATTCACTGTAACGGCTCAGCAGGTCCCTTATCTTGCGTCTCTCGCGGATGTCGCAGTTACCGTAAATGGCCAGCAGGCGCCAGTCCAGTACGTGAGCGCGACACAAATTAATTTCCTGGTGCCGTACGGTACCTCGACTGGTCCGGCAACCGTCGTGATCAGCGCAGGATTACAGGACTCGCTGCCGTTTACGGTCCAAGTTCAAACGTCGGCACCGGCGATCTTCATGTACAACGGCAACCAAGCGATCGCGCAGGATGTGCCATCGCTGGCGCTCAACGGGCCATCGGCTCCAGCGGCACCTGGTTCAGCGGTTACAGTTTACATCGTTGGATTAGGGGCGACCTCTCCTACTCTTGCGGACGGTGTTGCCACTCCAACGAGCCCCTACACGACTCCCACGCAGACCGTCACCGCGACGATCGCCGGCCAAAATGCAAACGTGCTGTTCGCAGGGTTGACGCCGCAGTTGGTCGGCCTGGGTCAGGTCAATCTCTCGGTACCGCAGGGCCTTGCACAGGGCACCTACTCACTGGTTATCACGATAGGCAATCAAACGAGCAGCCCAGCAATGCTCTCGGTTGGGACCGCACAATAAGCCGGGCCTAAGAAGTTTGGGCGGACTACCCGCGAATGTGTCCTTTCGGCAAGGCTGCGGTTGATCCTTGCCGTACAATATACTCGTTGGCACGCGCACCGGACCTATGATTTATTCACCGTCGGACCTTCCGGGACTCATCCGCCAGGGGGGTTCATCGGACGCATACATTTATTCGCCCGAACAAGCCGACGCGCTTACCAAGACATGCACCGACCCTGCATACTGCGTCACGCTCGTCCATGGCACATTCAGCGATTCGAATATTTGGCAACCTGTTTTCTTAGAGGCGATTGGACAGGAACTTCGTGCTGTTGTGTTTTTTGGAACGTTCGGATGGAGTGGCGCTAACTCCCAACGTAAGCGGATCGATGCCTCCCAATTGCTACAACAACATCTGACGGAACTGACGCGCGCATATCCCTTTGCGAGGCACTTCATTATTGGACACAGCCACGGCGGCACCGTGGCTCTCTATGCCATCCGTCATCCCAGAGTGCAGCGCTCCATTTCCGGGATCGTGTGCCTTGGAACTCCCTTCTTTGCCGTCCGCGCACGAGCGATATGGCTGAGCGGCGGGTTGATGGTTGGGGGATTAATAGCCACCTTTGGCGCGTTTGGGCTATATTTCTTCGCATCAGGATTCATTTACGCGGCGGTGTATCTTGGCAACGAGCAGGAATTTAGTTTCTGGTACCTCGCCGGGATGATCGTATTCGGGTATATCGTGATTAGTTTGCTGAAGATAGCGATATCCCCAAATCTAATTCGCACGTGGATCGCCGTCATGTTTGGTCCATCAACTGTCTTCCTCACGCGCTGGCAGAACCGCGTTCTCGCCCGGTATCCGCGCTTGCAGCTGGGGAAAGTGGGAATGCTGTACGTGTTTTTCGAGAAAAAAGACAGCGCACACCGCTGGCTTCGGCTCTGGGGGCACATCGCGGACCTGCCCAGGCTGTTTCTCAGTTGGGTCGTTCTGCCCTGCGCTTTGCTTGGAAATGCTATTTTGATGCTCGGCGCTCTCTGGGAGGCAAAGTTCATTCCGTCGGTGCCTGGTATACGGGGAGTGTTTTGGATTTTCGCGGAGGTACTGCGCTTATGGCTGTGGCTTTTGATCGCAATTGCAAATGCCGGCTTTCTTGCAGGCGTCGTGCAACTGCTCGCTATCCTGAGCGGCTTCGTCCGCAACCGTGTATGGTCGTTTGGTCGTGAGGGCATTTGGGCGAGTTGGCTGATTTCAATCCACTCAAAACAGGATCCCCTCTTCCAGGACCGCAAGGCCGAAAACAAGTCTTCCGCAATCCGATACCCGTGCGATCTTGAACAGATCAGGAGCGAAGGATCGTTGCTTAAGATTATGTTCCGCAATTATCATTCATTCTATTACCGCAGCCCCGAGATCGGTAGACAGATTGCCAGGTGGATCGCGACGCAAGACCAACTATTCGCGAAATTCGAGGCATCGGATGACTCCGGTAGACTGTGATTGATTGTGTCGGTCGTAATGCCCGACCGCCCTATCTTCCTTGAGCACGTCCATTGTCGATCAACACGCGGCCTTGGTGAAACCTCAAAGACAGACGTTCACCGATTTGTATATCGCGCACCAAAGATGATGACGGTACTATGAAAAAACTATTACCGGAAGTAGCGAGCGCGACATGCGCTTCATCCTTAGCGACAGCCCTGCCGGTGACGGGACCCGTCTGCGGCGGCGTGCGTTCGGCGATTGGCATTTCTCGAATGGCCGTTCCCGAACTGCGCATGTACGCCTCAGCCATTTTCGCTACCTCGTCGCGGCCCCGTGGCTTTGCTGGTGCAGTCCGCCCGATGTCCGGATCGTCCTTGAGATCGGGGGTGGAATCAGCAGCCTGCTGGTCGCCTTTGTCGAGGTCCAGCAAGGAGTTGAGCTCAGCCTGGCGGGTGAGCAACTGCTTCAGGCGCTCCTCGTGCTCGAACGGACGGTCCGCCTGCGACTGGTAGTCTGCAAGTTCTTTCTCCACGCGAGTCACACGGTTTCGCTGCTCAACCGCGAGTTTGTCCAGATTCCTAAATGTGTGTTCGACACTCTGGACGGTCCCAATGGGATTCGCGGCGTTCAGGTTTGCCGAATATGTGGCGCGTCCGCGCACATACAACTCCGGGACACGCTCTTCGTCCTGGATCAGTCCGAATGCTCCGCTCTTACCCCTGCTCAATACTTCGAAACTACGAAAGGAACCGCGCGGCTGCATCGTTAGATCGTCACGCCATGAGAGGATCGCGAACGTCAGAGCCTTTGCTGCTTCCTCCCGAGCACCTGTGCCGGAAAAAACGCGGTTGCCCACCGTCATACTGAACTCGGCGGACTCGCTGGCGTTCCGCGTTGCAATGTCGCCTTCGATATGAGCCAAATGTTGTTTCGCATCGGTGATCTGACGCGGCAGGTCGCGAATCTCCCAACGGATATGACGCTGCTGATTGGCGTGCACGGCGCGAAGCTGATCCAGCTTTCGGACTTCTGTATCGATTTTGATCTTTTCGACGACGGCAGGATTGCCGGAAGCGATCGCCTTGATTTCCGCGTAGGTGAGCGCGCCGCTCTCCAGATCCTCCGCTGCGCGTACCGAGGTCTCCCCTCGCATTACCTGCTGGATGAAGCGGGCCTTGGTTTCGAGGCACTGCCACATGTAGGCGTCAAATGATCCTTCCGTTACATAGCGGAAGATTTGAACCTCTTTGTTCGAATTTCCCTGGCGAAGGATGCGGCCTTCCCGCTGCTCGATATCGCGCGGTCGCCAGGGCGCATCGAGGTGATGGAGTGCCACCAGCCGTCGCTGCACATTCGTGCCGGCGCCCATCTTCTCGGTCGAACCAAGCAGTATCCTCACTCTTCCGGCGTTCACGCCATCGAAGAGTACCTTCTTGGCATTGTCATTCTCGGCGTCATGGATAAACGCGATCTCTCGCTCGGGCACGCCAGCTTTGACGAGCTTCGAACGCACATCGTCGTAAACGTTGAATCGGTCCGGATCGGGCGTCGAAAGGTCGCTGAAGACGAGCTGAGTCGAGCGCTCCGCCTGGGTCGCCTCCCAAATCCTGACGATGCGGGAAACTGCGCGGTCAATTTTAGTCTCCGCCTCTGGCTCGGCTTTCGGATCGACCAGTCGCATGTCGAGAGCCGCTTTTCGTCCTTCGCCCGTGATCTTCAGCATGTTGTCCACTGCCGGGTCAACGCGCTCTTTTCTCAACCGTTCGGCCCGTTCAGTCAGAGTTCGGATGAACGCTTTCAGTTCCGGACTCGCGGGCGCGGCTTCTATTGCCGGTCTGCCGTTTTCAAGAACGGGTCGAGGGAGGTTCAGCATATCTGCCGTTTGTACATCGGCCACGGCGCGAAATACGGAAAGTAGTTCGGGAAGATTAATGAACTTTGCGAACCTTGTGTGCATCCGGTATCCCGATCCGTCCGGGGCGAGTTCCAGCGATGTCACCGCCTCGGCAAAGTTTGCGGCCCACGAATCGAAGTGATCGACCTTCCGCTCGGAGAGCATTTCCGGCCCGAGATAGCGGAGCATCGTATACATTTCCGCCAGCGTATTCGAGATGGGTGTGCCGGTGGCAAAGACAACCCCGCTGCCGTCGCTGCGTTCCTGAAGGTAACGAATCTTCAGGAACATGTCGAATGCGCGGTTGCTGTCGGAGTTCGGCAACCCGGCGATCCGGTTCATCTTTGTGACATAGCCCAGGTTCTTGTACAGATCGGCCTCATCCACGAAAAGCTGGTCGACCCCCAGGCTCTCAAATGTCAATGTTCGGTCTTTCGACTCGCGGTCCGCGCGTTTCTTGAGCCTGACGGCCAAACGTTTTTTTGCTTTCTCCAGTTCCTTCACTATGCGGCGGTTGTCGTCTTTGGAGTCCTTAGCCATTCCGATCTCTGCATCGAGTTCCGCCACCTGCTTCTCGACGAAGCGGTTGAAATAGGCGTCCGATACCGGCAGGAACTCGAACGACCGGTGTGAGACGATCACGGCGTCATAGTTCCCGGTGGCAATGCGAGCCATGGCTTGCTGACGCTTGCCGGTCTCAAAGTGGTCTTTCCCTGCAACGAAGAGCCGAGCCTGCGGATACAGCTTCAGAAACTCTGCTCCCCATTGGTCCACGAGATGATTCGGGACAACGAACATCGGCTTCTTAGCGAGATCCAGGCGGCGGAGTTCCATCGCGGCGGTGGCCATGGTCCAGGTCTTGCCCGCTCCCACGACGTGCGCCAACAACGGACTGCCTCCCTGGAGAATGCGCCACACAGCATTCTTTTGATGCGGCGCGAGATCGCCATCACGCAGAGATGTCCGCACCATTCCGGGCAATGTCAGATGCGAGCCGTCGAAATCGCGGGGCCGAATGTTATTGAATCTGAGATTGTACTCTTGAGCGAGCCGCGCCGCGCGTTCGCGATCTTCCCAAACCCAATCGCGAAAGCGATCCTTCAACTGCTGCTGTTTCTCGCGTGCTGCGACGGTTTCCGGCTGATTTACGATGCGGTTTCCGTCCGCGTCCTCATCGTAGGCTGTCGGTGTGCGCCCATTCAGCGATTGCTCGATCAGTTCGGACGCACGGAAGCGGGCGGTGCCGTGAGTCGTGGTGTTGTTAACGACGTACTTTGCGCCGTAGTCGAGTTCGATTGTCCAGGTTGCGATAGTCTCGGCGTATCCGATTTTCACTCCCGCGCGGGGCACGTCTAATAACTCGGTAACGAAGTCACGGATATCCAAGGGGGATATCCACGAGGAGCCAAGACGCGCTTCTATTTCGCCCGGTTCCAGATCTTTCGGCTGCACAGCCCGGAGAGCTTCAACATTCCGGCGATACGCCGGATCGATTTGCTCTGAAGCTTGCGCAACGGCGAGCTTCTTGCGCACGTTACCGCTGAGGTAGCGGTCGGCAGTCTCCCATATTCCGCCCTCGGGATTGCGGTAGGCGAGAGACCCAAGTTCGTCCTGTAACTCAGAAGCACGCCTGCCCGTAAGCGATTCCATTCGGGGCCAATTGATTTCGCCGGTCTCGTTGAGCGATACCAGCAGCGCCTCGGACGCGGTCTCGACGCGCTCAACCGGGCGATAGCGCTCCAGCGTGCGCCGATCAAAAATTGCTGTCTTCGTCGCCCGCTTTGTCTCCGGGTCAAATTCTTCGAGCGACACCAGAAGGGGCAGGTCCGGATCATCGGCAAACGCTTTCACGTTCTCCCTCACGTTGAGGGGACCAAAGCGGGACTTGAAGAAATCGTACGTTCGATTCAGATGGCGGCGGGCTTCGGCGATGACTTCATCCGGGGCGTCGGAAAGCTGGGTGCGGAACACCTCGCGGACAGCGTCACGCACCTGAAGCATTCCGCGAATCCTTGCGTGCGCCGAAGCCGGCTGCGTCACAGGCTCGAACCCGTTGCCGCGACGAACAACGATTTGGCCATCGCGTTCGGCCAGACCACCTTCCTTAACTTCGCCAACTGCAGGAACTTGCTGATGGCCTGCACCTAAGAACTGACCCTGACTGTCCCGGCTCCTGTACACCGCGGCGGGAAGGAGTGAAACGGCTCTTTCGAGGACACCTGACTCCAGGTTTCCAATCAGAGCGGGAGCGATGCCATATTGTCCCGACTCCATTCCCATGCGACCCAGCATCATTTCCGGGTGGCGAGCAAAGTACTCGTTAATCTCCACTGGACCATCCGCCGTCTCAATGGATGTCAGTTCAGTCCAACTTTCGCCGGGGGGCGGCGTTTCCTGCGAACGCTTTTGGAGGAACAGAATATCCGTGGTCACCTCGGTCCCGGCATTCGCCTTGAATGTGGTGTTAGGTAGCCGCAGTGCGCCCAACAGAATCGATCCATCCGACAGATGGCGTCGAACCGCGGAATCACCTTTGTCCATGGTGTAGCGGCTGGTAATCAGCGCGATCACGCCTCCGGGCCGGACCACATCGAGGGTCTTCGTCAGGAAGTAATCGTGTATTGAGCGGGTCAAGTGGGGGCTGCGGCGGTATGCTGGATCGTACACAGGATAGCTGCCAAACGGGATGTTTCCGATCGCCGCGTCGAAGAAGTCTTTGGGAAGCGACGTGTCTTCGTACCCCTTTGCATGAACGCTCGAATCCGGGTAGAGTTTGGCAGCGATGCGCGCGGTGATTGGGTCAAGCTCAACACCTGTGCGTCTCGTGCCCGGATACAACCTTTCTGGCATCATGCCAAAAAAGTGACCGACACCCATCGACGGTTCGAGAATTTGTGCACCAGGACTTAGTCCGAAACGCTCCATCGCTTGCCAGATCGCCTGAACGACTTCGGGAGAAGTGTAGTGCGCGTTTGGGGTTGAGGCGCGAGCCGACGCGTACTCCTCCGCGCTCATCAGGTTCTTCAGCTCGTCGGCGACGCTTTGCCATTCTCGTGGTGGCGGGGAAGCAAATGCATTCGGCATCGCGCCCCACCCTGTGTACTTCACGAGCGCTGCCTTTTCCTCGGACGTAGCCGGCCGGTTTTCGGCCTCCACGGTATTCAGCGTGCGAATGGCCGCCAGGTTGGCCTGGGCTTTCTGCTTTAGGCCGCCTTGGCCGATACCAAGGGCGGAGGTTATGCGGAGATCGCGGGCAAGGGTTGGTACGGGTCGAGGGTCGCCGGATCGAACGACAACTGGGGCTGATCCTCCTCGTCCGGAAGGAACGCCCATTCCCTCGTCGCGATCTCCCACGCGAATTGGTAGTCCATCTTCTGAACCACCATCAACTCGTATAGCAGATCCCCCGTCAACTCCTGCGCCGCGAAAACCGCCTGGTGAAGCTGATTCTCTTTGGCCAGTTTCTCGACCATCGTCGGCCGATGGCGTCTCCAGTGCTCCAGGATCTTGTGTCCCAGTGGTGTGAGTGTAGTCGTTTCGATCATCGATGAACTCCCCTGTTAAATTATCGCCGAGTTCGGCGTCGGTCGCTTCCGAGAAGAGACTGAGTTGATTGCTGGCGGTGGATCGACTGCCGGTGCGTGCCCTTGTGGCCATCGAGTGTGCACTCAGGAGTTAAACGCTAAGAAATACGGGAGGCGAAAGAGCTTTGCCCAGCCTCGCAGAGCGGTAGCCTGATACCTCGGAATGGTCGTGTGATCAACCCAGAAGGTGTTGCTGATACCGACGATGACCGTCGGATGCTGCAGCATCGACGCGAGGATCGGGAAGGTGAGCATCTGTTCATAACAGATGAGCACTGCGGCGCGCTGGTGATCGATCGTGAGAACGCCGGGAGCGCTAAGACGAAGAGGGACGCTGGTTTTGCTGAAAGGCTGCCACATTCCCACTGGAACCGGCACGCGTTGGTAAAACGCAGTCGATTCTGCGCCGACAATCAGCATCGTGTTGTCGATGGGCTCTGGGCGCGGTTTGATCAGAGAAACCTTACTTCCGGGGATCGCGCGCGGCATGTCCATCCGCTTAAGAGCGTCAACTGCGGCACCGAAATCGTATGACCGCAAGTCGCTCAATCTTTCGCGGTCGCCTTGGGGGAGTCCAGTCCTGGCCGGTAGTCCCGCTCCGATGGCGAGTATCTGGCCACGCGTTCGGCAGCGATCAAGCGACTGGCGCCAGAACGCCTCGGTTGCTTCGGACCACCTGGGTACAACATCCTCCGGAAAGATGAGGACACGGGACGAAGTCTCGGCCGCCTTCCGCTGGATGAACTGTGCCGCGGGGTAATCCCGGAAAGGCTGCGAGACATCGCCGAAATGCGTATCGACCGCAACCCATCCGCGAGGAGGCTCGGCAGCGCCCCGGGGTAAGAAACGACCGTCGAAGGCAACCCCTATGCAGAAACCTACCGCGAACCCCAGAACAACGCAACGTCGGCGTAAGCTCAAAGCCTGCGTCGAAAGGAAAATTCCTGGCAGAAGGGCGACTGCCGCGAGACCGGTCCAACCGGTTCCCGGGAAAAGGTAGCCTGCGGCAATCAGCGGAGAAGCGAGACCGATGATGCCGAGTGGAGGAACGATCGTTGCCAGGAGCGCGAGCGGCGCTCGCCATAAGTAATGGAAACGATTCAAGGTCCACGCAATGGTCCATGGCAGCGAGAGCAGGACTGCGGTACAGACCAAAATCGCAACAGGGATAAGTGGAGTCGCGGAGTGCCCCATGTAGCGTTCGAAGCCAGAGATCATCGGCCAGAGACTGGCGGAGTAGTAGCCAAGCGTATTTCTGAACGCACCCTTGCGCGTTCCCGGCGTCAGGCAAGCGACCGGCATTCCTGCCGCCGCGATGATGCCCAGGGGATAACCGGTTGATACTCCCAAACCCATCGCAACAGCGGAGCAGAACGAAAGCCGATCTCGAAAATGGGTATTCATAGTGTTAAAAATGCTTTCAGCCGTTGTCGAATGGCCGCAGTCGGAATCGGGCCAAAATAGCGGCTGTCAAAGCTGCGCGGATGATAAGAGGATGCCACCCAGACAGTTTCGAAGGCCACGATGTAACGCCCGAGCGGCCACGGTTCGAGAGGACGGCCTTTGGTGTCCTTCGAGAGAGGGGCCGTGTTGGAGAGAAGCGCTCCGTTCACGGAAATTCCGCGCGCGGACAGTTCGACCACGTCGCCAGACTTGGCGACAACCGGCTTCAATAGAGGAGCCGCGCCGTCGGGGCAAGCGCCGGAGTCGCGGTAGCCGCGGACGATAGCCAGCGTAGCGAAGGGCTCCGCTGGACAGAACTCAATGAGATTCGCGCCGCTATCGGTCGTATGTACAGACCCAGCGGCAACGATGGTGACGTGTTGATTCGTAAGCCAAGGGAGTCGCTGAGCTGGAACGCGGCGAAAACGACACCAGTCGCGACCAGGGCTGCGGTGCGAATCTTCCTGACTCTATCCGACAGGCCAACCATCATGCTCGATTGCTCCTTTCTGAAGGTCCGGGATCGCAGGTTCTTCAGGCGTTGTAGCCGCGGCTCCTTTTGCTGCGCCTCCACGAGGCGCGGCAATCAAGTGGCAGTTCCGGACGACGACTTCATGGACGATTCGTTGCACGCCGTCGCCCTTCGGTGTGAACTGGCGTTGCTCGATCGTCCCCTCCACGAAAATGCTGTCGCCCTTGTCGAAGGTCATGGCGACCCGCGAGAGGTCTCCGTAGAACGACAGGTTGTGCCAGTTGGTGTGTTGCTGTGACTTTCCGTCGGCGTCCTGGTACCGGTAACTTTCGCCGAGCCTGACGTTGGCGACAGGCGTTCCTGAAGGAAGATATCTGACTGCGGGCTTGGCCGAAATATAGCCAAACACTTCAAGGCGATTTCTTTGCATGCCTATTCTTCTCCGTGTTCAAGGTGAAGCTCTTCCACGAGGTGGTGTTCGACACCCGAGAGCGGCTCATCGCCTGGTAAAGAATCGGGAGGCGATACGAATTCAGGCTTGCTGATGGCGTGCCGGGTTCGATTCAGCGCGTGTTGCGGAACGGCTTTGCCGTCCTCCTCCAATGTGAAGAATTCGGTTGGTGGAGCTAGTTCGGCGCGGGAATTCAGCGCCGGATCGAGGAAATAGAGCATTTGTGTGCCGAGAATCGGATGATGGCCGCTGACGAAGATCAGCATCTGGCCGGGCGCGACGATGCGCTCCTGCGCGCCGTCGCCTCGTTTCTGTGGGGGCTTCAACCGAAGTACTTCGTCCGGGGTCATCAGAGGCCGCTCGATGTGGTCCACACTGGCGTTGATGTGCGCCATCATCGGAGAAAGCCGGGAGCCGCTGAAGTTGTAGCTGGCCTTCTGCACTGTGGCCGTGCCGGTCATCTTGCTCAGCAGCTCGGCGGTCTCGAACTGGTTGGGCGCGAAAGCGATGCGCACGTGACAGTTGGAAACGATGCTCTCATTGTTGCCGTATGCATCGACAATTTGCCGGATGTCCTGGGTGATCAAGTATGCTTTCAATCCATACCCGGCCATATAGGAAAGCGCGTCGGCGAAAACCTCCATTCGATTCAGTGACGGGAATTCGTCGATGAGCAACAGCAGGCGATGCTTGTTGCGCTTCTGTTCCGCGCCCTGGAAAACCATCTTCTCCGTCAGGCGATTGACGGTCATCGTGAACATCAGGCGGATGAGCGGACGCAAGCGAATCTTGTCCGAAGGCGGAACGACCAGGTAAAGCGACACCGGGCGCTCGTTGTTCACCAGGTCGTCGATGGTGAAATCGCTCGCCGAAGTGTTCTTCGCTACGAGCGGATCGCTGTAGAGCGTGAGCGCGGTTTTCGCAGTGGAGAGGACACCGCCGAAATCGCGCTCCTCCTTATCGAGCATCTCCTGCACCTTCTCGCGAACGACAGGATGCGTCAGCGTCCGGACGCCTGTTGGCATGCGCCAGTCGTGTACATGTCCGGGGTCGTGCTCGAAATTCAGGAGTTCATCGAGAGTCTCGCGAAAACCGGAACCCGGCCGCGTGAACACGTGCGACAGATCGGCGAGACACGCAACGCGGGCTTCGAGTGCCGCTTCATAACAGACGTGCAGGATCATTCCCGTCGTGATGGAGGAGGCGGCATCCTGCCAGTAACGTTCCTGCGGGCTGTCTTCGCCGGTACGGACGATCATGTTGGCGATATTCTGTGCGTCGCTTACGTCGCGTGGCGTGAACAGACGCACCTCGCTCAGAGGATTGAATCGTGAGCTGGCCTGTTCCTCGACTGGAGAAAACTTGAAGCAAAGATGGCCCTGCTGGCTGCGAAACCCCGCCGTCTTCGCCCAATTCTCACCCTTGATGTCATAGACCACGGCGCTCTCTTCCCAAGCCAACAGAGATGGGATTACAAGACCGACACCTTTGCCGCTGCGCGTTGGCGCGAAGGCGAGAACGTGTTCGGGGCCATTGTGGCGGAGGTAATTCAATCGGCGTCCGCCCTCCGGACACCAGCCGCCGACATAGACGCCATGCCTTGTTTTAAGCAGTCCGGTATCGCGCACATCGTCCTCGTCGGCCCATCGCGCGGAGCCATGGAGGTCCTCGGCGTTCTCCGTGAGCTTGCGCGTTCGGCGGTTTGCGAGGACGAAGAAGATACCGATGGACAGGAAACTTCCTGCGAACACGATCATTTCGCCCTCGAAGAAAGGCCGGCGAATCCGCTCGTCCTGGGACGTGCAATAGCGCCATCCCCACGGTATCCATGAGAAGGGCTGATAGATGCCGCCAGACCTCGCCCGTAGAATCGGCGCCCCCAGTGCCGGCTGATATTGGAAGCGGGCGGCGATGTACTGGGTGGCGATGAAGTTCACGCCAACGAGCAGAAGGCATCCGAGCGCAGTCGCACGCCAGTTATAGCCGCCGAGATATCCAGGTTTGCGAGGAATACGGTAGAGTTCCGGCTGCTTCTTTGCCATGGTCGCGCCCCTTATCGGCTCAAGTCCTGCGCCTTGGCGCGCTCACGGAATTCGCGGACCGCCCCCTTGGAGTCGGAGTAGTTGATACGCACGCTTTCGCCAACCTGCGGCTGCCGATCGAGCAGGTCCTTGGGATGAGCGATGCTGGTGCGGGCGGATTGGCGCTGGATGATGTGATGCTCCGTCTCGCCGATGATGGGACCGCGATAACTACCGCTTTCGGTCTGCGCGGCGAGCGTCTTCGCGGAATCTCCGAGCATCTTCGCGGTGATCGACCTGGCTTCTGTGAGCGAGTCGCCGCTCGGCGCGTCAACGGTACTCCGGCGATCCGTCGCCGTTTGTTTCGCGTGTACATTGACGGTGCCGCTGCCTGGCTCGTAGCGTGCGGCGTACTCCGTGGACTCGCGCGCAGGGGCCGAGCGCTCGTTCGCGTTGTCGGCCGAGTCCAGAGTCGCCTGATCTGCGACGCTCAGAGCTGCATCTGACCCCTTCTCTTCGACCCGCTCGCGGTCGTGGTGAAGCTCCTCGGTTTCCTGCTCCAACATCGCGGCCGGCGAACTTCCGGAGGAGAGAACGGGGCCACCGGCCAGTTCCTCCTCACCAATGGATTTGTCGCGCTCCAACGCGAGAATGAAATCGGTGGCGAGCGAGGCGTCGTGAGCCGCGCGGAAAATTTCGTTCTTGTCGCGTTTGAGTGCTCCGATCCAGGAGTTGACGTAAGCGGCGTGCTGCTCGGGATTGTGCGGTATGCCACGCTGCGCAGCGAGGAACACACTCGCAAGCTCTGCGCGAAGCTCCTCCTTCGCATAGTTCGCGTCGCCAAAACGATAGGACTCGGTGAGCGTGGAGCGGTCGAGGCGCGACGGATGACCGGTCCAGTG
Organism: Bryobacteraceae bacterium; assembly: GCA_036273015.1. GTDB lineage: Bacteria > Acidobacteriota > Terriglobia > Bryobacterales > Bryobacteraceae > BOG-234. The sequence goes on along the minus strand of DATAXN010000007.1, from coordinate 1,748 downwards.
TGCCAACTCATGCAGTGCGGTGCCGTAGTATGCGGCGGCGCCCTTGAAGGCATCCTTCGGTGGCAAGTGGATGCTGTCCTGAGAGCGGCTGTAAAATGCGCGATCCGCCTGGTCGTGCGCGATGTTCGCGCCCGAGTTCTTCAGGATCTGCTCGCCCGCCTGGACAGCCTCGAAAATGGTCTGCTGTTTGGGCGTATGCGGCGGAATGCGCTCGATCTGCTGAGCGTTGAAGACGGTGTATACCCGGTGGATGAGCCGCGATTTCTCGGCATTCGCGCCGTTGCCAGTAGCCGTGCTCCCATCTCCGGCGCCGTCGGGAGGGGATGGCTGCGTCTTATCTAAACTTTGTTTGACCTCCCAGTATTCAATCTGGGTGCCTCTTTCGCCCCGGCGGATCTGCCATCCGTTATCGGAGGCCTGTTTGTAGGTCATCCATCGCGGGTCTTCGTAGCCGCGTTGCAGGCCGGTGGCCATCAAGTGAATCGCGTTGCCGCCCCGGTACGCTCTCTCGCTGTTTGGATTGAACGGGATGCCGAGCGAATTGGCTCCGGGCTCCCAGGGCTTTTGCCATGGCGCGACGCCGCGCTCCAGCATGCGGACGATGTTGTCGGTCACCTCCTGGCGAAAGTCCCGAAGCGCCGGTTTATCCGCGTGCTGGTGTTCGGTGAACAGCGAAGCTGTGGCTGCCATGCCGTTACTCCTCCCCGTCCAACTCGGCGGCAGAGAAGCCCGGCTCGGGCTCCTCTGCCTCAAAGCCTGATCCGGCCAACGGTTCGCCGCCGATTGCGTCAATCGACACGGCCGACAGATCGTTTTGAAAATCGTGTGGATTCTGCATTGTGCCTCCTGCCCGCAGAATGGAATGTGAGGTCCATCAACTATTAAGGGAACGGGGGAGGCTGTCCGGGACGCGGAATCGACAACAGAAAATCCCGACGGTGCGGGCAGTCGTACGTGTCAGAACTGAAAGACGACTTCGATTTGAGCCAGACCGCCGCGCACGCGGTACCCAGTCTCGACGGGTAGCGAAGATGCCGGAGACTTACATGCGCGCCTCGAAGACGGCGATTGGAGAAATGCCCATCTCGCAGCGCACACCGCCCCAAACCGGACCCGTTACTGGCCGAGCTGTTGCCAAGGACGACGTACATATCGCGGTGGCGACGGCGGCCAACAGCTTTTCCGTCATTCCCTCGACATCTCTGGGCCGAGAGCTGCAAATCGGAGAGCGTGTCTCCTTGCGGTTTCAGCGTGGGCTCCCGAGTCTGGAAGACGACCGCACCCAAGCCAGATGGGCTTCGCGGTCCCATTTGAATTCGAGCCCCGTTGCAATTGTGGATCGCCGCCAGGAGTTCGGAACCGACAACATCGCGGTGGAAGAATCGCTCCTTCTCTGATGCACGATCCCGAATTCTCGAATCAGCCGGGAGTCCTGCGGAGGACGGCTACCAGACCGATCTGCCGATACCGTCACTAGAATCCTTAGTCGGTGCGAACGGCACGGAATTTTTCGCGGACCTGGTCTCGCGCTATGAAGGCTCGCAGACGACGGTTCTCCGGTTGCGGCTTGCGGAACGGCGGGTCTGGTCGTTTCTTCAGTTCATTCCGCCCGCATGTTCGGGCAACGCTTCGCTTGACGGCCTGATCGGCCTACCTGCGCCCTCCCGCCTCCACTCGGGTATCCCCAGGCTTCCTTCACTGCACTTCGTTCCGTTTCGTGCAGCCCTCCGCTAACGCTCCGCTCGCCG
>DATAXN010000006.1:0-67177 GCA_036273015.1 Bryobacteraceae bacterium | reverse complement strand
AGATCGCGATGATGGCATTGGCGGCGCGCTGGATGGAAGAAATCGAAGATAGCGGGCCCGCTCCCGGCTTGCCCTCACTTCCTTTCGTTTTTCCCGCCTCCATCCACAGCTGAAGTGTTTTCGCACTTCTGCCACGGGCTGCTAGACCGTCAGTTGCGGTAATACTTCATTCAGAGATCCCTGCCGGTAGCCTTCCAGATCCAGCGTCACGTATTTGTACCCAAGGCGTTTGAAGATTGCTGTCAACTGGCGCGTCATTTCGAGGTTGAGCGCCTTCGGCATCTCTTCCGGGGCGATTTCGATGCGTACCATCTCACCGTGATAACGCGTGCGAAATTGCCGGAAGCCGAGCGCCTTGATCTCCTCTTCGCCGAGCTCGACAGTCTTGATGTTTTGGAGAGTCACCGGGGTGCCGTAGGGAATCCTTGAACTCAGACACGCCGCGGCAGGCCGGTCCCAGGTAGGCAGTCCGGCGAGCCGCGAAAGCTCACGGATTTCCGCCTTGGTCAGGTCGGCGTCCACAAGCGGGGCCTTTACCTGGTGCATCTTCGCCGCTCTCTGGCCGGGACGATAGTCCCCCAAATCGTCCTTGTTTACGCCGTATACGATGTTCGAAAACCCGCGCTCGGCGGCGACGTTTTCCAGCGCTGTGAACAACTCGTCTTTGCAGTGAAAACAACGGTTGGCATCGTTTTTCACGTAGTCCGGATTCTCAAATTCGCGAGTTTCCACATACTCATGACGGATATCGAATTCGCGGACGAACGCTTCGGCATCGCGCTTGTGGGATTCCGGAATCGATGCGGAATCGGCGGTAATCGCGAGCGCGTCGGGGCCAAGCGCCTGTCGAGCTGCCCATGCCAAATACGCAGAGTCCGTACCACCTGAGTACGCAACGATGACGCGACCCATTTCACGCAGCAACTCGACGAGTTTGTCCTCCTTTGCCGCAAGCGCTGTCATGCCTTTAATGATATGTGTTCCAGCAATGCGGCGACGTGTTTGGCAATCATGTCGCATTCGATGTTGACGCGGTCGCCCGGCGCGCGCGCCGCCAGGTTAGTGACTTCATATGTATGCGGGATGATGGCGACTCTCACCACGTCTTCCTTTACAGAAGCAATCGTCAGACTGATTCCGTCGATTGCGATAGAGCCCTTATAGACCAGAAAGCGTCCGAGGTCCGCCGGAACCTTGACCAGCAGTTCCCAGTTCCCTTCCCCTAATTCGTGCAGTTTCCGAATTGTGCCGGTCCCGTCCACGTGCCCCTGCACGATGTGTCCGCTCAGCCGCGTCTGAAGGCTCAGAGGCCGCTCCAAATTCACCTTATGGCCCACTTCAAGTTCACCAAGAGTGCTGCGGTCGAGAGTCTCCGGCGCCAGATCGGCTGAGAATCCGTCAGACCGAATATCGACCGCCGTCAGGCAAACGCCATTCACGGCAATACTCGCGCCCAAGGTCAGATCGGACAGTACATGCGAACAGCGTATGAGCAGACGTGCACCGCTTTTATGGCGGTCCAACGCTTCGACCGTACCCAGTTCCTCAATGATTCCGGTGAACACTCAAACGTCCTTTCTCACGTACGCTTCGACAGCAAATTCATCCGGCGGGATCGGATGCAGCGTGGTCCGCTCCAGCAGGATTGCGTCCGCGCGGCGCATACGGCCGGTGCCGCCCGCTAGCGGCAGAGATTGCAGACCGCCCAGAATCTTCGGTGCGTAATAGAGGAACACCTTATCCGTTACACCCGATTCGAGCGCTGCCCAGTTCACTTTGCTGCCGGCCTCGATCATTACAGACAGGCATTTGCGCTCGCTCAGCAGGGCGACAACGTCGCGAATGTCCACGCGGCCCCGGGGGCCATCGAACATCTTCACTTCGACGCCACGATTCTCCAGTGCCCGCCGCCGTTCCGGTGACGCGGCGGATGTTGCGGCGACGATGAGGTCGTCCGCGGCCGTCTGAACCAGTTGCGATTCGAGCGGCAGACGCAGAGTGGAATCGAGCACCACTCTCAACAGCGGCCTCACGCGCGGCAGACCGCTGCGATCGGTCAATCGCGGGTCGTCTGCCAGAGCCGTGCCAATGCCGGTAATAATAGCGTCCGACGCGTGCCGCAGCTCCTGAACATGGGCACGCGCCCGATCGCTGGTAATCCAGCCGGTATTGTCTTCCGGCGCGGCAATCTTGCCATCCAGAGTCGACGCGGATTTCAGAGTGACCAGACAGCGTCCGGTTCTCATGAAATGGAAAAACGGCTCGTTCAGCTTCTCCGCTTCGGCTTGAAACTCTGTCTCGACTTCCACCGAGATGCCTGCCGCCCGGAGCCGCCGAAACCCCTCACCCGCCACTAAGGGGTTCGGATCGGCCGACGGCGCCACGACCTTCGACACGCCGGCTGCAATGAGCGCGTCGGCACACGGCCCTGTGCGTCCGTAGTGCGAACAGGGCTCCAGAGTGACATAGACGGTTGCGCCGCGCGCCGCCTCGCCCGCTTCCTCAAGCGCGAGAACCTCCGCGTGTTTGATGTCCTGCCAGGTATGGAAACCACGCCCGACGATCTCTTCACCGCGAACTACGACAGCACCGACCATGGGGTTCGGTGTCGCGAGCGCCACGCCTCTTTTGGCCAGCGTCAGGGCCTCGCGCATGTGGTCGCGGTTCATTCCGTTAGTTTAATGTGATGCTACCGAACTAGTAACGCTCGCTCCGCGCCGGGCAGAAGCCCGGCGGCAGGCCCGAAGCCCTGCCCCACAAATCCTTATTGAGCAAAGAGCGAGTCGATAAACGCTTCGGGATCGAAGGGAAGCAGGTCTTCGATTTTCTCCCCTACGCCGATGAACCGGATCGGCAGGGCGAGTTCCCGCGCGATCGCGACAATTACGCCACCTTTGGCGGTTCCGTCCAGCTTGGTTAATACGATTCCGGTCACCCCGGATGTCTCGGTGAACTTGCGCGCCTGCTCCAGGCCGTTTTGTCCGGTGGTGGCATCGAGAACCAGCAATACCTCGTGCGGAGCGTCCGGAATGACGCGCGCGGCCGTCCGCCGCATCTTTTCCAGCTCCGCCATCAGGTTGGTCTTGGTCTGCAGCCTGCCGGCAGTATCGATAATCACGTAGTCCGATTTGCCGGACTTTGCGGCCTGCAGGGCATCGAACATGACGGCGCTGGGATCGGCGCCGGTCTGCTGACGAATGACGCGGGTTTCGGTGCGCTCGCCCCAGACTTCGAGTTGTTCGACCGCCGCCGCCCGGAACGTATCCGCGGCGCAAAGCAGGACTGTGTGACCTTCCGCTTTCAGATGTGACGCGAGTTTGCCGATGGTGGTGGTCTTCCCCGCTCCGTTGACGCCAACGACCATGATCACCGCCGGCGGATCGGCGAGATATGCCAGCGGCCGATCGTTGGCCTGCAGCACCTCCAGCAGATATTCGCGAATCAGCCCACGCAGTTCACTGGAGTCTCCCACCAGTTTGCGATCGACACGCTCTCGTATCCGTTCGAGAATTTCGTTGGTCGTGGTGACGCCGATGTCGGCGCTGATGAGGGTGTATTCGAGCTCTTCGAGAAGATCGGCATCGATCTCTTTGCGGCCGGCAATGACGTCCTCGATGCGCGAAACCAAGCCGTCGCGCGTTTTCTGAACGCCGCTCTTCAGTTTTTCGAGTAACGTCGGCTCCTGCTCAACGGAGCCAAACAGGGTTTGAATCATGCTTTATTCGATGGTAGCTTGCCGCGGGTCAGTGAATATGTTCGCCGTCAGCGCTCGGCCAGGCGCCACTCGTGCATCATGCGATCCTGTGCCGGCGACATGCCATCGCGCCGTTCCCAAAAGCGCTGAAAAAGCCAGACTACCGCGTAGACAGCGAGCAATTCCGTCATCCAATAGATGGGATATCGATAGCGCGCCAGAGCCTGATGGAGGGCGTAAATCAGCGAATATGCCACCATTCCGGTTCCCAGCAGCCACCCGGCAGGGTGTCCAATGCGGAGCATGATCGCAAGTCCGACAAAGCCGAGAAGGGTCAGCGCCCAGAAATACACCATGAATGCCGTCGTCACCAGAACCATATTGTTCTTATCGAAATCCACAAACCAGAAACGCAGGAAGTGAAGGAAAGTCAGATTGGCAGAACGCGCGGGATGATTTTCGATCCAGGTCAGAGCTTCGGCCTTCCTTTGCCGATTGTATTCAACCTCGCCCAGTCGGCGTACCTTGATGACCTCGTCAATGTTGCCGGTTGGGTGGCGCGAGTAAAAACACCCGCTGCGCATGTTCTCCAGCATTGTCGGCGCGACACAATCGTCATACGCCATATGGAGATCGCCGCCGAAATTGTCCCTGCTCCATATGGGGGATCCCAACTGAATATAGTTGCGTATGGTCCACGGCACAAGCAGGAGCAGAATTGTAACGACAGTTGTTGTGACGCCGAGCAGATACGGCTTTATACTCGCCTCGCTTCGGATTTTCCGGAAGAACCCGTAGACCATCCAAGCCGCGAATATCGGCAGCAGCGAGGTCGAAATCTGTATTGCGATACCCCACGCGACCCCAAGCAGAACGCTCCATCGGACTCCACTCGGCTTCCTGCGTAACCACGCGGCTGTAAAAAGCGTAAGCCCGATGAGAACGCACGCGGAAAGCGTGTTCTCGAAACGGCCGCGCATCTCCGATTCCAACTGAAAAGGAGTAAGGGCGCCCAGGAATGCCGCCAGGATGCAAATGACTCTGGGAATTCCCAAGCCTCCACTGAGGAAGATCATCGAAGAATACTGCAGTGAACTCAAAATGCACGTTAAGAGCGCTATCGCCAGTGAGCCGCCGATGCCGGCCCCGAACAGACGGATCAGAAAACTCAGCAGAAAAGGATAAACAGGCGGGCTGGCCGCCGAAGGGCCGGTCGGTTGGCCGAACGGATCGGCAAAGCTTCCATGTTGCGCGATCGAAACGGCGAGCCTTACCTCCTCCGGCTGGAAATTCCAACGATAGTCCGGCCTCGCAAATACCAACGCCACGCGAATTCCGAGAGCAATGCAGAAAACAGCGACGAAGAGACGCCAGTCCGGGATCCGCAGAATGCGGGCGATCGCCGTGGTTCCCGCAGTGGTTTTGACTGAGGTCATTGTTTATCTCCTGCTATCGACAGCCTCCGATTAGTTTCGCACGGCCTGAAAATCCCTCAGCGGTGAATTCATCAGCACGGGGGGCGCGCCTTTTCCGCAGCAGCGCTTGAACTTGATGCCGGAGCCGCAAGTGCAGGGAGCGTTCCGGGAAGTGATCGGCGCTGCGGATTGGCTTCGTTTTGTAAATTCCATTGTCTGTGCCGGCGCGGACAGGTCGGGCTCCGCCATTCGATGAGAGTCCCATTGGTCCTGGAAGTTGCCGAGCTTGTGTTGGAGCAGCCGCCGCTGAACGCCGGCGGCGGATGACGGCAGGATGTCCCTGAGACTGGCGAGCCCCACGGAACGGTCGAAATCCTTTGGCAGGAATTCGACGCGGTGCTGCCGCTCGGTTTGAATGCGGCGAAGTTCGGCAATGGTGCGATGCAGCGTGCGCGTGGCCTGAGCGCGGGCGCGATCGACAGCACGCCAGGCGCGGCCTTCAGATGCTTCGTCCGCGATGGGATCCAGGCCGTTTGCCGGGGTCAGGGTCGCCTCGATGGCGGAGCAGCGGCGCAGTCGCCAGGCGGCATGGATAATTTCGGCCGACAGAGTGAGCTCGATGGCGCCCTGAGGGGCGAGGTCCTTTGTGAAAGCGCCGCAGAACTCGGCGTATTGTTCGTGTTCGTCGGTGCGGACGAAGTCGCCTTGGGAAAAGAGTCCGGATGAGAGAGCGTTGCGGGAGGAGTTTGCTTTCCCGGTAGCCGTTGCTGGTCCGGTTGAGGCCTGGGCGTTGGCGCGGTTGGCGGCGAGTTGAGCGTCGGTAGCCATAGAGGTGTGTCCTTTTCAGGGAAGATCCGTTCGGGTGAAGTGCCGATCAAAGACGGCGCGGCGGCCGGTCTCAGGTTTGAGCGCTGTTCAGCTCTCTGAAATCAGGGTAGCGGATCGTGTCAAGTGTTTTGGAGGGTTTTTGGGGTTAAGTTACTGAGAACAAGAGATCGCGAGGGTTGTGACCGGCGGGAGGCACAAAGGGATGTCCCGGAAGAAAAGGCGGTTTGGGCCAGTCGTTCCTGGCGCAGGGTGTGCTTCGCGGTTGGCGGGGCACCAGAGGATCAGGGGCAGGAGCAAATGCTAATGCTAATGCTTACGATTCTATCCGCAATGCTCCGGCAGCAATGTCAGGCTCGCCTCAGCGCTTCGGGCCGGAGCACAGCGGATAGAATCCTAAGCATTAGCGGTTGATATCGTTAGCGATCGAGGCGATTGGCTCCGGAGGTCATAATGCCGCTGCCCGAAAGAATGCCGGGCGCCAGTCATCCATATGGATGCCGTTGAGCACGGGCGTGGTCTGCAGCCGAACCGCCAGGCGAGGCAAAGAGTTCGTGGGCCGAGGTGACCTGTGATCAGGGAAGTTTGGCTCCCAGAACGTCAATCCGCTCGATCGTGGGCGGCTCGGCTAGCAGCTCGGGTGCGTTCGCCATGAGCGCCTGGGCGATGGGACCATCGAGGTGAGCTTGACGGCCGCTCTCGCTGGTAAATGCATCGAAGACACCAAACGTAGTCGGTCCCAGTCGCAATGCAAACCAAAGCGGCGTCGTCGCTTCCTGATTGGCAAGTGCAAGTCCTGCCTCCAAAAACGCCAAGACGTTGCTCTCTTTCCCGGGCTTCGCTTCCAGGCGGACGAATAGGGCCAGCTTTAACATTATCGTTTCTCCTTTTCGATCTCGAACATCAACCAGAATAGCGTCCGTATCCGATATTCGCTATTGGCAAGATCGCCAACATTGATAGCATAGTTGCCATGCGCATTCAGGTTATCGTGCTGGACGGTGTTTTCGATACCGGTCTGGCGACGCTGCTGGATGCATTTCAGACGGCGAACGAACTCGCCGAACTGTCCGGCCTGACTTCCGTGCGATTTGACGTGGCGATCGTCGGAATGCGCAGGGCAGTTAAGACATCGCAGGGGTTGATTGTTCCCGTCGTTCCCGTACCCGGCCGGATCATTCCCGATTGGGTTGTCGTTCCCGCGATCGGATTCAAAATGCCCGGCCCGCTGCAAACGGCACTGGAGAGATCCGATGTGAGCGACGCCGCGTGCCTGCTTCGCTCGCACGTCGAATGGGGAGCAGCGGCGGCGGCTGCCTGTGTCGGAACATTTGTTCTCGCCGAGTCGGGATTGCTGGATAACCATGACGCGACCACTACCTGGTGGCTGGCCCCGCTATTCCGTCAACGATATCCCCGGGTCCGCCTTGATGAATCGAGAATGATCGTAAAGTCCGGGAAACGGGTTACTGCCGGCGCAGCACTGAGCCACATGGATCTTGCCTTGTGGATCATCCGGCAGAAAAGCCCGCGCGTTGCTGCATTGACAGCAAAGTATCTGGTTGTAGATTCACGACCCTCGCAGTCTGCTTATACCCTCGTCGATCATCTCGCCCACTCCGACCCCGTGGTCGAAAGATTCGAACGATGGGCCCGAAGTGCGCTGGCGCACGGGTTTTCGCTTGATGACGCTGCGGCGGCTGCTTCGTCGAGCAAAAGAACGCTGGCCCGGCGTATGCGTAGGGTGCTCGGAAAATCGCCACTGTCTTATTTTCAGGACTTACGCGTGGAGCGTGCGGTGCATCTGCTGAAGACCACGGAGCAGACTGTCGAGGAAATTGCGTTGCGGGTGGGCTACGCCGATGGCGTCACTCTGCGGACGCTTCTTCGCCGCCGGCTGGGTTATGGAATCAGGGAACTGCGAAGGAGTCTTTGACAGAAAAGGACGCCCGCCGCCTGAGACCTCGGCGGCGGGCAAATGGCAAGCTCAATCGAGCCGTTGAGGACCGGGGTTGCATTTCAGCGGCAGGGCGTTTTGTCCCTGTGTTGCAGGTTATTTCTTTACCGCAGCGGTGGTCTTGGCGCCAACGGCGCGGACCGCCTCGTCCACGATGACGTAGAGGAACTGGGCGTGGTCGGCCCGGGCTTTTTGCTTGATCATCTCGCCCATGCGCTTGCCGGCAGCGCAGAGAGCTGGACGATGTGAATTCCCTACAACGAGGTTTACGCACCTGTCGGAGATGTCACAACGGCGTCAATACCTATTATCGGTTCATTGCTGTCCTAAACGGGACAGGGTTGTACCGGGCTTTGCCGAAAGCAGAGGCCTTGAGAGTGAAAGATCGGGATTTTCAGATTGAGGTCTCTCATTTTCACCGGTTGCAGCCTGTCCAAATCACGTCAGCCCGAGGGTAGGTAAGTTGCTGAGATTCGGGGAGCAAGGGCGGCGTGCCGAACGGGTTATCGAGCCAGGCGATCAAATCGCGATAGGTAAAGAGGTTTAGCCGGGGCATGCGGGTCACTGTCGGCATGATCGTCGAGGCGCTCGCGGCCGGGAGAACCGTGGAAAATCTGCTCAGCGACTTCCCGTATCCGGAAGATCAGGATATCCGTGAGGCGCTCGCATATGCGGCGAATCTCGCGCAAGGCGGGAATTTCCTCTCGCGAGTTGATGCGTCTTTTGGTGGACATGAACCTCACACCCCGGTGGGTTCAGGAGCCGGCCGGCGCCGGTCACGAAGCACTCCATTGGTCTGAGGCCGGGAATCGGACGGCGTCCGACACGGAGATCTGCACTTTTGCCAGAGAGCATGGATGGGTTGTTCTGACAAACGATCTTGATTTCCCGCAGATTCTCGCCCATACGAGACAGTCCGGACCGAGTGTCGTGCTCCTTCCGGGGTGAACCGCTTACGCCGGAGACGCGAGGTTCAGCGCTGCTGCAGGCGCTGCAGGAATGCGCGCCGGAACTGGCGCGGGGGGCAATCGTCAGCCTGGATTGGTCCGGTCCGCCACGCGCCAGGGTCCTCCCACTGAATACCTCCCGATAAACGGTAGAACCCCATCGAATCATCGAAAGATTCCGAATGTCGACTAAAATGAGGGGAACCATGATGAAGAACAAGACGATACCTGGATTGCTGCTGGGGGTTAGCATGTGGGGCGTCACCGCGAACGCGGCGCCATCCGCCATCACCTGCGACCGCGAATGTCTGCGCGGCAAGGTCACGCAGCTGCTGTATGCCTTCCTGAAGCACGACGTGAGCAAACTACCCGTAGCCGACACGGTGCGGGTGACCGAAGACGCCGTCGAAAAGCCGCTCGCAAAAGTCGGTCTGGTCAGGACGGTGACGCGCCTGCGCGGCTTTCGCCAGGACATCATCGACGAGCGCGCGGGCGTGGCAGGCGCCGACGTTGTGGCGGAGGAGAGCGGAGCGCCCGTGCTGCTGGTGGTGCGGCTGAAGGTCGTCGCGGACAAGTTGACCGAGATCGAACTTGTGGCCACGCGCAGCGCGGCAGAGGGGCTTATCTTCAACATCGACGGTCTCAGCGCACCGAGCGAAGCGATGAACTACGCGCCACGCCCCGAGCAGCTCTCGACCCGCGACGAGGCCATCAAGGCGGCGCTGCACTATCCGGCCGGACTCAACGCCGCCAAGACTTTCGCCGATGTGGACGCGCCCTTTGCGGCGGATGCTTATCGTTACGAAAACGGCCAGGTTATGGCAGGTCCCGACTGCAAGTTTGCCCCCGGCTGCCAGAACATCTCGACACAATCGCTCGCGATCTTCAAACGCCTCGGTAACGCGCAAACGCGCGTCGTCGCGGTCGATGAGCGCATGGGCATCGTCTGGCTGCGCATGGCTTGGGGGGCGCGCGAGCGCGGCGGGGACCAGCTCACCGTGTGGGAAACGTTTAAGGTGTACGACGGCAAAATCCACGCTGTGGAAGCTTTCATGAGAATCCTTCCGGTGGAGAAGCGCAACGGAGGGTGGGAGTAGCGTTTGCTCCGCGGACTCCCGAGGGTGGGACGTGGGAAAACCGCGGAGGCAAAGCCAACTCCTTGAGAACGCCCATCGCGCAGCCGATCGGCCGAGGCGTCTTCCGTTCTGGGGCGATTCGGGCTTCAACGGCCTGGCCCGGCATCCAGCCGGGCCGGATGCCGAGACATGAGCGTTTCGACCTTCACGCTGTCGAACACGATCTGGTCCCCTTGACCTTGAACAGGGGTCACAACCAGAGCCGCGATTTTGGGTCTGGCTCGGGTCTAAACGGGTCGGACGCATGCGCCGTTTCTACAGGGCCTTCCTTTCTCGTGGCCAAATCGATGGCCTTCAGCACAAGCCTCGTACTTCGGCTTACATGGCCCCACAGCAGCGCCAGTCCAATCAACATGGGCACATAAGTGGAAAGAAGCGAAAAGAAGATGAGGACGTGCACGCGATTGGAAAAATCCGCCAGCTGCACAAACCCCCAGACAAAGAGTATGAAAAATGCGGCCAGCAGGAGCCAGACTATTTGGAAGGTTCGTTCAGAACCGTAAAGGTCAAACCTGTCCAAAGCGTTCCGGCGAGCGATCTTCGACGGCAATTCTGTCATGTGTGAGTTCCTCTTTCAGAATTTATTTGCGTACCGGCAGAATTCATTTGCGTACCGGCCGTATGCCTGCGCAACCGCGCGAGACCATAAGCTAACCGGGACTTCACAGTTCCCGGCGAAATCTCGAGTACCGCGGCGACTTCCTGAAGGGTCATCTCCTCCAGGTAGTGCAGCACGATGACGGCGCGGCTCGCCGGCGGCAGGTCATCCACCCAATCCAGGAGACGGGGTTCCCATTCCTGCGGGATGCTCTCGCCGACGTCCGTTCCTGGAGTATCCAGGTCCAGTATTTCCTCGCCGCGACGTTTTTCCGAGCGCAACTGCCGGAAGCATTCCCGGCTGGCAATGCGAAAAGCCCAGGGACGGAGAAGTTCGGGATCCCGGAGCCAGACAATCTTCCTGCAGATTCGAAACAGCACCTCCTGCAGGACGTCTTCCGCGGTCTCGCGATGTGTCAGCAGCCTCGAAATGTATCGGTAGAGCGGACGTTGCAGCGCGGCAAGGATATCGTCCAGGACGTCGCGGTCGCCTGCGATCGCGCGCGCCACTACCACGCCGTCCACGTTCCACGGCTCTGTCATGTACCCACACCCGATAAGAGCGTCACACGCGGAGAACTGTTCGCAGCGTGGGGCGAAATATTTTGCCCGAGAGTACTGGTGAATTGCCGGGATAAGGGGTGGGGGGAAACCGTGGGCGGTCGCTTTTCACGCGGTTCCGGCGGCGACCGAATACTGTTGCTTTCGGCCATGGGACCGAACCATCGTATTACGCCGCCACGGGCCTCGTGCCGTCAGGTAATCGAACGGGTTGCCGCTGCTCAAGGCCCGTCGCTCTCGCCCCTGACGAAGAAGGGCTCCATGTCCTTGTACTCCAGGATCTTCACGGTCGCCTCGCTGGGAGCGCTGCTCTGCGCGATCGCGAGGAACGCCTGCTCCGACTGCGCCACCATCGCGCGCGCGAGGTCGTTCTTGTGGATCGAGTGGTACCTGGACGGCATGGCCCAGTGCAGCAGCGGCATGACATAGCCAAGGACGCCCGGAGTGTTGGAGTTGCCGAGAATCACGGCGGGACGGTAGACCCCGAGGAAGTCGAACTTGATGGACTCGACAGCCTTCTCCTTCTCGCCGATGATTTTCGCGTACTTCATCCCGGCCCTGGGGTCCGCGCCCGTCGCTGTCATGACCCCGCACACACGAGCGCCTCCAGCCCTGGCGGCGCGGCAAAAGGCCCGCGGCCAGGCAATTTCGATCCTGCGCACCTCCTCCTCGGGCATCTTCGCGCTGCCCTTGCCGACGCCGAACGCGGCGAGCGCGATGTCGACTCCCTGGGCGTGCGGCGCAACCTCCTCCTCGAGCCGGTCCATGTTGACAACCACCTCGGAGACCTTGGGGTGGGCAAAGGCGTCCGTCCTGCGGCGCGTCACCACGACCACCTTCCTGCACAGCGGGTTCCCGATCAGAAGCTGCACGATGCGTCCGCCGACGTTCCCCGTCGCGCCCAGCACGATCGCCGAGTACTGCGCCCTCGCCTCTGCCGCTGCAGTTGGCATCGTCACGTCAAACTAGTCTCGTGTCTCAGCTAATTCTTTACAGCCGTTTTGCGAGGCGGCCAATCGTCGCCGCTGCCGCCTTTCAGGCGGCTGGACTGGCTGGAAAGCCAGTCCGCAGGCCGGAAGGCCTGCCCCACTTCTGACCGCATAAGCGCAAGGTGTTAAACGGGACATGACACCAGGCAGTTAACCGCGCACCGGCGAAAGGCCACTACATTCGATCTATGATCGCGTTCAGCGTAGCGCTGGGCCGCATCGCCGCGACACACTTATCGTCGTCCGGGAAATAGTATCCCCCGATGTCCACTGGTTTGCCCTGCGCCGCCAACAACTCCTGGGTGATCCTGCCCTCGGCCTCCGCCAGCGCGGCGGCTATCGGAGTGAAGCGTTGTTTCAAATCCCCGTCCTCGTCCTGGGCGGCGAGCGCCTTTGCCCACGCCAACGCGAGATAGTACGCCGAACCGCGATTGTCGATCTCGTTCACCTTCTGCGAGGGGTAGCGGGCGTCTTCGAGGTATTGGCCAATGGCTTCGTCCAGCGTTTTCGAAAGGAGGGCCGCGCGCGGATTGCCGCCTTTTGTCGCCATCAGTTCCAGCGCCGGCACCAGCGCACAGTACTCCCCGAGCGAGTCCCAGCGCAGATGACCTTCCTTCACCAACTGCTGCACGTGCTTGGGCGCCGAACCGCCGGCTCCGGTTTCGAACAACTGGCCGCCCTCGAGCAGCGGCACGATCGAGAGCATACGGGCGCTTGTCCCCAACTCGAGAATCGGGAACAGATCGGTGAGATAGTCACGAAGCACGTTACCCGTAACGGAGATGGTGTCCTCGCCGCGGCGAATTCGCTCGAGCGACAATTTCATCGCGTCCACGGGCTTCAGGATCCTGATTTCGAGATCCGAGACGTCGTGGTTGGTGAGGTAGGTATTCACCTTCTCAATAATTTGCGCATCGTGGCCGCGATCGGCGTCTAGCCAGAACACCGCGGGTGTGCCGGTTGCCCGCGCCCGTGCCACGCCGAGCTTCACCCAGTCGCGGACGGGCTCGTCTTTCGTCTGGCAGGCGCGGAAGATATCGCCACGCTCGACTGGCTGTTCGAGCAACGTCGTGCCGCCGTTATCTACGATGCGAATCGTTCCGTTGCCCGGCGCCACAAACGTCTTGTCATGCGAACCGTACTCT
This sequence comes from Bryobacteraceae bacterium, assembly GCA_036273015.1. Classification (GTDB taxonomy): domain Bacteria; phylum Acidobacteriota; class Terriglobia; order Bryobacterales; family Bryobacteraceae; genus BOG-234. The sequence goes on along the minus strand of DATAXN010000006.1, from coordinate 53,911 downwards.
TCGGCCTTCTGAGCCATGAGCCCGACGTTGGACACGCTGCCCATGGTCGCCGGATCGAACTGTCCGTTCTGTTTGCAGTCCTCGATCGCGACTTGATACATGGTGGCGTAGCAGCGGTCCGGGATCACGGCAACAGTGTCCTGCAGCGCATCCTCTTTGTTCCACATCCTGCCGCCATCACGGATCACCACCGGCATCGATGCGTCGACGATCACGTCACTGGGAACATGCAGGTTGGTCCTGCCCGTACGCGTATCCACCATCGCCAGGCCGGGTCGCCCTTCGTAACAAGCCGCGATATCGGCTTCGATCTCAGCTTTTTTGCCGGCTGGAAGCTGGTCGAGTTTGCCGAGCACGTCGGCCAGTCCGTTGTTTACGTTGGCGCCGATCTCCGCGAGGACGCCGGCATGTTTCCGCAGGGCATCGGCGAAATACTCCGCCACGCAGTGCCCGAACATGATTGGGTCGGAGACCTTCATCATCGTGCACTTCAGATGCAGCGAGAACAGCGTGTTGTCGGCTTTAGCGGCAGCGATCTGCTCCGCATAGAATCTCCGCAGCGCCGTCACGTTCATGACCGCACAGTCGACAACCTCGCCCTCGGTCAGCGGAATTCTTTGCTTCAGGACTTTCACCGCGCCGGCGGAGTCCACGAATTCGATACGCGCCGCGGTCGTTGAACCGGATACGGCGGCGCTCACCGTCACGGATTTTTCGCTGCCAAAGAAGTCCTTGTCGCTCATGTGGGCGACACGCGTCGCTGAACCGGGCGTCGCTGAACCGGACTTCGGCCAGGGCTTCATCCCCTTGGGTGGATGCTTCCGCGCGAATGCTTTCACGGACGCGGGAGCGCGCCGGTCGGAATTGCCTTCACGCAACACGGGATTCACGGCCGAGCCCAGGACCACGGCAAACCGGGCCTGCACCGCACGCTCTTCCTCCGTGGACGGGGCGTCCGGATAGTCGGGAATGTTGTAACCCTTCCCCTGAAGTTCCACAATCGCGTCCCGGAGCTGCGGTATCGAGGCGCTGATGTTGGGCAGCTTGACGATGTTGGCCTCCGGTGTTTTGGCCAGTTCCCCCAGGCGCGTCAACTCGTCGGGAATCTTTTGGTTTTGCTGAAGACGCTCAGGGAAGTTGGCGAGAATACGGCCGGCGAGCGAGATGTCGGCAGTTTCGATCTCCACCCCTGTTCCTTTGCAGTACGCTCGCAGGATGGGCAGCAGCGCATACGACGCGAGCGCCGGCGCCTCGTCGGTCTTGGTCCACGTGAGCTTCATATATGTGAGTGAGTGCGGAGAGAATGCGGTCGCAAAAGCGGGCGCAAACTGAATGCGTAGGATAACATGACCAACCCGCTGAACCATCCGGCAAAGCATTGATTCTGTTGGTTGACCCGCCACTGGCGCGCCGGTTGCGAGCACAGCGTGACTTGGGATTGCACGGATCGGTAAATAATAGTCGAGGGCGGCCTTCGCGAGTATATTGCGAAACCGTCCGGATGAGGGCGGAATAGAATCCCGGCACATGAGATTCACGGCTCGTTCCGTTCCTATCGCTTTTGAGCAAAGGAGATTTCACATGCGGCCGAAGCAGCGCTCGCCAAAAAAATGCAGGAACTGCAGCGCAATGGTTCTGTTCGGACCGTACATGGACATTGCCACCTGCGTTTGCGGCGAGCAGTTTCTCACCGGGTACGAGCCGGAACTCCGCGCCATCGTCGAAGCCAACTGCGCCGGGACGCCCTACCCTCGATTTGCCGTCGGCCGCGCGATCGGCTACGCTTCTGAAATTTATGGCATGGCAACCCATGACCAGGCGTTCGACGGAGCAAAGACTGAGCGATACCTGAAAAGCCACGCCGACAGTGTTTTTACCGGCGCGTCCACGGGCGAGGTTGAACTCGTCTTTGAAGGAACGCGCGGCCTCAGGCGCAGAGGCCTCAACGATCCTCGTGCAGGCTACCTGATCATCGTGGTGACAGGCGACCGCAGGGCCAGAAACCGGAACAAAGACTTCCAGCAGATCTATGTTGTCTTCCGCGGCTCGCGCAGCGATCAGGGGGAGACGCTGAATCCGATGATGGCCGGGTTCAGCGGATCGGCCGCGACCGGATACAGCAACGTGGACTATGCGGCAAACTTCACCGGCAGGCAGGATACACCGTGGTGGTGCGCCGGGACGAAGATTCGCAGGGGCTTTCTCGAGCTCTACCGGAGCATGAGCGTGGACGTTTCCCTGGAAGTCAAGGCGCAGCTCACCCGATACCCCGGAGCCAGGGTCATCGTCACCGGTCACAGTCTCGGAGCCGGCCTGGCGGTAGTTTGCGCACACCACCTGCAATACCTCTACGGAAAAATAATCGACGGCGGAGGACCCTTCTGCCTCCCGTTCTGCACACCGCGCGTGGGCGATCTTGCTTTCGCGAGGGATTTCAAAACGAGGTTGGGGGATTCTTACGCGGACGTGCCCGGCGAGGATTCGGGACGGACATACAGCCGATCCCTGAATTTCGTGATGAACAACGATCCTGTTTCCACGGAAGGAGCTTACGGGTTCCTGCACGACAGGACGGACGATCCGACCAGCCCAGGGACGCCGGCGGCCAACAGAAGCTTTACGCGAAAAGTAATCTATGGCCTGACGAAAAAGCTCAACAAGGAGATCATTTTCTACCAGACGCCCAACGTCCATAAGGTCGGATGGCAATGGCTTTGGAATATTCATCAGTATTCCAAGATGCAGGAAATAATCCTGGGCGAGGCGTTATTTACACGCTGATCCTCGATGCTGTACGGCGTGAGTCCTGAGAGATAGGGCGACGCTTCTCCTGGTGACGCCGGTATTGGTTATGGCTGCATAACCGCTTTGAAGTAATTTGCGGAACTATTTCCCGGCCGGCATCAATGGAATGTCAGGATGGCTTCCGCGGTTGACGTCGATACCCAATTGATGGTCCGGGTGCAGGGCGATGATTCCTCAAGCTTCACCGAGCTGCTGAACCGCAATCGGACTCTCGTGGTCAATTATCTGTCCCGGATGGTAGTCAACCGGGCGATTGCCGAGGAATTGGCGCAGGATGTCTTTATCCGCGTCTACCGCTCACGCCAGACCTACGAGCCCACCGCGAAGTTTTCCACCTGGCTTTATCGCATCACAACCAATGTTGCGTTAAACCACTTCCGGGATGAGAAGCGGACTCAGAACCAGATCAGCCTGGATGTGCAGGATGCCGCTCAGGTGCGACGTGAAGCCCAGGATCGCACGCAACTGGTGGAAGACCGCCTGGTGAGCGACGTGGTGGCCCGCCAGATCCGCCACGCGATCCGCGCATTGCCGCCCAAACAGAGAGCCGCTGTGATCATGCACAAGTACGATGAGATGGATTACGCGCAGATTTCACGGGTTCTGGGCTGCACGCCGTCAGCCGTAAAGGCGCTGATGTTTCGCGCGTATGAAACGCTGCGCCTCCGTCTGCATTATCTGATTACAGATCGCCGCAGCGCCTGACGGGCTGCACAACGCCGCCAACGATCCAGTCGGGACGATCAGGTTAAACCCATCCGCTTCGCTTCCTGATGCGTGGCAGTGCGCACGGACGCAAGCGGGTTGGGCGCAATCTTCCACTTCTGCTGGCGGATTGCTTCCTGGATGGCGGGAATCATCGCCTCCGGCATCTGAATTACGTCGCGCGCGAATGCCTGCCATTCCTCGGAATCGGGGGGCCATTGGCTGGCCGTCTCGATCTCCGGATAAAACGGCGGTTTCTGGGCGCTTCGCGTCGGGACGTAAGTGCGGGTCGGGGGAACCGACGGATAATTGTGACCGCGAAATCGCTTACCCACGGCCAAGGCTCACTTTTCTTCTCTTATTCGAAATCATCGATATCCGGAACGGGACGTTCTGAAACTATTTGCAATAACGGGGGGAGATGGTTGTTTCCTGCTTCAATAATTATTTCATATCCGCGGAGGCCGCGCCTCGGCGATGCCGATTACGCCAGGCCGCGACGATCCAGGCTCTGATGTCCTAGGCAAGCTGTTCGGGGCGAATGGGCAGATGACGAATGCGCTTGCCCGTAGCCGCAAAAATGGCATTGCAGACGGCGGGTGCAATGGCAGGCACTCCGGCCTCGCCGATGCCGCCTGGGTTCTGCGCGCTCTCGACCAGGTGAACTTCAACCACCGGCGCTTCATCGATCCGCAGCATATCGTACTGATTGAAGTTGGCCTGCTGCACACGGCCCTGGCTGATGGTGATCTCGCCCTTCAAGGCCGCCGTTAGTCCATACACGATGGCGCTGCGGATCTGCTGCTCCACAATCGTGGGATTCACGATGTGGCCGCAGTCCACTGCGCACACGACGCGATGAACCCGAACCTTGCCTTGATTGACTGACACTTCCGCAACCTGCGCAGTGTAACTGCCCACGTTGTTTACCACCGCAACGCCTCGGAATCTTCCGGCCGGAAGCGGTTTGCCCCACTCGGACTTCTGCGCCACCAGTTCGAGCACTCTCAGCAGCCGCGGGTTTTGCGCAAGCAATCGCCGCCGCAGCTCGACGGGATCTTTTCCTCCCGCCGCCGCGACTTCGTCCATGAAGCTTTCCACAAAGAACGTGTTTTGCGTATAGCCGACCGCCCGCCAGTAAGTAACGGGGATGCCGACTTCGGTCCAGTGGTAGTCCACCAGCTTGTTCGGAATGCCGTAACCCATATCGTGGGAGCCTTCCGTGCTTGTGCGGTCGATGCCGTTCTGCGGCGGCTGACCGCTGGAGTTCGTGATGGAAGGGCAAGCGATGCGGTTGGTCCATGCGATGGGCCAGCCTTCCGCGTCGAGTCCTGCTTCGAAGCGCGAATATGAAGCCGGACGATAGTTGTCGTGCTGCGTATCGTCTTCGCGCGACCAAGTGACTTTCACGGGAGCGCCGATGGCTTTCGATACTTCGACAGCCTCGGTCACATAGTCGGTCATGCCGCGCCGCCCGAATCCGCCACCCATGAATTGCGAATGGATGTGAACCTTCGCCGGAGGAAGGCCGGAAGCCTGCGCAGCCGCTCCCTGTGCCATCGTCTGCATCTGAGTGGAAGCCCAGACATCGCAGGAATCCGCCCGAACGTCAGCCGTGCAGTTCATCGGCTCCATGGTGGCGTGGGCCAGGAACGGCGCTTCGTAGACCGCCTCGACCTTCTTCGCCGCACTCGCCAGACTCGCGGCGACATCACCGGCCTTGCTGACTTCCACACCTGGTTTCTGCGCGCGTTCGGCGAAAATCTTACTGATATTCGCGCTCGACTGATTGGCGTTGGGACCTTCGTCCCACTTGATATTCAGGAGCTTCGTGCCCTGAATCGCCGACCACGTGTTATCGGCGACCACTGCGACTCCTCGCGAGGTTGACACAACCTGCTTTACACCGGGGAAAGCCTTTGCCTTGGTGTCATCGAAACTTGCTGCTTTGCCTCCGAACACAGGGCAGCGGGCGATCGCTGCATAGACCATGCCTGGCCGCCGCGTATCGATGCCGAACTGCGTACGGCCAGTGACTTTGTTCGGCGTGTCCAGACGCTTGATGGACTTACCGATCAGTTTAAATTGCTTCGGGTCTTTCAGTGCGACGTTGGTGGGCACGGGAAGCTTGGCAGCCGCGTCCGCCAGCTTTCCGTAGCTCAGCTTCACTTGATTCAAACCAGCATTCGTCGATGTATTGACGACGAAGCCGCTCTCGGCGCGGCATTTCGACTTGTCGACGCCCCAGGTTTGAGCAGCGGCGAGAACCAGCATTTCCCGCGCGGTGGCGCCGGCTTTGCGAAGTGGGTCCCAGGAAGTGCGGATACTCTGGCTGCCGACCACGCCCTGAAATCCGAAGGCGGGATCCACAGGCGGAAACTCGGTGCGGAACTTGCCCCAGTCGCACTCCAGTTCCTCGGCCAGCAGTTGCGAAAGGGACGTAACGGTTCCCTGCCCCATCTCGACCTTGTGAATCATAAACGTGACGGAGTCGTCCGGCGCGATGTGAATCCAAGCGTTCAATTTTGCCGCGTTGGCGGCTTGGCCTTCCGGCGTCTGCGCGGCAAGTGGGGAACGCTCCGGCAGATAGAAACCGACCAGCAGGCCGGCGGTTGCGGAAGCACCGACGTGCAGGAAGCCCCGGCGATTCAATTTTGCAGCGTTCATGCTTTACCTCCCGCGGCTTTCAGCTCGGCGGCACGATGGATGGCGTGCCGAATATCCTGATACGTCCCGCAGCGGCAGATGTTGCCGCGCATCACCTCGTCGATATCGGCATCGCTCGGGTTTGGCCTCTTGGTCAGCAATGCGGCGGCGTTCATGATCTGCCCGGACTGGCAGTATCCGCACTGCGGCACGTCCCCTTCCGCCCAGGCTACCTGGACAGGATGGCTGCCATCCGGCGAGAGACCTTCGATGGTGGTGACGCTTTTGCCGGCAAGGCTGGATACCGGCGTTACGCAGGAGCGCGTGGCATTCCCGTTCACGTGGACCGTGCATGCGCCACAGAGGGCCATCCCGCAGCCGAACTTGGTGCCGGTCATGCCCAGCGAGTCGCGCAAATACCAAAGAAGGGGCATTCCGGGAGCCACGTCCGCTGCTTGCGGTTTTCCGTTTAGATTGAATCGGATCGATGCCATGAAGGAACTCCTGACATCAAGTTTCCGGCATTCGGAGAGCGAACGCAACCCGCCGTTGGATGCCGTGCCGGTTGGTGGGAAAGAGGGGCGATTCGAAAATACGAACCCATTTTGCCTGAAGCTAGGCGCGACGCTGGAGGCGATCCCGGATCAGGATAAAGCCGTAGAGCGCCAGGAACAGCGCTATGGCGCCAATCACGAAATGCCAGGCGTGGGTCTTCAGGAAGCCGGTCGATTCCCGCCCCAGCGTCACTCCCAGCCAGGCGGCCCCGAAATAGCGAAGCGACCGGGCCACCACAACCACTGAAAGGAACTCGACCAGCGACGTTCCCACTACCCCCGCGCTGATGACGAATACCTTGAGCGGCATGGGAATCGGGATCAGCGCGGGAATAAAGACGGTGACCATTCCATATCGCCTGAACCACTCCCGGAACTTGGCCGCCTTTCCCTCGGGAGCGGCTTTACTCATGAACCGCCGTCCGCCGCGGTGGGCGCTGAAAAAAAGGATCAGATTGCCTACCGTCGAGCCGGCCACCGCGAGCGCGGCGCACCACCATGCGATTGACGGCCGTTCGGCCGCAACGACAATCAGGAGCGCATCAAAAACGCCCGCCACAGGCATGCCGGAAGAATCGAGGATGGAGAGAAGCAGTATCCCGGCTGGCCCCCAGGCGATCAGGGCGTCAGTCAGGTGGCGAAGCAAGTTCTCATGTTAACCCGTTCAACAGCGAAAATGGGTCATGCTGAATGCGAAGTCTTTTCGACGTGTCAAAATCGGTCGCGCCGTCATGGGCGCGAATTTCTGGGGCGCCGCGGCGATCGGTGCGTTTTCCGTGGGAGCGCTTGCCATCGGAAGCCTCGCGATCGGGCGGCTGGCGATCGGTCGTGCGAAATTGAAATCGGTCGAGATCGACGAGCTCAAGGTGCGGCGACTCGAAGTTGGGGAACTTACGGTTGCCGAGTCCTCGAGTCTGCCGTCAGTTTCGGCCTAGCGGTCGCGCTCGGTGATGAGATCCGTCAGCGTGCACAGAGCGCGTTGATACGGAGTCTCCGGAAATTCGGCGACGACCTGGCGTGCACGATCCGTAAACTGCTGTGCGCGTTCCCGCGTGCGCTGGATTCCGCCGCGGCGTTCGACCATCGAGTAGATTTCCGAGAATGACGTGGAGTCATAGGTCCGGTCGCCAAGCACTATCTCCACCTGATGACGCTCCGCCGGAGTGGCGCTTTCGAGCGCATAGACCAACGGGAGCGTGACTTTGCCTTCCTTCAAATCGCCGCCAACCGGCTTGCCCAGAGTCTGTTCGCGAGAGGTGAAATCGAGCATGTCATCGATTAACTGGAAGGCCATCCCCAGATTCCAGGCAAATTCGCCCAGCTTCTCTTCGACTGCGGTATCAGCCCCCGCCGAGACCGCGCCGAGTTTGGCGCACGCGGAGAACAAGCACGCGGTCTTGCGATCCGCGACTTCCATGCAGTCCGCCTCGGTAATGTCGATGCGGCCGATGCGATCCAACTGGATCAGCTCTCCTTCGACCATCATCTGCGTCAGGCTGATGAGCAGATCGAGGATGTGGAAGTTGCGTTCCCGCAGGGCCGCCTGGAACGCCTGCATGTAGAGCCAATCGCCCGCCAGCACGCAGGTGTGATTGCCCCACTGCACATTTGCGGAGGGCCGCCCGCGGCGCGTCTGGGCGACGTCGATCACGTCGTCATGCACCAGGGTCGCGGCGTGAATCATTTCGACCACCGCGCCCAACTGGACAGCGGTGTTCCCGTCATTGGGTTTATTCTGTTCCGAGCCCGCGAAGCGCGCGCACAACAGCAGCAACGCGGGACGAAGGCGTTTGCCGCCGCTCTGCTGAAGATACCGGCCTATAGTGGTTACTGTTTCAACGGACGCCAGCGATTCGACGTTGATCGCTTTTTCAACGCGTTCGAGATCGCCGCGCACAAGATCGAAGATCTCGCGCGCCGAGAGCGCCTGCCCTACCCGTTCCGTTTCCATCGAAACATAAGTGTAACGGGTCGCATTTGATCAATGCAAAGTCGGCTGTGAAGGGCGACGCAAACAAAGCCGCTCGAAGTTGGTTGAGGTGAGGGCCGCAATGGCTTCCGGGGTGATGCCCCGTACCTCGGCCAGCTTGCGCGCGGTTTCGATCATCATGGCCGGTTCGTTGCGCTTGCCCCGGTGAGGAACGGGCGCCAGATAAGGCGCGTCGGTTTCGAGCAGCAGGCGGTCGGGTGGCGTGATGCGCGCGGACTCGCGGACTGCTTCGGCTGTCTTGAAGGTCAGAACGCCGCCGTATGCCAGGTGAAGTCCCAGATCGAGAGCTTCCTGAGCCTGGGCCGGATCGCCGGTGAAGCAGTGCATGACGCCCTCTCCGGACCAGTGTTCCCGGAGGATCGACATCGTGTCTTGCCAGGCTTCGCGGGTATGAATCGTGATGGGCAGATTGACCTCGCGAGCCAGCTTCAGTTGCTCAGTGAATACCTCGCGCTGGATCTCGCGCGGCGAGAAATCGTAGTGATAGTCCAGACCGATCTCGCCGAACGCTACGACCTTGGAATGGCTGGCCAACGCGCGAAGATCGGCGTATGTCTGCGGAGTGACCTTGGAGGCGTCATGCGGGTGAACGCCGATCGAGGCGTAAACCTGTGAATAACGATCCGCGATACGCACGGCCCGGTCGACTTCCGGCGGACCGTCGCCGGTGCCGATAGTGAGAATGCGCGTAACCCCGGCTGCGGCCGCGCGGTCGAGAACGGCGTCCAGATCGTCCGCAAAGCGCTTGTCGTCGAGATGGCAGTGGGAGTCGATGAACATATGTACCCCGGCGGTATTCGCCGCCGGGGCCTTTACTGAACTAAGATCGCCGGCGGCGGAGACCGCCGGCGGTACATTTTCCTCTACTTCAGACGCGCCCCGACCGGAACGTCTTCGAGGAAGCCTGCGAGCATAGGTTTACCGCCTTCGAGCGACGCCGCCACGATCATGCCGTTGGACTCAACTCCCCGCAGCTTGCGCGGCTGCAGATTGGCAACGATGACGACCTTGCGGCCGACCAGTTTCTCCGGCTCGTAGACCATCGCGATTCCCGCCATGATGGTGCGCGGCTCAGGCTCGCCGATATCTACTTTCAAATGCAGGAGTTTATCCGCGCCCTTGACTCGTTCGGCGGAGAGCACCTGGCCGACACGAAGATCAACCTTACCGAAGTCGTCGATATCGATCTTGGGCGAAGGCGGCAGGATGGTTCCTTCGGTCTCCGCTTCTTTCGCGGTAACCGGTTTGCCCAGCAGCTTCGCCTGACGCGCAGTTTCTTCTTCTTCCAGCGCGCGCATGCGATCGATGGCGCTCTTCGCTTCAATTCGCGGGAACACCGGGGCAATCATGCCGATCTTCTGGCCGGGCATCAACTGACCCCATGCCAGATTCGCGATTTGCAGCTCTTCAATCGACTGCGTCATGCCCAGTTGTGCCCAGATGTTGGCCGTGGATTCCGGCAACACCGGATACAGCAGGACAATTGCGACCCGCAGCATTTCAGCGGAGGCGTAAAGCGCGTCGTCGAGTTGTTGCGCCGCATCGGGTTCAGCAGATTTGGCCAGCTTCCAGGGCGCCTGCTCGACGATGAACTTGTCCACGCCGGAGAGCATCGACCAGATGGCTTCGAGGCCTCGCGAGAATTCGAATGCATCGAAGGCTCGGGTTGCGATGTCAATGGTGTCGCGCGCCGATCCGGCGAGTAGCTGTGCCGCGTGCTGCGAAGGCGTGGGAATCACATCTTCGCGATACTGCTTGATCATCGTCAGCGTCCGGCTGGCGAGATTGCCTAATCCGTTCGCAAGCTCGGAATTGTAGCGTCCCACTAAAGCGTCGAAACTGAAGCTGCCATCCTGCCCGAAAACGACTTCGCGGAACAGGAAATAACGCAGTGCTTCGAGACCCATCACCTGACGAATCGGTTCGGCGCGCACGATGTTGCCGCGCGACTTGCTCATCTTGTCGTTCTCAAAAAGCAGCCAGCCGTGCGCGAAGATTTTCTTTGGAAGCGGAATGTCGCCGGCCATCAGGAAAGCGGGCCAGAAGACGGCATGGAAGCGGAGAATTTCTTTGCCGATCAGGTGCAGGTCGGCGGGCCAGAGATTCGTGTCTTTTACAGCGCTGATGTAGCCGATCAGCGCGTCGAACCAAACATATGCGACATGCGGACCTTCGAGCGGAACGCCCCACTTGATCGTCGTCCGGCTGATGGAAAGATCCTGCAAACCACCGCGCACGAAACTGAGCACTTCGTTGCGGCGCGATTCTGGCGCGATGAAGTCCGGATTGTCCTCGTAATGTTTGAGCAGGCGTTCCGTGAAAGCGGAGAGCTTGAAAAAATAGTTTTCTTCCGTGACGGTTTCGGTGGGGCGGCCGCAATCGGGGCAATTGTCGCCTGGCTTGGCATCGTTCACATAGAGTTCGTCGAAGACGCAATACTGTCCGGTGTAACTGCCTTTGTAGACATATCCGTTCGCCTTGCAGCGCTCAAACAGCCAGCGCACGGTCTCGTAGTGCCGGGGATCGGTTGTACGTATGTAATGGTCGTACCTGATGCCGAGCGTATCCCACTGGGCGCGGAATTCATTCGAGACCAGCGTCGTAAAGTCTTCCGGCGATTTACCCGCGGCCTGCGCGGAGCGCTCCACCTTTTGGCCGTGCTCGTCGGTACCGGTGGTGAGAGCCACCTCGAACCCCTGCATGCGTTTGAACCGCTTGATGGTGTCCGCGGCAAGAGTCGTATAGGTGTGTCCGATATGCGGCGCGGCGTTGACATAATAGAGCGGCGTCGTTAAATAGTATTTCGCCAAGTTAAGATTTCATCCTCTTTGTTTTAAGTATGCGTAAGCCGTTTCGGCGAGGACCTGCTTCAGCGGAACGCCGGACGCGGCGGCGATTTTCCGCGCGTCTTCGTACTCCGGAGCAAAACCATGTTCGCCGATTTTTATGCGGACAATACCGTGCGGGGTTTCGACTGCCAGCCATTCGCGTGTCTGGACCCGGCGTTCCGCGGTGTGAAAACGGATGCCGAGCGTAGTGGTCTCACGGAAGAGGATAGCGATGAGTTCGTCGCGACGTGCGCTTTCCGCGATCACCTGAAGCAGAACCCCGGGACGGCCCTTCTTCATTTGCACCGGAATAACCACGGCATCGAGCGCGCCGGCCGAAAGCAGTTCCTCCATGGCATAGCCGATGACCTGAGGCGACGCATCATCGATGTTCGCTTCGATCACCGTGACGGTTGTGGCTTCTGTCGCGCCGGAAGCCTCGCCGACCATCACGCGCACGACGTTGGCGTGCTCACTGAAATCGTGATCGCCGGCGCCGTAGCCGATCGCTTTTATGCTCATCGCGGGCATTGAGCCGAAATCGGTCGCCAGTGCAGCCACGACGGCCGCGCCTGTCGGAGTGGTTAATTCCAGCGCCGGCCCTCGGGAATAAATCGGTTTATCCTCGAGCAGTCTGGCGGTCGCCGGCGCCGGTACCGGAAGAATGCCATGCTCGGTCTTCACGGTTCCGCTGCCGACGTTGATCGGCGAGCAGGAGATACTTTCGATTCGCAGAAGATCCAGCGCGAGACAGACGCCGACGATGTCGCATATCGAATCCACCGCTCCCACCTCGTGGAAATGGACCTTTTCGATGTCCACGCCGTGAACCGATGCCTCGGCCTGGCCGAGCACGCGGAACACCTGCTCTGCTTTCGATTTGGTGGCCGCTGGCAGGTCCGCGGCGTGGATCAGCTTCAGAATGCCGCTGAGATGGCGATGCTTCGGAGGTTCATTTACATCCACACGGAATTTCGTCGCCGTGATCCCCCGGCGTGTGACCCGGTCCCAGGAAATGGCTGCGCCGATGGCGAAGGATCCCAGCGCGCCGGAGATCGCGGCGCTGTCGGCGCCGGCGTCCACAAACGCTCCGACGAGCATGTCACCGGCAAGTCCGGAGAAGGCGTCAATGTAACAAATCGGCACGGCTTCTTAAGTTTAGCCGCGCACAACGGCTTGCGCCTGTGCGCTCCGTCGTTTATGGAAGAACACGCTCATATCCAGGCAAGCGAGAAACTGAACCAACTCGGCCCACTTCGTCCTTATGTGGAGGCAGTGCTTCGACATCTGATGATTCAGGGCACAGTTACGGTCAGCCCTCGGTCAGTGGGGAGTTCTCCGCCGCCGGACGGGATGGATATTCCCACTATGAAGAAGTACTTGGAATTTGCAGTCCAAGATTCCTTTGTGAAACACAGCTTGGGACCGAATATATCTGGCGGAGCATATTCGGCGCATGAAGATTTTTACGAGATCACGGCCAGCATGAGAACGCCTCTTGAAAACCTTCTCTACCCGTCGAGAGCACAATCCGAAAGCGCGATATCCTGACGGAATGCCGATCCTCCGAACTGATGTCTGGCTATAAGGACACGAACACATGAACGAAGATCAGCGCAAAATTTTAGAGTCCGTCTTCGAGTCCCTCGATCAGGCAGGAGCACAGCTACTGGACGGCGTTATGAATGATGTTCCTGAAATTCACGAAGCACGTCACGCCGTTACCAGGGCTCGCAATACGATCAACGGAATACTCGAACGGGACCACGAGCGCAACCGAAGCTGAGAAATTCACTACACGCACCTTTCAGGCACTACCCGAAAATGCGACGGGACGGGCTTTCGATGTATACTCGTCAAGGCCGAATTCAACTTCAGTCGAAATCAACTTTCGCGGGCAGCCTTGGCTATTACAGGGGGATTGCCGCACATCAGGAGAATTTCCAGTAATGAGTGAAGTACTCAGCGGAGCGGAGTTTAAGAACGAGTTGCGCGCGGGCAAACCGAAGATCGGATTGTTCGTAAACTCGCACAGCCCTACTGTGGCCGAGCAACTGGCGCACTGCGGTTATGACTGGCTGTTGATCGATTCCCAGCATGGACCGATGGGCTACGAAACCCTGTCGGCGATGCTCGCGGGCGTGGCCAGCGGCGGCGCCAAATCGCTGGTTCGCGTGGGAAGTTATTCGGATCGGCCCGGCATTCAGCAGGCTCTCGATACCGGTGCGGACGGCGTGCTGGTGCCCTACATCAATACTGCGGAAGAAGCGCGGCAGGCGATCAGCTGCATGCTCTATCCGACGGCCGGGACACGCTCGGTTTATTTCCCGCAGCGCTCCATGAACAAGAAAGGCCTCCTGGGGTACGCCGGGGAGTGGAACAAGAACGTCATCGCGGCGCTGCAGGTCGAAACTGCCGATTGCATCAAGAACATTGATGAAATCGCTGCTGTTCCGGGCCTGGATCTGCTCTTCCTCGGACAGAATGATTTATGCATGTCAATGGGCCTGTATGAGAAATACAAGTTCCCGGATATGTACTTCTCACCCGAACTGCAGGAAGCGACGGACAAACTGCGCGCGGCAGCGAAGAAGAACAACATCATCCTCGGCCTGTTCCTGTTCGGGACTTCGCGCGTCGGCGAATTCCTCGACAAGGGGTTCCCGCTCATCAGCCTCGGAAATGACCTTCACCATGTGCTCACGCAGGCAACGGCGTATGTGAAGGATGTCGAAACGGTTTCCAAGGAAAAAGGCAGCAAGCACTGGGAGCGGCGCACCACGGCGTTGATGTAGAAGTGAAGCGGGTATTGGCAGTCCGCGGGTCGCTTTGGAAGCCTGAAAAATCGTCGCCTTACGACGCGGCGCTGAAGGCCGCGGGCGTCGATGCGATTTTTATTTCCCCGAACGATTCAGTACCCAAAGGTGTTTCCGGGCTCATGCTGATGGGCGGGAGCGATGTGAATCCCGCCCGTTATCACGAGGTGCGCAGAGCCAAGCGGGCTTTCCCGACGATGCGCGCGACAATCTGGAATGCACTTTGATTCAGGATTTCCTCTACCTGGATCTTCCCATCCTCGCCATCTGCCGCGGCGCTCAGATTCTGAACGTTCAGCACGGCGGTACGTTGATTCAGCATCTTGAAACAAGCGAACGGCATCGCGTGAAATCCGCCGACTTGGGACTACCCGTTCACAAGGTGGACCTTGTGGCAGGAAGCAGGTTGGCGGCAATCATGGGCGATCCGCCGGCAATTGACGTCAACTCACGACATCATCAGGCGGTCGGCCAGCTCGGCGATTCGCTGGTAATTTCCGCCCGCGATCCGGAAGACGGCACGATTGAAGCTGTCGAGCGCCCGGACAAGCGGTTCGTCGTCGGAGTCCAGTGGCATCCGGAAGATCAGGCAGCGCGTGACGAGCGCCAGGCAAAGCTGTTCCGAGCGTTCGCGGCTGTGCTGTAACGCGGGACTGTCCGGTTCAAACACATCGAAAGTCCGCAGAGCGCTCAGCTTGGCGAGACAATGGTTCCTGCATGCCTGAGATCAGCCGTTTCTTTGGTATCGTCGTGCAGATGTACTATGCCGATCACGAGCCTCCACACTTTCATGTGCGCTATTCCGGCCAGAAGGCACTTATCGCGATTGAAACGCTGGCCATACTGGGTGGAAATCTTTCGCCCCGGCACTGGGTCTGGTTACGGAATGGGCGGCACTGCATCGCTCGGAGCTGATGGAAGACTGGATTCCGGCAAGGGCCGAAGCGCAACTCAAACCTATTGCGCCGCTGGAGTAAAGAATGTTCAAGGACATCGTTGGCGTAGCTCCGCTTGGCGGTTACCGACTGCATCTTCGTTTCGAGGACGGCGTTGAGGGCGTGGTCGATCTCGCGGACCACCTCAGTTTTCGAGGGGTTTTCGAGCCACTGCGAGACCCTGCCTACTTCGCGCAGGTACGCGTCGATCCGGAACTCGGCTCGGTCACGTGGCCGAATGGCGCGGACCTCGATCCCGATGTTCTCTACGGGCGCCTGACCGGGACGCCGGTCCTGTGGGAGCAAGACGCCATCCACCGGTAAAGCGATCGACTCCTTTTCCGGCGACGAGGCGGATTGACGATTGGCCGCAGGCTTCCGGCCGGCCCACCCGAACGCCGCTGGTATCATAGTCGATTCTCATGAGTCAGAAGACCCCCATTACAGTCGCGCACAGCGACGGCATCGGCCCGGAAATTAAAGTAACGGCCGCCGGATACGATATCGTCAAAACCGAAACGTTGCGGACCTTCGATGGCCAGCAGGGATTCACACTCGCGCAAGGCCAGTAAGCGGGCCGTTGGCAGGCAGGCAAGCCCCGCTCGTTCCCTGGTGTCCATCATCATGGGCAGCAAGTCGGATTGGGAGACCATGCAGGCGGCGAGCGAGATCCTGAAGGATTTCGACGTCCCGCATGAATGCCGCGTTGTCTCCGCGCACCGTACCCCTGAACTGATGGCCGAAGCAGCCACGGGGGCAGAGGGCCGCGGAATCGAAGTCATCATCGCAGGGGCCGGCGGAGCAGCGCATTTGCCAGGAATGACCGCCGCTCATACGACGCTTCCTGTTCTCGGCGTGCCGATCGAAAGCCGGTCGTTGAAAGGTCTCGATTCCCTGCTCTCGATCGTTCAGATGCCCGCAGGCATACCAGTTGCGACCTTGGCGATCGGTACAGCCGGCGCAAAGAACGCCGCGCTGCTGGCGATCGCGATTCTTGCAAACAAGCGCCCGCCATTGCGCGAGAAGCTCAAAGCGTTCCGCGAACAACAAAAGCGCAAAGTGCTCGAAGAGCGGCTCTCTTGACGCGGACCGCATCGAAAAAGACCATACTTCCCGGCTCGACCATCGGTGTGCTCGGCAGCGGACAGCTTGGGCGCATGTTCGCCATTTCGGCGCGCCGGTTGGGCTATCGGGTACATACGTACTCGCCCGATCGCGATTCACCGACCGGTCAGATTGCCGACGTTGAGGTCGATGCCCCTTACGAGGATCTTGACGCTGTCCGCAAGTTCGCCGCCGCAGTGGACGTGGTGACCTTCGAGTTCGAAAACGTCCCGGCGCCGACTGCCGCCGCAGCCGCCGAATGCACACTGGTGCGGCCGGCAGGCGAGGTGCTTCATACATCGCAGCACCGCCTGCGCGAGAAGACTTTTCTTCGCGACCACGGATTTCCGGTGACGCGCTTTGAACGGATCGCGGAGGCCGGCGACCTGTGTCGCGTCGTACCCGATTTTGGTCCGGCCATTCTTAAAACGGCAGGCTTCGGGTATGACGGCAAGGGCCAGTATCGTGTGCAGACACTCGCCGAGGCAGAAGCAGCGTGGGATGCGATGGGGCGACAGGAGGCGGTCCTCGAAGCGATTGTCGATTTTGAAGCGGAGTTATCAGTGGTGGGCGTGCGCGGCGTCGATGGTGACTGCGTGTTTTTCACGCCTTCGTGCAATCATCATGTCGCCGGGATTCTGGATGTCTCGTTTTCTCCCGCGCCATTCGGACGGCAGGTGGCGAACGCCGCAATCGCGATCACGCGGGGCATTCTGGAACAGCTCGATGTGACCGGCGTTCTGTGCGTCGAATTTTTTCTGACGCGCAACTACACGTTGCTGGTGAATGAGCTGGCGCCGCGCCCGCACAATTCCGGACATCTTACGATTGACGCCTGCGTGACCAGCCAGTTCGAGCAACAGTTGCGGTCGGTCTGCGGATTGCCGCTGGGCAGCACGGAGATGCCGCGTCCGGCGGCGATGGCCAATTTGCTGGGAGACGTCTGGGCAGGCGGGGAGCCAAAGTGGGAGGCGGCGCTCGCGCTTCCCGACGTGAAGCTGCACCTTTACGGAAAGTCCGAGCCCAGACCAGGACGCAAGATGGGGCACCTAACCGCAACCGCAGCTTCCGCGAAGGTGGCGGAACGACTGGTGCGAGAGGCAAGGTCGTACCTGGCTATTGATGACCGATCTTAATGCGACAATTCAAATATGAACCTCGATGAACAGCTGCAATACATAGCAACACTGCAGCGTTCGCACGACGAACAGATCACCAGGCTGGTTGAGCAGGGCGATCGGAACGAGAGGCATATTAATGCTCTCGCCGGCCACATGAACATTCTCACCGAGCGGACCATCCAGGCCATGGATGCGATCAATCGCCTGGCCCGAATTGCCGACAGCCACGAGGATCGTATCGGCGGTCTGGAACACCCAACGCAGTAACGGCTGCATGGCGCTAAAACGTGGCGGGACCCGGCGTGATCCGTGGATTTTCCTGATTGGCCTTTTCAAGCTCTTCAAAGGGATCAGTTTGCTGGTCATTGGGTTCGGCCTCCTGAAGCTCCTGCATAAAGACGTCGCGGCCGTCATTCAACACTGGATCGAAGTTCTGCGGGTAGACCCGGAAAATCGCTTCATCCACCGCGGGCTGGTGCGGATTTTCAACGTCACGCCGAAACAACTGCGGGAACTGAGCGCGGGGACGTTTGTCTACGCCGCCATCTTCCTGACGGAAGGCACCGGGTTGTTAGCGCGGAAACACTGGGCCGAGTATATGACTCTGATCAGCACCGGCCTGTTCATCCCGTTGGAAGTCTATGAAATCCACCATCGCTTCACGTGGCTCAAGGTCGCTGTGACCCTGGTGAATGTGCTGATCGTCTGGTATATCGCGCTGCGGATCAAACGGCGATAAAGCAGCGCGGCTGGTAGCCGCACGTCCGTCAGTTGTCGGAGCCGCCGCTGTCACCGCCACTGAAATCGTCGCCACCGCTGAAACTGTCTCCCGAGTTGTCCCGTTCGTCGTCGATATCCGGACTGATGTTCTGATCCTGATCGGCGGCCTGAGCGAAGCGTGAGTCATCACCGCCCTGACCGGGGTTGTCGTTGTAGTAGTTGTTGACGGTCGTGTCCGATCCCGGCATGAAGCCGCTGCCGCCGCCGAAAAATCCGCCCCGGTTTCCACCGAACAGTGATGCAAGGCTGTCGAAAGCGATTTCTCCCGCGATTACGCCTGCAGCGGTCGTCGCAACATTGTGCAGAAAGCCGGAAAAGCCTCCGCCCGACGGTGGAGGGGGCGCGGCGTAGCCCGACCCCTGATATCCGCTTGCTTGATATCCGCTGGGATGCGAGCCCTGATTCGAGCTGGGCAGGAAACCTCCCGGTGAGGACTGGTAACCACCCTGCCGCTTCAGGTCCTCGATCTGCGCCTTCGCCTGATTCAGCGCCATCTC
Source organism: Bryobacteraceae bacterium (assembly GCA_036273015.1). Classification (GTDB taxonomy): domain Bacteria; phylum Acidobacteriota; class Terriglobia; order Bryobacterales; family Bryobacteraceae; genus BOG-234. The sequence goes on along the minus strand of DATAXN010000006.1, from coordinate 35,130 downwards.
CTGGACCAGGACTGTTTGCGTCAGAACGTAGAGCGCGTCGGGCCGTGTGCCGATCGTGTGCAGAATCAGATCGTAGGCATCGCGGTCAATCTGCGGCGCCGGTGCGTTTTTGATGCGGTCGGCCAAGCCTGATATCAGTTGCTGTTCCTGTTCGGTCATTTTCGCCTTCCCTTATATGGTACGAGCTTTGCGCTCGGGCAGTTCCCTGCCGTCGCTTATAGTGGTCTTTCACCCGTTCGACATACATGAAGACCGCTTTTCTTTTTCCCGGGCAGGGATCGCAATTCGCGGGCATGGGCAAGTCCCTGGCCGAAAATTTCAGCGCGGCGCGCGAGCGCTTTGAGCAGGCCGACGACGCGCTGGGTTTCTCGCTCTCCAAGATGTGTTTTGAGGGCCCCGAAGACGATCTGAAACGAACCGAATTCCAACAGCCGGCGCTGTTGGCCGTGTCCGTCGCAGCGTTTACAGTCCTGAAAGTTGAGGCGGGAGAACCGCAATACGTGGCCGGACATAGTCTGGGCGAATATTCCGCGCTCGTCGCCGCGGGATCGCTCGATTTCGGTGAAGCCCTGCGGCTGGTAAACAAGCGCGGACGCTACATGCAGGCGGCCGTGCCGGCCGGGGTAGGCGCGATGGCGGCGCTGCTCCGGCTGCCGGAAGGCAAACTGGACCAAGTGCTTGCGGATGCCGCCCAGGGCGAAGTAGTCACGCCGGCGGGATTCAATTCACCCGACCAGATCGTGATCTCCGGGAATCATGGGGCCGTCGAGCGCGCCATGGAACTGGCCAAGGCAGCGGGAGCGAAACGAGCCATTCCGCTGCCGGTCAGCGCTCCATTTCATTGCCCTTTGATGAAACCCGCGCAGGAACGGCTGCGGCCCGATCTCGACGCAACCCGTTTTACCGATTTGAGTGTGCCCCTGATCAACAATTGGCAGGCGCGCGAAATCAGGACGGGCGCCGAGGCGCGTGAAGGCCTCTACCAGCAGGTCCCGAACCCGGTCCGATGGACCGATACGATTCAGTACCTGGCGTCGAACGGCGTCGAGCGGTGGTTCGAAGTGGGCGCGGGCGCGGTCCTTTCCGGAATGCTCAGAACCATCATGAGCGGGGCGAAATGCACTCCGTTCGGCGAGGCCAAAGACGTTGAAAGGCTGACCAGCACCCCTATTTAGTGACCATAAGTTTAGTGGCTGCTGGTGGAAAGCTTCCGGTAGTATTCGGCAACAGACGCCTGGTAACCGGCCGGAATTTTCGTCGGATCCGTGTTGCGGATCGTGCCGCCCTGGTTTTGCTCCAGTTGACGGCGCAGTTGTAATTCCAGCGCATCCACGCCTGCGGTGAGTTGCTGATGCATCTGCTCCACCAGCCCCGGATTGCCGGGGAAACGGCGCGGATCGAGAGTGCGCATCTGGTCGATCAGCGTCTGTAGTTCCTGCTTCGCTTCAGGATTATCCTGCACGGCCGCACGAACCTGGTTCAGAACGTTCAGGCCCTGGTCGATATCGCGCTGCGTGTCGGCCGGGTTAGGGCCTTGTTGAGGGGCTGCTGTCCGGCCGGAGCCGCCAGTGCCGCCGCCTGTGTTCAGGGCGCCGTAGGCAGTGCCGTTGCGTCCGCCGCCACCCCGATTACCCGCCAGATCGCCGATACGGTTGCCGCCCTGACCGGCCTGATTTCCGCCAGCTTGACCGCCGCCTTGGCCCGCTTGTCCACCTTGAGCTTGCTGCTGACCACCCTGACCGCCAGCCTGTCCACCTTGACCCTGTTGACCGGACTGCCCGGGCCGCGAAAGAGACCCGCTTTGATATTGCCGTCCGCCGGGCTGGCCACTACGGCCAGGCTGTTGACCCTGACCGGCTTGGGGATTGCCTTGTTGGTTACCGGGTCGTCCGCCGAGGCCGGCCAGTTGGTCACGGAGACGCGACAGGTCGTCCATGGCACTGTTGAGCGCCGCATCCTCGGAGGTGCGCTGACCGCCGCTGCCCAGGGCGCGCGACGCATCTTTGATCTGCTGTCCTAACTTCTGCAGGTCGTCGGTCATCGCGGTCTCGACCTGATCCGAGAAGTTACCCGTACGCAGCCGATCGGAACTGCGCTGCAGACGCGTGCCCAGTTCGTTTTGGTCCATGCCCTCCAGAGCGGACCGCAACTTCGACGAAGCCCCCGGCTGCGTGGGCGCAAGCTCGCGCAGCGTGTCGCGCAATCGCTGTGTGAGGTGACTCAGATCGTCGCTGACCTGCTGGCGATCCTCGATCATCTTGTCGATTTCCTGCGCGGAAGGCGGCTTGGGCTGTTTGCCCGACGTACGGGCGCTGGTCTGTTGCGCGATCAGGTCGCGCACATGGTCTGCCTGCTGCTTCTGGCGCGTTGCCAACTGATTGGCAGTCTGCGCCATCGAGTTGAGGCGGCTGTTGGCATCCTGTTGCTGCGTCCCGCTCAGCAGATCGGTTGCCTGGCGCAGGCGATCCGCGGCACGGCGCGAATCCGCGGAACTGGCATTCTGCGATCCCGCGCGGCGCATGTCATCATTAGCCTGGCGCAAACGTTCGAGCGCCTGCTGTGCCGCCTGCTGACGGTTTTCCGCGGCTTGATTCGCAGCCTGCTGGGAATCGGATGATGAGCTCTCGCCCGGCTGCCCGCCGCTTTGTCCCGCCCGACCGGACTGTCCGCTCGATTGGCCGCCGCTCCGACCAGAGGAAGCGGACGCGCTCTGTTGACCTTCCTGTCCCTGTTGCCCCTGCTGGCCTTGTTGTCCCTGCTGGCCTTGTTGTCCTTGCTGTCCCTGCTGACCTTGTTGTTGTCCCTGTTGGCCATTCTGAGCCAGTTGCTGCTCCATCTGCCGCTGTAACTCTTCCGCCTCGCGCTGCAGCATCTGCTGCTGCCACTTCTGCTCGGCGGTCTGTGTGCCGTTGCGCTGCTGTTGGGCGAGATCTTCCTGACGCTTCGCCAGTTCGTCGAGCTTCTTCAGCGCGTCGGCGATCTCCTGTGCTTTCTGCTCCGCGGTAGAGCCCATCGACTTCTGAGTCTCGTACTGATTCTTCTCGGTATCGAGTTCCAGATCGTAGAGCGCGGCCAGATCGCGGGCGGCCCCCCCACCACCGCCGCCTCCGCCACCACCGCCGAAGGCAACCTGGATCTGCCGGAAAGTGGCCTCGGCATGCAACAACGCCTGCAGCGCCTTCTGCTCATTCGGCATGGCATCTTTCCACTTTTCCTGCTGCAGTTGCTGTGCGGCCGGACCCATCGCGGTCGACGCGGCCAGCATATCTTTCTCAAAAGTGTCGATAGCCTTCATTTCCGTAGTAAGCTCGCGCGCCTCGAGACGGCCCGCCAGAGTTATGGACTGAGCACGCAATGTAGCCTGAGCCTCCGACAGCAGCTTCGCTGTGTCAGTTGCCTGTTGCGGAGTCGAATTTTTGTCGCCCGCCTGCTTAAAGGTCTGAGAAATGATTTCCTTCTCCCGCTGCGAGATCTGCGCGGAATCGTTGCCCTGACCACCACCGCCTCCTCCGCCACCGCCTCCCGCCTGCGATTGCGAAAACTCGCGCAGGAAGGGATCGGCCTGGATGAACATCATGTCGGTGTGGGCTTCGGCGATATCGGGGTTGGCATCCTTCGCCGTGGCATAGACGCTGATCAGATCGCCCGGCGCCAGCTTGAGTGTCTCCAGCGAAAGCGTGGTCGATCCGTCCGCTTCTTTCCTGCCCTTCTGCGGAAGCACATCCACCGCGGTCTCGGGACTGCCGTTGACGGAATAATGCAGCGTGACGCCGCGCAGGCCGTACTCATCGGTCGCTTTGGCTGTAATCGTTACTTCTTCAATCGGGCTGGCATGATAGTCGCCGCGGCCCGGCCTCACCAGCGCGATCTGCGGCGGATTCGCTTTGCGCGCTTCGATGAAAAAATCCTCGCTGACGCGAACAGGCTGGCCCTGCTCAATTCCGGCGACATGATAAGCGCCGTCCTTTTCCATCTTGACCGTGCCGCGATAAACATTATTCTGGCCGCCGGTGAGTTGAATCTTTTGCCCGCTGTCGAGCTGGATTTGTCCGCCAGGCAAAGGGCGGTCGGTCGAAATTTCGAGCTCCGCTTCGGTGCCGGTAACAGCTCGCAGATCGCCTCCGCGTTCTTCGATTTCCTGCGGAATGCCGGTCCACGTCGGGTAGTGATACGTGACGCGAATCTGCTTCACCGACGGAAGATCGGTGACGCGAATATTGAAATGCTTCGACGTCATTGCTCCCGCGGAGACGTAATACTCTACGTTCTCCGGCAAAGCCGCAAACAAAAATTGATAGCCACCGGCAAAACTACCCGCCGTGCGCTGCATCGCAATCTCTTCCCATTTGGAAGAGCTCTGAAAACGGGCATACAACTTGACGTTCGGTGATTTCAAGCCGCTGGGCAGCGCCGAAACCAACTGGTCGGCATGGCGGCGCACCACGGCATCGCCGGGACTCACCCGGAGATCGTACAGCGCAGCCTTGCCGCTGTGCGTACCCGTCCAAAGCAAAGACGCGCCGTAGCCGATAAAACCAGGTCCGGCGGCGATCATCCAGATCAGAAGCGCGAATGCGCCGAGACCCGCGCCCAACGAAACCCATAGACGGCGGTCGGTGACCATTTGGGCGGGTTCGGCGGTTCGGGAGATGTCGAGCGCATCGCCGGCCAGAAGTTCAATGAAGGGATCCTGTCCATCGCGCTCGGCAAAAGTTGTCAAACGTTGTTGAAACTGCGGAAAAGCAGCCTCGGCAGTGCCAATGGCGCGTCGGCGGGTCAGGCGTCGAAGCGGCACAGCCAGACCGGCAGCAGCGGCAATTGCCAGGATCAGAATCAGTCCGAAGCGGGCTGCGGTCACGCTTCCGTGCGAAAATGCCAGCGCGTTAGCGATCGTCACCAACAACAGGGTCGCGACCAAAGCGCCGCCGGTCAGGATGGCAAAACCACGGAGCCAGGTACTCCAGCGCAGGCGTTGTTCCAGTTGCGCGATGTATGCGTGAAGTTGTTCGCGGAAACTCATGCAGCCTCCAACGGCGCCAGCGTTAATACCTGAAGCATATCGCACTGACGGACGGGCAAAATCTCAGGTTTCCGGTCGTGGCGGCCGCTCACTGCATGAATGTTCCATAAGGGTCTGATAACTATGGATCGGGCGAGTCGAACTGGATGGTGGACTGCGCGTCGGTCTTCCGGAAATCGCTGTTTTCCATGGACATGGTGATCGTCCGCTTATAGCCCCAGAACACGGTGATACTGAACTCGGTTCCATAGGTGGCCGGGAACCACACACCGTCCGCGACTCGCTGATAGGTCAGGGAGAAGCCCAGTTGCCTGATGTTTATACCCATTAAAACCCGCACGTCCCAAGGTATGCCTTTGGCCAGTTGTGTATCGATTCGGATCGGTTGATATTCTTCCGCATCGACCCACACTTTGCCCTTCCACGGACGGAAGCATCCCTCCGGTGGAGGATCGAGATTAGAGTCGACACAGACGCCCTGATGCACAAGCGGCTCAAACCGAATGTCATACGCACGGCGATCCTTGATTGTGGTTTCACCTTTCAGAGTGAACTTGTAATACTTCTGTTCGCCCGGGCTCAGCGGAAACAGTTGGCGCGGGATTCCGTCCCGGGAGTGAGGATCGCTCGCCAGGTCGTTCATCAATCCGGCGAGGGTTACCCGGCCATCGAAATCCGAGCCCTTTCCCCCGGCTTCCCTTTCCTTGAGGCCCGGAGCCTGCCCAGCCGGTTGGGAATAAGGAACCATCCGCTGGCCCTGCCGACATTCGCCCGAGAACGAAATCAGTTTTTTCTCTGTCGTCTTTTTCTGCGGAGTCACCGTGTACTCGCGAGACTCTCTGCAAATCGCTTCGCTGCCCCGCAGCAGGCTGGAGCGGATTCGCTGCTGGTAAACATACCGCCGGCGCGTCTCCGCGGCAGATGACGTGTTGTCTGCCGTCTTCGTCATGATGGCCAGTGCGTCGCTGTCGGCGCCCATCGCCTGGGTTCCTGCAAGCGCTCCGACAAGCGATAAGGCGAAGAGCAAAAGGACAGCTGTTCTCAATACACAGCCCATACCCATCTGATACGTGCAGGCTATCCCAGGAGTTTGCGGACATTTTGCTTCCGGCCGGAAGCGATCGGGGATACTGGAGTCATGGCCCGGATTTTGACTGAGTCGAATCTCGGCGCGCCTCCGCCCATCGTGCCCGATCTGCCGACCGGCGACGGCGGCGGAGAAGATCGCGACCGGCCCGTTCCCGGCAGTTCCCGCCAAACATCCATTACGGGAATTGTGGTCCTGATGTGCGCCAGCGTCATGACCTTCTCGGCATTCGTGAGCGCGATGGTCGTGCGGCGCGGGCTGAACAACGACTGGAGACATCTCGGCCTGCCGCACATTCTCTGGTGGAACACCGGGATACTCATCCTCAGCAGCATTGCCATCGATACCGGACGCCGGCTTCTGCGCCGGAACAAGCGCGCCGCGTTCAACTGGTTTTGGTCGGCGGGCACGCTGCTCGGCGTCGCATTTCTTACGGGGCAGGCGATTGCATGGAAACAGCTCGCGGACCGCGGATTCTATCTGCGCGGCAATCCGAGCAGCGCATTTTTCTACATCATGACGTGGGCGCACGCCGCGCACGTGGTCGGCGCCCTCGCCGCGGTGGTCTATGTGGAATATCGGGCCCTTCGTTTCCAACTCGGACCCGGCCGCCGAACGCTGGTGGATGTGAGCGCAATCTTCTGGCATTTTCTGGACGTGCTTTGGCTCGGAATCATGGGGTTGTTCGTTTTTTGGGCGTGAGAGATCACATCGCTGTCTATTACGCGACGCGCGCGCGACGCGGAACGCTTTGGGTCATTGCCGCTAATACGGCCTTTTTCGCCGCACTTCTGGCGGTGATGTTTTACCTGCGCTGGGTTTCCGAAGCCTGGCCGTCGCCGTTTCACTTCGCATCTCTCCTGATGGTGACGGCTTTAACGCTGTTTGCCGTAGCCGGAAGCGGAACTCTGGAGATGGCGGCGCGCGCCGTCGAGCTGAACGATCAGGAGCCCGCAGTCCGCTGGACAGCCATCGCTATCGCATGTTGGCTGACGTTCCTCTTTCTGGAAATTGTGGAATGGGTTCGTCTGGTCTACATGCTCAAACTGGGCCCGGATACTGCGTTCGGCGGCACCTATCTGGCCCTGACGGGCACGCATTGGGTCGCGGCGCTGGCCTGCGTCTGCTGGATGACCTGGGTTGCGAACGATACGCGGAAGCGGGACGTCGTGGCCGTGGCGATGTACTCACACTTTCTAAGTCTGCTGTGGCTGGTGCTGGTGATTACCCTCTATCTCACCAACGCGTCTTTGGGTGAACTATGACGGGTGAGCTATGAACTGGCACTACCTCGTAGCCCAGTGTGTGATGTGCTATCGAACCGCCGCGGCCCAGCAACTGGAGCGCTCGCGCGTGCTGAATTCCGGCATTGCCATCCTTATCGTGCCGCCCGTTCTGATTCTGGCGGGAATCCTGTTCCTGGCGTTCCGCAAGTCCAGACTGCAGGCAATCAGGGCTGGACACGTCGACGAGCCAGTCGCCAGCATTAAAGGTCGGCGCTGACGCACCTGAGTCGGTTGGCTTGCGTATCGAAAGTGGCGCAGAAGGCCTGTACCACCGGCGATCTTGTCGCCGGTGCTCTTCGTCCTGCAATAGTAAGCCTGGCTATGAGCTGTCCGACGTGGACGTGTTGGGGATTACCGACTGGTGAAATCAGTATATTTAAAGCCTACTCTGGAACTCCGTGTTCGTCGAATCCAATGATCTCTTCGGGGTACGAGTGTCGTTCTCCGGGAGGGCGGCACATCGATTGCCGATGGTCCGCAATTCGTCTCCGAGCGGAAGGGCATGCTTCGCGCGCAGTTTTTCCAAAACTCGGTAGCGGCGCGAGTGCGTCCGGCCTTCACGTCCTCATATGCCTCACGAACGCCATCCGCAGTTTCGTTATTATCCTGGCGTTCCGGCGAGAGACATATTTCCATCTCACAACGGTAGGGATTTTCTTGCTTTGAGTCAACTGCGAAGCCAGGCGCCTCGGATATGATTGCGGATGAATCCGCATGACGCCATCAACTTCCACCGATATTCAATCCAGCCTGAACGAGCACCGCGTTTTTAATCCGCCTTCAGAATTCAGCTCGAAGGCTCACATTGGGAGCATGGCCGACTATGAACGGCTCTACGAAGAAGCCGACCGCGATCCCGAAGGTTTCTGGGGCAAAATCGCGGGCGAACTCGAGTGGTTCCAGCCCTGGACGAAGGTCCTCGAATGGAACGTGCCGTGGGCCAAGTGGTTCGTCGGCGGCCAGTTGAATCTTTCGCACAACTGCCTCGACCGGCACGTCGCCTCGTGGCGCAAAAACAAAGCCGCCATTATCTGGGAAGGCGAGCCGGGCGAGGTCCGCACTCTCACCTATCAGCAGTTGCTCTCTGCTGTCTCGCGTTGCGCCAATGTGCTGAAGTCGCTGGGAGTAAAGAAGGGCGATCGCGTCGCGATCTATATGGGGATGTCGCCGGAACTGGCGATCGCGATGCTGGCCTGCGCACGCATCGGCGCTCCGCACACCGTAATCTTCGGCGGCTTTTCGTCGCAGTCATTGGTGGATCGCATCAACGATGCCGAATGCTCCTGCGTAATCACGCAGGACGGCACTTTCCGCCGTGGCGCCGAAATCAAACTGAAGCCCATCGTGGATGAAGCGCTGACGCGCTGCCCATCCGTCCAAAATGTTCTGGTTTATCAACGCACCGGAACGCAGCAGCACATGGAAGCCGGACGCGATCGCTGGTGGCACGAAGAGATGCCTCTCGTTTCGGACGAGTGCCCCGCCGAACCGCTCGATTCCGAACACCCACTCTACCTCTTGTACACTTCCGGCACCACAGGCAAACCCAAAGGCATTCTGCATACCACCGGCGGATATTCGGTCTCGACTTACATCACCGCCAAGTGGGTCTTCGATCTTCGCGATGAAGATATTTTCTGGTGTACGGCGGACATTGGCTGGGTCACCGGCCACAGCTATGTTGTCTATGGCCCGTTGCAGAACGGCGCGACCGTGGTGATGTACGAAGGCGGCCCCACATATCCGCAGCCCGACCGTTTCTGGCAGATGATCGATCGCCACAAAGTGACGATCCTCTATACCGCTCCGACCGCAATCCGCGCTTTCATGCGTCTGGGCGAGGAGTGGCCCGCCAAGCATCCGATGACCAGTCTGCGCCTGCTCGGCAGCGTCGGCGAGCCGATCAATCCCGAAGCCTGGATGTGGTATCGCAGTGTCATCGGCCACGACCGGTGTCCCATCATCGACACCTGGTGGCAGACCGAAACGGGCGCCATGATGATCACCCCCCTGCCCGGCGCGACGCCCACCAAACCCGGCTCCTGCACCAAACCGCTGCCCGGCATCAAGGTTGAAGTGGTCACGCGCGAAGGCAAACCTGTACCGGCGGGATCGGGCGGTTACCTTGTGATCCGCAAGCCGTGGCCGTCCATGCTGCGCACGATCTACGGAGATCCCCAGCGCTATCAGGACCAATACTGGTCGCAGATCCCCGGCTCGTACTTCACGGGCGACGGCGCGCGGCAGGACGAGGACGGCTACATCTGGGTGATGGGCCGCGTCGACGATGTCATCAACGTGTCGGGACACCGCCTCAGCACAATGGAAGTGGAATCCGCGCTCGTTGCCCATCCGCGAGTTGCGGAAGCCGCGGTGGTGGCGAGACCGGATGAGATCAAAGGGTCGGCGATCGTGGCCTTCGTGACTTTGCAGATCGGCAATGAGCCGACTGACGATTTGAAGAATGAGTTGCGGACGTGGGTCGGGAAAGAAATCGGGTCTCTCGCAAAGCCGGACGACGTCCGTTTCACCGATTCCCTGCCCAAAACCCGCAGCGGCAAGATCATGCGCCGATTGCTGCGTGAGCTTGCTTCCGGCGGCGAGGTCAAGGGCGATGTGACCACGCTTGAAGATCTGAGCGTACTGTCCAAACTGCGGCAGGACGAAGACTGAACGATTTCCAGGCTTTTTCCCGGAGCATTCCGAAACCACGTAGGGTAGGCTTTTAGCCTGCCGCCGGGCTTCTGCCTGGCGCTCTGCGCCTTTGCACAACGGTTACGGGAGGAGTCTGATCCTTGGATAGCTTCGGCCCGTTCCTGATGAGAACGAGATTGTATACCGGCAGGTCACGCGTTTCGTGGTGCACCTTCAACTGGAAACGATCTTCCAGCAGCGACTGGAGCATGCCTTTGGTCTGCTCGCCGGGAACGGCGCGTTCACTCCCTGCCGACTTGGCTTCCACGTCAAAGTGGTCCGTTCTGATCCACTCCGGCGAAAAACCCGGCTCCCCGGCGGACCAGACGTACCGCCATCTTTTCCGGATACATTCGGTTTGATGGAAGCCACGTCGAAATTAACCTACTGATACAGAGCCGTTGTTAAGCCGCTATTCGTTGACTCCCTCTGGCAAACCCTCTCTACCAGGTGAACTCTTGTATCAGGGGCGGATTCTGATCAAAATCGCTGTATCGAATCCATCGCGGGCCGACGACGAAGTAGACGATCCCGGGCCACGTAAGCCGCTTTGGGCCGTCCGGCCATGCCTGGAAATAGACCTCCCGGAAGCGGTCGAGTTCGCTTCCGGTTAGTTCTTCCCCGCTGCCCTCCAGTTGGACTGTCTGTTCTCCCTCCCAACCAATGGCGAAGGAGCAAGCCGGCCTCGCGATGAGGTTCGCGTATTTTCGAGAGATCTTCACGGTATCAAAGACGACCTCCAGGCCTTCCGTAACCGCAATGCCAACCAGGGAGGATTGCGGAAGACCCGCTTTGCCAATCGTCCCCAACACTCCAAGCCTGCATTTGACCAGGAATTGATAAACATCTATTTCGGTCATATCGACGTCCGCCCGGGACTCAGCGCAGGGTAGCATAATGAATCGCGGAAAACGGCGATGAGTCTATGAGCACCCTGTCGAATCCGGGCGTCAGGAGTTCCACGATGGAACGTCTGGCGCGCCTGCAGCCGTCATCACCCCGGCGCTGGGGCCGGATGACGGTGCACCAGATGGTCTGCCACCTCAACGATTCGTTCGACGTCGCTGCGGGGAGCAGATATGCGAGTCCGGCAACCGGACTATTTCAGCGCACCGTGATGAAATGGGGCGCTCTGCACATGCCGATTCCGTGGCCGAAGGGAGTCCCGACCCGGCCGGAAATTGAACAGGGTCGTGGGGGAACGCCACCAGCCGACTGGGACTCCGATTGTTCCGCACTGCGCCGCTGGATTGCCGAATTACCCGATCGCCGTGAATTCGGTGAGCATCCCGTCTTTGGCCGGATGAACCGCGAAGAATGGATGATTTGGGGCTTCCGCCACGTCGATCATCATTTCCGACAGTTTGGTGTTTAACTGTAACTTGCGGAATTTCGCGGTAGTCCTGACGGGTGCGTTGACTGAAAAACAGCGAGCGCTGGCTTTCGAGGAAGTGGGAGAACTTCTGGTCCGCGCATACTGCCGTTGCTTCGCTTATTAGGCCTGCGCGGGTTTACACCGTTCTTTGCGCGCGACTCCCGCGATGGAAGCCGGGATCACCGATTGCATTTGGGAATTGTCCGAACTGCTGACTGGGTGAGGTTCATTTTGAAGTCACCGATCCAGCAAACAAAGCCATCAAATCTTTGCATTTTCCTTCCTGCGGGAACGTCTTACAGAAGGCAACATCTCTTTCCAGGTCTCTCTCATCACGCGCGTTGAACCGTGATCGATCAGACTCTTCAAGAGTTCTCAGATTGCTTTGCTGCACTTTCAAGTCACGCACATCCCCCTTAAGGCTGTAGACTTGGCTTCGAAGCGCTTTGATGTCGGAGTCAACGGTATCCTCCCGTATTAGAAGCGCCACAAGCGCAATCAGTATCAAAGCGGGCAGGGCGAAGCGTTTTGCCATCTATCCATCGTAAACGGATTACGAAATGATGATTAGGCTAGGTAGCGGCAAGATGCCGCCGACGTTGAAAATGCACTGGTCCAGAGAAGGAAAGTTTCCGGTTTGCGGCCAAACCGTCATGAGTACTTCGGTTAAAGACCTTTCCCTCGTGACCTGCAAGAAGTGTCGAAGAATCGCAAACGCCAAGCAGAAACGTTAGCGATTTTCATTCAACGCACCTTTCAGGACTACCGATTTGCGGCCAACAAACTCATTCTGCTAGAATTAATGGAAATGGCAAGAGTCTGTGATTTATGCGGCAAAGGTCCGCAGTTCGGGCATAAGGTCAGCCACGCCCACAACGTGACCAACCGCCGCTGGAACGTCAATATTCAATCCGTGCGGGCGATCGTCAACGGAGCGCACAAGCGCATTCGCGCCTGCACGTCCTGCATCCGCAACGGTAAAGTCCAGAAAGTCGCGTAGTCGACTTTTACCGGAGGTGCAGCGGTTCTACCAGATCCGCCACCACGGTTTCGAGCTTTTCACTTCTTCGTCCGGGTCTTCACATTCCAAGTACTGGCCGGTCAGCGTCATCCGCGGGTGGATGGTAAACAGCCGTTCCGCGATGTGATCGCCGTACTCCGATGAAACATACCGGTACGGCTCCCGCATATCCGGTGGACGCCACTCCGTGTCGTGCGCATCGCTTGCGACGAAGTGCACCAGCCTCTGGTTCATCAGCCGCTTGGCGCCCGCTTCCGCCGATTTTCCGAACCTGCCGGTAAATGACTGCGCGGTGACCTGAATCAGACAGCCGGCCCTTACCCAAGCCACCAGATCGTTCACCCGCCCCATCAGCAACTTGTTGCGCTCGGGATGCGTAATCACAGGCGTAATGTCGTTGCGAAGCATGTCTTCAAAGATCTTCGCGATGGTCTTCGGGATCTGGTGATCGGCAAACTCCACCATCAGATATCGATGGCCGTTGATTGTGAACTTCGACCGGTCCATTTTGCAGTTCTCGATGTTGTCGTAAAAGAGATGAAAATCGCAGCCCTTGTGGATGCGAATGCGATCGCCGATGCGCGCCTGCATCTCCGCGATGCGCTGCTTGACCAACTCGGCGTCGTACTGGTAGGTGAGATCGGAATGCGGCGTAGCGACGATATCGGTCGTCCCGGCATCGGCCGCCATTTCGAGCATGGCGAGCGAATCCTCGATGGTCTTGGCGCCGTCGTCGACGCCAAACACAATGTGGCTATGGATATCAACCATGATGGATGTCTGATTCGGAGCCGGTAGGACGTTTCAGATTTCGGGGTAAAAGTCGAAGAACGCGTCGAGCGACCGCGTCAGTTGGCTCCGAATCTCCTCTTCACTGGAGCCTTCGATCAGATGCATGGTCACACCGGCCGTGTGGCCGTTCTTGAGAGTAACCTTCCCCTCTTCGAAACTTTCCAATTCATCGCTTGGAAGCAGACGTACCCCATACACCAGCGCCAGTTTTGCCATCAAATGAACATTTCTTCGTCTTGAGTAACGTGATCCACTGTCGGCCGCCGGCCGTCAACGAGCGTGCTGACCGCCGCCTTGACTCCCGCCAACACCGCGCTTGCCTCGCGCACGGGCCTCATTACCGACGCCTTGACGTTCTCACCCGCGTGCTGCACATGCTCGACTGTTTCATCGACTACGGCATCCACGCGCGCGATCTGCGCCTTAGTTCGATCCGCCAGGTCGCGCCCTACCTCGGCAAAGCGGTGTGCCTGATCCTTCGCCACTACTGAGACGTCCTTCGCGTTTGCCGATATGTCCACTACGTTGCTGGTGAAAACCCCTATTTTCGGCGCGTTCTCGTCGGCAAGTTTGCGCGCGGTGTCAATCAGCGGCTCCACGCGTTCCGTCACGCCCTCAATCTTGACCCGCAGCTTTGCCGCAACCCGATAGAAGAGTATGGCGACGACCGCTGTGGTGAGTACGCTGAGAGTCGCGATCGCAACTCCTATGGTCACTGCCCAGCGAAAAGTATCTTCCGGCATGGAGTACCGAGCCTTGATGGACTTCAGGCCGGCTGATTGGCTCCGTCCGCCTCAACCTTTTCGCGATATGCCAGGCGGCCCGCCTGCATCGCATCGTTCAGGTTATCCTTCTGACGGTAGAAAGCGTCGCGGCCTTTATCTACGATGTCGCTCGCGAGATCGCCGGCGTTATCGCGGAGATCGGCAGCCTGTTTCTTGAGGAACTCCCTGCCTTCGTCAGCCTTGCTTCTCAGGATCTCGCGCGTCTCTTCGCCCGACTTCGGCGCGAAAATGAGGCCGAGACCTACGCCCACTCCCAGTCCGAGGAAAAAGTTTGCCAATCCGTCTCTGCTCATGCGCATATCTCCCAAGGTGACGCCAAGCGTCACTGGCAACAAAGTCACTCACAGTATAGCGCCATAACGATCCGGCTCCTGTACACTTCCTTACAGCGTGAGATCGTCCAAAAGGCCTCGAAAGCTGGCGCCGGAAGCGTTGTTCGAATATGCGGTAAAGTGTCTCGGCGCAAGGGCTTACTCGACCGGAGATCTCAAAATAAAGCTGCGGCTGCGCGCTGCCAACCCCGCCGATGCCGACGGTGTGATCGACCGTTTGAAGGACGTCGGTTACCTTGATGACCGGCGTTTCGCGGAGAATTACGCAACCGCACGCTTCGAAAATGAGGGCTTCGGCCGCATGCGCGTGCTGATCGATCTGAGGTCGCGCAGAGTCGCGCCGGATTTGGCGGAAAAAGCCGTGGAACAGGCGATGGGAGATCGCAGTGAAGCGGAACTGATCGATGCCTTCATCGAGCGCCGCATGCATTCCGTAGCCACAGGCGGGCCGATTGAAGATCAGAATAAACTCGCCGCGGCCTACCGGAAACTGCGCCGCGCCGGATTCTCTTCCGGTCCTGTTATCGCGGCGTTAAAGCGTATCGCGGCAAAACCGGAAGCGATCGAAGAACCCCCGGAAGAGGAAGAAGCCGACGAATGATTCGTGGGGCAGGCCATCGTTGTTTGTGGCCTGCCTTTCGCTTTAAAACTGAACCATTTTAAAACTGAACCTTCGGCGCCGTCCGCGCTCCCGGCTCCGTCTTAAAATACGCATCCTCCCGCTGGAATCCGGCCATCGAAGCCACCACATTCGCCGGGAAAAGCGAAAGGTCGGTGTTGTACTTCTGCACGGCCTCGTTGTAGCGACGCCGCGACTGCAGAATGCGGTTTTCCGTGCCTTCGAGCTCAAACTGAAGCTGCTTGAAATTCTCGTTGGCCTTCAGGTTCGGGTAGTTTTCCACCACAACCAGCAGTCGCCCCAATGCGCCGGTCAACTGATTGTTCGCGTCAATTTTCTCCTGCGGACTTTTCGCGCCCAACAGCGCCGAACGAGCGTTCGCGATATTCGTGAACACCGTGGTCTCTTCCTTCGCGTAACCTTTCACCGTCTCAACGATATTGGGGATCAGATCGGCGCGGCGCTGCAGATCGGCATCCACCTGGCTCCATTGCCCGGTGATGGCTTCTCTTTCGGTCGCAAGCTTGTTGCGCTCGCCCACGAACTCACAGCCGCCCAGCACAAGAGCGAGGACCACAACAATCGCAACGATAACTCCGCTCTTCATCTCTTTTCTCCTTAATTCTTTTCGAGGGCATCGACGGCGTCGATCACCTTCCCGATTTCTTTCAGATATGCGGCCAGCAGCGGCTCCGGCTCAATCTCCTTCGGTTTGTTCTTCTGTGCCCGCAGATCGAGGAGACTGACAAACGGCGCCACGTCGATCCCAAATCGTTCGCGCGCGCTTTCAATGATGTCGCGTTTCCGCGCCGGCGCATCGACTCCGTGCAGGATCAGCGCGTGTCGAAAAAGCACGCAGAATGTCGAGATCGAATCGGCCAGCAGACGCCGCAACAAGGTCTGATTCGAAAGTACGCCGGACGCTTTCTGACGCAGCCGCAACAGTTTCGCGCGCAGATCGTGCTCCACCTGAGCGCGGTAAAACGACTGGTCGATCGTGAGCGAGGACACAACATCCGCGCCGTGCAGAATGCGATGGTGTTCTTTGATGTCGTGGAATTCGATCGCGAAGCAGTCCGTGGAGGTGCGTACTTCCTGCTCAGTCAGCAGCAGCGGCGCGGGATTTCCCTGCTCCCGCCACCAGCGAAAGATCGATTCGGTCGCCCCCAACTGCGCCGGCGTGATCTGGCTGAGAGCGCAAAGAACGTTGTAGTCCGAGAATTTCTCCTCGTAGTCACCCACGGCGGCCGAGCCATAAAGAACCACTGAGACGAGATCCCCATCCAGCGCTTTCTTCAGTCTTTCAACAAGTTGATCGAGTTGGCCTGCCATAAGTCGCGTTACGAACCGGAAATCGCTCTGAACATTTTAACTGTCGGGTTACCAATCGCCCTCTGGCTTACCAATCACTGGATGCTCCGCCGCCGCCGGAGTCTCCACCGCCGAATCCTCCGAAACCACCACCTCCGCCGCCGGAGTCGAATCCGCCGAAGCCGCCCCCATCCCTGCCCCCGCCAAAGCCGCCGCGCCCGCCGCCCAGCAGTTGGCCGAGCAACAGACCGGTCCAGAATCCGCCGCCGCCTCCTCCTCCACCGCCGAAGCGATTTCCGCCGCCCCGCAGAAGCAGCAGGAGGAAAAAGACCCCGAAGAGTATCAGAGGCCAGGGAATGCTGTCCTGGACCGACGGTCTGACGCGATATAGCGGAGCCGGCGCAGCAATGGTAACGCCTTTGGATTGGGCAATCGTCGAACCGAGTCGCTCGGCCGCTGCCAAAAATGCCGCGCCATATTGATTTTGCCGCAGCGCGGGACGCATATCGTCCAGCAGAAGGCCCGCCATGCCGTCCGGGACCGCGCCTCCCAAACCGCCGCCTACTTCGAGACGGGACTTGTGATCCTGAATTGCCAGCAGGACCAACGCGCCGTCATCTTCACCCTTGCGACCGATGCCCCAGGCGTGGAAGAGGTCGTTGGCGACGTCCTCGATGGGTTCACCCTGCAGCGATGGAATAGTGACGAAAGCCAGTTGCGCCTGGGTCGCCTGCTGCACCCTCGCCGCGTAGCTTTCAAGCTCGGCTTTGCTTCGCGCATCGACTACTCCCGCGAAGTCGCTTACATAGCCCTGCGGTTTCAGCGCCTTCCAATCGACTGCGAGGGCCGGCGTAACTATGCCCGGCGCGATCATGCATAACAGAACCGCGCCCAGCCGAAGCGAACGCTTCATAGCGGCTGCTGATCCAGCAGCTCAACCGTCCGCAGAATGGTCCGGCCCACGACGTCCAGGCTGTGCGCCGAGATTTTGTCCATGGTGTCGGTATTGGCGTGATGGAACTCGCCCATGTTATCGAACCCGCGCCCCATGCGGCCATACATGGCGTCAACGACATCGACCGCCGGGATGCCGACTTGCAAAAAAGGGACCTGATCGTCGATGATGTCCGCTTCATAACGGAAAAAGTACTGGCTGTCGCCCAAGTCGCCCGCGGCCTTGGCGATGTAATCCTGCAGCCAGCGCGTCGAAGTAGTTTCGCGGGCAATACCGAGGTCCTTGTCGCCGATCATGTCGAGCAGAAAGAATCCGGCGACGCGGGTGGCAGTGCCGTTCGCAGCCAGTTTACCCGCCAGGTGTCTGCTCCCGTAAAGGCCGTCGTTGGCGTCGAACGCTTTGATTGCCTCTTCCAGATCGGTCCAAACCAGCCAGATCTGCATCTTCGTTTTCTGCCCGGCCAGCGCATCGGCGAAAGCCAGTAAAATCGCCGTGCTGGAACCGCCGTCATTCGCGCCGACAAATCCCGGCTGAAACAGCGTGTCATAGTGGCCGGCCAGAATGAAGATCTTCTGCCTCGGATCGGTCGTTACATTGAACTTGCCGATAATATTGTGAACCGCAATCGGCCCGCGCGGCGTCTTCGCGGTAAAGTCGTCTGCTTCGATTTGAGCGCCGTCTTTCCTCAGCACCTGATGGATCAGGTCTTCGGTCTTGGCGTGGCCGGGCGAACCGGGCCAACGCTCCCCGAAACCCACAACTTTGGCTGTATAAGCGTAGGCCTGTTGCGCGTTAAAACGTTCGTGCAGCGTCGCGGTCGCGGCAATTACAGGCCCTGCGGCTAACAGGACCGCAGGCAAAACGCCCGGAGCGATGATCCACGCCGTTACGCCGCGTGTCTTTTGCCCCACTCGTCTTCCCACTTCTTGATCTTCGCGTCGTATTCTTCGATCTCCTGGGGAGTCACAGGCAGGTAGTATTTTTCCAGATCCTCCGCCGTTTCGATCATCAGCTGCAGCTTACACATTGCAATGCGGGAGCACCAGGGATCGCTGACCAACCGGCCTGTGCGCTTCGAGTACGCGCGGATATCCGCGTTCTGGATCACTACGGTTTTCAACTGCGCCGGCTCGTCGCCGTTGTCCAGCACGAAGCAGACGTCCACCGAGTCGCTGTGCCGGATCGAGATGCCGGTCTGCAGATATTTGAACTGCGCATGCCACATGCGTCCGAACGGATCGGGACCAGCCTCGAAATCGCGGAAGTTTTCCATCACAAGTCATTTTAGCGTGCTCAATCAGTGCCAGTGGTCCGGCGTGTAGGCTGTAAGCAGGGAATGGCATATCAAAAAGAAATTGATACTGGTCTGGAGATCGCCCGCAAAGCCGGCGAACTCGCCTTGAAAATCCGCGAAGGGAACATCGGGGTCGAATCGAAGTCGGACGAAAGCCCGGTCACGATTGCCGACCGCGAGTGCGAAAAGCTGATCGTCGCCGAACTGGTGCAGGCTTTTCCGGAAGACGGTTTATTGGGCGAAGAGGGCGCGACGCGCGAATCGTCCAATGGCCGCAAATGGATTATCGATCCGATCGACGGTACTCGCGATTTCATCCGCGGCACACGTGCCTGGGCCGTGCTGATCGGACTCGAAGAGCATGGCAGCATGATCGCGGGCTTTGCGTTCTTCCCTTCCCTGAACGAGATGTTCTGGGCCGCCCGCGGCGAAGGCGCCTTCTGGGATGGCCGGCGTATAAAGGCGTCTGAAATCAAACAGAAGAGCGATGCGCTGCTGTGCTGCAATGGCCTGGGAAACGTCCACCACTATCCATTCGCTCCGGATCTGCTGCGATGGATGTCGGAATTCTGGACGGTACGCAGCATGGGCGGATGTCTGGACGCAATGCTCGTGGCAAGCGGCCGCGCCGACGTATGGATGGAAGCTCAGGCCAAGGCCTGGGACCTCGCGCCCCTGAAGATCATTGCTCAGGAAGCCGGCTGCGAGACCTTTGACTTCGACGGTAACGACACAATCTACGGCGGAAACTACATAATCTGCGTGCCCGCCCTCGCGGAAGAGCTCAGGCATTTCGTAGTCCGTCGCGAAGTATAACGGACAACCGCGCTACTTACTCCTGCTTTGCCTGCGAATGGCCGCGGCCATCGTGGTGAGCCTCTCTGCATCCTTATAGCGGCCCAACTCCCTCAGCACGGAAATATGATCTTCCATGGTCTGAGCGAGAATCGGACTCGTGATCCCGAGAGTCCTTTCCCGGATCTGCTCGGCAATCTTAAGGCGTGGCTCGGCCGCTGAGAACTTCCCTTCCTGAATGAGAGTCAACGCAAGGCTGTGCAGGGCATCGGCCAAAGGACCGTTTGTAATGAGACCGCCATTCACCTCACGGGCATCGGCGCATTTTCGCAATGCCGTTTCCGACTCGGGATACCGTTTCGTCAGTCGATAAGCATCACCTTCCATGCAACGGACGTCCGCTGTTTTCATACTGTCGTCACCCAGCAGACGCTCGTAGATCGCAGCCGTTCTCTGCAGGTTCGGGAGTGCTTCCGCCTGATGTCCCTGGTCGAACATGACGTTGGCGATATTGAAGTTCAGATTTGCCGTATCGATGCTGGATCCATACGCGTCTTCCATGATCGAAAGGGCTCTACGATAAGCGCCTTCGGCCTCGCTGTACTTCTTTTCCGCGCGATAGACAAGCCCCAGGCTGTTGAGAGTAGTCCCCAGCCGGGGGTCGTCGGAGCCGAAGTGCGCGGATTCCTGGACGGCCCTCAGGAAGGCCTGCTCCGCTTTAGGGTAATCCTTCGCGCCGGCGGCATTCAGCGCGTCGAGTACCTGCGTTCTCCACGGTCCTTCCGGATCCTGCGCAGCAGCCGCATGGCCTGCAGCCTGAAAAGCCGCGGCTTGGCCCAACCCGATTATCAGAGCAAATACGGAGCCTGATAACCAACGTGGGGCAGCCTTTCCAGGCTGCCGCCGGGCTTCTGCCCGGCGTGTGCGTTCTCTCGGTGTGGCCACTTTACGACCGAAACAGGCCACTGGTGAAAAGGATCTGCGCAAACATGCCCCTGCTGACTGAGCCATGGATCGACCATTTTTAAGATAGAGAGGCGTCAGTGATTGTTCCTCTTCTCGGTGCGCCGGATGGCCGTGGCCAGCACCAACAGGCGCTCCGCATCTTTATCCCGCCCCATCATCCTGAGCAGTCCCGCATGGTCTTCCATGGTCTGTGCCAGAAGAGGACTGGTCAACCCCAGTTTGCTCTCCCGGATCTTCTCCGCGAGCTTGAACCTAGCATCCGCCAGCGTGTATTTCCCCTCTCCCATGTACGTCAGGGCAAGACCGTGCAGCGCATCCGCCAGTTCCGTACTGTCGATCCCTCCGTCCGTTTCCTGAATATCCGCGCAGCGCTTCAGCGGCGCTTCGGCGTCGACGAAATTTTTCATCGTCCGCAGCGCATCGCCCATGAGGCAAAGAACCGCGGCTGTCTGGACGCTGGTTCCTCCCAGAGAACTTTCAAATGTTGAGAGAGCCTTACGCGCCTTCTGGATCGACTCCGCCTGATGGCCGCTGTCCAACATCAGCCGGGCTATGTCGAAATTCACATTCGCGGCTTCCACGGAGTCGTCACCGTTGGCTTTGCCGATAATGCCAAGCGCCCGGCGCAGTGCGGTGTCCGCATCGCTGAACTTTTTCTCTGTTGTATAGACCTGTCCCAGACTTTCCAGCGTCACGCCTACCCGCCAGTCGTCCGCGGCGAAACGCTCCGCTTCGTGAACGGCTTTCAGATAGGCCTGCTCTGCCTTCGCGTAGTCCTTGTCGCCGGCGGCGTGCTGACCCTCCGCTACAAAGTTCTTCCAGGGCTCTTCGGCTTCCTGTGCCTGTGCACAGGGGATGAAGAAAAGAATGGCGAGCGTTATGCCCGCTGGACGCAAGCGGAACACCTGTAGAACTTCAGGATATCCGATTCCGTGCTGCCCGTCTTAGAGGGCAGCCTGCTGACGCGCGCGGTTCAGGAACCGCTGCGGAATCGGCACGATTTTTTCAGAACCGCGACTGCAAAGGAGCGGCAAGAAGCGTTTCTCTGCAGGCTGTCAGGGCAGCATTGCGCCGGAGGAGCTTCCCATCCGGTACACCAGTGGTGTGGCGGCTGCGCTCCGAATCACTTCGAGTAAACCGCGATGGTCCAGGTTGTTCGACGCGGTCTCGAATGCCCCGTCCTTCATTTCGATTCGAATGATTTCCGAGTCGACGTATGCGGACATATAGAGCGCACGTACTTCCGGCCGCAATTCGCGCACCCGTTCGACGAGTACGGACCCGCTTCCCGCATCGGGCGTCCCTCTTTCTGTTTTCAGCGAAACGTCGGTCAGCACCAGATCAATCGGAACGTATCCGCGTGCTGCGATGCCAACGGCCTCGTCCGGGGTACGCGCCAGCAAAGCCCGCATCCCATTCATGTCCAGCATACGTGCGAAAAAGGCGAGAATTTCCGGATCCTCATCGACTACCAGCACCGATAGAGCGTCAGTAACCACTGCCATACCCATCTCCTCACCTCCAGCATATAGATAGAGGCTGCGAAAAAGGAGACATTTTTCAGGTGACTTGTGTGCCGCCGAACACACTAAAGTTAGTATGCATTTTTCTTCTTATCGATCTGCCGCGGGTTTCTCGAAGTGTTGATAGTCCTGCCGGTCCGGCCAGCGGCCGCCCCAGATCCAGCCGGCTTTTTCAAACTCCCACACCACGAAGCCGTCTTTCAGAATGGACCCCGGATGTGACTTGGTGCGATCCAGATATTCCCGTCCGCCCGGCGGAAGAACAATCCGGCCCTTCACATAGGGATTCGTCAGCGGATTGATGTCGATTGCGCGGCCCCAGCTGTGATTGGAGAAGACGCCCGGCTTTCCGGTGGCCTCGCGGCAATTGAACGCCGACGTATTGTTTGCCGCCATCGACGCATCGTCGCTGCCGCCATAATTTTCAATGGGAACCATGCGCTCGATCCGGAAATCCCGTTCATACAGCATTCGAAAAAGGCGCACCACTTCGTCCGCCACATCGCGATGAACCAGAAGCGTTCCCGTGTGCGTTTTATCTTCGAAGTCGTGAAAGCTCAGAGTTAATTGACGAAGCTCCCCGGGCGCTGCGGGACAGCCGGGATGCCAGGTTGTTTTACGTATTTGCGCGAGCAGTGACACTGAGACGGGCTCGCTCCGGAAGACCGGTTGTTCCGCGGCGAATAGAACGAAGCCGGCTATGCTGCAGAAAGCACCGAGAGCAATTCCGGCCGCCCTCAGTCTCACAACTACTTCTTGAAGCTCTTGTACGCTGCTTCGATGAACATATCGGGCGTCCAGTAGCTGTTGTGGCCGTATGTCGGATCGTAGTCCCGCGTCAACTTCTCCGCCTTTGTCTGATCGAGCGTGAGGCCTCTCTTGATGGCATCTTTTACGCGATCCCGAACGATGGCCACCATGTCGCGGTATTCCACCACTTCAGCCTGATCGCAAAGATGGCCGTGGCCCGGAATCACCAGCGTCCCGCCCTCTTCTTCATGCTCGACAATGGCCATATCCACAAGCCGCGTCAACGCCAACACCGTGCCTTCGATGGTGCCGCCTTTTACGACATCGATCACGGGGTAGCCGTCGGTATTGAAGATGTCGCCCGCGCTGACAACATCCGATTTGCGGAAGAACACGAAACTGTCGCCGTCGGTCAGAGCATTCGGCTGATGGATAATCTCGATCGGTTCGCCGTTAAAGAACAGCGTCTTTTCCTGCCCCAGGAAAGTATCGGTCGGCCACGCTTCGGTGGGCGTGGGAGACTTCGTGCCGGTCGGCGCGCTCATGCGCGTCAGCACATTCTCCTGCGCCAGAATCTGCGCGCCGTCCCGCGAATCCCGAATATCGTTCGTGACGTTGGCGCCGGTAATCGTCGTGCCGGAGAGCCGCACCAGGTCGTTGCCGTTCGTGCTGTCGGGATAAGAGTTCGTGTCGACGATATACTGCAGCGGCCGCACAGACATCTTCTTGATCGCTGCGATCACCTTGTCCGACATCTTGTCGAAACCGGTGTTGACGAGCAGCGCGCCCTGCTTGCCCACCTGAAGTGTGATATTTGCGCCATCGCCCACCAGCATGTAGACATTGCCCTGCACCGGCAGAACATGGAGTTCAGCCTTCGAAAAGTCCGCGTTTTCCTCGCCATGGCTCTCAGCCGCGGTCAGATTAGTCTGGCCCGTGGCCACGCCCGCAAGAGCGCCGAGCGCCAGCGTGGCGCCCAGGAGAGGCAGCATTCGTGTCTTCATGTTGCTCGCGTTCATTTCTTCGCCGCCGCTTCCATCGCCTTGATCTTCAGCCGATATTCCGGATACATCGTCTCCGCCCCGCCTCGCGTCGCTTCTTCGGGCACCATGGGGTGATTCTTCACGTACTCCGTCAGGAACTGATTCTTCCCCGGCAGATAATTGGGCACCTCGCCCGGTTTTCGCCCGACGACCTCTTCAACCGACTCGCAGGGATACAACCAATTCCCGTTGTAGTTCAGATTGACCCGGAAATCCTGGGTCTTGATCAGCGGCTCTGTCAGGTAACCCGGATCTTCCACGATGCTCACGTGCGTCAGGATGTCGCCGTGACGGATGAAGTGCTGCGTCAAAGTTGCGCGGTCGCTTTCAATCAGGCCATTTCGTCGAATCCACCCTGTTTTGATGTGCGTCGTGTGGACGGTCAGAATGTCGCCTTCCCATTTGCCCGTAGAGAAACCCATCCATGTGTGCATCGCATACGCCGGCGGATGCGGCCTGCCATCCATCCAGATCACCAGGTTCTGTTCATACGTCTGGCTGTAAACATGAATGGCGACGAGCGCCTGCGTCTCCGGGTCTTTCTCTTCCCAGATCCTCAGGTTGGTGGGTCCGCGGAAGATGTACGGCGCAACGTGCACGCGGCACTGCTGCTCCGGCATGGTAATTCGCGAAGAACTCCAGCTGTCCGCGCGGAGTCGATTCGCGTCCGTGATGGGCAGGCCGAGGTAGTCGCCAAGTTCCGGGCCCGGGATACGTTCCGGCTGATCTTCCGTAAACATGGCGCCCCAGTTACCCGACAAATCGACTTGCGCGAACAACGGTTCGCCCATAAAAAGCGGCACACTGACCAAAACGGCAATCAGCGCAACTCTGACAAGACGAACCTGCATCATTTGGGAACTAGTCTCCTGGGAATGGGTGTAGCCACATTATTGACGAAAAATGCACCAGCGGGGTTACGCGAACGGTACTATATCACCCTCGCGAACTCCGCGCAACTCATTGATCCGCCAACCATTAGACCAATGATCCATCCCGTGGTGGAACATATGAATGGATTTCAACGCGAATTCCGAGCGCTTGCGCCGATAAGCCGTCCATGGTTAAGTTTAACCGGCGGCGCGGCGGTGTTTCCGCTCGAAAACATCGGGCGATGGCGATTGCACTCCTGACGCTCTGCGCAGTCTCCACGCTTGTGGGAATGCGAGCCTTGATCACCTTCAATCAAACCCCGGGAGCGGTCGGCGCCAACCCTGCGCGATGGCCTGCATCGAGCAGCGTCAGGCGCGTCAATGGCCGCCCGGAAATTCTTGTCTTTGCCCACCCATTCTGTTCCTGCACCGATGCCACTATGGCCGAACTCGCGCAGCTCTCCACGCGACGGAAAGCGGGAGCCGCGGCCCCGGCGATCACGGTTCTGTTCTTTCGTCCGCGTAATTCCGGCTGGGCGCCGAATAGCCTCTGGAACGAAGCGCAAAACCTCGAGGGTGCGCATGTCGCCTGGGACGACGACGGGCGGGAGGCCAAACGATTTGGAGCGCGTACCTCCGGCTACACGCTTTTGTACAGCGCCGAAGGAAATTTGCTGTTCGGCGGCGGCGTAACCGCGTCACGTGGCCACCAAGGCGACAACTACGGACTTGACGAGCTCGCGGCATCGCTCAATTCGGGACAGCCTACCCACGCGACCAGCCGGGTCTTTGGCTGCGCTTTGGGAACATCGGATGAAGTAAACGGGGCCGCCCTGTGACCGCTCCTTACACCGGGACACTCGAAACGGCCGACACCCCGGCGCTCAGAAGGAGAGCGGCTCAGTACTTTCGCTATTCGATCGACGAGCTGGCCTGTCAGGTCGACCGCATGTTCGTATGGCTACTCGCGGCGGAGTGGGTCGGAATGGTAGCTACGGCGGCGATAGTCTCGCCGCGCGTCTGGAACGGCGTCCAAAATAGTCTGCATCCCCATCTGTGGGCCGCGCTGCTGGCCGGGCCCGCTTTTATCCTTCCCGCTATATTGCTTGCGACCTTCTACCCCGGGAGTCACCTCACTCGGCATGTTATTGCGGTCGCGCAGATCCTGGTATCGGTTCTGTTAATCGACGGGACGGGAGGACGGATTGAAACTCATTTTCACGTCTTCGGTTCGCTGGCGTTTCTCGCTTTCTATCGCGATTGGCGCGTGCTGATCACCGCTTCTGTTGTGACCGCGGTCGATCACTTCGTACGGGGCATCTGGTGGCCGCAATCGGTTTACGGGGTAACAACGGCAAGCCCCTGGCGCTGGGTGGAACATGCCTGGTGGGTGATCTTCGAGGACTTCTTTCTGATCCTCGCGACCA
This sequence comes from Bryobacteraceae bacterium, assembly GCA_036273015.1. Taxonomy (GTDB): domain Bacteria; phylum Acidobacteriota; class Terriglobia; order Bryobacterales; family Bryobacteraceae; genus BOG-234. The sequence goes on along the minus strand of DATAXN010000006.1, from coordinate 9,183 downwards.
GAAGAAGCATCCAGGAGATGTGGGCGGTGGCCATCAGCAAGGCCCAGCTTTATGCCGGCGCTTACCACGATGTGCTCACCGGCCTGGCGAACCGGCGGCTATTGCGGGAGAGCTTTGAATCCCGGCCTCATTCGGAACGAGACTCGGCAAGAGCAGTGATCTTCATCGATCTGGACCGCTTCAAGCAGGCCAACGACACGCTCGGCCATTCAGTCGGCGACAAGCTGCTGGCGCTGGTCGCTCAACGTCTTGGGGGAGTGATCGACGACGAAAATACTCTGGCTCGAGTGGGCGGAGACGAATTTGTGCTGTTACTCGACGCGGTTTCGGGAGCCGAAGAAGCCCTGGAGAAGGGATCGAGTCTGCTGAACGCCTTATCGGCCCCGTTTTCCGTTGAAGGGCATGAACTCCTGCTGAGTGCGAGTGTCGGGATCAGCCTCTACCCGGAGCACGGCGACGATCTGGAGACTCTTCAGGAACGAGCGGACCAGGCGATGTACTCGGCAAAGTCGCAGGGCCGCAATCGATGCGTGGTATTTTCCTCCGAGTTGGCCCGTCATGAAGACATGTTGAAGGAGATCAGTCGTGATCTCTACAAGGCCCTGGCAAATGGAGAATTCCGGGTCCATTTCCAGCCACTCGTGGCCAAAGACACGGGGCTCATTGGTTTTGAAGCGTTGTTGCGCTGGAATCATCCGCTCCACGGTTCCATCGCGCCGTCAGACTTCATCCCGCTTGCGGAGCGATCCGGCGTGATCTCCAGTATCGGGGAATGGGTGCTGAGGGAAGCCTGCGGGAATTGCTGTGCCTGGCAGACAAATGACCGGCGACCCTTGGGTGTGGCGGTCAACGTCTCAGCGGTGCAATTCGATGAAGCGGATTTCCCGGAGCGGGTAAAGAACATCCTTTGCGAAACCGGGATGGATCCAACGTGGTTGACGCTGGAACTGACGGAAGGCGTGCTGGTCCGGGATGTCGAGCGGGCGCGCCGGCAACTCGCTGGATTGCGTGAATTGGGCGTCCGGATTGCGTTGGACGATTTCGGCACCGGATACTCTTCCCTTAGTTATCTGACGATGATGCCCGCGGATATCATTAAGCTCGACCGCTCCTTCCTCAGCCGGGAATTCGCCGACGCGTCCGCCGTCATCGAATCGATCGTTGAGATGGCCCATCGGCTGGGCCTTCAGGTGGTAGGAGAAGGCGTCGAGACCCGCGCGGAGAGCGACAGGCTGTTCGGTCTGAATTGTGACGAGCTGCAGGGCTTCTATTTCAGCCGGCCGATACCCGGGGACGCCGTACACGAATTCGTGGAATCGAGCCGGCGGGAATCCGGCCAGGAGTTGCGCGTGCTCGAAGGAAGCCTTCCATCGAGCGGGATGGCCAGCCAGGGTCACGTGGCGACTCTTCAACGCTGAATCCGAGAACATGCTGCCCGGCAGCACTATACAATGAGTGACGTGCAGCTTTACTTCGCCGGCGAACTCTTTGTTTTCGCCTGTCTTGTCAACATCGCTCTCAGCGTGATCCGGACCAGCGCGATTCACGCAGGCATCACCAGGCTCGAAGCGACGCTAAGAGCCTGTTTTGACCGTCTCGATCGCTCCTTCGGCAACCTTAACGCGTAAGAGCGTCTTCTCCGCTGAGCGCGTTGAACATCCGTTCTTCCACTCGCTCCTCTCCGGCCGGTTTATAATCTGGACGTAGATTCCCCAGGCTTCTTTGATCCTGATTTGATCGCGATCATATGATTTGCAACCTGGCGCGGAGTATGCTGGAAAGTTCGATTTCTTTTCGAGAGGTGAAACGATGAATTACCCGGTCACCGGGATGCACCACATCACGGTTTGCGCGAGTGGTGCACAGGAAGACGTAGATTTTTTCACGCAGGTCGTCGGACAGCGTCTGATCAAACAGACCGTTCTCTTTGACGGCCGTTATGCTCACTATCACCTGTACTATGCGAACGCCAATGCCGAGCCTGGCTCGGTCATGACTACGTTCCCGTACAAGCGCGTTCCCGGCCGCAAGGGCTCCGGTCAGATCCAGGCAACGGCCTACACGGTTCCCAAGGGCTCCATTCCGTTCTGGGTCGAGCATCTCGACCGGCACAAAGTCCCCCATGGCGGCAAGAAGGAACGTTTCGGCAGCTCCTACATCCGCTTCCAGCATCCGTCGGGTCTCGAGCTTGAAGTCGTCGAAGATCCCAACGACAAGCGCAAAGGCTGGACCACCGATGAAATCAGCAAAGACGCTTACGTTCGCGGCTTTTTTGGACCGGTGCTTTCGGTGCGCGAAGTCGCCGAGCAGGAGCGCTTCTATGTCGATGCTCTCGGAATGAAGAAGACCGGCGTTGACGGCAACGCTCACCGCTTCGAGATCGGACAGGGTGGCGCGGCCAGGACCATCATCCTGCTTCATGAACCCGACAAGGCGCAGGGGAGCTGGGGCTTTGGCGCGGGAACGGGCCATCACATGGCGCTCGAAGTTGGTTCCGACGAGGAACTCGCCGAGCAAAAGGGCAACTATGAAGAGCTGGGCTACACCGATTGCTCCGAGATCAAGGACCGGAACTACTTTCACTCCATCTACTGCCGCAGCCCAGCCGGCATCCTGACCGAGTGCGCGGCAACAGCGGAAGGCGCATTCACGCGCGACGAGCCATACAACGAGCTCGGAACCCACATGCTCCTGCCGCCGTGGTTCGAAGAACGTCGTGACGAAATCATGGCCATGCTGGAACCGATCACCGTTCCGGAATCGAATGGTCCCGTGAAGGTTGAGCCTGCAATTCCGGTTTCCCGCCGCACTGACGCCACCTTCGTAAAGAATTGACCGATTCTCCCCGCGTCTTTCGGCCGGCCCGTTTTTTGGAAGCAGGCCGGTCGAAAGGCACGGCGGAGCTGGGTGGCGTTCTGGTTCACGGCCGCTACCGCACTCCGGAGGAGATGGTTTCCCTCGCCTCTCGCCTCAATCTCAATAACATTCGCTGGATTGCCCCTGCCGGAGGCCACAACGGAAGCTGGTATCCCGGCGTCCTTGCCGATCCGATTTCCGCCAACGAACCCGCCTTAACTCAAGCCATTGAACTCCTGGATGAAGTCGTCGAAAAAGTCAGCGAGGACGGTCGACTGGGTCCAAATCAACTGGTCATGATGGGGTTTTCGCAGGGCGCATGCCTCACGATCGAATATGCCCTGCGTCATCCCGGCCGGTGCCGCAGGCTGATTGCATTCACGGGCGGCTTGTTCGGCCAGCCCGGCACGCAATGGTTCGGACGGCCCAACATGCTTGCCGGCACGCATGTATTCCTTACCGGCAGCGATGTGGATGAGTGGATTCCCGAAGTGCGCGCCCATGAAACAGCTCGTGTCCTGAGAGAACTCGGCGCCTCCGTCGATCTGCGTATCTGCCACGGACGCCCCCACATCGTCAGCGACGAGGAGCTTTCCGAAGCGGGCGAATTCATAAAAAAAGCGCAGGCCGTTAAGCCTGCGCCTTCTGTCTGAACTGCGACCGCGTCCTACGCCTTTGCGTGCTTGGCGACGGTATGTACAGTCTTGAGGATCTGCGAAACGATCTGGTAGGGATCGGCTGCGGAGTTGGGCCGCCGGTCTTCCAGATAGCCCTTGTACCCGTTCTTGATGAAGTTGACGGGCATGCGGATCGACGCGCCGCGATCGGAGAGACCGTAACTGAACTTGTCGATGGACTGTGTTTCATGCAGACCGGTGAGACGAAGTTCATTGTCCGGGCCGTACACCGCAATGTGCGCGCCGATATTGGCTTCAAATGCCTTCATCAGATGCTCGAAGTATTCCTTACCGCCGGTTTCGCGGAGATACTTGGTGGAGAAGTTGGTGTGCATGCCGGATCCGTTCCAGTCGCCCCGGATAGGCTTGCAGTGCAGTTCCAGATCCACTTCGTACTTCTCGCACAGCCGCGCCATCAGATAACGGGCCGTCCAGAGGTCGTCAGCCGCCTTGGCCGAGCCTTTGGCGAAGATCTGGAATTCCCACTGACCCTTCGCGACTTCGGCATTGATGCCTTCGTGGTTGATCCCGGCGTGGAGGCAAAGGTCGAGATGTTCTTCGACGATGGTGCGCGCCAGGCTGCCCATATACTTGTAGCCCACGCCGCAGTAGTAAGGGCCCTGCGGTCCGGGATAGCCGGATTCCGGGAAACCCAGCGGACGGCCATCCTTGTACAGGAAGTACTCCTGCTCGAAGCCAACCCACAGGTCGGGGTCGTTTTCGATCGTCGCCCGCATGTTCGTCGGATGCGCTGTGCCGTCGGGGAGCATGACTTCGCTCAGAACGATGTAAGCGCTCTTGCGGCTGGCATCGGGGTAGAGGGCCACGGGCTTCAGAATGCAGTCGGACTTGTGTCCTTCGGCCTGCATCGTGGAACTGCCGTCAAAACCCCACAGAGGGAGATCGGCGAGCGTTGGAGCCTTCTCAAATTCCTTGATCGTCGTTTTGCCGCGAAGTTCGGGAATCGGCTTTCGCCCGTCAAGCCAGAGGTATTCGAGTTTATATTTGGCCATAGTTTTTTGGAGGGTCGCTTTCGGTTAGTACAGTCTTCTCCTGGGAAGTATTGATCGGACCGTTTATTCATTCAGGAACGGGCAACACGGCGCAGCCGAGCAGCATTCGTTCGGTGAATCTTCGATTATGGATGATCCGGCACCGCCTCGGCAACCGGTTTTGAGTCAAATGGGTTATAGGTTCTTTTTATGGAGGCTATGCAGCCCGCTAATTGCGTCCGCACAAACCGGGGGTGCTGCACATCCCGCCCTCGCAGCCGCGCGTCTGGGCCGGTGTGAAGGCGCCTTCCGACGACGGTCCGCCGCGGGCCGCAAAGGTCGAATACTGCTGCTCCAGGTGCTTGTCACCGCACGACGGGCAGCCGGTCTCCATCACGTCGGTGGCTCGGCGCACCAGCTTTTCGAACTTGTCCCCACAGGATTCGCAACGGTATTCATAGATCGGCATAGCTGTATTATTTTAACTTAGCGGCCGCCGGACACGTCAACGATTGTCCCGGTAAGTACGATGCCTCTTCGGAAAGGAGCCATAGAATCGCGTTGGCGACCTCTTCCGGTTGACCGCCCCGTTGCATCGGAACCAGTGTTTTGACGCGATCGACACCCTCCGGTTTCGCTGCCAAGCCCACTGTGAACGTCTTGATCGCTCCCTTCTTGGCCGCGTAATCGACGTATTCGCCCGGCGATCCGTACTTCGCGGCCCCCGACGAGACGTTGACGATCGCCCCGCCGCGGCCTCCGTGCCGCATGGACATCCGCTTCACCGCCTCGCGCGCGCAAAGCATCGAACCAAGGACGTTGACCGTGAAGACTCGCTCCATGCGCGACGCATCCCTGGCATCCAGGCGCATTTTCGGCTCCAGCGTCGCTGCATTGTTAACCAGAGCGGACACCTTACCCAACGCCGAATCGATCTGCCAATAAAGTTCCAGCACGGCTGCCTCGGAACCGATGTCGGCCTGGATGGCCGCTGCCTGACCGCCCTTGCTCCTGATATCGTCCACTACCTGCTCGGCTGCATCACCGTCGCGATGATAGTTGACGCAAACAGCGTATCCCCGTGTTGCCGCGAGCTTCGCGGTCACGGCGCCGATCCCCGCGAGCCTCCGGTGACGATCATGACTGGATTGGAAGGCGGCATCCGTGACGTACAACAATACTGTACAATAAATCGAAGCTGAACATGGCCACCGAAACCACCTACTCAAGCCTGCGAGCCAATCTGGCCAGTGTTCTGGACCAGGTTGTCGATCGGCAGGAAACAGTGATCGTCCGGCGGAGAGGAGCGCGGGATGTAGCCCTGATACCGGCCGACGAACTCGCCGGGCTGACCGAAACCGCTCATCTGTTTCGATCGCCGCGCAACGCGAAGCGCTTGCTGTCAGCGATCGAGCGGGCAAAACGGGGCAAGACAAAACCTTCCAGTGTAGAGGAATTGCGGCGCGAGATTTCCGTTGAACCGAGGCGATAAGCGAGTCGCCGTTTTCCAGCCCGAGTTTCTCGATGACCTGCGGTATTGGGTTAAGTCGGACCGGAAGACGGCAGTCAGAATCCTTGACCTGGTTGACGCAGTATTACGCGACCCGTTCGATGGACTCGGCAAGCCCGAACCGCTCCGATACGTGCTGGCCGGTTGTTGGTCCCGGCGCATCACACAGGAGCACCGTCTCGTTTACCAGGTAGCAGGCGAACGCGTCGATTTTCTTCAGGCTCGCTATCACTACTGACGAACGGCTGTTTCAAACCGCATCCGTACCAACGGAACGGGCACTCTTATTCAATCTCGAAATCGACCATGCGCGCGGCCATCTTTCCGGTGGAATCGGCTGCCGTGATTTCGAGCCGATAAGAGCCCGGCGTGAGCATATCGAGTGGCAGCCTGGAACTGGCCGGCAGCGAAGGCCTGCCGCCGTTTGCAGGAATCGGGAGCTTCGTCAAACCGGAGTCCCATCGCGCTTGTCCGCTGCTTTTGTCCCGGACGCGCACGCGAACCGTTACTGAAGCGGGATCCGCATCGTAAACCTCAAAATAGAACCAGCCTGTCTCCCCGTTCCGGAACTGCGTCGAACCGGCAGGAACAACCTGAGTGCCTTCGGCAACCAGCGCTGTGCGGCGTACGGTCAGCGGACCCAGCCCGAGATCGGCAGCCGGATGAATCTCCCGGCTGAGGACGATGCTGCTCAGGGCCAACTCTCCGCCTGCCCACTGGTCTACAACCAGCGGCATCGTCTTCTTCCCGAGATCCGATGCCAGAGTGAAGTCATACCGCCCCGGAGCGATTCGAAATTCTTTCTCGTAATGAATCGGCTTGGTTCGCCAGGCACGGATCTGCTCGTCGTTCTCGAAATCGAACTTGAGCGTATCGCTGAAGCGCGCCTGCACGCCGCCATCCGGCGTCGACGCCATCCCCAGCAGGTTGATCTCCGCGTGCAGCTTGCCCTTCTCGCTCGCAAACTTCACCGCGCCGGGCGCGATCTCCGCGGCGACGTGAACGCGGGCCACATTGGGTGACGTATAGAAATAGGGCAGGGCCATCAATGCCGTCATGCGCCCCGGCTCCGCTGCCGCCGCGAGCTTCTCCAGATTTTGACCGGCGATCGTCCCGGCGAGCAGATCCTGCGGTTTCAGGGTGCAGTAGCTGTTGCGCGCGCGAACCTTCGTCCCGCCGCGATCCACCTTGACCCGCAGCGTGTGACAGCTCCCTTCTTTCGATTCCGGAGGGGTGTAGCTGATGACGTAGTATGCGTCTTCTTCGCTCGCGATCCTCCGTAATCCTCCCAGCAGATCGTTGGAGTTGGCGATCACGAAGCCGCCGGTCCCATTTGCCAGTCCGGAAATCAATTGCTGGCCATCGCTGCCGTCGCCCAAAGGATTGCTATTTCCACCCTGCAGGTCCCTGAGCGGTCCGGCAAAAAGCGCAGGATCGCGGTCGGGCTCGGGCTGTGTCTGAATGAAGACGGGCCGTACATCGACGGGATAAATAGCGACTCCCGATCTGTTGCAGGCCTCGATAGCTTCCGCCATATTGGATTGCTGACTCGCTGTTGCGGAAAGACGCCCCGCGAACAAGACAACGATCTTCCGGCCAGGCAGAGCGCCGAGATTCTGCCCCAGATTCGCGAGAGCCGAGATCATGTTGCGTGCGCCGGCGTTTCCGAGAGGAACATCGACGGGAGGCAGCACCGTTCCCAACTCCGCGTTCGCCACCCCCGATGCGACCGGCCTCGGAAGCGCATTTTTCAGGCGGCCGGCGCTGTCGGTGAAGTTCTGCCGAACTCGCATGACGCCGTCATAGCTCACCACGGCCATTCTGCGCTTCGGCCCCGTCGCCGCATCGATGAAGGCGGAGGCGGCCTGCCTCACCCCTATCTGATCCTGCAGATCCATGCTGGTTTCATCGAAGAAAAGAACCAGTGCGGCCTGAGATCGCGCCGCGTCGAAAGTCACGCTGGTGGGGACTCGCGGCTTGTTGTCTTCCCAGACGCGGAAATCTTTGGCGGTGAGGTCGCGGACATACGCGCCGTTCTTTCCGGTAACGATCGCGTCAACCAGCACCACGCGGGTTTCGGTGCGGATAACGGCGCTCTGCTGCGCCCACAAGGCGCTGGCCGCCACAGCAAGTACGGCCGCGCGCCTCACGGGATCTCGACGCCCTGGTTCCGCGCCGCCGTGGCCTGTCCGCCGGCGTCCTTCACCACCACGCGAACAAGGTAGCGTCCCGGAGGCAGCGTGAACGTCTCCTCCACATTGATCCCGGCACTCTCGAGCGCTGACAGTGTCCGATCGCGCAGATGCAGTTGCACGACTCTCTGTATTCCAGAGATATAGTTTCCGTTTCCATCGAACACGCCCGTCACAACCGTCACCGTGTCGTCGTTGCGTTGCGCGGCTTTCTGAAAACGCAGACTGTCCGGATTGATGAGCGCGCTTACCGTTAACTCGGCCTTTTCCTCGCCCGACTTAAAGAACTCGGTGTGCAGATCTACCGGGATATCGTGAATTTCGTCGCGCGAGAACACCTGTTCCCGCAGTTCCTCCTTCGCCGCCTCGGCTGCGTCGGCAGCCTGATTAGGAGCCCAATAGCCGCGGCGCGCCTGCACGGTCGGACTGGATACGTTCCGGACCGTGACTTTCAGCGCATGAAAGCTGCCGTCGAGCTTCAGGTTCTGCGGCGAGAATCCGAGGATGTAGATGAACTCGGGCTGCTCGGCCAGACGCTTGAAGCCGGCGAAATAATCGTTGTCGTTGTGAAAGAAGGTTCCGCCGGTCGCGCCGGCCAGTTCTTGCATAATGCCCTCGTCTGCGTAGGCGCGCTTGCGCTCGAATTCCTGTTTGACATCGATCTGCAGTCCCGGTGGCGCTTCGGCAGTTCCGCCAGGAATTATTGCGGTGACGCCTTGGGTGCTGAACGAATTGATGACGACGCCGGCACGGAGCGCGCGATCCATCAATTCCGTTGCTTCTTCATGACGATCGTCCCGCAGAAAGAATCCGGACGAAACGAGAACGATGGAGCGGGTTCCCGGCTTCACCGCCATGCGCCGGACCAGTTCTTTCAGAATGCTGAGGTTGGCCTCAGTCGTATGACTGCCGAGGAGTATCGCGCGGGGGACGAGCGCTTTCACCACCTGGTGCGC
>DATAXN010000005.1:0-48697 GCA_036273015.1 Bryobacteraceae bacterium | reverse complement strand
CGCGATGATGGCATTGGCGGCGCGCTGGATGGAAGAAATCGAAGATAGCGGGCCCGCTCCCGGCTTGCCCTCACTTCCTTTCGTTTTTCCCGCCTCCATCCACAGCTGAAGTGTTTTCGCACTTCTGCCACGGGCTGTTAGTAGCGGTGATGATGGGCATTGTGATTCCCTCCGGGGATGTCGGGATTGTAACATCACAACGTTGAAAAATACCGCAAATATTTTGTAAATCGGCAGTCTTAATAGAATTGAAATCAAGGCGCGCTCTATTTTTCATTTGCGGCAGCGCGAGAACCAGCGCGCGTGCTTATTCAGCCCGGCGTCGTTGCATGGCAGAGCAGGCAGGCCGGCTGCCAGCTTTTCGCGGCGGGTGAAACGATGGTGTAGGTTTCGTTGCCCATATTCCAGGAGGTAAACTGCACGCCGCTGGACGATTTGGCGTGCGAGAAGGAGAACAGGTGGCGCGAACCACCCATATTTCCGGCAAGACCGGTATGCCTGGCGGATACAAACAGCGTTGCCTCTTCGTCACCGACCCGATAACTGATGGCGGCAACCCGCAGCCCGCGCACCTGGATCAGACGGGCGCCTGTCAAATGGGCGATGCCACGATCTCCCCGGGGGGCGGTTGCGGGCAGTCTGATATCAATGTTGGCTTCGGATTTGACCCACTTCCGCGCCGCCTCCAGGGTAGCGGGCTGAAAGTCGAATCCACGCGAAGCGCCGGTAAAAGCAGCCAGTTCGCGCTCCTCCAGCTTTTCCGGGGCGGGATCGGCACGGAAAGTACGCAGGGCTCCGGCGAAAGCCAGGAGCGCTATCGCTGCAACCGTAACCCAGAGGGCGGGTTCCGCGGTGAGCCGACGACGGACCCAATGCCTATCCCCGACGGGCTGGTTGATGCGATCCCATAGAGTCTCCGGCGCAACGACCGGCATCAATTGCCGCTTCAATTCTCTTTCAAGCCACGAATCAGCCATTGTTTTTCCTCTTAGCTCTTCCTCTTACCATTTCCTCTTATCTCCCGCCAGGCGCCAAAGCCGGCGCTGCAGCACCTTGTGGGCGCGATTGAGCCGGGACGCGATGGTCCCCGAAGCGCACCCCAGAATTTCGGCGATCTCCTCGTATGACAATCCCTGCGTATAGCGCAGAACGACCACCATCCGCTGATCCGGCGCCAGGCTTTCCACAACGGATTTGATGTGCTCGCTCATTTCCGTTCGCAGCACTTCGTCCAAAGCGCTCACATCCGGCGTTTGAAGCGCAGCGAGGACCTCATCCAACAAAGGCGCCAGACGGCGCGTTCTGCGTTTCTGGTCGAAACAACTGTTGACGACCATGCGATAGAGCCACGCGTCGAAGCTGGAATCGCCCCGGAAGCTCCCGATCGCGGAAAAAAGTTTAAGGAAGGTGTCCTGCGCGATGTCCTGAGCGACAACGGCGTTGCCGCAATACCGCAGCGCGACCGAATACACCATGTCCTTATGTTTTTCGAAGAGGGCGCGGAAGGATTCGGGATCGCCGCGCTGACATCCTTCGATCAGGTCCTTTCCGGTTTCCACTTTTTCGATACAGGGCAGCACCATCCGGCCAGATATGCTCTTCCTAAGACTAGACGGTCGGCAGGGTGAAATCCTTCCGAAGGTTTTTCATTCGCACGGTGTGCTGTTTCGTCCTCGGGACGTGCCGATGTAATACTCTAAGTTTCATCAGGGAAACATAACGGGGACAGGAGAAAGAGGTTTCGATCGATGATGACGCGCCTTCGTTTACTGCTGGTGTTGGCAGCCAGTTGCGGGTTCGCCCATGCCCAGGTTACCGCCGCAATTTCGGGCCGAGTCGCGGATGCGACCGGTGCGGGCATAGACGGCGCGACGATCACCGTAAAGAGCGTTGAGACCGGCGCCGTCCGCACTGCTGTCACCAAGCCGAACGGCGACTACAGCGTGCTTTCATTGCCGCTGGGCGCGCAGGAAGTGAAAGCCGAAAAGAAGGGTTTTCAGTCGGCGCTGCGGAAGGGGATCAACCTGGAAGTGGGGCAGGATGCCGTGGTGAACCTGCAGCTCGAGGTCGGCGACCTTAACCAGCAGGTGACGGTTTCCGCGGAGACTCCGCTGGTGAATACGACGACGTCGCCCACGGCCGGCGTTGTCGACGAGCGCGAAATCAAGGACCTGCCGCTCAATGGACGCAGTTTCGACAATCTGATTACGCTGAATCCGGGCGCGATTAATTTCGGTTTGAAGAGCGCAAATACGAGTACCAGCAACGGCAATATTTTTTCGGTCGCGGGACGGCGTCCGGCGGACAATTTGGTTCTTCTGAACGGCATTGAGTACACCGGTTCGAGCCAGCTCGCCATCACGCCTGGCGGCGTCAGCGGCGAACTGCTGGGGATAGACGCGGTGCGTGAGTTCAACGTGCTCACCGACACTTATTCGGCTGAATACGGCAAGAGGTCGGGCGCGCAGGTCACGGTGGTGACTCAATCCGGAACGAACGCGCTGCACGGGTCGGCTTTTGAGTTTCTGCGCAACAGCGATCTGGACGCCAAAAATTATTTCGACCAGGGTACGATTCCGCCGTTTCGCAGGAATCAGTTCGGCGGTGCGTTGGGTGGGCCGCTGAAGAAAAACAAACTGTTTCTTTTCGGAAATTACGAAGGATTTCGGCAGTCGCTCGCTTTGAGCAATGTGTCAGTTGTTCCCGACGCATCTGTGCGCCAGGGTCAACTCCCGAATGCCACAACAGGCATGTATTCGACGCCGGCCAACCTCAACCCAGGAATGTTGAAGTATATGTCGCTGTGGCCGGCAGTGAACGGTCCCGAGTTGTTGGTGGGCGGTGTCAACAGCGGGGCGGCGTTGTCTTACAACCATCCTCTGGAACACATCCGGGAAGATTTCGGTACGACGCGCATGGACTATGCAATCAGCGACCGGGACACTTTGACGGGCGCTTACACAATTGACGACGGCAACAGCCTGATTCCCGCGGCCGATCCGTTGTTCGCGTCGTACTCGATACTCCGCAACCAGGTAGCCAGTCTGCAGGAAACGCACATCGTTTCGCCTTCCATGATCAATACGTTCCGGTTCGGTTTTTCGCGCGCGGCTTATGCACTCGATCCCGTCTCGCTGGCTTCTTTCGACCCCAGTCTGGACTTTGTGACAGGAGCCGGACCGGGCGGAGTCACGATCGGCGGCGGAAATACGACGACGGGGTCAGCGGCGCTCACAGCAGCCGGCCCGAATAATGCGGCGAATGTCTGGAATCGGCGCAATCTGTTCACGATTTCCGACGATATCCAAATCAGTAAGGGCCGGCATCAGATCAGCTACGGCGTCTGGTATCAGCGCGTGCAGGATAACGAGAACGGAGCTTCGCGTACCACGGGTGTTGCGGCCTTCGCGTCGCTGGCAACATTCCTGGCGGGTACCGTAACCACGTTTCAGGTGGTCCCCGATCCCAACGAACTGGGGTGGAGAAGCTGGTTTGGCGCTTTGTATTTCAGCGACACGATCCGGTTGCGCCGTAATCTGACGCTGGACCTTGGTATCCGGGATGAATTCACGACGGGCTGGAATGAGGAATCAGGCAGGGCGGCGAACTATCTTACCGACAGCACCGGAGTGCTGATCACTACTCCGCGAATCGCTAATTCGGTGTATACGCAGAATAATGCCACGCATCTATTTGCGCCAAGAGTGGGCTTGGCGTGGGATCCGTTCGGAAACGGCAGGACGTCTGTCCGGGCGGGATTCGGCACCTATTACTCGCTCATCGACGACCTCAGCTTTTTGTTGAACTCGCTGCCTCCGGCGAACGGCTCGGCCTCATACGCCGGTGCTCTTCTGCCACTCCTCCCGGTGATGCCGGGTGTGCTGCCGCCTCCCTCGTGCGGCCCGGGCGTGCCTACACCCTGCACGACTTTTGCCCCGCAGGGAGTGCAGCCCAACGCCAAAACCCCAACGGTTGAGGAATGGAATCTCAGGATCGAGCAGGAGTTGAGCCACGATCTGGTACTGCGGATTGCTTATGTCGGATCTCACGGTTATCACGGATTGCTGAACGTCGATCCGAACAGCATCCCCGCCCAGGTTTGTGCTTCCGCGACCTGCACTTCCGGAGGGAACGGCACAACGAAGGGCACGGTCCCGCAGGGAGCACTCTACATACCGGTGCAGGCCACGCGGCCCAATCAGTATCTCGGCGCGGGTTTCTTCTGGTACACGGAAGGGAACAGCAGCTACAACGCGCTGCAGATCGATCTGACGAAGCGGCTCAGCAAAGGTCTGGAAGTGCGGGGCAATTTCACGTGGTCGAAGAATCTCGATATGAATTCCGCGCCAACCGGCGCGCAGGCCAATAATCAGGCGCAGATGATCGAAGACCGCAACGATCTGCCGCTGGATTGGGGTCCTTCAGCGTTCAATGTGGCCGCGCAGGCGAGTATTTCGGCTAGTTATGAACTGCCTTTCGGGAGAGGCAAGGCGCTCTTCGGCGGCGCCAGCGGTCTGGCGGAAAGGCTGGCCGGCGGCTGGCAGGTGAACGGAATCGCCACTCTGTTGAGCGGATTCCCGTTGACACCGCAGGACGGGTCCAACCGTTCGGGCGATGGAGACACGAGAAATCCGGACCGGCCGTCGCTGAATCCGGCGTTTTCCGGGCCGGTGGTTACGGGGAATCCGAATCAGTGGTTCAACCCGAATGCGTTTGTGCTGTCGATGCCGGGCACCTGGGGCACGCTGGGCCGTGGCGTCTACAACGGACCGGGATTGGCGGAGGTAGACATGTCGCTGTTTAAAAGAATCGCCGTGACCGAGAGAACGAATCTGCAGTTCCGGGCCGAGTTTTTCAATGTGCAGAATCGGGCAAATTTCGCCACGCCGAACGCAATCGTGTTTTCGAGCGGCCTGGTGAGCCCGTCGGCGGGACTGATCAGCAGCACGGTAACGTCGTCACGGCAGATTCAATTCGGGCTGAAGTTGATGTTCTGAAGACGTGGCCGCACGAGGGACCTTACGGCCTGTGCGGCTTTTAAGGATTTCGCCGCACAACGGACCCTGCGGCCTGTGCGGCTTTTGATGCCGGCTCTCATTATCGATAACTACGATTCTTTCACTTTCAACCTGGTCCATGCAGTTGCGGCGATTACCGGCGAGATGCCGATTGTCGTACGCAATGACGAGATGGCCTGGGATGATATTCGCCGTCTTGAGTTCAGCAGCGTAATTATTTCGCCGGGGCCGGGACGACCGGATCGCGAGCGGGATTTCGGCGTATCGCGGGACGTCATTTTGAATGCTACAGTGCCGGTGCTGGGTGTTTGTCTGGGTCATCAGGGGATTGCCTGCCTGTTCGGCGGTCAGGTGGTGCAAGTTCCGCCGGTACATGGGCAGGCAAGCGAGATTATTCATGACGGAGATTCGCTGTTTCGGAGCATTCCGCAACGGTTTTCGGCGATCCGGTATCATTCGCTGGCTGTAGTGGAGCCGCTGCCGACGGAGCTGAGGAAGATCGCATGGTCGAGCGATGGGACGGTTATGGCGTTGCGGCATGCTACGCGACCGATCTGGGGGGTGCAGTTTCATCCGGAGTCGGTGTGTACGGAGTACGGGGTAGAGTTGCTGCGGAATTTTTTAGGTTTGAGAGGGCTGGCCGGAAGGCCGGCCGCAGCGCCGAAGCGCTGCCCCACGGCGATTGTATGCGGAGCAGCGAGTTTCCGAAGAATAGAACTGCCGCATTTGCCGGAAGTGCTGTTTCGGGAGTTGTTTTCGAATGAACAGCATGCTTTTTGGCTCGACAGCGCACTCGTAACGGAACGTGGCCGATTCTCGTACATGGGGGCTTCGGATGAGGTGCATACCCGCGGCTTCGATGAGATCAAGTTGCCTGTCATTGAAACAGCCGATCTCCCGTTTCCATTTACGGGAGGCTACGTAGGGTATTTCGGTTATGAGTGTGGGCTGAAGCATAAGCATCAGTCTCCGTATCCGGACTCGGTTCTTCTGCGGGTCGAGAATTTTCTCGCGATCGATCACAGTGAGGACGCGCTGTATTTGGTCGGCGCGGAGCCATGGCTGGATGAGATGGAACGCCAAATCGCCGCGATCCAGCCAAGCGCGATTGCGCGATGGAATGGGCCTGCGCCGGTCACACGATACAGCATTCCACGACAGGATTATTTAAGAAAGATTCGTGAATGTCTCTGTCTGATCCGAGCAGGGGAGAGCTATGAACTGTGCCTCACGAACCAGGTTTGCGTCAATACCGATATCCCGGCGTTGACCTACTATGAAACCCTGCGGCGGACGAATCCCGCGCCTTACTCGGCCTTTCTGCAATTGGGGGACATTCAGATTGCTTCGACATCGCCCGAGTGCTTTCTGCGGATTGATCGAGAGCGAAACGCGGAGTCGCGTCCCATTAAAGGAACCATGCGCCGCGGGCGCGATGCGAAGGAAGACGCCTGCCTTCGCCAACTGCTTGCCAACGACACACGCTTCCGCGCGGAGAATCTGATGATCGTGGATTTGGTCCGGCACGATCTTTCACGCGTTTGCGAGGTCGGGAGCGTGCATGTGCCGCGCCTGATGGAGGTCGAGACATACGAGACCGTCCATCAGCTCGTCAGTACGATTGAGGGCCGGCTCAGATCCGATGTGACGACGATCGATTGCATACGCGCGCTGTTCCCGGGCGGCTCGATGACGGGCGCGCCGAAGCTGCGCAGCGTGGAGTTGCTCGACGAGTTGGAACCAACGGCGCGCGGGATCTACTCAGGCGCGATCGGCTATCTCGGGTTCAATGGCGCCGCGGACCTGAGCATCGTAATACGGACGGCAGTGTTTCGCGGAGGGCACGCGAGTCTGGGTGTGGGCGGAGCGATTGTAGCGCAGTCCGATCCGGAAGCGGAGTGGGACGAGATGGAACTGAAGGCGCAGGCGTTGCTCAGAGCCTTCGAGTTGGCGTAAGGCAGACGACAAAAAACGATCGTCTGCCCCACGTGCCTTACCAATACCCTACTTAATGCTTTTGATGAATTTCAGGACCGGACCGGAAACCACTTTATCGGGTGTGTCGATCGAAAAGACTTCCGACATGTGGCTCTCACCCTTCTCGAAAAGCATCGTCGGGCAGTGATCCGGGCCGGCTTTGCAGAGCTCATCATGCAGAGCCTGGTTGAAGGCGCTGTTGCTTCCGTTGATGCCGGGGTCCAGTTCGGCCGTCGCGAGCATGATTTTGACGGCGCTCGTCTTCAGCGCGGGCAGACTGGAGCGCGCCAGCTGAGTCGCGGCATCCACCTGCGGACCGCGTCCGAAGCCACCACCACCGCCTCTGCCGCCGCGCGCGGGAGGAGCATCAGCGCGGCTCGGTCCGGCGATCGCACCGGCGTTGGAGAATGCAGCTCCGGCGGGAAGTCCGCATGTGGAACCGGCGCCCGCCAGAATGTCGCCACCGCCGCGACCGCCGGCGGGAGCGGCGGGCACTACCGGAAGAATATTGAACTGGCCGGACATAAAGATGGCGCCTTTGACGCCGACGCCTTTGGGTCCCCAAAGCTCGGGACGGCCGATATAAATACCGAGCGGACCGTTGCCGGCCGACTGTGCCCAGATAAACATGCGGTCGGGGTTGCCTTTGTATTTCGCGATGTTAGCCTCGACCCACTGGATCATGAGTGAAACATCTTTGCCGCCACCGTCCCAGTCCGGCCCGGGATGACGCTGCATGTTGACGCCAACCATACCGTTTTGGGTGGCCCAGCGCATTATGTTGTCGTAGAAAGCGTTTGCCTCGCGGTCCTGCTGTTCGATCTTGTTGCCGGCGCCGCCGGGAATGTACATCAGCACCGGACGATTGCTGCGGCCTTTGTCGGCCGAGAAAATATCGACAACATCTTTCGGATCGGGACCGAAAGAGACATCGCGCGCAACGGTGATGCCGGGATAGAGAGGAGTCGCCGTGCTGTTGACATCATTGGCGGGCATGAGGGGCCGATAGAGCTTCGCCGTGCAGGGGGGATCGACGATCTGTCCGATCTTTCTGAGGTCGGCCTCGATGTTCGGGGGGACCTGCGCCGGAGCGGTTCCGGCCGTTATCGTCAAACCAAGCGCCGTCAGCCCGAGCGCATAGCACAAATGATGGATATTCCTGCGGGTTTTCATACCGGTGAACAGTTTATCCCATATTTGGACGACGGAGCCTGGTCCAGGTCTCGAACATGGACGGATCGTCCAGCCAGACGAGCATCCACTCAGCCATCTCCGCTTTGAGGCGCCGTTTACTTTCCTGAACTTTTGGGCTTTGGGAGGCCCATCGCGCGCGGTCCTTTGCGGCGATTACCTGATCGCGACAGTAACGCCGCAGATCGGGGCGGGTTTTGTAGATGCGCGTCAGATCGAGGAGGGAGGATTCCAGATCGTCGATCGAATGCTGGTTCACGCCACTCCAGGGCGGCGAGATCGGGATACCGGAGGTACGGATCGTTGATTCCGGGATGTCGTCGAGAGCAGATCGCAATTCACGCCATTCCGGCTCGCCGATTACTGTCCAGCCGCGCGCGGCTGCAAAGTCCAGGAGTCGTCGCTTTTTACTAATGGCGGACGGCACGCTGATATCGGGCAACCGCCGCGGAATGCTGGACCAGCGATTCGGAAAAATTGTGTCCGCCCGATCCATCGGCCTTCGCCACGAAGTATAGATAGGGAGTTTCGGCGGGGGCGAGCACGGCTTTGATTGTGCCGATGCCCGGATTTGCAATCGGTCCCGGCGGCAGGCCTGCATGCTGGTAAGTGTTCCAGGGGCTTCGGTTCTCCAGATCGGAGCGGTAGATCGTTCCCCGGTACCGGCTTTCGACCAGGGCAGCGTAAACCGTCGTTGGATCGCAATCGAGTTTCATGCCGATGCGCAGCCGATTGTGAAAGACCGAGGCAACTATCGGACGTTCTTCCGGCAGACGCGCCTCTCGTTCCACCATGGCGGCGAGTGTTACCGTGTCATGCACGTCGGCACGCGCCTGCAGCGCCTTCCATTGCGCACGGAATTCGTTCGTCATCATGCGGCAGATTTGTTGCGCGGTGGTGTGCCGGTAGACGCGATATTTGTTGGGGAAGAGATAACCCTCGAGTGAGGGAGCATGGGGGTCGAGATCCTGGATCATGGCCGGGTTCCTCGCCGCGGCGAGAAATGTTTCCGGTTGCATCGTGCCCAGTCTGCCGACGGCGTCCGCGATGTCGTACATATTGAAGCCTTCGGGTACGAGCAATTCCATGTAATAGATGTCGCCGCGGGCAAGGCGTCCGAGGATTTCGAGAGGAGCGGCGGCTTTATCGAATTTGTATTCGCCCGCCTGAAGATTCGCATTCCTTCGGAGACCCCGAGCGGCGAGAAAAAGCCAGCGCGAGTGAATCACGCCCTTGTCCGCCAGAACGGTGGCGATCGAGCGTGTCGAGGTGCCGCGGGCGAACTCAACAAATACAGGATTGGAGAAACCCTGGTAGGGCTGGTTCAACTGGTGGATGATCCACGCACCTCCCGCGACGGCGATCAGGAGCGCCATGCCGGCGAGCCGGAGCAGGAACTTCATTCTTGAAACCTCGTTATTTGCTGCCCTGTTATTTGTTGGGCTTCGGGCGAATCCAGATAACTCTGCAAAAGGATTACGGCAGACAACCGGTCTATTGCCGGCTTGCGTTCGTCGTGTGCGATGCCCGATCCCCGCAACGTGCGTTCGGCTTCACGGCTGGTCCAGCGCTCGTCCCAGAAGCGGATCGGAAGGCCGGTCTTGTACTCGAGCTCGCGGGCAAAGGCGCGCGTGTATTCACCCTGGCGGCTCTGCTCGCCGCTCATATGCAGTGGATCGCCCACGAGAATCAGCGTCACCTTGTTCTCGACCGTAATACGGCGCAAAACCTCTATATCGTCGCGGCGGCCCTCGCGCTCGAGCGTTTTCAAGCCCTGAGCAGTGAGTCCCAGTTCGTCGCTGAGAGCCAAGCCGATCCGTTTCTTTCCGAGATCGAGCGCGAGAATACGACCCGTGGTGGCCACGTTTCGATTGTATTCGGCTGATTTGCCGGGGTGACGCGTGCTAGTCTCGTGAACACAGGCAGGCCCGATTGATTGGAACGAGTCAGGAGAAAACGCAGAGCTCACTTCAGGAGCAGGTGCACGGCTATGCGCTGCCGATCATTGCGTTCGGCGTTCTGATCGCCATTCTGTATTTCGGGCGCGTGGTTTTCATCACGACGATCATTTCGGTGATCCTGGCATTGATTCTGGAGCCGTTCGTCGCCGGTTTGGTGCGCCTGCATCTGCCGCGGCCGTTGGCCACCCTGATGGTTGGCGTGTTTGCCGGGCTTGGTATGTATTTCGGCGGACTCTCCGCCTACCATCAGCTTTCCGGACTGGCCGGGGATGTTCCCGCATTTAAGGAAAATCTGTCCGGTTTCATAACAGGAGTGACGGATCGGATCGCGAACGTCGAGGGCACCGCTACGCGGCTGCTGACTCCCGCACGTAAAGAACAGCCGGTACCTGCGGCGCCTCCTCAGCCAACCCCGCGCACGCGTAAGAGCCGCAAAGAGCCGCTGCCGCCGCAGATCGGGTTGGTTATACCGGGACCAGTTGCCGTTCCGGGCGCGGTGGCGCCTCCGGCGATTCCCGAAGTTCGAATTCACGAGGATCGGAACGTTATTACGGACTACATTTATGCGCGGCTGGGAACTTTGTATGAGTTCCTCCTGATGGCTTCGTTCGTGCCTTTTCTGGTCTACTTCATGCTGAGCTGGCGGGACCACATTCAGAGGAGCTTTCTGCGATTTTTCGAGGGACGCGACCGTGTAGCGGCGGCGCGCAGTCTCGACGGAGTAGCCGGAATGGCCCGCGCGTTCGTAGTCGGCAACTTCGTGATTGGCGTTCTTCTGGCCGCGGTGAGCTGGGCGGCGTTCGCGGCGCTGCATCTTCCATATCCGTTCATAATCGGACTGCTCAGCGGGTTTCTCAGCCTGGTGCCCTACATCGGGATGGCGGTGGCATTTGTTCCGCCGATACTGGCGGCACTGGCCGGGGGAGTGTCCAGCAGCGTGATTTTGATCGTGGCTATCATCGTGCTGACTCTGCATCTGACAGCCATGAATGTGCTGTATCCGAAGATCGTAGGAGCGCGGGTACATTTGAATCCTCTGGTGGTTACGTTCTCGCTGTTGTTCTGGGGATTTTTATGGGACGCGGCGGGATTAGTGCTCGCTATTCCGATCACGGCGGGGATCAAAGCAGTGTGCGACAACGTCGCTGGGCTGAGGCCGTACGGCCGTTTTCTGGGCGACTGATCCTGCGAGGATAGAGTAATCATGCCGCGAAACCGCACACGCCGGGCAGAAGCCCGGCGGCAGCCTGGAAAGGCCGCCCCACATTGCTTTCGGAGTGACCGGACATCTTACAAGGTCAGCCAATCTTAATGTAGTGCACAGTGTGGCGAGTTACGTACCAGCACGGGTTATTGCCGAAATGCGGGAAGAGCGAGTAAACGCAGCGTTCGGTGATCGGACTGGTGGGTTCGTAGCCGATTTTGTTAAACTTCTCGGCAACAGCGAGAAAGCGATCGATGTGGATATCGGCGAATGGCTCGTGGCGTAATCGCGCGTAGAGATCGTCGCAGCCATAGGCGAACAGGATCACCAGGGCAGTTGCAATCAGGATTTTGAAGACCAGACGCATAAGAGTTATTTCAGGATTGAAAGAAGGTCTCCGGCGCTTCCCAGACGGATTGGCTGGTCCGACACGAGCGCTTCACCATGATGAGTCCCGATCAGTGAACCGTAATAGCGGTCGCGCGATTCAAGCGTGAATAAAAAGTCGCCCACACTCGGAGCAAACTGCGATTGGTAGATTCGCAGCAAGTCCATCTTGCGCTCGAATACAGATTCGGTATCGACAACAAAGGTCGGCTGCTGGAATTTGTGGATCGGATAAAACAGGAATGCAGCCGGTTTGTGAGGCGGATTCGTATCCTCCAGGGTTTTGAGGCCGCAGAAGAGCCGGGAATTTCGCACCATCAGTCCCGCTGCGGCGTGGTCGGGATGGCGATCTTCCCATAGAGGCGCCACGACGATCCGGGGACGGTACCGCCGGATCACGCCGGCTATCCGTCGTCTGCTTTCGGGCGAATCGACCAGGCCGCAATCGGGGAGGTCTAAAGTCTCGCGGATCGCGCCAAGAGAATCCGCGGCTGATCGGGCTTCTGTTTTGCGCTCGTCCGGCGTTCCGCGTGAACCCATCTCGCCACGGGTCAAATCGACGCTGGCGAATGACACGCCGCGATCGCTCAGAAGGAGTGCAATGCCTCCCACGCCCCACTCGACGTCATCCGGATGTGCTCCGAAGAACAGAACGTCAACCGGTGTCTCAGTCATTGATCCCCGTCATTCGGGCGTGCTGGACGGCGGTACGATGCCCTTCAATCGCAGGTAGACGCACATGTATCCGTACATCTCGTTCGAGTGGCGGATTAGGTTGTAAAGGGTCGAGAGTTTGGTTCGGGTGGCTTCAGGCGGGAATGGTCCGCCGAGGTGTGAGTTGATTTTTTCGAGGGCGGCAGCATCGGTGAGAGAGGCGAACAGGGAATCGCAGGCTGCGGACGATTCCTTCAGCAGCGCGATGAGCGCTGTTTTGGATGCGGGATCCGGGCGATTTGCCCGAGTCGTTCGACCCGCGACGCCTGCGCAGATATATAAGTTCGCGCCCGCAATGTGAGAGAGGCGCTGACCGAAAGTCTCGATTTCCGGAGCCGGTTTGAAGGTATAGTATTCGGCGGGCATCTTCTCCGCCATTTTGAGCAGATTGTCACGAACTACAGTCCAGGGAAATCGGGCTTCGGAGACGAGGGCATTGGGTTGCTGCGCCAAGAGAGAAGACAGCGTCGTCAAAGATATAAAGATCAAACCAGCCGAAACTCTCATGCGCTTACCAATTGCAGGAACGCTTCCGCGGCATAACTTACGGCGCGGCGCGAAGGCTGCACCAGATAGATTTTGCGCTCTACTTCGACTTCCGGCACTCTCACGGATACGAGGCGTTTCTCGGCGATTTCCTGTTCGACGCACATACGCGGCAGGAACGCCACGCCCTGATTTTCCTCCACCATCCACCGGATCATCTCCACGGTCGGCATTTCAATATCCATGTTAAGGCGCACGCCGCGGCTCTGAAAGGCGCGCAGCACGATGTCACGGTACGGCGAGAGAACGTTGTGGGCTACAAAGATTTCGTCGCCGAGTTCGGATATCGGCACTTCACGGCGTTTGGCGAAGCGATGTTTCGGCGATAAGACAAAGGTCAGCGAATCGGTAAATATGACGCGTGTCTGCAGGCGTTCGTCGCGCGGTTGATAACTGATGACTCCGAGTTCCAGGTTGCCGTCCATGATCTCGGACGGAATGCGGCTGGAAAAACTGCGGCGGATCTGGACCTTCACCTTCGGATACAGACGCCGGTAGCGCTCAATGTGTCGGAGCAGGTAAAGACCGCTGGATTCGTTGGCTCCGATCACGAGCCGCCCGGCCGAGTGGTCGCGCAGTTCGGCCATCGAATTTTCGAGCTCGGATTCGAGATTCTGGAAGCGCCGCGCGTATTCGAGCACGGTGCGACCGGCATCGGTCAGGAGGACATCCTTGGCGGAGCGGTCGAGAAGCTTCTCGCCTAACTCTGCTTCAAGACGTTGCAGAGCCAGGGAAACTGCAGGCTGCGTGCGCGCCAGTTTCTCCGCCGCGCGCGAAAAACTGCGTTCGTTGGCGACTGTCATGAAGACCCGGAGGGTGCTTAGCTCCACTGGACAATCATAACCCTGGCTGATGGAAAGCGCTAACAAAATAAAAATGACTTATTGAATGCGCTCGATCACCTGAATTATTCCTCAATGACGCGCTCCGCAGCTTCGAGCTCGTCGCAGAGATAATCGCAAAGCTTGCCAAAGTAGGTAAAGCTGTCGTGATTGATCAAGGGTGCGAAATGCCCGGAGTCGAGTGCGTCATATGCAAAGAATCCACCATCCCAGGTAAGTGAGTGTTCCGCTCGATAAGTGACGGTAAGCCTGAATAACCGTACGATCCAACGCTGCAGAACGCGGCTGATGCGATCGTACTCAGGGATGCCATTTCGGTGGAACCAACTGGAGGGCCATTCTTCGGGAACCTTTCGATTCCCCTCCTCATGCGGCGGGCCTCCCAGCATATACAACTGCTTGTAGGGTACCTGCCCGGTGGTATGAAGGCCATCGGCTGGATCACCCAGGCTTGGTTCGGCAATCCGTGCTCGAAGCGCCGTACGCATCTGATCGCATGCGTCCGCGCTCAGGACATCCCGCACGGGCAGTCCGAGTCCCATCTGCATACGAGTCAGGTTGGCGCGGCGGCTGGATAGAATATCCATCGCATAACTGGCGGCCAATCTGGAGCGGCTGGCCTTCGGAGAGGCGAGGAAACTGTCGCCGCGCACAACAAATTTTCCCGGCACCGCAAGAACATAGCAGCCTTCCTCCACGGTCTCTTGGTTCTCGGATTGCTTGCGCTGATGCTCACAAGCCGTGCGGTAATAGTGATGCGCCGCGATCGCATGGGGAGAATTTTCTTTCGGCAATTTCATCTCAAAAGGGCTAGATGAGTCCAGGACCGATTCAAAGTCCAGTACTTCCAGCAAAAGCAGCCAGGTCTTGTATAGAGTCAAGGCAGCCAGATTGAGGTGCGCAAAATTCTCATTGAGCTTTTCGATATCGGAGGATTTTTCATTTTCCTCCCATTGATGAGCCTTCTCCGCACGGGCCTGTTTCCAATGATCGGGACGTTCCTCCAGGCGCCTACCGGCAGCATGGTCGACACCAATCAGATTTTCATAGGCGTTCTTAAATTCCGCAAATGCGGCCTCATGGGACAGCTTTTCGGTCTGTTCTGCGGGTTGTTCCGTGGTCTTCTTTTCCTGCGTCGATAAGTTGTGCGGCGAAGCCTCGGCGCTCGGTTCTGCCGGTGCGTAGACCGTACTGATGATGCGCTTAAGCCATTTTGGCCGGCGATCTCTATCCGAGGGGCCACGGGGCTTCCCGTTTTCCGGCGCCAACAAGTTGCGCAGAGAAAACTGTTGCGACTCGGCGCTCGGTTCCGTTGGAGTGTAGACCGTACTGGTAATACGCTTAAGCCACTCTTTCCAGTGATCCCCGTCGGAGTGACCTTTTGGGAGTCGCTCAATCGCCAGATCATACTCCGAGAACCAAATCTCGAGAAATACGGCAGACAGTGTTTCAGCTGTGGTGCCGGCGAAATCAAATGGCACTGGTTTATCCGTACGCTGTCTGTGCGCCACCTCGGCGACGACCTTGCATGCGCCAAAAAACTCCCGCCAGGTAACGCCTTCTTTATTTTCCGGGCGATTGTCGGGCCTTCTTAACAGGCGCCGCTGGACTTCTCCGACGGTCAGATCTGCCTTTCTGGTGCGTTTTTTAATGCACGGAGCCCGCTCTATTTTTTGGCTGCTTGCGGCGTCCCATACTGCCGCAGGAACCAGCAAAAACCCAAAATCCCACATGTATGGCACGCGATCCGGCGATCCGGGATCTTTTCTTTTCCAATCGACAACCCGGCTCTTGTAGCCGGAATTCTGAAAGAAGTACCGCCTCTGGAAACGGTTTTCCTGCATCCTGTTTGCGTTGAATGGCTTTCCGGTAAAAAGCCGGAAGCGGTCCTCGTTCGCCTCGCGGGTTGGCGACATAAGGTATTCGCGCTGGCTGCTGAGGGATCCACTGGCGACATCCAGAGACCAGAAGGCGTCAACCTGATCGATGATGGTGTAGTGGGCTTTCGCGTCCCACGGCAGGTGAGTCAGATCGCGGAGCGCGTAATATTCGGAGGCGTCGACTGGCGATATGACGCGATTCGCCAATTTACCGTGTGACGCACCGACGGGCACGAACTGGGTGCTGTACATTCGCTCTTCCTGATCGATATACCGGCGAAAGCCCTCCGTGGGCGCGTAAAGATTAATGGACAGCGGGACAAGACGCGGAATACCCTTCTCAATGCCGGAATAGAGTTCAAAATTTCGGCTGACCCACGGATACATGTGCCTGGCGTTCGTTTCTTCGCCCCGATCCATCTGTAACTCCCGAACGACGCCGCTGTATTCCTGTTCGCCGGGAGGAACCACGCAGATGGCAACGCGGTTGCGTCCCTGAAACGGCACTCCCCAAGTGATGATTGTGTGTTGCAACAGTGGCTGCAGCATTCTGGCCAGAGGATCTGCAGGAACCGCAAAAGGCCGGACAGATTCGGTTTGGACAAACAAAGTTGTGACACCTTCCCGCTCAAGAAAGAAAGTCAGGAACGGAAGAAACGACGAATCCTTTACCAAGTCGGGGCAAAGATTAGCTAGACCCTGTAAGTCATCAATAACCACTCGAACTCGGCCGGCTCTGGGAAACCGGCGCGCCTGTTCAAAAGGAAAACAGGTCCCATGAATCAATCGCTGAGCTTCGATAACGTTCTGTTGAACGAGGTGGAACAGTTCCGCCGCCGAGAGTGCGCTCGCGTCAAACCGGCGAACGACAATCTGCTCCATCAGGATTGTTTCCAGTTCCGGCTCAATTGCCTTGCGGTGTTCTTCAAGCTTTTGCTCCCGCGCTCGTTTTTCACCGTCGAGCAGAGTAGACGTGGAATGAAATCCCAGACACTCTTCGAGGATCTCGGTTAAGCTCTCTTTTAAATATCGACCGAAGCAAGCCGGGAGCAAAGTCGCCGTATTCCTGTCTCCGGTTGTGAGCAACACCCCTGGGCTTCGCAGGTTCGGGTGCCGGAATACATGTCGCACAAATTCGGAGATGCTGTTTTTATCTGTAGAATCGGGCTTTTTCGGGAAGTCGACTTTCGGAAGCACATGTATTTTGGACTTAGGTAAATCTGATGCTTTCGCCCGCAGTTCCTGCATCGCGCGATATCTGCAATCCGGGTCTGATAGTCCAATTCTGACCGAACTGCCGAAATTGCGCTTCGCTGCGGCATTTTTAAGAACCGTTCTTGATTCGTCCCTGCCCTTGCGCCAGGAATTTTCGAGCTTGACGAGGATATTATCGAAATCGTATTCTGTCACTTCCACCGAAGTTGGTTCGGAGTCGGGATTCACCATCTCATCATCAGTTGCGACCATAGGCGAAGAAAGACTGGTGCAGATTCTGGCGATCGCGTCTTTCGCCTTTTTCGCGCCTTCGTTCTCCTTGGCGATAGCACCGGAGAGAAAGAAGTAAAGGCGTATGGCGTCGGCAAGAAGGGGGCGAAATCCCTCGGCAATGAATTTTTCGGCTAACTGGCTCTTACCGGTACTTGCTTCGCCGACGATGCCGGAAGTGGAACCCGCCCGGAGGCCGCTTTGTTTTTCATCTTTTCTTCGTTGAGCAAGGTCGCCTTTATTCAACAGACTGTCGAGATGAGGAATCCCAAAACGGGACACTTTCGTGCTGAGCTTCGACTTCCCCTTGCCGTGCTCCATCGCTACGAGGAATGCACGGTGCGGCAAGGAGTGGAACACCTGAACATAGGCGTTTCCGGATCTCGGTGCATCGGGGTTTTCCCATTCCCCCGTGGATGAGCCATCCCTATTCCGGATTTCAAAGGGATGTTCGCCCAGTGCATGACTGCGTGCCCGAGCTTTTTCCACTTCGACAGTGCGGCGGGCGGCATCACCATGCCGGTAGGCACGCAGGCGCAGGACTACGTCTGTAACATACTCCTCCGGGAAGGTACCGCGCTCTTTCGGTTCTTCCACTACAAAGACCAGATGACTGTGTATGCCGGCGTTGCGGAGCGATTGTGCGATACGTGCTCGGCGGGACTGCTTTACGCCGTAGGCGTCGATCTCGCCGGTGTAAGTCTCGAAGCCAGCCACTGAGTCAATAATGACCAAATGCGGGGCTTGCTCGGATAGATATTCCCGATCCGCTTTAGTCTTAAAACGCGGGATGGAGGCCAGCTTGGATAGAATCGAATTGGTAAAGTTCCAGTCGTCGCCCGCGGTGTAACGGGCAAGGTCAATGAAGCCAATAGATGGGGAAGCACTGGACGTTTTGTCCGATTCGACGATAAAGTCGACAGCCTCTTTCGGTTGACCTTGTTTATCTTCTTTCGGGCGGCCTTGTTGATCCGAAGAAGAGTGATCGAATGGTAGCAGGTGTTCCAGACGAATCTTGCTTATATCGACTTCGCACGGCGACCCAACCGTGGCCAGGATCATGCGTTCGAGCGCATGGGGAGTGCGCTCAAAAGGGATCTGCCTCGAGTTGGGGTAACCGAGCTTGAATGCAGTCCATACTTGTTGGGCACGGTCGTGACGGAAATCGCTCGAGACATAGAGGACAAGGGGAAGGCGTCCATCCAATCCGTGATTACGCCTATATGCGATGCAGTCGGCAAGGTAGCGCGATGCCAGGTGGAGAGCGAACACTGACTTGCCTACGCCGTCGGGCCCGAGGATCGCCATGCTCGTCGCGCAGTTTGTGTTTGTTTCGTCTAATTCGGACTGGCCCGTCGTGTTCTCTTCCTGTGAGGGAAGTCTGACCTCGACCAGATCATCGAGAGAAGGAATACCGAAGCGAAGTTTCATTGGAATGGCCTTAGCGATTTTGCAAATCGAGTATCAGCGCGTCTCTGAGGATATGGTTGTAGAATTTATTTCGAATATTGTCGGCCTCCAGCTCGGCCTGCGCAAACGGCCCGCTTGGCAATTGTTTCTCCCGAATCCACTGCATTATTGCCGCCGGATCATTTGTTTGGCGGAGTAAATTAGTAAGCTCCTGTGTCTTCAGTCCTTTGTCCTTATCCACTTGCTTATTGAATCGATCCAGCAACAGATAGTACCTCGACATCCCGTATTTTCTGAGCTGGCCGGCAACCCAGTATCTTCCCAACGCACCGATCGATGAGCGATCTTCCGGAGAGGGAGCATGGGAAACCAGAGAACTCAAGCCATCTGAGATCAGATTGCGGCGTCCATCTGCATTACCCAGCCAGAGGGATGGAACATTAAGAACCGATGGGTCAAGCCCGTTAATTTCGGGGACGGCAATCGCCTGGTGATGAATGACCGCGAGAACTCGCTGAGCAACTTTGGCTCGCCCTGCGGCAGTATCGGCATTGTAGACCCTCAGTAACCTCCCGAGCGAGTCCGCAAGCGTTGTGCTATGGGAAGTAGCGAAGACCAAGTGTCCGGTCGCCGCGAAATCGAGAGCTGCAACGAAATCTCCGTCATCGCGTAATTCGCTGACAACGACAGCACAGGGAGTTTCCCGAAGGCAGTCCTTGAGGGCAGTTTCCACGCTGGGCGTATCGGTTCCGAGAATGCGGGCAGTGAAATCAAAAGGCCGCCCTTCTTTACATCCGCTCTGGTGTTTCGCGATCTCAGTGAGGGTTCTATTCTTTGACTCTCCATTTTGGGCCTCATAAAATAAAGTTTCGACCGGATCTCCGATAGCCACAATGTGCGGCCGCCGTTTCTGACTCAGAGTTCTATAGGAACCCTCCAGGTAGCGCCGCAATACGCTGTTCAGGTAAGTCGTCTTTCCACTCCCGGTAGCGCCTGCAAACAAAACAAGCCCAGCGGCGGGCGTGGAAGGCGCATCCCTATCGCGAAAGCACTTCTCATGCAGCAGGCGGGCGAGGCACGGAATTGCCTCAAAGGACTTTTTCGGCATCCAGGCATCTTTTTCCGTCGGCAATGCAGCTCTGAGGTCAGTCGAGGAAGAAGGATCGTCTTGTCGCGAGATTCGATCGAGCTCGGCTTCCTTCACCGGGTCCTCACGCCAAGCTTCCGGAGTTACCAAATTACGCAGTGTGACGGCGTAGTAACCGCCGTCGAAGCAGGGAGCCGCGTGAATCCGCCCGGGCTCGCATTGGCCCAATTTCTCAAACTCGATGGAACCTAATGCGTCAATCGTTCTTCTGATAACTTTTTTGGGATGCCGGTCATCGTGGGCTTCGGTTTGGTCATCAAACCAAGGGTGTTGGCTGGTGCTTTCACCCTGTGAATTCGCTTCCTTTCCTGGTTTGGAGCCCGTTTGCAGATCTTCGGAAACGTTGAGATAGAGTGTGAAGTCATCATGAATTTTGCTATTTTCGCTGCTTTTCGTAACGCGAGGCAAATGATTCTTGAGGCAGATCGGATTATCGGGCATGTAGGAATAAATTTCGTCAATATATCATGGACTTCTTCGCACACGCTGGTCGCGTTGTCTCAGACGGGGCCATAGCACAGCTCCGACGGATGGGTAAGGCTTGGCGAAAGAGGCAGAAAAGGCTTTGGACCCGCCTGATCTCTGTGCTAGTACTATAATAGTTGTTAATCCAATATGCGAATGAAATAAATTTGCTTTATCTATGTGCGTCTCCGCATAATGGCCTTGGAGTACCTTCCAACATGAACAACAATCGCGTGTGGATCTTCGACACGACCCTCCGGGACGGCGAACAGTCGCCCGGCTGCAGCATGACCGTACCCGAGAAGCTGCGAATGGCGGGAAAACTGGTGGAACTTGGGGTGGACATCCTCGAGGCCGGCTTTCC
The DNA here is from genome assembly GCA_036273015.1 of Bryobacteraceae bacterium. Lineage (GTDB taxonomy): Bacteria > Acidobacteriota > Terriglobia > Bryobacterales > Bryobacteraceae > BOG-234. The sequence goes on along the minus strand of DATAXN010000005.1, from coordinate 28,106 downwards.
GATTGCCTCCCAAGGCGATTTCGAAGCCGTAGACGCGGTAAGCCGGGAATTCCCTTGGGTGCAGGTGGCGGCGCTTGCCAGATGCACTCGAATGGATGTGGAACGCGCGGCCGAGTCTCTCGAAAAAGCGCGGCGGCCGCGCATTCATACCTTCCTCGCAACCAGCGATATCCATCTGAAGCATAAATTGAAGATGTCGCGGCAACAGGTTCTGGACAATGCGGTTGCGGCTGTGGAACTGGCGCGGTCCTATGTGGATGACGTCGAGTTTTCGGCGGAAGATGGAGCGCGCACGGATACGGACTATCTGGAGCAAGTGTCGCGCGCGGTCGTTGCCGCAGGCGCGCGGACGGTGAACATTCCGGACACAGTCGGCTATTCCACTCCGGACGAATACGCGGAAATCATCGGTAGAGTCGTGAAGGCTTTGGGGGATACCGCAATCGTCAGCGTTCACTGCCATGACGATCTGGGTTTGGCAGTGGCCAATTCGCTGGCGGCAGTCAAGGCCGGAGCGCGGCAGATCGAATGCACCATCAACGGTATCGGCGAAAGGGCGGGGAACTGCTCGCTTGAAGAGATCGTGATGGTAATGAAGACGCGGCACGACCGGTATCCGTATCACACGGGTATTCACACCGAGCACCTGTTCCCGGCCAGCGAACTGCTCAGCTCGACGATCAGTTTCGGACCGCAACCGAATAAAGCCATCGTCGGACGGAATGCTTTCGCGCATGAAGCGGGTATCCATCAGGATGGTTACCTGAAAGAACGAACCACCTACGAAATTATGGATCCGAAGTCGGTCGGAGTGCCGGAGAGCCGACTGGTGCTCGGCAAGCATAGCGGGCGCCATGCGTTGAAGAATCGGCTCGACGACTTGGGATTTGTGCTGACGAAGGAAGAACTAGACTTGGTCTACATCGAAATTACAGCGCTGGCGGACAACAAGAAAGGTCTGATGGATGAGGAGATCGCGGAACTCGCGCGCCGCAGCCGGCAGACGTTCGTAACGGCGACGGTAGACTAGTGAGCGCCGGGCGGAAGCCCGGCGGCAGGGCAGAAGCCCCGCCCCACAGAACATTAAGGAGAAGATTTGAATCTGAATGTATTGGTGCTGCCCGGCGACGGGATCGGCGCCGAAGTCACCAGAGAAGCGGTGCGCGTCATGCGTGTCGTGGCCCAAAAGTGGGGCCATCAACTGACAATTCGCGAAGGATTGCTTGGCGGTATCGCCATCCACAAAACAGGAACGTCCTTACCGGCAGAAACGGAAAAATTGGCTCTGGAAGCCGATGCTGTGTTGATGGGTGCGGTCGGTCTGCCCGAATTCGACAACGCACCGACCGATAAGCGTCCGGAAACCGGCCTGCTGAAAATTCGCAAAGCGATGGGTGTATTCGCCAATCTGCGGCCGGTGCGGAGTTACAAAGCCCTGCTCGATTCCTCACCGCTCAAGAATGACCGCGTCGATGGCGTCGATATGATCATCGTCCGCGAGTTGACCGGCGGCCTCTATTACGGAACGCCGCGCGGAATTTCCGGCGAAGGAATGGACGAGCGTGGTGTAAATACGATGGTCTATACGCGCCGGGAGATTGATCGCGTCTCGCGCATGGCATTCGAACTGGCGCGGAAGCGGCGCAGGAAGCTTACGTCGGTCGATAAGTCGAACGTCATCGACACATCGCAGCTCTGGCGCCGCGTGGTGGTCGAAGTCTCGAAGGATTACGGCGACGTCGCGCTCGATCATCTTCTGGTCGACAACTGCGCGATGCAGCTCGTTTTGAATCCGAAGCAGTTTGACGTCATGGTCACCGAGAATATGTTCGGCGACATTCTGAGCGACGAAGGAGCCGTGCTGGCGGGATCGATCGGCATGCTGCCGTCTGCTTCGATCGGCGACAAGAAACCGTCCGGCGCATGGGCGGGTCTCTACGAGCCGGTGCATGGTTCGGCGCCCGACATCGCCGGTCAAAACAAAGCCAATCCGTTTGGCGCAATTGGATCGGTAGCGGCAATGCTCGAATACAGCTTCGGACTTTCGGAAGAAGCCGCCGCGGTGAATCGAGCAATGGAGCAGGTTCTGAACAGCGGTCGGGTAACGGCGGACCTGCGTCCGGCCGGCAAGCCCGCTACGACGGAAGAAACAGGAGAAGCAGTTTGTCAGGCAATCTAAAAACTACTGAGCGCCAGGCCGGAGGATCCGTTGGCGCGATAAAAACATTAAGTCAGAAAGTATGGGATGCGCACGTCGTCCATGAGGAACCCGGCGCTCCCAGCCTGATCTACATCGATCTGCATCTGGTGCATGAAGTCACCTCCCCGCAGGCATTTTCGGGTTTGCGGGAACGCGGATTAAAAGTCCGGCGACCCGATCTGACTATTGCGACGACGGACCACAGCATTCCGACCACCGACCGCTCGTTGCCGATTGTGGATCCGATCGCGGCCAATCAGGTAGCCCAGCTCGATAAGAACTGCAAAGAGTTCGGCATTACGCATTACGGCGTGCATTCGAATCATCAGGGCATTGTGCACGTGATCGGGCCGGAACTCGGCCTGACGCAACCCGGCATGACCGTCGTATGCGGCGACAGCCATACAGCGACGCATGGCGCGGTGGGAGCTTTGGCGTTTGGGATCGGCACCAGTGAAGTGGAGAATGTCCTGGCGACGCAGTGCCTGCTGCAGCGTCCGTCGAAGACTTTCCGCGTGAATGTGACCGGCTCGCTGAAGAGCGGCGTCTCGGCGAAAGACATCATTCTGGCGCTGATCGCTCAGATCGGTATTGGTGGCGGAACAGGGACCGTGCTGGAATACACCGGCTCCGCCATCACGGCGCTCGATATGGAAGGCCGCATGACGGTCTGCAATATGTCGATCGAAGGCGGTGCGCGCGCGGGCATGATTGCGCCCGATGACACGACCTTCCAATATCTCAATGGACGCCAGTTCGCTCCCAAAGGCGCGGACTGGGATGCGGCTGTCGCGCGCTGGCGCAGGCTTCCGACCGACCAAGGCGCAAAGTTCGACCGTGAAGTCACCATCAATGGCGACGCGCTGGAGCCGATGATCACCTGGGGCACCAACCCCGGCATGGGTATTCCGATCAGCGCGGCCGTGCCCGAACCGTCGAGCGTCTCCGATCCGCTGGAGCGCGACGCGCTGACGAAGGCCTTAACTTACATGGGCCTTGAAGCCGGCAAGCCTCTCGCAGGTCACCCAGTCGATGTCGTCTTTATCGGGAGCTGTACGAATTCGCGCATCTCGGATTTGCGCAGTGCGGCCGCCATACTCAAGGGCCGCAAGGTGAATCCGAATGTACGAGTCATGGTGGTTCCGGGATCGATGGAGGTCAAACGCCAGGCGATTGCGGAAGGCCTTCCTGAAATTTTCCGTGCCGCCGGATGCGACTACCGCGAACCTGGTTGCTCGATGTGCATCGCGATGAACGGCGATCAACTGCAGCCGGGACAGTACAGCGTCTCGACCAGCAACCGCAATTTCGAAGGCCGGCAGGGCAAGGGCGGCAGGACATTTCTTGCGTCGCCTCTGACCGCTGCCGCGACCGCCCTTACCGGCGTTGTTACCGACGTGAGGACTATTCTTTGAACGCACAGGCCGCAGGGCCGTTGTGCGTGTGGAGCCAAAAATGAAACCTTTTCTTCCTTTCGAATCGCGCATGGTGCCGATGCCGATGAACAACATCGACACCGACCAGATTATTCCGGCCCGCTTCCTGAAGACGACGTCGAAAGAAGGGCTCGACAAGCAGCTCTTCTGCGATTGGCGCTATGACGCTCAGGGAAACCCGAAGCCGGACTTCATTCTGAATACGCCGCGCGGTCAGAATGCGCAGGTTCTGCTGGCCGGAGACAACTTCGGCTGTGGCAGCTCGCGTGAGCACGCGCCCTGGGCGCTGACGCAGTTCGGATTCCGGGCGGTGATCAGCACTTCATTCGCGGATATCTTCAAAGGCAATTCACTGAAGAATTCGCTGCTGCCAATTGTCGTGTCGCATGATGTACACGCAAAGTTGCTGGCGCTTCCCGAAGCTGCGAAAGTTCGCATCGATCTGGCTTCGCAAACAATGACCCTTCCGGATGGGGAGAGAGTCGAATTTCCGGTCGATCCGTTCTCGAAGACTTGCCTGCTGGAAGGAATCGACGAACTGGGCTGGATTCTGAAACAGGAAAATTCCATCGCGGCGTACGAAGCCGGACGAGTCGGGTCGATCGATACTCGGGTATAACCCAATCCGGGTATAACCCCTGGACTCCGCGGCGGAAAATAGTGCTGCCTCGGAGAGCCGGAACTGCTATCTTTTTAACAACCCTCGATGCGGCCCTTTGTCCTGGAACTCGACGAATTACAGAACAAAATTCTTGAGATGGGCGGGCTGGTTGAGACATCGATCCACAACAGCATCCGGTCGCTGGTGGACCGCGATGACGCCCTCATGGTCAACATCTGGGAATCGGAAGAACGCATCAACAAATTGGATATCGAAATCGACGAATTTGCCACCCGACTGCTGGCCCTCCACCAGCCGGTAGCGCGCGATCTCCGATTCCTGACTGCAGCCATCAAGATCAACAGCGATCTGGAACGGATGGGCGACCTTGCCGTGAACATCGCTCAACGGTCCATTTCATTGCTGGGCCGTCCGCAGCTCAAGCCGTTGATTGACGTACCGCACATGTCGAAAACAGTGGAGTCGATGGTGCGCAAGAGTCTCGACGCATTCGTCCAACGCGATGAGACCCTGGCTCGCAGCGTCCTGCTTTCGGACGATGAAGTCGATGAACTCAAAAATTCCGTTTATCAGGAACTGCTCGGAATGCTGGAGTCCGGCGCGGCTCCTCCGGGCACGGCCTTCGATCTCATTTTCATTGCCCATAATCTGGAACGCGTTGCCGATCACGCCACAAATATCGCCGAGGATGTTCTATTCCTGATCAAAGGAATTGATGTACGCCACCACCACTTGGGGTAGGGTAATTCTTCGTAACAGTTTCTTCACATCTTAGTCATTCATTTGCCAGGAACCATCTCTAGACTGAGAACTCGCGGTGTGATCCAAGCGTAGGGAATAGTGCATCCGGACCAATCCGGTGGCCTGTTTTCGCTTGGTGTCTGAGTCCGCGACAGTTTCGCCCAGAGCATCTTACTGGGACGTCTATTGGGAGAAATGAATGAATCCAAGCAAGATATGCGGTCACAGAACTCTGATTTTGCCGGTTGCTTTGCTGGCTTTGGCGGGAGCGAACGTCCTGTGCGCCGCCGCCGACGCAGGTACCACATCGAATTCAGCGGCTGCCGTCAGCAACGGCCAATCGCAAACTGACGAGATTGCGCGCCTGAAAGCAACTCTCGCGGAACAGCAGAAACAGCTTCAGATGCTGCAGCAGACTCTGCAGAGTCAACAGGCCCTGTTGGACAAAGCGCTGGGTTCCCAATCGGGAACTTCCGGTGCTTCGACCACTCCGGCCGGCACTTTCAACAGCGTCGGACAGGTTGCTTCGACCAGCCGGATCATCCCGGTTGCGCCGCTGCCGGTGGCATATCCCACGCCGATCGCGGCTCCGTTGCCTCAGGCTAAAAGCGGAGCTGGCGGTAATCCCTGCTCGGGCCCCTATGGTGGAGATATTCCGCCTTATCTGCGTCTCGGCAATGTCTGCATCGTTCCGGTCGGCTTCATGGATCTGACGCCGTTCTGGCGCGACAAGAATGCCGCATCCAGCATGGGCTCGAACTTCGGCAGCGTTCCGTATAACAATGGCGCCGCCGGGAATCTCTCGGAATTCCATTTCAGCGAACAGAACTCGCGTGTCGGTTTCCGGATCGATGGCGACTGGAAGGGCGCTCACTTCATCGGTTACAACGAGTTTGACTTCAACGGCACCAGCGGCGCCACCAATCTCGCGGTTTCCAACGGCGCAATTGTTCCCCGCCTCCGTCTGTTCTGGGTCGACGTCCGGAAGAGTAAGATCGAATTCCTGGGCGGTCAGAGCTGGAGCATGATGGTTCCGAACCGCAGAGGCATTTCCGCTTTGCCTGGGGATCTCTTCTACTCGCAGGTCATAGACATCAACTACATTGCGGGCCTCACATGGACCCGGCAGCCCGGTATGCGCATTCTCTACCACCCGAACGACAAAGTGACGTTCGGCTTCTCGGCGGAGCAGGGCGATCAGTACATGGGCGGTTCCGGTGGCGGTGGCCAGATCGTTCTCCCCACAGGTCTTGCCGGTCTCGTCGCGACCCAGCTTGACAACGGCGCCGGCTTCAGTTCCAGCCCGGCCGGCAGCTATCTGGGTCAGCCCACTTTGACCCCGGACTTCATTGCCAAGGTCGCATTCGATCCCAGTTCGCGTTTCCACTTCGAAATCACGGGTATTGAGAGTAACTTCAAGACCGCTTCGCTTGCCGCACCCTGGACCCACCACACGACCACCGGCGGCGGTGTTGAAGTTGGCGCGAACGTCGAACTCGTGAAGAACCTCCGCGCCATCGCTAACGGCTTCTACAGCGACGGCGAAGGCCGCTACCTGTTCGGCGCCGCTCCGGATCTCGTTGTTCGCGCAGATGGCTCTCTCAGCGCACTTCACGCGGATTCCTGGATCGGTGGCTTCGAAGCCAACGTCAGGAATACGCTCCTCTACACCTACTACAGCGGCGACTATATCGGCCGCAACACCGCGATCGATACCAATGGCTCGCTGATCGGCTACGGCTACAAGGGTTCCGCCAACAGCCAGAACCGAGACATTCAGGAGATCACGTTCGGTTTCAACCAGACCATGTGGAAAAATCCGCGGTACGGAGCCATCAACGTGATGGGTCAGTATGAGTGGCTGGAAAGAATGCCGTGGTATGTCGCGGCGGGTGCTCCGAAGAACACGCACGACAACACGATTTACTTCGATCTTCGTTACACGCTGCCCGGCTCGACGCCGAACTTCTAGGAAGTGTCGCACAGCGGACATAATGTCTGCAACGGCATTTAAACAATTTGTAACGTAATTGAAACCTTGGGGTGGGAGACTCGATGTTGCCCACCCCTTTTCGTAACTGCAAAGAGGGGATAAATCTATGAAAAAACTCGTTGTATTGGCCTCTATCGCACTTCCTGCCCTGTTCGCCGTGACCGCAATGGGTGCGGAAACGATCAACGCAGCCGGCGCCACGTTCCCGGCTCCGATTTACCAGAAATGGTTTGGCGAGTATAAGATGGCCCATCCTGATGTACAGATTAACTATCAAGCCATCGGTTCCGGTGGTGGAATTCGTCAGCTAACCGAGGGCACGGTCGACTTCGGTGCTTCGGACATGCCGCTGACGGACGAACAGATCAAGGCCGTGAAAGTAAAGCCTCTCCACTTCCCAACGGTTCTGGGAGCTGTTGTTCTGTCCTATAACATCCCGGGTTTCAGCGGGACGTTGAAGCTCACGCCGGAAGCCATTGCCGGCATCTATCTGGGCGAGATTAAGAAGTGGAACGATCCGAAGCTTACTTCGGCTAATCCTGGCGCGAAGTTGCCCGCGAGCGACATCCAGGTTGTTCATCGCTCCGATGGCAGCGGCACTTCGTTCATTTTCACCGACTATCTTTCGAAGGTCAGTTCGGAATGGAAGATGAAAGTCGGCGCCAACACGTCAGTGAGTTGGCCCCTCGGCTTAGGCGGCAAAGGTAACGACGGAGTGGAAGGGCTGGTTAAGCAGACCCCCGGCTCCATTGGCTATGTCGAGCTGATTTATGCGGTCCAGAACAAGATGGCGTTCGCCGATGTGAAAAACGCAGCCGGGAAGTTCATGACTCCGAGCTTCCAGAGCGTTAGCGAGGCAGCGGCAGCCTCGAAGGAAATGCCGGCGGATTTCCGCGCATCCATTACCGATGCCCCGGGTGTTAAAACTTACCCGATCTCCAGCTTTACCTGGCTTCTGATCCCCAGTGAAATCAAGGATCCTGCCAGGAAAAAAGCTATTACCGGCTTTCTGTCGTGGATGATGACGACGGGCCAGAAGGACTGCGAGGCCCTCAGCTACGCACAACTTCCGAAGGCCGTAGTAGCCAGGGAGCAGAAGCAGATCGCATTGATTAAATAGCCGTAAAAGCATGGCCACCCCGACCGCTCTTCCCCGATCCTCGACGGCCGTCCGGCGCCGGTTCGGCGCGGACGAGGTGGCCTATGGCTTAACGCTGATATTTGCGTTTCTCATTATCGCCGTCACTGTTCTCCTCGTGTGGGAGTTATGGGTGCACAGCGCTCTCTCCCGTGAAAAATTCGGCCTCGGATTCATCATCTCGACGGCGTGGGATCCGGTCGCGGAAAAATACGGCGCCCTTCCGTTTATCTACGGCACCCTGATCACCTCTTTTCTGGCGCTGCTGATTTCGGTGCCCCTGGGTGTTGGGGCTGCGATCTACTTATCGGAGCTTGCGCCTCAGAGGCTGTCGAATACGCTGACCTTCCTGGTGGAACTTCTGGCGGCGGTTCCCAGCGTTATTTATGGTCTGATCGCGATTTTCACTCTGGTTCCGCTCATGCGCAGCTATGTCGAACCCGGCATTCAGGCAATAGCGGGGGACCTGCCGGTTTTTCAGGGTCACATTTTTGGATACGGTTATCTTACGGCGGGCGTAATCCTTGCCGTCATGACTTTCCCTTATATCATTTCCGTGTCGCGCGAGGCGCTTTTGGCTGTGCCGCGCGAGCAGCGGGAAGCAGCGCTTGCCCTGGGCGCTACCAAGTGGGAATCCACCTACCAGGCTGTGCTGCCCTTCGCGCGCTTGGGCATCATTGGCTCCATATTTCTCGCTCTGGCCCGCGCACTTGGAGAAACGATGGCGGTTACCATGGTAATCGGGAACAGCAATGCAATTCAGGCGTCGCTGTTCGCTCCCGGTCAGACCATAGCGGCGGTAATCGCAAATGAGTTCAGTGAGGCTACCGGAAATACCTATCTTGCCGCTCTCGTGGAACTGGGCCTGGTTCTGTTCGTCCTCACCATGGTGATCAATGCGATGGCCCAGTTGATGATTATTGTGACAACGAAAAAGGGTTCTGCTAAGGGATAATGTCGCGAAATTCACGCAGGAACGCGGTCAACAATATCATGCTGGCGCTGTGCGGGGTATGCGCCTTTCTTACGGTTTCAACACTGTTCCTGATTCTTGCCTATCTGGTCTATAACGGAGCAAAATCCCTGAATCCTTCGTTCTTTACGCAACTTCCGGTCGGGGAGGGGCAAACCGGGGGTGGTATCGCGAACGCGATTGTGGGGAGCGCGGAAGTTGTATTGCTGGCAACGCTGATCGGGCTTCCGGTTGGGTTCATGGCAGGAGTTTACCTGGCGGAGTTCGGCGGCAAGACGATTCCGTTTATCGTGCGCTATACCGCTGACTTGTTGAACGGTATCCCCTCGATTGTGATCGGGATTTTCGCATGGACCGTGGTCGTGGTCCCGATGCATCACTTCTCTGCAATCGCCGGTGCCCTGGCGCTGAGCGTAATGCTGGTTCCGATCACCGCCCGCAGTACCGAGCAGTTCCTGCTGGAAGTGCCGCGTCCGCTCCGCGAAGGAGCGCTTGCGCTCGGTGCGAATAAGTGGAAAACTATCGCAACCGTAATCGTGCCGGCCGCGCGCAAGGGCATCATGACCGGGATGATTCTGGGCGTGGCGCGCATTTCGGGTGAAACGGCGCCTCTTTTGTTCACGAGCCTGAGTAATCAATACTGGAGCGGAATATCGGAACCGACGGCGTCGCTGCCGGTAACTATTTACAATTACGCCACCTCTGCATATGAGGATTGGCATCAACTGGCGTGGGCTGCGGGCCTTGTACTGCTGGTCCTCGTATTGCTGGCTAATATTGCGGCGCGAATGGTAATTTCACGAGGGGCCTCGGTTCCCAGATAGGTACGGAAAATCGCCACCCGGACAGAGTTTTAAATGACAGGGCCGACTGAAATGAGTTCACCACAAATGGCTGTGAAGACACAGCATATCCCCATGACTTCCACACCCGCTGAAGCTGAAGGCTCCATTCAAACCGCGGTGCCGAAGATGCGCGCCGCCAATGTCAATTTCTTTTACGGCAAGTTCAAGGCGCTGCACGACGTTTCTCTCGAGTTTGCGACCAACAGGGTCACCGCGTTGATCGGACCTTCCGGTTGTGGTAAGTCCACCTTCCTTCGGAACCTGAACCGCATCAATGAAACGCTGCGCGATACCCATCTCGAGGGCGAGATCACCCTCGATGGCGAAAACATCCTCGATAAAGACGTAACGGAAATCCGCCGGCGCATCGGCATGGTCTTCCAGCGGCCAAACCCTTTTCCCAAGTCGATCTTTGAAAACATCATCTATGGGCCGAAGATCAACGGGATGCTGAAGCGGACTTCCGCGGCGGAAGTCGTTGAAAAGAGTCTGCGCCGCGCGGCGCTGTGGGATGAGGTGAAGGACAAGCTTCATGACTCTGCTTACGCCTTGTCCGGCGGCCAGCAGCAGCGGCTCTGCATCGCTCGTGCCTTAGCGGTAAATCCCGAAGTACTCCTTCTGGACGAGCCGTGCTCCGCGTTGGACCCGATTGCAACAGCCAAGATTGAAGACCTGCTTGTTGGTCTGAAAGAGCAGTGCACAATCGTGATCGTTACACACAACATGCAGCAGGCGGCGCGCGTGGCCGACACGACGGGCTTCTTCCTGCTCGGCAAGCTGATCGAACACGACAAAACGGACATCATCTTCAAGAATCCTTCGAAAAAAGAAACAGAAGACTACATCACAGGCCGGTTCGGTTAAACGCTGGTTTGATCAAACGAGGTTTCGGGAGATTTCATTGCGCCCATTCGAAGAAGAATTCCAATCGTTGAACGACACGCTGCAGGAGATGGGGGCTCTCGTTGCTCACTCCATCCAGCGCAGCGTTCTTTCGCTGGTTGAAAAAAATGAAGACTACGCTCATCAGGTGATCCGGGACGAGTCGCGCGTCGACCAGATGGAAATCCAGATCGACGAAACGGTTACCAGTCTGATTGTGCGCGAGCAACCCGTGGCGCGCGATATGCGGCTGATTGTATCCGCTATAAAGATCTCGACCGATCTGGAGCGAATGGGAGATCTGGCGGTCCATATCGCTGAGCGGTCGCTCTCGTTGATGGCACAGCAGCCGTTGCCGGAATCCGTGGACTTTTCGGAAATCTCCGGCCTGGCGGAGTCGATGGTGCTCGGCAGCCTCGATAGTTTCGTGAAGCGCGATGCTCAGACTGCCCGCGGCATTCTGTCAATGGATGATGCTGTCGACAAAGCCCGCAAGACCATCCAACGGCAATTGACCGATCTGATGCAGAGGGACAGCACGACGATCGGTCGGGCTCTCGACTATATAATCGTTGCCCGCAAGCTTGAGCGCATCGGAGACCACGCGACCAACATCGCGGAAGATGTGATTTTCCTCGCGCAGGGCGTCGATGTCCGCCACCGTGTGGCTGAAGTAGCCTGAAGACTTCCACTTTTAACAAAAGCGCTTATGAGGGGCTGAGGAGCAGTCCTTTGCCAGAACCAGTGCGGCTGAGCCCCAAAGACAACCCGCGAAACCCGCAAGCTGGAATGCAACCCCGGCGCCAGAGTTCTCAGGAGTCGCCCCCTGCGTTCGCTATGTAGTAGAAACCCCCGTTGAGAGCCACACTGTCTTCATCGGTGTAGGCAAGGTACGAATGAACAGCCGCGCCGGGGAAATCGACGAAATGGAGCTTTTGTCGATAGTATCCTTCCTTTGGACAGTCGTATGGGCTTGCGATCATTCACAAAGGAATGCTGTCATCGATGACGGAAAATGCCTCCGCTCTGCATTTGATTCTCACTGGCGACCCGATGTTGTTCGGTATCGTGCGCCTGTCGCTGGCGGTCAGCTTGAGCGCGGTGCTGTTCGCGGCGCTCATCGGCGTGCCCTTGGGCGCGTTAATCGCCCTCACTCAATTTCGTGGCCGCGAGCCGGTTGTTGTGGTGCTGAATGCTCTCATGGGCTTGCCGCCTGTGGTAGTGGGACTTTCGGTTTTCCTGCTGCTCTCGCGCTCCGGGCCACTGGGGTCGTTGGGCCTGCTGTTCACGCCGGAAGCAATGGTGATGGCACAAACGGTCCTGGTCACGCCGATCATCGCCGCACTCGCCCGGCAAACCATCGAGGACTTGTGGATCGAATACCGCGACGAACTGGACGCTATGGATGTCGGCCCGGTGCTCCGGGTGCGGACGTTGATCTGGGATGCCCGGTTTTCACTGGTAACGGCACTCCTTGCGGGTTTTGGACGAGCGGCCGCGGAAGTCGGCGCCATCCTCATCGTTGGGGGCAATATCGAAGGTTTCACCCGCACCATGACCACGGCGATTGCGCTGGAAACATCGAAGGGCGAATTGCAGCTTGGCTTGGGTCTTGGGATTGTTTTGCTGTTCATTATCGTTTTGATAAACGCCATGGCGTGGGGTGTGCGTCGGGCCGGTGAACATTTCGCTGCATGAGCATTCCCGCACTCGGCCCGGACATACCAATCCGGCTCTTTGAGGTGGACGTGCTCGCGGGAAACGTGACCATCCTCGATCGCGTTTCGATCAGCATCGGTGCGGGAGCGCCAACAGTTCTGATCGGGGCCAACGGCTCCGGCAAGACGACTTTCCTCCGCGCCGCCATGGGCCTCATCCCGCCGTCGCGCGGGCGCATAACCTGGGGCGGCCGGGAAGCGGTACCTCCGACACGGAGAGCCATATTATTTCAGCGCCCGGTGATGCTTCGGCGCAGCGTGGCCGGAAATATCGTTTATGCCCTCACCGCCGCCGGTTTTCCCCGCGCTCAACTCGAACAGCGTACTGACGAATTGCTGTCGCTGGTCGGACTGGCGGGCTTACAGGCTCGCCCAGCACGCCGATTGTCGGGTGGCGAACAACAGCGGCTCGCGCTGGCGCGCGCTCTGGCGCGACACCCGACTGTCCTGTTCCTCGATGAGCCGACCGCCAACCTTGATCCTGCCGCCACAAAAGCGATTGAGAACATCGTGCAGGAGGTCAGCGCCGGCGGAGTTAAGGTTGTGATGGCTACCCATGATCTTGGCGAGGCCAGGCGGCTGGCCGGGGACATCGTTTTCCTGCATCGCGGTGGTGTAATCGAAAGTGGGCCGGCCGATGTATTTTTTGCTGCTCCCGCAACCGACGATGCAAGGCGATTTCTTGCCGGGGAATTGCTGATTTAAAGACATGCCAGGAACTTCACGGAACACAGGCCGCATTGTCGCCGCCATCATGATCGGCATCCTCTCTGTTGCCGCCGCGCAGGGCTTGGCTCAGGAGGAAAAGTCGATCGTGGTAGCGTCAACCACGTCAACGCAGGACTCCGGCTTGTTCGATTACCTGTTGCCGATCGTCAGGCAAAAAACGGGCATCGCCGTCAGGGTCGTCGCTCAGGGCACGGGTCAGGCGCTCGACACTGCGCGGCGCGGCGACGCCGATGTAGTGCTGGTTCACGCGAAGGCGGCGGAATTGAAATTCCTCGCTGAGGGGGAAAGCCTGAAGCGGTACCCGGTCATGTATAACGACTTCGTCCTGATCGGGCCGAAAACTGATCCTGCCGGCATCAAGGGGGATAAGGACATCGCCAAAGCGCTGGGCAAGATCAGGGATAAACAGGCTTCTTTCGTTTCGCGCGGCGATCATTCCGGCACGCATCTGGCGGAACTCGATCTTTGGAAGGACGCGGGTATCGATATCGATAAGGACAGAGGCCGGTGGTACAAGTCCGTTGGCCAGGGCATGGGAGCCGCGCTCAACATTGCCGGCGCGAGCAACGCTTACGTGTTATCCGACCGGGGTACATGGATTCATTTAAAGGCCAGGGGTGAACTGGACATCATGGTTGAAGGTGACAAACGGCTGTTCAATCAATACGGCGTAATGCTGGTGAACCCGGCCAGGCATCCGAATGTCAGGAAGGAACTGGGCCAACGATTCATCGATTATCTGATCTCGCCGGAAGGGCAGCGGGACATCGCGAACTATAAGATCGACGGAAAACAGTTATTTCACCCGGACGCCGATGATGCCGGCGCCTGATCTCCCGGCGCGAGGGCTACCCTTTTTCGAAAAGCGAGCGTTCGTGGTGGCCGGAGCCCGTGTTGAATACGTCAATGAGCGTTTTCAGTCCGAGCAGCCAGACAGCCGCGAGATAAATGCGACGGAGCCACACCTGCCCCAATCTGCGGGCAAACCTGCCGCCGAGCAGTGCGCCGACGAACATCGTGATGCCTAAGATCAGCCCCAGGCGGTAATCGACGATACCGCGCCGCATGAAAATGACGGTGGCAATTCCGGAAGAGAAAATATTGATCAGCTTCGTGGTTGCGATGGCCTCAAGAAAGCTCATACGAAACATCGCCACAAAAATAGCGGTCAGAATTGTAACGTAGCCGCCGCTGAACAATCCACCATAGATCCCCAGAACGAAGGTCGCGACATAACCCGCCGTTTCAATGCTCCGGCTGGGTGGAGCGGGCGACGTCTCGATGCCGGAGCGTCTGTAAAGCACGGAGAACAGCGCAACGCCTATAATCGCCGTCGAGACGATCAACGGTATGGCCTTGGGTGGAATTATGACGAGAAGATATGCTCCGGCGGCGGAGCCGAGTAATGTAAGAACGACCAGGAGAGGTAATCGCCGCCGGTTCACCACAGGAGGTAAAAGAAATGGCAACGTACCGCCGAGGCTCATTAACGTGAGCGCAAACATGTTGGTCGCCACAGCCACCTGCGAATTAATTCCCAACTGAAACATCGCAGGCACGGTGATGATCGAGGTACTTCCCGTGATGACACTGACACCGCTTGTCGCGAAGAAAATGGCGATTAACGCCGGCAAACGCACCCCGGTCACAGCGTCATTCTAGCGCTTTGCATCGGAGGCCAATTCAGAACGGGCAAAGGCGCGGGGATCTCTCTTCGACGCTCCGATTCATCCCCAGTGGGCAATTCACGCCGATTCTCAAATATTTACGGCTGCAGACAAAGCACTTAGCTCCACCGCCTGTCATCCCACGCCTTCTCAGGGTGCACAATACGTACGTCTGAGTCCGCTATGGACTCACCGCTTTTTGATAACTGGGATAGACAAGCCACGCGGGAAGCGGAGGTCTGCCGTTGCAACTGACTCAATCGAGAACCTGTAT
Organism: Bryobacteraceae bacterium; assembly: GCA_036273015.1. Lineage (GTDB taxonomy): Bacteria > Acidobacteriota > Terriglobia > Bryobacterales > Bryobacteraceae > BOG-234. The sequence goes on along the minus strand of DATAXN010000005.1, from coordinate 12,888 downwards.
TTGAAAAATGGGTTTGAATTTGCGAATTACTTTTCCTTCGAAAATGCAGATCTTTGCTTTGGAAAAAACCTTCGGGTACCAGTTAGACCTCCGGGAAACGCCTGTCGAAGGCGCATGCCGGCTTGATATTTGAAAACCGAATATCCACATATGAGAGCCGTGCGCGAGTTGTCCCCGAACCGGAAAGCCGGTTCGGGACCGGCAGATTGCCGCGAATACATTTTGCCATTAGATCCCAGGAACTTACTGAAAACAAATAGTCGACCGGCTTGGGTTCCGTAATTTTCGGAAGAACCCAACTACTGTAAGCGCACTTCCAGGGCAATCAACGCTTCGCACCCCTTGTCATTCGCCCGCCAGGGCGCGGTGCTGAATGGACCACGCCTGACTGTCCACCGATTTCGCGCCCTCGTGGGACGCGAGTTCATAGGTTCCTTCCGGCTTGCCGATCCAAGCCTTCTGGTTGTCCTCGAGACACTTTGCCAGTATGCAATCCTTCAGGCGGCGGACGATGGCGGGATCCATGATCGGGAACAGAAGTTCCACGCGACGGTCCAGATTGCGCGGCATCAGATCGGCGCTGCCCATGTAGAGTTCCTCGGCGCCGCCGTTCTCAAAATAGTAGAGTCGGCTGTGTTCGAGAAACCGTCCGACGATGCTGCGGACTTTGATGTTCTCGCTGACGCCCGGAATGCCGGGGCGCAGACAACACAGCCCGCGGATAATCAGGTCGATCTTCACGCCCGCGCACGATGCCTCGCAGAGAAGGCGGACCATGGCCCGGTCTTCCAGAGCATTCATCTTGAAGATCAGCCGTCCGCGCGGACCGTGGTCCATTTCGCGGCGTATCAGGGCGGTCATACGCTCCCGCAGGGTCACCGGCGCCACGAACAGCTTCCGGAAATCGGATTTATGCGAATACCCGGTCAGATAGTTGAACAGATCGGTGGCGTCCGCGCCGAGATCGGCGTTTGAGGTGAAGAGGCTGAGGTCGGTATAAAGACGCGCGGTGAGGGCGTTGTAATTGCCGGTTCCCAGATGAAGGTAGCGGCGGATGCCGTCATGCTCGCGGCGCACGATGAGCGCAACCTTGCAATGCACCTTCAGACCGACAAGCCCATAGACGACGTGAACGCCTTCACGTTCGAGAGCGCGGGCCCACTCGATGTTGCTCTCTTCGTCGAAGCGGGCTTTCAGTTCCACCAGCACCGCGACCTGCTTGCCGTTTTCGATCGCTTCCAGAAGCGCCTGAACGATCGGCGAGTTCCGGCCGGTCCGATACAGGGTCATCTTGATGGCAAGCACATCGGGATCGTGAGCCGCCTTCTGCAGGAGATCAATCACGGGCTGGAACGATTGATAGGGATGGTGCAGCACGCGGTCGCCCTGGCGGATTACGGCGAACATATCGTCCTCGGCGTGCGCTGAAAAATCCGGCGGAACCCATGGCTCGAATGGTTCGTCGCGCAATTCGGGGCGGTCGAGCGAGGGTAATTGCCGCAATCGTGAGAGATCCAGCGGGCCGGAGACCCGGCTTACTTCGTCGGGAGTGATTTCCAGATTCTCGATCAGAATGTCCAGAATACCGTCCGATATCTTCGAATCGGCCTGCAGCCTGACTGTCTGGCGGAAGCGCCGGCGCCAAACGGCCTCTTCGACGGATTCCAGAAGATCGTCGCTCTCGAGTTCCTGAATGGCGACTTCCGCGTCGCGGGTGACGTGAAACGGATGGGACTCCACGATCTCCAAACCAGGGAAAAGCGACCTGAGGTTTGCGGAGATAACCTGCTCAATCCAAACAAAGTTCAGCGGCTGGGTCGTTTTTTGCGCGGACTTTGAGGAGCGCCGTGTCTGTGGGGCGGGAACTGTTACGAGCTGCGGCAATGCCTCGGGCACTTTAACGCGGGCAAAGTGTTTCCGGCCGTCCGTGTCATGCAAAACAATTGCGAGATTCAGACTGAGATTGGAGATATGCGGGAACGGCCTGCCGGGGTCGAATGCTAAGGGCGTCAGCACGGGATATATCGTTTCGATGTAATAGCGGTTGACGGCGGCGCGTTCGCGTTCATCGAGTGACGAGTAGTCGGCGATAACAATCCCGTTTTCATCCAGGCCGGGCAGGAGTTGGGTTTGGAAGCAATGGTAGATCTCCTGCATCAATTGATCCACGCCCGACCGCGCTGCGACCAACTGCTCGGCAACGGTTTTGCCGTCGATGCTGAGATCCGGACTGCCTTTTTCGAGCTTCTGCTTCATTGCGGCGACCCGCACCATGAAGAACTCGTCGAGATTGGAGCTGACAATGGACAGAAACTTGACACGCTCCAGCAGCTTGTTTTGCGGATCGCGGGCCTCTTCGAGCACGCGTTTCTGGAATTCCAGAAGACTGAGTTCGCGGTTCATATACAACGAGGGATCGTCCAGGGAGCGCGCGGCCTTTTCGGAATCCTGAGCTTTTGTGGTGGCAGTCATAGCGTGTGCTTTGCTTTTGCTCCCCGGCTTCGTTTTGTCCACTGGTTGTTTATGCCGCCAGCGAGTCCGATGTGGGCGGCAGGAGGATCGTAAACGTCGAGCCTTTGCCCAGGCGGCTTTCTACTTTGATGGAGCCATCCATTCGCTCGACAACGTGCCTCACGATTGATAAGCCCAGCCCTGTGCCGCCGACTTCGCGGGAGCGGGCTCTGTCCACGCGATAGAAGCGCTCGAAGATGCGGGGCAGATCGTCCGACGGCATGCCGCTTCCGGTATCCGATACGGAAATATAAACCCGGCCTTCCGGCGTATATCCGGTATCGATACGGGCTTCGCCGCCGGGCTGGTTGAACTTCACCGCGTTGTCGAGTAGATTGACCAATGCCTGTTCGAGGCGAATGGCATGTCCGGTGATGAGCGCGTCGCTCACCGATCCTCGCACCAGATGAACACCGCGTATGCGCGCTTCCGGCTCGACAGTCAACAAGGCCGTATTCACCGCCTCTTCCACCGAAATTGGACCGGGCGCGACATCGCGTCGACCCGATTCGAGGTCCGAAAGCGTCAGAAGGTCCGATGCGATATTGTTCAGCCGAATAGCGTGCGCCTGAATGATCTCGACAAAACGGCGGTTGTGATCCGTATCGGCGAGCGCGCCGGCCAGCAGGGTTTCCGCATACCCGCGGATGGCGGTCAGAGGCGTCCGGAGCTCGTGCGACACGTTGGCGACAAAGTCGCGCCTGATGCGTTCCAGACGTTCGAGGCCCGTGATGTCATGCAGGATCACCAGGGCGCCGCGGTGGGGCGGAACAGCCAGCGGAGCCCCATAGGCTTCGAACATCGAGGGGTCGTCCGTGGTGAACTGCAGCTTGCATTTGATGGACTCACCAGACGTGAGCACACTGGAAATCAGACTCAGAAACTTCGGATCGCGCACCAGACCGACGAGCGGCGTGTTTTCTTCCACCGGGTGTTTGAGGCCGAGAGCGTTGGAAAGCGCCTGGTTGCAGAACAACACGCGCATCTGGTGATCGACGGCGAGAACGCCTTCCGCCATGCTTTTGAGAATGACGTCGCGACGCATCGATTCGAGGCTGAGGCGCTCGACCAGTTCGCGAATCCGCGAAGCCATCCGGCGCAGGGACTGATTCAGCAGTGCTGTTTCCTCGCCCTCCTCAGGAAGCGGCTCGTCCACGTTGCTCGCGTCGAGGACATGCTCCGCGAAGAGCTTGAGACGCTGAATCCGCCATTCGATGGCGCGCGAGAAGATCCACGTCATGAGGATCGCGCCCAAAAGGCAGAGTCCCAGTTCCAGAAGGGTGCGATTCATCCGGCTTCCTCTGGCGCTCAGATCGACTGCCAGCGCGATGATCGCGATCAGCAGAAAACAACTCAGAAAAAGTCTTAAGCGAATTGGTGTACCCATGGTCGCCCGCCTATGTTTATGGTTACATTAGGCTTCGGGTTCAGTTTACACGGAGATTGTGAACATTGTGTCACAACTCAGGTGAACCTTCTGTCAGCTTTCAGCTCTCAGCCAACCCGAATAGCTGATAACTGACAGACTGACAGCTTTTTCACAAGGGCGGTTCCAGCGGAAGCGCCAGCGGGGGTTCGCGCAGGAAGCTCAACCGGCTCATCTGCTCGACTGCTTCCCGGATTGCCTGTTCCGAGGAAGGCTCGACGGTGATGACGAAGGGTAAGTTGTGTTTCGTGTCGCTGGGCAACTGCAGGACTGCTTCCAGACTGATCTGCTTCGCCGCGAGTATGCGGGCTAACTCGGCAATGATTCCCGGCCGGTCCTCCACTCGGAAACGCAGATAATAAGGCCGGTGTTGAAGCGTAATCGGAACCGGTTCATACTCTCCCAATCGCTCATGCGCAAAGGGCGATACACGCTCTGGGCTGCCGCTGCGGATCTCCCGCGCGACGCGCATCAGATCGCTGACTACCGCTACGCCGGTGGGATTGGCGCCTGCCCCACGGCCATAGTAGAAAGTATCCGCGCCAAACTGCCCCTTTACCCAGACCGCGTTGTAAGCGCCCTGGACGCCCGCCAGAATTGTCGATTGCCTGATTAATGCCGGCCTCACCGAAAGGATCAGCCCGCGTTCGGTTTGAGTGGCGCCGCATACCAGACGAATCGTATGCCCCAGTTGATGCGCATAGTCGAAATCCTGCGCGGTGATGCGCCGGATCCCTTCGACATAAATATCGCTCGGTGTGATGCGTTCTCCGAACGCGAGAGCCGCCAGAATAGCCAGCTTCGAGCGCGCGTCATAGCCATCGACATCCGCGCTGGGATCGGCTTCCGCATACCCCAGAGCCTGCGCTTCGGCCAGAATTGCGTCGAAGGACTCACCGCGCCGTTCCATCTCGGTGAGGATGTAGTTGCTCGTGCCGTTCAGAATGCCGGCAATGGCCACGATACGATCCCCGGAGATGCCCTCCCGGAGCACGGCGTGGATCGGGATGCCGCCGGCGACGCTCGCCTCCATGGCCAGGTTGATATTGGATTTAATCGCGCGGTCCCATATTTCGGCGCCGCACAAAGCCATCAGCTCCTTGTTGGCGGTGACGATCGACTTCCCGTTGACGATGGCGCCTTCAATGATTTCCTTTGCGACTGCCGTCCCGCCGACGAGTTCGGCGACGATATCCACATTGGGACTGCTCACGACCTCTCGCCAATCCGTGGTGCGGACGACGTTGCCCAATCCGGCTGGAAGCTCTGTGCCGGCTACTGAGCGGCTGCAGACCGTGGTCACCCGCAGCCGAAAACCCAGCTTGAGTGCGATCTGATCGGCGTTCGCGGCAAGGAGGGAAAGCGCGCCGGACCCCACATTTCCCAGCCCGATCACCCCAACATTTACATCGTTCATTCGTCTTTCCGGTATGATACCGAAGTGGGGGATTTGACGATCCATTCGCGAGTCCGGCGGGCCCTGCTTTTACTGGTCCCGGCAGCGCTTGGGGCACCCCTGCTTCCCGCGCAAAAAACCTCGGAACCCGGCTTTCCCGGCGATGCTCCGGAAGATATTCGGTTGCCGAACGGGAAAAAACAATCGGACGAAATCCTCAAAGCCGAATACGAGCAGAACGTCAGGGACGCCCAGGAACTGGTCAATACCGCCAGATCGTTTGAAGAGGATCTGGAAAAAGACGACCGCTTCGTTCTCTCCATTTCTTCTCTGAAGAAGCTGGACGACATCGAGAAGCTCACGAAACGCATTCGCGGCCGGATGAAACGCATTTGAAGTCCGGCCAGGTCCATGACCAGCCGAAAGATTCCTGGCAAAGATCCCAACTGACGGGTGAACTTTTCGACGAAACATGTGGCGCAACGTCGTCGTCATCGTGCCAAACCTGTTTTCCCGTTCGTCGGAGATTAGGCGGTCGGACGACCGTAATTTGTGGAGTTATTGCAGTATCGTGGATTTCATCCGCGGTTCTTTCCCGTGCGCAATCCAAAGCGCCCGACGGACCCCATTTCGATGTTGCCTCGATAAAGCTGAACGCCGATGGTGACTACCATGTCTATGTTGCGGATAATCTGGGGGGCCGGTTCGCAGTGACCGGAATGACTTTTCGACTCCTGATGCGGTACGGATACGATGTACAGGATTTCCAGATTATTGGCGGACCGCGCTGGATCGGCACGGACCGATGGAACGTTGAGGCGAAAGCGGAGGGCGTGGTGGGGAGGTTGTCGGTGGAACAGCAGAAACGGGCGATTCAGGCGTTGCTTGCCGACCGATTTCACTTGAAAGCTCATTTTGAGAAGAAAAAATTGGTACCGGCTTATGCCTTGGTGGTTGAGAGAAGCGGTCCCAGGTTTAAAGACAGTACAGCCGAGGCTGGATTCGAAGTCCGATTGGGTCGCGGGCACATTTCCCTTAAGAAGGCGAGTCTGGCAGCCCTGGCTACGCAACTTACCCGACAACTCGGCCGCCAGGTCGTCGACAAGACGAACCTCGCCGGAGAATACGATCTCGCGCTCGATTGGACGCCCGAAGCGAGTGAAAGTAGTGCGATTCCAGGTCAACCTGGACCTCCGCCCGAAGCCCATTTAGATGGGGAGGACGTCAAGCCATCTGTTTTTACAGCCTTGCAGGTGCAACTCGGTCTTCGGTTGCAGGCAATTAAAGCTCCTCTGGATGTGTTGATGATCGACCGAGTAGAGAAACCGTCGGAAAATTGAAATGCGCGGATTCCGTCCGGCCACTCTTCTCTTTTGGAGACGATGACACACCGCCGAAATCCGGGCATGCGTTACAATCCGTTCGATGGCCTTGACGCAGGTCAAATCGCAGTTGATGAGCGCCTCGGAGATCGACCGAACGCTGGTCCGTCTGGCGCACGAGATTCTTGAGAAGACTAGGGACCTGGATCAACTGGCTTTCATCGGCATTCGCCGCAGGGGTGTTCCTCTCGCACAGCGGCTCGCCGCCAAGATAGCCACGCTGGAAAAGCGGCAGATTCCGGTTGGAATTCTCGACATTAATCTTTACCGGGACGATCTGAGCACGGTGGACTTCAAGCCCGTGTTGAACGGCACTGAGATTCCGTTTTCCATACAAGACAAAGAAATCATCCTGATGGACGATGTGCTGTACACCGGTCGCACGATCCGGGCGGCGCTCGACGCGCTTTTCGACCATGGACGCCCCGCGCGCGTTCAGTTGCTGGTACTGATCGATCGCGGTCATCGGGAATTACCAATCGAAGCCCGTTACATCGGACGTACGGTACAGACTACCGACGACGAGATTATTGAAGTGAAATTCCAGGAAATCGACCAAATGGAGAAGGTACTCCTGGTAGAACGGATCAGCGCCGAAGCCGCTTAATGCCCAACACGGCCGCAAAATCCGCCGGCCTGCTCGATATCGAGAGCCTGGACCGCGCCGAAATCGAAGCAATCCTCGAACGAGCCCATTTTTTTCAGCCGCCAGAGACGATCGCAAAGAATGCCGGCGACTCTTTCCGCCGACTGGATACTCTTCGGGGAAAGATGATCGTCAACCTTTTCTTCGAAGCCTCCACGCGGACGCGCGTCAGCTTCGAGATCGCGGCGAAGCGTCTGGGTGCGGACACGGTGTCGATTGCCGCCCAGGGTTCGAGCGTATCGAAGGGTGAATCGCTGGTCGACACCCTGAACACGCTGGTCGCCATGAGGCCGAACGCCATCGTGATGCGCCATGCGGCTTCCGGCGCGCCGCAGTTTCTGGCGCGGCATTTGCAGATTCCCATCGTCAATGCGGGGGACGGAACACATGAGCATCCGACGCAGGCGCTTCTCGATGCGCGGACGATTCTCGATCGGCGACCGACGCTCGAAGGCCTTCGCGTGGCAATCATCGGGGATATCGCCCACAGCCGCGTCGCTCGCTCCAACGTGCATCTGCTTTCGAAATTCGGCGTGGATATCGTCCTTTGCGGTCCGCCTTCGTTGTTGCCTCGCGACCTGGAGCAGTTGGCGCCCGGAGTTAGCCTTGCTTATGAAATGACGGAGGCCATTCGTAACGCCGACGTCATCATGATGTTGCGTGTGCAGTTGGAACGCCAACACGAGGCGCCGATGTCGGCGGGCGAGTATTTTCATTTCTATGGACTCAGGCTCGAGCATCTTGCTCTGGCGAAACCCGACGTGATCGTAATGCATCCTGGCCCGATCAATCGCGGACGTGAGCTCAGTTCGGAAGTGGCCGACAGTCAGCGCTCGGTGATTCTGAACCAGGTAGGAAACGGCATTTCCGTGCGGATGGCTGTGCTGGAAAGAATTCTCGGCGGAGAGCGCGCATGAAGTCGCTTCTGATCACCGGCGGGCGTGTCATCGATCCGGCCTCAGGCGGTGACGGCCAGGCCGACGTCCTGATCCGCGACGGACGTATCGAGTCGGTTGGCACCGGTCTGAGCGATCCGGATGCATTTCAGTTCGATGCCACCGGAGCGATCGTCGCTCCCGGCTTTATCGACATGCACGTTCATCTGCGCGAACCGGGCGGTGAGCATGCCGAAACCATAGATACCGGCGCGCGCGCTGCCGCGGCGGGTGGCTTCACCACCATCTGCTGTATGCCGAACACCACGCCTGTGAATGACAGCGCGACCGTGACCAGCTACATCGTGCAGCGGGCGCGCGAGGTGGCACGCGTCAACGTATTTCCCATCGGCGCTATCACGAAGGGTAGTCTCGGCGACGAACTGGCTGCCATCGGCTCCATGCGCGAAGCGGGCATCGTGGCGATCTCGGATGATGGGCGGCCGGTGATGAATGCGCGTGTCATGCGCCGCGCCATGGAACTCGCTCGCGCACGGGATCTTACCGTGATCAATCACTGCGAAGATCTGAACCTGAGCGCCGGCGGCGACATGCATGAGGGCAGGGAATCGGTGCGGCTTGGATTGGGCGGCATCCCTTCCGCCTCCGAAGACGTGATGGTGGCGCGGGATCTTCTCTTAGCGGAACTCACCGGCGCCCGATACCATGTTGCGCACCTTTCGACATCGCGATCGGTCGGGATGGTGGCGTTCGCCAAGAGCCGCGGACTCAAGGTGAGTTGCGAAGTCACGCCGCATCATTTCGCGATCACCGACGACGAGCTTGCGACTTACGACAGCAATTACAAAATGAAGCCGCCTCTGCGCTGCCGGCACGATGCCGATGCTGTGATCGAGGGAATCGTCACCGGCGTAGTGGATGCCATTGCGACGGATCATGCGCCTCATGCCGGAAGCGACAAGATGCAGGAATTCGAACGCTGTCCGTTCGGTATTACCGGGCTCGAAACCGCCATCGGATTGTCCCTTGCGGAACTGGTGCACCCCGGGCGGATCACGGTGAATCGCATGGTGGAACTGTTCACCACCGGCCCGGCTAATATCCTCAAACTGAATCGCGGCACGCTGACGCCGGGTGCGCCCGCCGATATCACAATCTTCGATCTGAACACCGAATGGACGTATGATGTTCAACAGTCGTTCTCGAAAAGCCGCAATTCTCCCTTTGGAGGAAGACACTTCCGCGGCGGACCGCTCGCAACGATAGTCGGGGGCGAAATCGTATGGACTTTCCGGGACAAGAACCGAGACTGATAAGAGGCCGGCCGAGCCGTGGCCTTCGCGTGGGCCTGATCGGCCTGTTTATCCTGCTGTTGGTTATCCTGATCGGCGCGCGCTGGGCGGCGTCAATTCTCATCGATTATTCGTGGTGGAAGGAAGTCGGCCAGGTCGGCACGTGGATCGACCTGTACGCTTACTCAACGCTCCCGATTGCGGGTGCAACTCTGCTTACCTGGATCGTTTTGCTCATCGCCCATGCCCGCGGAGTGAAATTCGCGGGCGGACAGGTCAGCCACTACCCCATTTATTCCCGCCTTTCGAGCCTGGCGCTCCTCGCAGTGGCCTTTTTTATCTCGGACGCCGGCATAGATAACTGGACGGTTCTGCGTTTTGCCGGCAGCCGCTCGCTGAAGAATTTCGAAGGCTTCCACGACCCGATCTTCGGCAAGCCGGTGACGTTTTATCTGTTCGATCTGCCGTTCTGGTCCGATCTGCGCGGCTTCATTTTCGCGGTGGTTATCGTGACGATCCTCGTCTATTGGCTGTCCGCGCGCGGCTGGCAGTTGCGGTTCACCCTTCCGGAAATCACGCGCGGGCCGATGGATCTGTCGCTGTTGCGTCTGAGCGGAGGGCTGGAGTCCCGATTCCTGCGTGGCGCTCTTGCGTTTTTCCTGATTGCTCTCGCGGCGCGTTTCTACCTCGGCCGGTTTGAAATGGTTTGGAATCAGCATCGGTTCATGGTGGGGGTCGACTATACCGATGAGCACTTCGCGTTACCCCTTTACTGGCTGGTCATCGCAGCTTTGATTGTGGGCGCGGGACTGGTCATGATGCGACGGTGGATTACCACGGCGGCGGTGGTCGGCGGCAGCCTTGTATTGATGTGGATTGTTCCTTCCATTGCCAGTGCGCTCTACGTCAAGCCCAACGAAATCTCGCTGGAGCGGCCGTATATTCAGACCCATATAGAAGCCACGCGCGCCGCCTACGGGCTTGGAACCGCTTCACCCAAAGGCCTCCGCGAGATCGAGATGCACACCGATCCCAACGCGACGATCGACGTGACGAAGCATAAGCCGCTGCTTGACAATGTGCGCCTATGGGACTGGAAGCCTTTCCACGACACCGTCACGCAGATGCAGGCATTGCGGCCCTACTATGCGTTTCACGAGCCTCCCGACGTGGACCGTTACACGATCGATGGACAATACCGGCAGGTTCTGCTCTCCTCGCGCGAGCTCGATATTACGCAGTTGCCGGGAACGCAATCGAGCTGGATCAATCCGCACTTTATCTACACGCACGGTTATGGCCTCGTATTGGCTGAGGTCAGCAAGATCACGCCGGAAGGGCAGCCGGTTTACCTGATCCAGGACATGCCGCCTTTGGTGAAAACGCCATCGCTGAAGATCGAGCGTCCCGAACTTTATTACGGCGAATTGCAGCACGAGCCGGTTTTCGTAGACACGGCACAGGAAGAGTTCGACTATCCGAAAGGTTCGGACAACGCGAAGACGCGCTACGCGGGAAAAGGCGGATTTCCCATCTCGTCACTTCTGATGCGCGCCGCCGCCGCGCTGGACTTCGGCGATTCGAACATCATTCTGACCAGTTATCTGACGGCCCACAGCCGCATGATGATTCACCGCCGCGTGCGGGAACGCATGCAGGCGCTGGCTCCCTATTTAACCTGGGATAACGACCCTTACCTCGTCATCACACCGGAAGGACGTCTGGTATGGCTCCTGGACGGTTATACAACATCCGATTCGCACCCGTTTTCGCGCCGGGTCGATGCTTACGACGGCATCAACTATATGCGTAATGCCGTCAAGGCGACCATCGATGCCTACGACGGCGAAACGCATATCTATGTGTTCGATCCCACCGATCCGATCATTGAGTCGTACCGGGCACTGTTTCCCTCGCTGTACGAGGACTTCTCGCGCATGCCGGCCGGCCTGCGCGCGCACACCCGGTACGCCGAAGAGCTTTTCAACGTGCAGGCGAACATGTATCGCGTGTATCACATGCGGAACCCGCAGTCGTTCTACAACAACGAGGACGTGTGGGAACTGGCCAGATATTCGTCGGGTCAGAACGCCGAACCGAGGCCGGTAAGCCCGACCTACGTTTTCGCCACGCTTCCCGGTGAGTCGAAACCGGAATTTCTGCTGATGACCACATTCACGCCGCTGTCGAAGGAGAACCTGATTGGCGTCATGCTGGCACGCTGCGACGGCGACAAGCTCGGTGAAGTGGTGGTGCTGCAGCTTTCCAAGCAGGAGCTGACGCTGGGGCCCATGCAGGTCAACGCCCGGATCAATCAGGATCAGAATATTTCGAAAGACCTGACCCTCTGGAACCAGCAGGGTTCGCAGGTTCTTCAGGGGCAGACGCTGGTGTTGCCCGTTGGCGACACCTTTCTCTACGTGTCGCCGATCTATCTTCAGGCCGTTCAGGCGCGGATGCCGCAGTTGAAGAAAGTTGTGTTGGCGGTAGGCAATCGACTCGTTTACGCGGATACATATGAGCAGGCATTGGCCCAACTCGGCGGCGGAGGCGGCTCGGTTCCTGCGACGGAAAATCCGGGTTCCAGCGCAACGCTGGCCGCCCCGCTGGCGCCTCAGGCGGCTCAAAAGAACGTTGACCCGAGGATCGAAAGTATCCGCCAACATCTGCAGCGTTATCGCGATCTGACCAGCCAGGGCAAATGGGCTGAGGCCGGGCGCGAACTGGAGGCGATCCAGAACGAGGTTCAGAAGTGAAGGTCGTGCGCTCCCTGTTGGGGGTGCTCATCGGATGCGGCCTTTTCTTTGCTCTCGCCCGGTGGTTGTCCGGCTTGACGAACGCCGCGCCCGGATACGATCTGCTGATCGGAGTTGCCGGAACCGTAGTAGCTGCCGTTCTCGCCGGATACACCGCGGCCTTCATTGGCGGAGCGCATGAGTTTCCGCATGCGGCGGCTGTCGGACTGTTCATGGTCGGAATGGGCTTTGTCTCGATGATGCAGGAAGGTGCGACGAAGCCGGGCTGGCATCAGATCTCAGTGGCAGGCTGCGGCCCGATATCGGCTTTGATTGGCGCGGCAATCCGGCTGCTCACCAAATCCCGGCGGGCCGGGTAGGGTGGGCTTTAGCCCACCCTACCCGGCCCGCGCGGCTTTTTCCGAGATGGGATGAGAAGACCGGCCTCCGGGCGGGCTCAGCGTTAGCCCGCATTTCTCACGCTGAATAGGCAAAAGGCCGGCTTCTGTGGCATAACTGAGTTTCCACACAACAGTTAGCGCCAAAAAAGGACGGCCTTCGCTATGACAGAGTGTAACCAATCGAGTTTCGGATTTAAAGGGTC
>DATAXN010000004.1:0-38235 GCA_036273015.1 Bryobacteraceae bacterium | reverse complement strand
ATCGACGCCGCTGGCTCCGGTCGCCGCGGGAGCCGTTTTTGGCCAGAAAAAGTTCAAATCGAAAAATCTAAAAAACCTAGTTAACGCCCCCACTCTCAGGGCTTTGGCGGGAATTCAAAACTCGTGTCCCGGACAGCAGTGTCTTGTATCGGTACTTCGTGCACCAGATCATGTGATACTTCAGGTCGAACACCGCGTGCGCACTGTGCCTGTATTCCGCCATCCTCCCTATTCTCGTAGGGATCCGGCGGCTGAAAGCGGACCGCCTAAAAGGCGGTGGGATTAAACCGGGCGGACGGAGCTAAACTGCCGCGCTGGACTGCCGCCGAGGCAGAGAAAGCGCTGCTTCTCGCCGGATTCCAACTCCTGCGGTCGAAGGGAAGCCATCGAATCTACGGCAAACGAGAACTACGGGTGACCGTCCCCTTTCACGGCGCGGCAATTCTCCATCCGAAGATCGTCAAACAAGCTTTGGAAATCATCGACGAAGCTGCTGAACCGCCAGCTTCCAGGGAATAGATCCAACGGTGTTCCAGGACGTCTCCGGATCCAAGGGCGCGGGGGTAAACAAAGTGGACGGGCTCGATACGACACCACTAATGCGACCCGGCCGCCGGGAAAACGGGCATCTGATCGCGACCAGATGACGAATCGCCCTCGGCGACCAAACAACCTTCATCGCGGAGCGTTCTTCTCCCTGCCCTTCCCCCACGACTTCAGCCAGTCGGCAACCTTTTCGCGACTGATCGCTTTATTGCGTTCGATTTCAAGAACAAGGTTGTACGCGAAATATCCAGCGAGCCCGGCGCGACCGCCAATTACTTCACGCAATCCACGATTCCTTTTGAAACCAGCCCTGCGTTTTTTCGGCCCGAGGTTCTTCTGCGCTACAAATCGGATACTGAGAAGTACACACTACTTGACCGATCCATTTCCTGTCGTGGCGGCTGGTCACTGCAGACCTTCGACATTAACGACGCGGGTCAAGTACACACCTATATCGTTTATCTGAGATGTTTGCCTTACTCGGAACAACTGCACTGGAAGGCACACAACGAAGCACCAAAGGCCGGAATCTCCAAAAGGGCCTTCGAAACCGACTTCAAGGGCCAGTGGTATTCCGAATATGACGCGCTCAGCAGCCTACAGGAGATCCTGCACCAGTTGTACAGCAAGGATGTGCCATGGTGGACCCTGCGTAACGAATCTCTCATTGGCCTTGTACATTACCCGGTAACTGCGTCGGTCGATGAATGGTCCGACGAACTACTCCGACTCGACCAGCTTGTTAATGAAGGATTCCAGTCGAAATGGCTTCGCCAACGCGCAGAATTGCTGGGTCGAACTCCGCCGAGCAACTTCGGATCCCTGAAACTGATCGAGGAGTGCCTTCTCGGAGTGCAATTCGAACAGGCCGATGTTTCTGCTCTTACGGAGGCACCTCGGGAGTTGCATCACTTGAGATCGAAGATGAAGGGTCACGCGGCGGGTCAAGAAGCAATTGCGATTCGCAAGAGGCTACTCGATGAGCATGGCAGCCTCAAGAGCCATTTCGTGTCCCTCTGCCAGCGATGCGACGAATCGATCCGGGCGATCAGCAAAGCCTTTGACGAACACCTGTTGTAAGGCTGCCAGCTGCGTCGTTGAAAGTATTTTCCGCGAATCACTCCCGACAGTCGGCTTGTGACGGTGACGGGACGGGCAATCGCAATTGTGTCGAGCGAGCAGATGGGCCGCAACACAAAGTTGATTCATATCAGGAACGCTAAGATGGCTTCCGAGATGGCACGACCAAACACGGTCGTTTACTGCCGGTCCAGGACCAGAAGACCAAGGGTCAAATCGGCGGCGAATTCCGTGATCCGTATGGCATCGCGCCGAAGGACAAGTTCAGCGTCCCGGGTCGGATGAGTCCAGCGCCTGAGCCAAATCACTTTCGGGGGCGGCCCCAAAGCAGCAGCGAGTTCGTAGAAATCCGCGTCAGTGGTCACGATCATGAAACCACTCGCCCGAGCAAAGTCCCAGATTTCGCGATCCGGACGCTCCAGTAAATCAAACTCCGCCACATGAGATGAATCCGGATACAATTCGGACAGCCGCGCGATCAGCTTGCGCGAAAGATTTTCGTCGAAAAGCAGCTTCACAGAGCGACACGCCTGCCCATGTGGGCGGCGAAGTCATAAACCGCGGGGAAATCGTCCGCCTCGAGTTCCGGATAGTCGCCGAGGATTTCCTGCTCAGTCATTCCGGCTGCGAGCCAACTCAACACATCCCAAACTGTGATGCGGAGCCCGCGTACACAAGGTTGACCGGACCGTTTTCCAGGCTCGATGCTGATTCGAGCGCTCATGATTGGAGAATAGCACCGACTTGCAAGCCGGACGCGGCAGGCGTTTCGGCCGCGGCGGCGGTCCGCAACGGTAGTTGACACTCTTGTCCAAGACAGGTTTTGGGAAATTCCCGTTTTGGACAGGCGAATGACGTCTCAGAAACGTTCCCCGCGAGTTGAATAGCTCCCGGAACCCCCTCAGGGCGGCATTCCGGCAAATTTGGCGCTGGGGTTCAAGCGCGGCACGGCGACCGTTGTTTTGGACAGGTTCGTCGCAGAGTAAGAGACCTCGTTTCTTGATTTCGGCTGACGGGACTTAGACTCAATCAGTTGGGCTGTGGAAAACCGAGTTCTGGAGATTGTTTTGGACAGCAGTGACAAAAAATAGACGCCGCCCAGTTCGACATGAGCTTCCACCAGCGAATCGTCGAGCTCCACCGCCTTGCGCGCTGCCTCCTTCGCTTTTGGCATGGTCTCGTCCGGCGGATCCCCCTGATCTTCGATCAGCGTGTAGTAATAAGCCATCCCGTCATAGGCCAAAGCATAGGTGGGATCGACAGCGATGGCCTGCCGGAAATAATTCATGCCTTTGCTCAGGCTGTCCGGCGTAAACTGCGCCGCGAAGTAACGGCCCTTGAGATAGAGCTGATACGCTTCGGGGTTTGCGGTCTGACGCGTGATCATGTGCGTCATCTGGGTGTTATTCAGCCGTATCCGCAGCTTGTCCACAATCTGATGCGCGATCTCATTCTGCACGGCCAGCGCGTCGGCGAGTTTGCGATCGTATTGTTCGCCCCACAGATGGCTGTTGTCCGCGGCATCCACCAATTCCGCCCTCACTGTGAGGTTTTCGCCGCGCTGAGTAATGCGGCCCGTGAGTACGGCGCGTACGCCCAACTCCCGCCCCACAGCCATTACATCCGGATCCCTGCCTTTGTAGCGAAGCACCGCGCTTCGCGACTTCACTTTCAGGTTGGGCAATTCTGAAAGGCTGTCCGTCAGGCTCTCCGTAATTCCGTCGCTCAGGTAGTCCGCGTCGGCGTTGCCGCCCATATTGGCGAACGGCAGCACCGCAAGCGTGTCGATGCTCGTGGCGCTATGACTGTGGCGGTAGAAAAGTCCTCCTGCCGCGAGAATCGCCGCAAGGGCCGCGATTGTAAGGGACAGGCTTAGGCGTGCACTGCGTGGCGTGGCCGCAGCGGCAGGTTTATCGCTCACTCCGCTGAGCAGGTTTCTCAATGCGAATGCCAGATCGTGCGCGGAGTGAAATCGCTGCGCGGGGTTCCTGGCCAGGCACCGTTCGACTACACGCTCCAGTTCAGCCGGAGCCTCTACACCGGTGTCGGCGATGGCAGGCGGATCGTCCTTGAGAATCGCTGCCATGGTTTCCGCGGCCGATTTTCCGGAAAACGCCCGCCGTCCCGTCACAGCTTCATAGAGAACACAGCCCAGCGAGAATATGTCGCTTGATGCGCCGGCTTTCTCGCCGCGCACCTGCTCGGGCGACATGTACCCGGAAGTGCCCATGACCATTCCCGCCTGGGTTTCCGCGCGGGTCAGCGCCTCTTCGGGAGACGCCTCCTGCTCCACGCGGGCCAGTCCAAAATCGAGAATCTTGATCTGGCCATTGCTGGTGAGGAAGATGTTGCCCGGCTTGATATCGCGATGGACGATTTCCCTGCCGTGAGCGGCGGCGAGACCCTCGGCCAGTGCCACTCCCAGTTCGATGGTCTTGCGCCAGGGGAGCGGTCCACGGCTGAGACGATCGCCCAGCGTCTCTCCTTCCAGTAACTCTGTGACTGCATAACGAACCCCGTCCTGTGTGCCCGCATCGAACAGCACGAGGATATTGGGATGCGACAGCGCCGCCACTGCTTTGGCCTCGCGCTCGAATCGCTCGAGCGCCTGCGGATCGTTGGCCAGATGCTCCGGCAGAACCTTGACGGCGACGTCGCGGCCCAGCCGGGAATCTCGCGCGCGATAAACCTCTCCCATGCCGCCCGCGCCCAGGGGAGCGAGGATCTCGTAGGGTCCGAGGCGGTCACCCGCGGAGAGGGACATAGCAGCCGTTCAGCTTAGTCTACTGTTACGCGGTTGCCATTCCCAAATGCGGCACAGCCCATGAGGCCGATCGCATTTCGCGATAACATAGCGGAGTCATGCGACGAGTTATGAGAAACGCCGCGCTCTGTCTTCTGCTGGCTGCTCCCGGGATTTTCGCCGCGCCGGTGAAGAAGTGCGACGATCTGGCGGCGATGCACTTCAGCGCCGACGTCAAAATCGAGTCGGCGAAGCTCGTAGCGGCGACCGCTGCTTTGCCGGAGCATTGCGACGTGCGCGGCGTCATCTGGCCGGAAGCCGGATTTGCCATCAAGCTGCCCACCAACTGGAATAACCGTTTCGAGATGGACGGTAACGGCGGATGGGCGGGCTCGATCAGTCTCGCTGCGCTGGACGCGGCGGTCCGCAAAGGTTACGCCGCCACATCGACCGATACCGGTCATGACGCGCGCAAAGAGCAGGGGGCCTCGTTTGCTTATCCGGGTCCGAATAATCCCAACGCTTCCCGCAAGGTGATCGACTTCGGCTATCTCGCCGTCCACGAAACAGCGCTCCTCGCCAAAAAGGTGATCCGCGCCTACTACGGAAGCGATCCGCAGTATTCGTATTGGGTCGGCTGCTCTACCGGGGGCCGCGAAGGCCTGATGGAGGCGCAGCGCTATCCCGAAGACTTCGACGGCTACGTGATCGGAGCGCCGGTTCTCTTCCTCACCGGGCTGCAATCCAAGTCGGCATGGAACTATCAAATCGCCGGGACCGGTCCGGGCGCGATCAAAGGTCCGAAGGTGGCCGCGATCTCCAAAGCGTTCTACGAGAAGTGCGATGCCGTCGATGGCCTGAAGGACGGCCTCGTCGAGAATCCGCTCAAGTGCGACTTCGATCCGGCGAAAGATTTGCCGAAGTGCGCGGGCGATGCCGACAATCCGGGCTGCTTCACATCCGCGCAGATCGCCGCGCTGAAGAAAGTCTACGAAGGCCCACGCGACGCCTCCGGCAAACAGCTCTTCCCTGGCATGCCTCCCGGCGGCGACGGCGGGATCAACAACGGCTTCCAACTCGCCGACAGCTTTATGAAGTTCATGGCGTTCGATCCGCCACCGGGTCCGGCGTGGGATGTCAATACCTTCCGGATCGAAACCGACCTCGCGAGGATGTCGCGCGTTGCTTCCCGCATCGACGCCACCGATCCCGATCTGACCGCTGTCCGGATGCGCGGCGGCAAGATCATTCACTATCACGGATGGGCCGACCCCGGCGTCAGCCCGAAGATGTCGATCGATTACTACGAAGCCGCGGTGAAGACCATGGGAGCAAAAGAGACCGACGACTTCTATCGTTTCTTTCCCGTTCCCGGAATGTTTCACTGCCAGGGAGGACCGGGATGCGGCGATGTCGATTGGCTCGCGGCAGCAGTCAACTGGGTGGAGAAGGGAATCGCGCCCACGATGCTGATCGGCGCGCATGTCGAGAAGGGCGAGACCAGGCGCACCCGCCCGATCTGCATGTATCCGAATATGGCGCATTACAAAGGCAGCGGGAGCATCGACGCGGCGGAGAACTTTACCTGTGCGCCACCGGGTCTTTGACGCGATAAACTTACGAAGGAGAACAGCAAATGGCGGAAGAGAATCAGAAGAACGACGAACTGATGGGCAATATCGCACGGCGTGAATTCGTAGTCGCCTCGGTGGCTGCTGCGGGGATTGCCGCGACGGCGGCGACAGCAGAGGCAGCGACGGAAGTCGTCGAGAACAATGTTGAGATCAAGACTCCCGACGGTACCTGCGACGCCGCGTTCATTCATCCGAAGAGCGGTTCGCATCCGGCGGTCGTGATCTGGACCGATATCTTCGGACTGCGTCCGGCCTTCCGCGAAATGGGAAAGCGTCTCGCCGCCGAAGGCTACTCCGTGCTGGTGCCGAACCCGTACTATCGCAAGGCCAAGGCTCCGGTCGTCGACGATCCCACGAAGTTCGACTTCCAGAAAGACATGGCGAAGATGACGCCGCTAATGGCTTCATTCGCACCGGATGGCGCCATCGAGAGCGACGCAACGGCATTCATCGGCTTCCTCGATGCGCAGAAGCAGGTGAACAAGTCGAAGAAGGTCGGCACGCAGGGATACTGCATGGGCGGACCGTTGGTGTTCCGGACGTGCGCCGGCATGGCGAATCGCGTAGGCGCTGGCGCAACCTTCCACGGCGGAGGGCTGGTCTCGGCTAATCCCAACAGCCCGCATCTGATGATTCCGAAATTCCACGATCGGATGTATATCGCGATCGCGTCGAACGACGACATGCGGCAACCCGACGCGAAAGACAAGCTGAAGGAGGCTTTCGCCGCGGCGAAGATTCCCGCCGAGGTCGAAGTCTACACCACCTGCCAGCACGGCTGGTGCGTGCCGGACATGCCGCTGCAGAACGGCATGCCGATTTACAACAAGCCCGAAGCCGAGCGCGCCTGGGGCAAGCTCCTCGCTCTGTACAAAACCGCGCTGGCCTGAGTAGCGGCTGATCAAATCGGTCGCCGTTTCGGCCCGGATGCCGTTCGGCCGGTCCGGTCGACCGCTCATCACTTTTCAGCCCGCGTCTGAACCAAGCCTCTTCAGAATGCGGCTATGGATACATTTCGACGCTTCTTAATTACCTCCGCCCTGCTCCTTGCCGCGCCGATACCGTTCGCGGCTTGCCTGATGTTTCGGATGGGAGGGTGGCGGACGGCGCTGCTGTCGCTTACCGGTGAACTCGTGCTCGGCCTTGTTTACTGGTGGCCGATCGGAGCGTTCCTCTCCTGGTACAAAGGACGGGCCTGGACAAAATTGGTGGGCGGCTATTTGTTTTCCCTGCCCCTCTACTTCGTGACCCTTGCGGCGATGTATCCGATCTGGGGCGGCGCTTCTTTCCGTCCATTCGTCAACGGCAGGTGGATCGTCTACCTGAGCGCCACGCCGCAGTTTTACGGCATGGTCCTCCTGCTGTTTTACCTGACAACCTGGCGCACGGCCCGATGGACTCGTTGGGGAGCCGCGTTCGTCCTCGCCGCGGGTACGATCGCGCCGGTCTGGCTGATGGCTGCCACGCGCCTGAACTGGCCCGGCGAGAGGAGCCATACGGTCATCACGGGCGCGCGAATTGTGGACGCGCCTTCGGCTCGAATCCTGGACGGACAAAATGTCTACATCAGCGAGGGGCGCATCGTCGAAATCGGCCCGGAGTCCGCACATGCGGATTGGCCCCGCATCGAAGCGCATGGTCGATATCTGCTGCCGGGACTCATCGATGTCCACACGCACCTGCAGTCTCCGGTCGAAGTGCCGGCCGGATTCCAATTCGCCTATTTCATGAAGTCCATGATTGGCGACTATTCCGTGCAACGCGGCCAGTATCTCGCCGCAGGCGTGACCTCGGTTCGAGACCTGGGCGGACCGGCTGAAACGAACTTCCGTCTGCGCGCCGACATCCTGGCGAAAAAGACTTTGGGCCCGCGTTTCTTCGCCGTGGGAAGGCTGGTGACATCGCCTCATGGACATCCCGTGAGCACCATCTGGTCGGCTGACATCTCGCGGCAGGGCGCGATCCTGGCCCACGATGAGGCGAGTCTTCTCGACGGGCTGAACCGCAACTTTGCCGAAGGTCCGCCGGATGCCGTGAAGATCGTCCACGGCACCATCGGCCGCGCGAAAGAGGAGTTGAGCACCGAATTGATGGCAAGAGCCATCCGCTGGGCGGACGATCACAAGCTGATCAGCATCGTTCATGCGGAGACGGCGGCCGAGGTCGAGGACGCGATTCGCTCCGGAGCGACAGGAGTCGAACACACAGCCTATCTCCAGGATGTGCCGGACTCGCTGGCTGCGCTGGTTGCTCAGCGGCGCCCCTTCCTCGACCCTACTTTCGGTGAATTTCAAACCAGTCTCGGACTGAGCCACGTTTCCACCGGAGGCAAAGCCCGCGACATGCAATGCAGCTATGAGTCGGTTCGCAGACTTTACCGAGCCGGGGCGCGAATCGCGATCGGAACCGACGCTCCGATGGTGTCTTACGGAAGCGGGTTTCACGACGAGCTGGCGCACTTCGCCCGCGCCGGTTTCACGCCGGCGGAAATCCTGACTTTTGCGACGCTCAACAACGCCGCATATCTTGGCAAAGCCGACGAACTTGGCCGAGTCGCCACGGGCTATCGGGCCGATCTGATCCTCACAGATGCGAACCCTCTGGAGAACCTCGGCGCCATGCGACAGCCCGTCTGGACTATGCTGGATGGGCAAATCGTCGCCGGCCGAAAGTGATGAAGACCAAGCCAAACTATCTGTACTGGGCCTGTCAGATCGTTGGCTGGGGCGGATACAGCGCCATCGGTTTGGCCATCACCACGATCTACACCGGATGGCAGGGCGGCATTGTCATCGGCTTCGCCCTGTTCTTTTGCTACAGCGTTGCTCTCACGCATCTGCTGCGAAATCAGATTCGGCGCCGCGGCTGGCTGATGCTCCCGGCGGCCCGGGGACTGCCCCGCATTTTCGCCGGCGCGGTAGGTGCAGGGCTGATTGAGACCGCGCTTGTGGTCGGCATTTCGAGAGTGCTTACCGGCCCAAATACTTTCGACGCAACCGCAGCGGCCAGCACCGCCGGTGGTGTGACGTTCGCGTCCTGCGTCTGGGCAGCGTTCTACGTGGGAATCAGTTGGAACCGCCGATACCGGCAGGCTCAATTGCGGGAGGTGCAGCTTCAACTTACTCTCCGCCAGGCCGAGCTGCGCGCCCTACAGGCGCAGGTGAATCCGCACTTTCTGTTCAATTCCCTGAACGCCATCCGCGGCATGATTACCGAGGATCCCGAACGAGCGCAACACATGATTACCAGTCTGGCCAGCCTGTTTCGCCGTTCGCTCCAGACGCCCGGCGCGCAGATGATTTCGCTGACGGAGGAGATGGAAGCGGTTGCGGACTATCTGGCTCTGGAAGCTGTCCGCTTCGATGAGCGCCTGCGGGTTTCATTGGACGTCGATCGGGAGGCGGGAAAGTGTGCCGTCCCGTCGATGCTCGTGCAGACGCTGGTGGAGAACGCTGTCAAACATGGCATTTCCCGCCTTCCTGGCGGGGGTGTCATTCGCGTGAAGGGGTTCGGGGAACACGAAGCCGTGATAGTAAGAGTGGAAAATACCGGAAGCATCGGTGCTCCCGACCCGAACGGAACGCACACCGGACTTGATAATGCCCGCGAGCGACTTCGACTCTTCTACGGCGAACGCGCAACTCTGGAGTTAGGCGCGTGTGACGGTATCGTGACCGCGACTGTCACCATTCCCAAAAACCCATGACAGCCCTAATCGTTGACGACGAGCGCATCGCGCGTCAGGAATTGCGGCGTCTCCTCGGCGCTCACCCGGAGGTCGAGATTGCCGGAGAGGCGGCGAACGGCGAGGAGGCTCTCGCGCTGATTCAAAGGATCGAGCCCGATGTGCTGTTCCTCGACATCCAGATGCCGGGAATGTCCGGGTTCGATCTTCTCGCACGCCTTGCCGAAGTGCCCGAGGTGATCTTCACGACCGCGTATGATCAGCACGCGCTCCAGGCCTTCGACGCCAACGCGCTGGACTATCTGCTCAAGCCGATCGCTCCGGGCCGTCTTGCGGCAGCCCTGCAGAAGCTGCGCGGCCGACGCGACCGCCCGCGCATCGAGAAGCTTTTCCTGAGAGACGGCGAGCGCTGCTGGATTGTCGGAACCGAGGAGATCGATCTCCTGGAATCAGACGGGAACTACACGCGCGTCCTCTTCCGGAAGGAGCGGCCCCTGGTTCCCGGCACACTGGCGTCCTTCGAGGATCGCCTCAACCCGGCAGCTTTTTTCCGCGCCAGCCGCAAACACCTCATCAACCTGAACTCCATTGAGGCGGCCGAACTGAGCGTCGGCGGAAACCTGGTGGTGCGGATGCGCGGTGGCCATGAGGTCGAACTGTCCAGGCGTCAATCCGCTCATCTGAGAGAGATTCTCAGTCTTTAGTCAGCGGC
Source organism: Bryobacteraceae bacterium (assembly GCA_036273015.1). GTDB lineage: Bacteria > Acidobacteriota > Terriglobia > Bryobacterales > Bryobacteraceae > BOG-234. Next base: position 27,835 of record DATAXN010000004.1, on the reverse strand, counting down.
GCTCAGTCGATCGCGAAGCAGTAGAACAGGCCCGCGCCGCCCATAGTCTTCAGGCTTTCCTGACTGCATCCGCGGCTGGCGTGCGCCGAATTCCAGGAAGTGTTGGGGCCGCCGGTGTGGTCGGGATGGCCGATCTGCGCGGACCCGTCGGTGCTGCTCGTCCAGTTGCGACAGGTGTGGTCGGCGGCTTCGGTGAACGCGCGGCCATCGGTCTGCGAGCCGGTGAGGATGTCATGGCGCTGATTGTCGTCCGGAGGCCCGGCGATCATGTCGCCTTTTTCGGTGAGCGCGGTGATCCTGGTCAGGCTGCTCCCGATGCGTGCGAGCTCGAGAGTGTCGCCATGCAGATCGTCGAGGCCCTTGGCGATGCGAGCGCCCTTCGAGTTGTACCAGGGGCCGGCGCCGATGCGATCGCGAGCGTTCACCGCGGGCTGGCCGTCCGCGGCCTGCGTGCTGAGGTACGCGTGCCAGGTCTTATTGCCTGCGCCGACCGCCGCCGCAAGTGTTTGGCATCGCGCGTCGGCTCCCTTGAGTCCGCCGAGATCGGCGCCTTTGCCTGAGCCTTGGCTGGTGACGAAGAACGTCATTGGCTGTTGCGGACCGCGCTGAGGCGCGGCAGGCTGCTGGGCCATCGCGAGCGGCGCGCTCATTAAGACGAACAGTAGGGATCTCATCTCCGCGATTCTCTCACGACGCGATTCTCTCACGTTATCGGTTCAAATAAGCAAAGCTGTGGCGCAGGTTTTCGATGGGATCGCCGAGGGTTTCGTCCTGCCCGATGAACTGAGCCTTCACGCCCGCGGATGCGGCGGCTTTGAGGATGGCGGAGAAGTCGATGTCTCCGCTGCCCGCCTCGACGAAAGCACCGACGCCGAGATTCTCGGAGAACTGATGCTGCGCGTCTTTGGCTTTATCGTTGAGCTGTAGCAGTGGCACGCGGCCTTTCCACTCCTTCATGAGACGCAACGGATCCTGACCGGCGACGGCTGCCCAGAAGACGTTCAGTTCCAGCCCGACAAGCTTTTGATCGAGGCGCTCGATATATATGTCGATGGGGCGTTTGCCCGGCTCGCCTTCGAACTCAAATGCGTGATTTTGCCAGGCGAAACGCAGTCCTGATTTGCGGCCCAGCTCGGCGGCGGCGTTCATGCGGTCGGCGGTGCGGCGGAAGAAATCGTCGCTGTCGCCGCGCGCGCCGGGCGAGATGTAGCCGAGTGTGAAATACCCGGCGCCGGCGCCCGCAAGACTGTCGATGGCTTCAGGCAAAGTAACTTGTTTGAGGTCCGGATATTGATCCCAAGTCCCGGTGAGGAGCGGTGTCTCAATCTGACACGAGCGCAGGGTCAGACCGTACTGCTTGATCTTCGGCGCGAGCGCCACGGTATCGGGTCGGCTGAAGCCTTCGACCTCTTTGAACCCGATACCCGCGAGCGCCTGGAGGGTGCGGTCGGGATTGCGTTTGAGCGCAGCGCGGACAGCGTAGAGTTGGACACCGGTAATGTGTGTCTGAGGCGCGGCGGCGCTCAGGGTTGACGCCGCGACCAGCTTGAGACAAGCCCGGCGGGAAAGTTGCATATTCGCATTCATGTTAGACGCGGCTGGTAGCCGCATTTCCAGATACAATTGTGCACAATGAAACTCAAAGTTCTGATGGCGGCCATAGTCTGCGTCGGCGCCATCGGTGCGGCGCCGCCCGGCCGCGATCTACAGGGCACCTGGACGAACGCCACGGTCACGCCGTTCGAACGGCCCGCCGCCCTCGCGGGGAAAGCAGTTCTCACTCCCGCCGAAGCGGCTGAAGTCGAACGGAAAGCCGCGGAAAGAGATGTGGATAGTCCTCCTTCCACAGGCGATGTCGGCACTTACAACCGAGTCTGGTACGACTCGGGAACGAAAGTCGTTTCCACGAGGCAGACATCATTGGTGGTGGATCCGCCGGACGGCCGGGTCCCGCTCAAACCTTCCGCTGAAGCGCGAAGAGATTATGACGCCGCGCATATCGGCGACTCATGGGAATACATGAGCCTGTGGGATCGCTGCATCACACGCGGCGTGCCCGCAGGACTTTTCCCGGCAGGCTACAACAACGCGCATCAGATCGTCCAAATACCGGGATACGTGGTGATCTTCTCGGAGATGATTCACGAGACGCGGATTATTCCCGTCGACGGCAGTCCGCATCTGCCCTCAACCGTTCGCCAGTGGAACGGCGACTCGCGCGGCCACTGGGAGAGGAATACGCTGGTGGTCGACACCACTAACTTTAACGGCAAAGGCTGGATTTCCACCAGCGGCTCCGGCGGACGCATCAAAGGCATTCCGCAGAGCACGTCACTGCATTTGACGGAGCGCTTCACGCGCGTCAACGCCAACACGATCAACTACGAACTCGCCGTGGACGATCCGGAGGTTTATACCAAACCCTGGAAGGTCGCGATGCCGCTGGTGCGCGACGACAGCTACCAGATCTACGAATACGCCTGCCACGAAGGGAATGAAGCGGTGGCGAATGTGCTGAGAGCGGGAAGGCTGCAAGACACGAAGTAATCGGGCAGCGCGCGCCGGCCGGAAGGCCGGCGGCAGGGCCGAAGCCCTGACCCCACATCAGACGCCGAGGAGGGCGCCGGGCTTGATTCCCGCGGCTTCCGCTACCTCGCCGGCGGCGGCTTTTTTTCCGTCTTCCAGCTTCGCCTTCAGTACTTCGATCATGCCGCCCTGGCCGATTACGGTGAAGTATTGCGGCCGGACTTCGGCGACCTGGCCGATCTTGCCGGACACATCCGCAAAACGGCGGAAGAGCGTCTTGCGCGCATCAAAGATCTGCAGACGGCGGCCATCGAGCGTCGTCCAGGCGCCAGGCGCAGGATTGCATCCGCGAATCAGGTTGTAGATCTGATCGATGGGCCGCACCCAATCAATGCGCGCTTCGGGCGATTTGCACCAACCTTCATAGCTGGCCTGAGATTCGTCCTGCGTGGTTTCGGTGTGTTTACCGGCAAACACGAGATCGGCGGCTTCGAGCATTGCCTGCACTCCCATAGGAAACAGACGATCGAAGTAGACGCTGCCGAGTGTGTCGTCAGGACCGATCGGCGTCTTTTTCTGAAGAACTACTGGGCCTTCGTCGAGTCCATCGGAAGGACGGAAGATGGTCAGTCCGGTTTCGGTATCGCCTTTGATGATCGGCCAATTGATGGAACTCGGACCGCGGTATTTCGGCAACAGCGATGGATGGTATTGGATGGTGCCGTGCTTCGGAATGCTCACAAATTCCTCCGGCCCGAACTGCAGCACGAAAGCCATGATGCCGATGTCGGCACCCGCCGCACGCATGAGGCGCGACGCTTCGGGATCGCGAAGGGATTGGAATTGGTGAACCGGCAGATCTTTTGCCTGCGCGGCGGTGCGGAGGGCGTCCGGCCTGGCGCCTTCTTTTTCCGGCGCGCAGAATACGGCTGCGATCTCGTCGCCGCGAGAGAGGAAGGCTTCGAGAACGGCTTTGCCGAAATCCTGTTGTCCGACGATGGCGATTTTCATAGGTGTCTCAAAAAGTCACCGGCGACAAGATCGCCGGTGGTACAAGCTATTTCTTCGCGGAGAAGGCGCCGGCCTGCTTTTTGGCTTCGATTTCCGCGTCGCTCAGGCCGAGCACTTCCTTTAATATTTCGTCGGTGTGCTCGCCGAGAGTGGGTGACCGTTTGACTTTCGCGGGCGACGCCGAGAGCTTGATCGGCATCCCGACGTTGTACCATTTGCCGCGTTGCGGATGGTCGAGTTCGACGTACATGTCGCGTCCGCGAACGTGCTCGTCATTCGCCAGATCTTCGGTAGACATGATGGGTCCGCAGGGAACGTCGAGCTCATTCATAATGGCCATCAGCTCGCGCTTGGTGTAATTCTTCGCGAACTCTTCGAGCAGGTTCCAGACTTCATTCTGGTTTTTACGGCGGTCGCCGATTTTGGCGAAGCGGGGGTCGGCTGCCAACCCGGGCTGGCCGACATCGGGGCCGATCCGTTTGGCCAAGGGTTCCCACACGGCTTCCTGGACGACTACATAAAGATAGTCGTTGGGGCCGCCTGGCTTGCACTTGATGGCATTGCCGAGCTGGCCGCCGCCGGAATCGTTGCCGGCGCGCGGGGTGGTTGTGAGGCCCGCGGTCGGGATAGAGTACTCGGACAATTCCTGCCGCGAAAGGCGCTGGTGATCGCGAAATTTGACGCGGCACAGATTCATCACGCCGTCCATCATGGCCACTTCAACGTACTGGCCTTCGCCGGTGCGGTCACGCTGGTGAAGCGCGGCGAGCAGGCCGATGGCGAGATGGAGGCCGGTGCCGGAATCGCCGATCTGCGCGCCGGTAACGTAGGGCGGACCGTCAATCGAACCAGTGGTGCTCATCGCGCCGCCCATGGCCTGGGCGACATTTTCATAAGCCTTGAAATCGGAATAGGGGCCGGACGAGCCGAAGCCTTTGATCGAACCCATCACGACACGCGGGGCGATGGCGTGAACCTGCTCCCAACCGAAGCCGAAGCGGTCGAGCACGCCGGGGCCGAAGTTCTCCATGAGGATGTCGCTCTTTTTCAGCAGCTCGGTGAATACGGCCTTGCCTTCGGGCGACTTCATGTTGATGACGATGGAACGCTTGTTGCAGTTCAGCATCGTGAAGTAGAGGCTGTCGGCATTGGGCACATCGCGCAATTGGCCGCGGGTGGCGTCGCCGACGGGCGACTCGAGCTTGATCACGTCCGCACCCATCCAGGCAAGCAACTGCGAGCACGTCGGCCCGGCCTGCACGTGGGTCATATCGAGAATGCGGACTCCCTTTAAGGCTTCCATCTGTCTCTGTCTCTCCTCGCGCACAACGAGCCCTTCGGCCTGTGCGCTCTATCTTGTTTCGCGCACAACGGACCTTCGGCTTGTGCGCTCTATCTTATTTCGCGCACAACGGACCCTGCGGCCTGTGCACTGTCTGTGTCTCTATTGGTTTCCTTATCGAGTTTACTGTGTGGCTTGTCACGCGGCGTGCGGTAAGGAGTGGCGGGAGGGGGAAGAGTCGTATTCGGTGAGATTGAAGCCGGTTTTTTCGGTCTGTTTCGCGGGTTCGAGAGGTCGTCAGCCGCGATTTTGGTGCTCGCATAAACGAACCCATTGGGCGCGGACTGGGACGGCAAGTCCTGTGTTTGCTGTATTTCGCGATTATCCTGAGCTTCGAGTTCGCGCGCGTTTGCTTTCTCCTCACGTTCGCGGCGCTCGGCTTTCAACTCCTTGAGCTGGCGGAAGGCTTCCTTTATGGTGCGGTGCAGACGCTGCTCGTAAATGCTGAGGTTGACGAAGGCCTTCGAATGGTCGCGGAAGGCGCGGGCTGCCGTCATCACACCGCGGATTTCGGGATCGGAAATGTCCAGGTCTGCGGTGTCTTCGTAACGACCGATGCGGAGCATGCCGTCTTCGATGGAACGGATACGGTTGATGCGCCACTGATTGTCGGCGATGGTCTGAGCGAACTGGCGTTCGACCGGAGTTTGGGCGTGGAGGCTGTCGACGATTTCCTGAGAGAAAGCCTGATAAGCGGCCATGTCTTCGGTGGGGAGCACGACGACGCGTGCAGTGAGGCCGTGGCGGAGGGCGTTCATGCGGGATCGAGACTTGCCTTATAAGACCTGACAAACCCGACAAATCGTCCTCAACCCCTTGAGTCCATTAATCGATTCGATGTCGGGCAGGCCAGTTTTCCCGACAAATAACCCGACAAACGGCTTACCAAAACCCGACAAATCAAGAAACAGCGTCTCAACTCGGAACTTCGGAGTGACGCTTTTGGGGATGCGCCCCCCACTCGGTTGTCACATGAATGGGCACGGGTTCGTGTTACAAACGCGACCTGAGCCTGAAGCCGGAGTGCCGGGCTGGAGTTTGGCCAATAGTTATCCCCAGACCGCTCGGATTCCAATTGCTCATTGAGGCTCTCCGGTGCCGGGAGTATTCGAATTGCGAGAAGGTTTCCGCTTTCTGAACAGTCTGTAAGCACCATATGCGAGCGCCGCACCCGCGGCGGCTCCAGCACCAATGACGACGCTCGCCGAGAGCCCCGTCGCCACCCCTCTGGCGGCCAGTTCTAACACGCCAACTGTCGCACCGCCGGCACCGCCAACAGTCGCGCCAGCGCCGGTCACGGCAGTCGCAACCGCCTTGTCTTTGAAATCGGGCGAGTCACTCATGTTGCGTTCCTATGAGAGCCACATCAATTAATTCATTATCCTCGGAGGAATCGTCTGTTGACGACTGAAGCCCAGGATTGCTATTGAGGGGTGAATGGCAAAAAAAGGCGCACGCCAGCCCCCCAGTCGAAATTGATATCCAGATCGAGCGCTGGCCGATCGAACGCCTGATTCCGCGAGCCAACAACCCACGAACGCACAGCCGCGCGCAAGTGGCCAGTATCGCGGCGTCTATACGCGAGTGGGGATGGACTAACCCAATCCTGGTTGGTGCCGATAACGACATAATCACTGGCCACGCACGTTTGCTGGCCGCCGAGAAGCTCGCCATGAAAGAAGTCCCGGTGATTGTCCTTCATCATCTTTCACCAGCACAGCGGCGCGCTCTCGTGATTGCAGACAACCAGTTGGCCATCGCCGGCGCAGCTTGGGATGAAGAAATGCTGCGCGTCGAGTTGGCGATTCTACACGAGGAGGATTTCAACCTCGACCTGGTGGGCTTCGATGATGTCGAGTTGGCCCGCTTGCTCGAGGCGCAGTACGACGCGCTGGGCCTGACCGATGCAGATGCCATTCCAGAGGTCCAGCCTGAACCAATCACCAAAACCGGTCAACTCTGGGTCCTCGGGAATCATCGGATCATCTGTGGCGATTGCACTCAGCCTGATGTGGTTTCGCGACATTTGGGCGACACCAAACCGTTCCTGATGGTCTGCGATCCGCCCTATGGCATCTCGCTTGATTCCGAGTGGAGGGATCGCGCGGGCCTGAATGGCCACGGAGCCGCGGAGCCAAGTTATATGAAGCACCGGTCCGAGGGGCATAACGAAACAACGATCTCCGGCGATACACGAGCGGATTGGTCGGAGGCCTCGAACTCGTGCCGAGCCTTGAGGCCGCATACGTCTGGCACGCTTCGGTTTTCACGCGCGAGGTGCTGAACGGGCTGCTGCGTATCGGATTCCTCTACCCCCAACAGATCATCTGGAACAAAGGCCGCATCGTGCTCACGCGGACGCACTACTGGTATCAGCACGAGCCCTGTTGGTACGTCCGAAGGAAGAATGCTCCCTGGCAGTAAGGCTGACGGTTTCACCTGCATGCTCGGTAAGCGCGGCGAGGTTCTGGTTGGCGACCGTGTAGACTTTGCCATCAGAAACGAAGACAAATTTTCCGCCGCCCTTCACGCACGCCAGCGTGCAGTCTCGTTCCGTCATCTTCATCTTCGCGTCTTTGTGCATGTCCATCATCTTGGCGTGGCTGGCGCCGCATGCGCTGTCGCTGATCATGCCGGTCATTGTCATGGTGGCGGCTGACCCGAATGAGCACAGCCATCCAACCAAACCAGTAAGAACTAAGCCTCTGAAAATGCCTTTCATCTCACGCTCCATTTTGTGCCCCAGGGGCGAATATCTTGGTCCGCTTACTACTTCGCTCCAGAGAGATCAAAGTTACGGTGCAGCTTGTATGTTGCTCGCCGCACACCCCAAAGGGATGGTCGTTGGAAAAATTCAGGCGAAACTGGGTATCACCCCATCCACCTTGTCCCATCACCTTGACAAGCTCCGACATGAGGGGCTGGTCAGCGTCAAACGTGACAGCAAATATCTTTGATATTCGGCCAATACCGCGGGTTTGGAGGAGTTGCTGGGCTTCCTGTTTTCGGAGTGCTGTTCCCGCAATCAGCCGGTCAATACAGATACGATATTCAAGCTGTGCCGTTAAGTGGCGGGAGTCTCTTGCAGCGTTTAGCCTAACGAACAGCTCGCCGATATGAACCGTTATCGCGCCGCGTCACAAGGCGGAATAGAGGATTGAGACCCGTCCGCCTTGTCACTTCGTGACGACGAGAATCGAAAACGAATCGGGCACCATCTTGCCGCCATAGCCCGCCACACCCGCCCTCGGCGGTCCGGTTGGCGGCAGGAAATCAGCCGCGAGCAGCAGTATCCTGTTCGTCTTGCTGTCCCACACCATCTGCTTGGCACTATCCTTGGTCTTTACCGTCTGCTCAATCGCAAAGGTGGTGGGACTTTTTTCCTTAACAATGGTCAGCGTTCCATCGATCTGGGCACTGTAAGCTTCCTTCGTTTGCGGGTTGAAGACGGCGGAATCCGCGGTGGATCCGATCGGCAGAGTATCCAGAATCTTTCCATCGGCGGCATTGAGAATGATCATCGTTTGTGGCATCCGGCAGCCGGCAAACAGGATTCGGTTCTTCACATCCATAGCGAGGCCTGAACACCTTCCACCGGTAGGCGCTACGCTGTAGCGCGCAGCAACGGTGAGCGTTTTGGCGTCAATCACAGCGATATCGTTCTTGTCTCGCACATCGACGTAAACCCTGCCATTACGATCCGTGGCGGCCTGCTCGGGCTCACCATCCAGGTCGATTGTTCCCAGCACAGAGCCATCGACGGCATTGATAACCGTTGCATTCGGGGCGATATGGCTGAAGATGAAGACATGCTGATTGAATGGATCGAAAAGAATGGCGTCCGGGCGGCCCTGAACGTCAATCTTCTTGATCGTCTTCAGTGTCTTTGCGTCAAACATCGTGACCGGTTGGCTGCTCGCAAACCCGTGACCCGATTTTGGATCGACGACCACGCCGTTCGCCGCCGCATCGGGTATTTCGCCGACCGGCTCGATCGTGTCCAGATTGAAAACAGTGATTCGGCCCGGGTTCTTCCGTGGAATGTATAACCGGCGTGCCTCAACATCGGCAAAGGCCGTATCGAACGTGCCTTCGCCACCGACCTTCACCACCTTCGAAACCTTGAATGGCCCATCCGCCAGTGTCAGTTGAGGCAGTCCGGCCAGGAGCAACATCACAAGGCCGGCTGCGTATAACACGCTGGATTTTCGCAATTCCGTTTCCTCCCAACGTAGATTATAGGAACATCTCTGCTCTGCCTGACGGCAATCGACTTGCGTTCGTGACGATTCGTTCATACGGACCCCGCGTCAGCTAGTCGACGCCATCGTTACATTTCGTTTATAGCGGCGGAAGATAACTCCTGAGAAACCCCTGAATGACAAGTTGTTCATTAACTCGAACTTTCCTATGAACAGATCGATACGGAAGACAGGAGTCAGGACACATATGATCAATCCAGTTTCTTCCGCAACGGTGGTATCGCAGGCAGTTCCCACGCAGAATACAGCGCAATCGAAGCCACAGCCTGCTTCGTCTTCCGAACCGCGGGACACGGTTCAGTTAAGTTCAAAGGCTCAGGCCCAATCGTCTGGCGACGTCGATCACGACGGCGACAGTCACTAACCCCGGGCGCCACCAAAAGGGTGGGGTGGCGCATTCGCGCATCCACTCAAAACGTGGGAATCGACCTACGCAATCAGTGATTGTGGTCTTCCGGTCCGGCCTGTGGACCGACCGCCTTTTCCGCCGCGGCGATCAGCATCTGTTTTTCGGGGTCGCTCAGCCGTGCGTTGGGATGCGTCGGGAGATAGAACCAAGGCGGCATGTCGCCCTGTCTGATCTCTTGAGCAACGTCTTTGGCATGGCGCTGAGACTGGTCCCACTCGGTAAAGTTCAGGTGGCGACGCCCTTCGTTGACGTCTCTTTGAACGAGCCAGGAAACGGGCGCCACGTTCGAGTACCATGGCCACGTTGTCTGATTACTGTGGCAGTCGTAGCAAGCGCGGTGAAAGAGGCTCGCGGTATCGGACGAATCCCAGCCCGGTTCTTTCGTGACAGCCGGATTCCTGTGCGAATGGCCGAACGGCACAACCTGAATAAGGATCGCGAGAATGAGCACCCACCAGACCAACTTCATTCGGAGTCCTATTGTGGAGGTTTGGCTTCCGGCGTCTGTGGTTCGTGTTTCTTGTTCAGATCGCGCGACAGCATGAGCTTGAAAGTCAGTCGGTCGCCTCCGGCGGTGTAGCCGACGCCGACTCCGGCTTCGATATTCAGCATCTTATTGTTGTGATCCATGACAGCCCAAACCTCATGGAACTGCTGGCTCACCGGAACGAAATCGCGAAGGGTGCCGAAACCGTCGTATTCCTCGGCAGCGACGGCCCATCGGTCGTTGAAGTTGTAGGCCACGCGGGTAGCCGGATTGAATTGGAGGTTCCGGACGCCACCGTAATATTCGTTGTCGAGGATCGGATTGAAAATGATGTCCCATGGTTTGAGATGCAGGCCCACGATGGGCCGTATTTCGGAGGTAAACGTTCGTTCCTCCCAGTAGCGGCGGTTGAAGCTGAACTCGAAATTTATGCCGTAAAAAAATGTGTGGTCTTCAGCGTGCGGCCGCACGAACAGCTCGCGGATCTTGAAGCCATCAGCGGTAGTGCCTTTGTTCGTTGAGTAGAGAGTCGTGACCGGCAAATAGAGCCCCTGCTCGAACCAGGGCGTTACGCCATAGCCGAATTCGGCGGTGGTCTGGAACGAATCGTTCGCGATGATCGAGCCGGGAAAGGCCGGGGTGGTTCGGCCAATCGGCGTGAAGTTCATGTGGATCATCAGATTGAGGATGCCCGGCTCCGCGATATTGGCGTCGTAGACCTGGATTTCGTCGGTTTGGCCCAGCAGCATCACCGGCGCAGCGAGCACAGCGATGGCAAGGAGGCGGCGGACGTGTTCTCGAACCGCGAAGCCTGCATGGCTATGCGGCATGATCTCCTTCGAAAACGTGTGCAAATCGGGGACGCCTCACTTGCTCGCCGCAGGCGGGGCGTCAGCCGATGCCGGCTTCTTCAGCTTCGTTACAGGCGAAGGCAGCCGGGAACCTACTGGACCGGTGAACTCCTCGGTCGTGCCGTCTTCGTAGTACTGAACGAAGCGCCAGACCAGGTCTTTTTCTTCTTTGGGATTGATGCCCAGCATCCCGAACTCAATGAATTCGTAGGGGTGCAGCGTGCCCGTCCATGTGGCGCCGATGATCTTGCCCTTGTCGTTCTTTTTGAATTCGATATTCCAGCCGGGTTTGAATTCGAAGTCGTAGATGTCGAGGCCCTCGGGAAACTCGCCGACCACCTTCGTCGAATTCACCTTCTTTTCATTCGGCACGCGCATCGTGTATTTCTCGCGAGCGCCGGGGGTCGACTCAACAGGCGCGATTCGGATATGGGCGTACGCCAGCGAGACGCAGCCACAGGCAACGGTGACGCCGGCGATGAGAATCCGGCGTGACAAGAACTGACTGTTGATCATGTTTCATCTCCTTTCCTGAATCGATGCAGCGTGACGCAATTCGTACCTCGATCAGCCGCGTCTCGATCGTCCTGGTGTGTGGTTTACTGGCGGCCCACCGCCAACCGATCTATGTCGACAAACTGACTTCCCACCGGCTACTTCCACGATTCCGGGACGACTAGGTTCTACGGATGTGATCGCCAACCCATTTATATCTCCGTGAGATGACGCTTGAAAAACGCCTGAATGACGAGATGTTCATTTTTGATCAGCGTTTGCTCCGACCGCAACTTGTCCAGGCAACAGGGCGTCGATGACTCTTGGCCGCGCTTCCCATACGCAAACCTGCCGGATTCATTTTTCTCTTGGTTCCCTGCGCTTTCGTGCTTGCGTTTGCCGGCTCATCGGCGGCTGCAAGCGCACCCGCGCAGCATGAACTGTACGACGGGTGGCTTAAAATGTATGACCTCAAGTTCGACGAGGCACACTCGACCTTTGCCGCCTGGGAACGGAGCCATCCGGACGATTCGCTGGGCCCCGCATCAAACGCCGCAGCCTATTTGTTTTCAGAGCTTGCCCGATTGGGCGCTCTCGAATCTGAATTATTTGTCGATGATTCCCGCTTCAAGGACCGGGCGAAGTTGCGGCCCGATCCAGACAGGAAGGCACTGTTCGTTCACGAGATTGCCCACGCGGACCGGCTGGCGGATGCCGCATTGCAAAAATCCGGAACCGATTCCGATGCGTTATTCGTCAAGTCTCTGACTCTGGGCTTGCGCGCCGATAACGCGGGTCTGGTCGAAAAGCAGTCCCTCGCCGCGTTGAGTTATACGAAGGAGAGCCGCGTCTTTGCCGAGAAAATGATACAGGCGAAGCCTGAAGCTGCCGACGCGTACCTTGGTCCGGGTGTGGAGAACTATCTGTTGAGCCTGAAGCCGGCGCCTCTCCGTGTTCTGCTGCGAGTGACGGGCTCGAACGTTGATCGTGAGAGGGGCCTGCAGGAAATTCGCGAGACAGCTCTTCACGGTCACTATCTGGAGCCATTTGCAAAGATGCTGCTGGCGGTGGCGGCGTTGCGCGAAAACAATCCCGTCCGTGCGCGCGAACTCCTTGGGGAATTGCACAGGCGTTTTCCGGACAACGAACTGTACTCGCGCGAGATGAACCGCATCGATAAAAGAGCTTACTGATGGAGCCGACAGAGAGAGCGCCAGGGGCGGAGGTCTAAGAAGCAAATCATGGCATCATCCACCCTGCTCGTGCAAGGTTCCGACCGTACCAGATTCAATACCGTTCTCTGGATCTCCCTTGGTCTCACTGCGCTTTTTGTCTTCATCACTTCAGAAGCTCTTCTCTTCGCCGACTACCCTATGTATCACGCCTACCGTCTGCAGGTTATCGCCGACCGCCATCTCCTCGTGCCCCATACACTCTGCGGCGTCATCGCTCTCCTTGCCGGCCCTATGCAGTTCTCGTCACGCCTTCGCCTGCGTTACCTGAAATTCCATCGCGCCCTCGGGCGAATCTACGTCATCTCCGTCTTTATCGGCGCCTCGACCGGGATCGCCCTCGCCGCCGGTCGCCCCGGCATGCCAGGAACCTGCGTGCAAGCCGCCGCTTGGATCGTCTGCACCACCGCCGCCTTCATCACCGCGCGTAACCGCCAAATCGCCCGGCATCGCCAATGGATGGTTCGCTCCTACGCAGTAACGTTTACCTTCGTCTCCAGCCGCGTGCTCAATCTCTGGCCCCTCTACTGGAGCCATCTTGGCGATGCCCTCGCCGCCGTCGGCCTTATCGTCTTCACGCTCGCCTCCCTCCTTGTCGTCGAGCTCGGCCTCAACTGGCGCGAGCTCACCACCCTCCGTGCCTGATGGTCGCCTGCGTTGGGTCTGTCGTCGTGGGCGGTCAATGCGCTCCTTTGTCGATACGGTCCATCTCGCGCGTCTACAGTTTCGTTGTCGGGGAAGCGGGGGTGTAATTCCCCAAGGAGTTCGCGCGCACGGACGGGATTGTTTTCGCGCGACGCCGCCACCGCCAGCAGCAGCTTGGCAAACGGTTCCAGATAGTGGCCGTGCGCCGCCGTCTCCCGAAGCTCTTCCAGACCTATTTCGCGATCGACGTTGAGCCTGTCAGCCGCAGCAGAACAGGGCAACGCTTTTAAAGATGTGAGCAGCAAACTGTTAATTCCGGCAAGGATGTAGTAATTTCGAGTTTGGCTACAGCCCGGCGCCATCGCTTTTTCGGCTGGACAAGTAAAAAGAACGAGACTCAACCAGCAGCGTGCGCCATGACAGGGGAAAGCGCACTGATCGAGTTAACGGCGAGCGGAAGCGTGATATTCAGGCGCGCGCCTCCCTCGTGCCGGTTTGAAGCCTCAATAGTCCCGCCGTGAACGCGCACGACAGCTTCGACGAACGTCAGACCCAAGCCGTGCCCGGTCGAGTTCCGCCCCTTCACGCGACGCTCAAAGACTTGCGAGAGAACCTCTGATTCGAAGCCCGGCCCGTCGTCTTCAACGACGAGAACCGCGGAGTCTTCCGACCTGCTAAGAGAAATTGTGACGGTGCATGAGGCCGGCAGATGCTTCAATTCATTGTCGAAGAGGTTGGCGATCATTCGATGGAGGAGGGCGGCATCCGCAAAAACTTCAAGCCACCCGGCGCTGCATAACTTCACACGCAGCCCCTTTTCCGACATTGACGGTTCGTACAGGTCAATCATTACTCTCAGAAGATCGTCCAAGTTGATTGAAACGCGATTCAGCCTCAGCGCATTTGCTTTGGCTTCGGCAACGTCGAGGGACTTATCTAAAAACTCAGTGAGACGGTCCATGTCTTCGATGGCCGACACAATCGATTCCGATTCCTTGTCTCGCGCGCCGGCGGTCAGCGACATCTCCAGCTTGGCGCGTACCGCTGTCAGAGGGCTCCGAAGATCGTGGGCAAGCGACCCGGTTATGGTGTGTAGTTGGTGAACCGATCTTTCGATGCGATCCAGCATACGGTTCAGCGTGATTGCCAACTGTGAGACTTCATCATTTCTGCGCGTTGTAGGAACCCTGCTGCTCAAGTCAGCCTCACCTATCCTTGAAGCAGCGTCCGTGATCTCCTGAATGTGACCCAGCACTCGCCGGGTACTGTAAAAAACTATTGCGGAGCCTATGAGCACGATCAGCAACCATAGAAGAACAAAGCGAAGGCGCAACTTGCCCAGTACTCGCAGTTGATCCCGTTCAGACAGGCCAAGGTAAATTTGGCCGCCGTTGTTCATGCTGACGCAGACCACTCGAAAGGGCGCATCAAAACCGGTTATATGTACACTCGTCGGCGTATCCGGGACAATGTTACTGTTCCCGACCGCACTGAAATGGGCGTTTACATCCCCTGCTCCCACCCACAAACCGACCGAGCCATCGGCGGCGGTCTGAAGGAAGAACACTGAATCGTTCAACCCTGCGTTGTCTCCCCGCTTGTGCGGGACCTCCCTGCTCGCGAGTTCAGCAACCTCTCCGACAACTCGTCTGTAGAGCACCCCTTTTGGAGTTCGCGCCGCCACATCGCTCAGAACTCCGGCCTCTCCCGCCAGCCAGGCATCGGTTCTGCGCTGGATGTCCCCGGCGACGAATTGATGAAGGAATATGAATACGACCATGGTGCCGCAGGCGAACGCCAGAGTGGCCCACAGAGAGATACGCCAGGCGGCGCTCCGCATGATCGGTTTAGCGGTCTTTGAGAACATAGCCCACACCTCGCAGGGTTCGAATGAGGGGCCGGCGCCCATCCGTGTCTACCTTTCCGCGAAGGCGGTAGATGTGTACATCGACGACGTTGGTATCCGGCTGGATTCGCATACCCCAGACTTCATCGAGAATCATGGACCGTGTGACAACGCGGCCCGCATTTCGGCACAAATATTCCAAAAGAACGAATTCCTGTGGCGTCAAATTCAGGATCTCGCCGCTCCGGGAAGCCTCACGTCTGAGCAGATCCAGTTCGAGATCGAGCACTCGCAGGCGAGTGGCCTCGGTGACCGAAGAGCTGTTTCGCTTCACCAGATTGCGCAACCTTGCAAGCAACTCGGCAAGAGCAAAGGGCTTGGTCAGGTAATCGTCGCCACCCTGTTCGAGCCCTCGAACACGGTCATCTACCGAACGCCTCGCCGAAAGGATGAGCACAGGTGCGCGTAACCCAAGTTGTCGTAATCGCAGGATCAGGCTGAGGCCGTCTTCGTCAGGCAGGCCAAGATCGACGACCAGTACGTCATGCATGCTCTCGATAGTCATGCGCTCGGCGGTCCTGGCGTCCCCGGCTGCTTCTACCTGGTATCCGGCTTCAGTCAGCGAACGCTGCAGGAAGCTTTGAATTTCAACCTCATCTTCCACCAGCAGCAGCCGCATGACTTGATGTTAATGCATTCGTAGAGGGTTTCTCTCTGGAATCGGCACCTGTAGCGCTCGATTCGCGGGTTCGCCACCCCACTCGGTGAGGTGGCGTTCCGGTTAGTGACTGTCGCCGTCGTGATCGACGTCACCAGACGCCTGGGCCTGCGCCTTCGGACTCAGTTGCACCGAGTCCGTAGGTTCGGAAGACGAAGCAGGCTGTGGCTTGGCTGACGCCGTATTCTGCGGGGCAACGGCCTGTGACACTGCCGATGCGGAAGATACTGCATTGATCATAGTGGTCTTGACCCCTGCTCTCTGTATCGGCCCTTTTGCGGGGAAGTTCGAGTTAATGAACATCTCGTCATCCAGCTGTTCTTCAGGGGTCATCTTCGCCCGATATAAAGTTAAATGATGAGCCGTTTCGGGTTAGAGCGTGGCCCAGATGAACGAATCGTCATTAACGGAAGCCCATCGCAAGCGTCTCCTTACACAGGTGAATCCTTGCATCCCGACGAACGTGACACCGAAGACAGCGAATCCTGACCAGAACGGCCCGTCGCCGAACAGGCGCCTCCGTCTCCGGAGTTGCTGCCGGAAGAGATATCCACTCCTTTTGCTGATGGGCTTACTCCGGATCCCGGCGTTCTGTCAGCAGGCTGCGCCCGCGACGACCTCACCTCCTGAGCCGGAGTCCAAACGTACCTTCTGGATCATTCCGAACTTTCGGACATCGCCCATGCTCGTGCCGTATAAGCCGATCACGCCATCCGAGAAATTCCACATTGCGACTCTGGATTCCTTCGACCGCAGGACTGTCGCGTTGGGCGTGTTATTCGGCGCTGAGGCTGGACTGACAGACGCCAATCGATCCTTCGGTCAGGGAGTTGGCGGGTATGCGCATTACTTCGCTACCTCTTATGCCGACTACGTAATCGGCGATTACATGACTGAAGCCGTTTTCCCGACGATCCTGCATCAGGACCCGCGCTATTTCCGGCGCGGCACAGGAGGTGGCTGGTCGAGACTTGGATACGCTGTCGGCCAGATTTTCTGGACCCACAACGATTCAGGCCGCGGGCAGTTCAATTTTTCGGAGATCGCCGGTAACTCGACCGCGGTGGCAATTTCGATGGCGTACTATCCCGAGAATCGTGACGTGGCCGACGGCATATCCAAACTTGGCAGTCAGCTTGGCGTCGATATGGCGTCGAATATCCTCAAGGAATTCTGGCCGGATCTGGAGCGGAAATTTTCACGCAAGCATCCGTAAAACCCTGACCCCTGGATACTGAGCCGCCCGTGACTGGAATCGGATCAACATTCGGCATCCTTTTATGAAAATTCTTCTTCACAATCCGGACAATGGAATCACTGGCAATTTCATGCCACATCTGTGGATGTTTTTGCTACAGGCTCGAACGCCGCCGCCCCACGAAGTCATCCTGCTGGATGGCAACGCGAAACCCATGAACGACGCGGAGCTTGTCCAGTTCGTGAAGGATCAGGCCGTCGATCTGGTCGGTATCGGCGCTATGACGCGAATGATCGCGCGCGCATACAGCGTAGCGGATGCCCTCCGTGCTGCCGGCGTCCCGGTTGTGATGGGCGGACCGCATGTGACCGAACTACCCGACGAGGCTTTGGGGCGCAATGGCGGCGTTCGCCACGCGGATGCGGTGGCGCTTGGCGAAGCGGACGAGACGTGGCCCCGCATTATTGAGGACGCGGCCAACGGCTGCCTCAAGGATGTGTACGCCCCGGTAGACGCATTCGGCCAGGAGCATAAACCGGACCTCGGGGAATATCCGAAGATCGCCTGGGAGTCGCTCGATCTCGAACAGTTCAATCAGATCCCGGCGTTCCTTCGGCCTGTCTTCAAGAGCTTCGGAATCGGGTTCGAGGGATTTCATCTCATTCCGATCGAGTCCGGTCGTGGGTGCCCTTATGGCTGCGAATTCTGCACAGTCACCGGCTTCTTCGGGGATTCCATTCGATTTCGTTCGAACGCGAGCGTCGTGGATGAAATGCTTCGCCTCAAAGCTCGCTCCCGCCGAGAGCGAGGCAAGGTTGCGGTTTTCTTCGTGGACGATAATTTCGCCATCAATGTGAAGCGCACGAAGTCGCTTCTGCGGGAGATCGTCGCCGCCGGCGCTCAACTGGCCTGGGTCGGACAGATCAGTGCCAACCTGCTGCGGGATGAGGAACTGGTCGATTTGATCGCCGAATCCGGGGGCAAGTGGATCTTTATAGGCATGGAGTCTCTGGACCCGGCCAACCTGAAAGACGTGAACAAGAGCTTCAACAAGCCGTCCGAGTATGCGGCGGTACTCGAGCGATTAGCGCGCCGCAACGTGTATGCAATTACGTCCTTCATCTTCGGCCTGGATAACGATTCGACGGGCGTCGCGGCGCGCACACTTGCGGAGATTGCGAAGTGGCCGCCGGGGCTTCCGGTCTTCGGTCAGATTACACCGTTTCCTTCCACGCCGCTATACAAACGGTTGGCCAAGGAGGGACGTTTGACGCGGCCGACTCACTGGCTGGACTTCGCTCCGTTCAAGATGGCGCATACCCCTCTCAAGATGAGCGTGGCCGACGTTCACGAAGAAGTGCAACAGGCGTGGACCGATTCCTATGACCCCGCGGCCACGCGGAGAGCGATGAGCAAAATCGCCGACGCTCCTGTTCCCTACAAGATCAGCCATCTGATTGCACGATTGTGTTTTCGGGGTATCTATTTCCCGCAAAAGGGCTCGCTCGCGTGGATTAAGGTAATGATCGAAAACCGGAGCGTGATTCTTCACATCATTCTCGATTCCTTCACGAAATGGCGAGGGTCGGCTGAAGCGGAAGTGCTTCTGGACTTTGATACCGGCGCCAGAAAGCTCGCAAAGGTAAACCTGAATCAATGAACCTGCACAGACTGAACATCGGCATCATCGGTGGTGGAGTCGGCGGCGTGGCCGCCGCCGTCGCGCTTCACCGCGCAGGCATCGACGCGACAGTCTACGAAAAGGCGAACGAGCTTCGCGAGGTGGGCGTGGGTATGATGCTTTGGCCTAACGCCACGCGTGTCCTGAAAGAACTGGGTGTGCTCGAAAGAGTGGCGGCATTGAGTGGGCTGAACCGGAATTTCCTCGTCCGCTCCAGGACAGGCACGATCCTGATGGACATCGGGCTGGGGCATTTCGACGTACCCGCCTTGTGCACACGCCGGTCGGATCTGCTGGACGCGTTGATTTCGGAATTACCGGCGGAGCGTGTTCGTCTCGGCCACGATTTGGGATATTTCGAACGGCAAAAATCCAGCGTAGTAATTCACTTCTCCAATGGTATTTCGATGGAGCATGACTTCCTCATCGGCGCCGATGGCATTCGTTCGCGTGTTCGCTCTCAATTATTAGGAATCCGTGAACCAATTTACCGGGGCTACACGGTCTGGCGGGGGCTGGCGCGCCTTACAGGCGCCGTCTCGAAAGGCTCGAACAGCGAAACCTGGGGAAGAGGAAAACGCTTCGGCATTCTCAGCACCGGCGGCGATCGGTTTACCTGGTATGCCACGGCGAATACCGATCCTGGCCACGTCGATTCATACGAAGGCCGTCAGCATGAGCTTCTGCAGATGTTCGCAGGATGGCACGAGCCCGTCGAAAGCCTGATTGCCGCGACCGAAGAAGGCGCCATTCTGAAAAATGGCGCGTACGATCTTCCTCCCCTGAAACGTTGGGGACGCGGGAGAGTGATGTTACTCGGGGACGCCGCTCATCCCTGCACGCCGAATCTCGGTCTCGGCGGTTGTATAGCGCTCGAAGACGCGCTGGTGCTTGCGAAGTCATTTGCCAAAGAAGCGTCTCCAGAACTTGCCCTGCGCCGTTACGAATCACTGCGCCGGGAACGAACACGCCATGTGCAGCAGCGCTCCCTTCTGATGGGGCATATCGGGCAGTGGGAGAACCTGCTGATCGCCGCCGGGCGCCAGGTGGTGACAGGTATGCTTCCGGCGAAAATCTTTGAACGAAATTTGAGGAGGGTTTATTCTTATGCGGCTTAGCACTCTGGCTCTCTGTACGGCGATTGTAGCGGCAGCGCCGCTCGTCGCGCAGGAAAAAGCCATCGACACACAGCGCAGCACCATCACAATTCACGTTGGCAAGTCCGGGCTGTTGTCAGCTGCCGCCCATGACCATACCATCAACGCGCCGATATCCTCCGGCACCATCCTGGAGTCTGGCACCCCGCACATCGAATTCCGAGTTGAAACCGCAAAGATGACGGTGAAGCCCGACCCCAAAATCGACGCGAAAGATCAGGCAACGATCCAGACGCATATGGAGGAGACGACACTGGAGACGAAGAAGTTTCCCGAGATAACCTTCCGCTCTTCCCACGTCCAAAAACTGGCCGACGGACAATGGAAGGTCGATGGTGATCTGTCGTTGCACGGTGCAGCCAAACCAGTCAGCCTGACCGTAAAACAGACCGGCGAGTCCTGGACGACACACACCGTTCTCAAACAAACTGATTTTGGAATTACGCCCCTCAGTATTGGTGGCGGAATGATAAAGGTGAAGAACGAGGTGGAGATCGACTTTCAAATCTTCGCGGGGCAATGAAGACTGTCTTGCTTATCGTAGGCCTCTCAGCGTCATCCGTGCTGACTGCACAAGTGAATCCCCCGGATTCTGACGCCAACCAGTCCACGCCCGCACCACAACCTGTTCCACCCTACCAGCGGCCGGTATCGCTCGGGCGGATTATTCCGAACATCGTAGACGACCAATCGAAGATCTGGCTCTTTCCGGCGAAACTCAACAAGAAGAGAAATTGGATTCCCGTCGCGGTCATTCTGGGAACAACCGCTGCTCTGATCGCGCTCGACTCCCATGACGCCCCTTATTTTCGGACCTCTTCGACGTTCGCCGGCTTCAATAAGGTCTTCACCTCAAACGCCACTGCTATCGGCACGGCCATCGTCCCGGTGTCGGTTTACGCAACCGGTCTGATCTCGAAAGACAGCAAAATGAAAGGAACCGCGCTGCTGGCGGGAGAGGCCGTAGCAGATTCCGAGATTCTGACCTTTGTCCTGAAGGATGCCTTCAAACGTGTCAGGCCAGCTTCAATCCCGCCCACAGCGAATTTTTCTGACACCTGGTTCGAGAGCCGCGGCTCTTTTCTCAGCAGCAACGGGGGGATGCCCTCTGGCCACAGCATCGCGGCTTTCTCGGTCGCAACGATCGTGGCGCGGCGTTACGGGAATCATAAGTGGGTTCCTTATGTGAGCTACGGGATGGCCGCATTGGTCGGTTTTTCACGGGTCACACTGTCGGCGCACTTTGTCTCCGATGTGTTTGTCGGCGGAGCGCTGGGCTATTCTGTGAGTCGATTTGCCGTGCTACAGCAGTAATGCAAAAGAGAGCGGGGAACATTGGTACGAGGTCGGCCGTCAAACGCCGTGTGGTCGTGACCAGGATAGGCGCTGTGAGCCCGAACGGGATTGGACGAGAAGCCTTCTGGAACGCCACAAGGCGGGGACAGAGCGGGGTACGCCGCATCACGAGGTTCGACGCTTCGCGTCACCAGGTTCAGATCGCAGGGGAAGTGACGGATTTCGATGAATCGGCTTTTGTGGAACCAAAGGAACGGCAACATGTATCGCGCGCCGTCCCCCTTGGCCGTCGCGGCAGCTCACGAGGCCGTAACGGACGCCGGGATCGAGCCCCAGCGGATGACGCGCGAGCAGCTCAGGACAATCGGAGTACTGATCGGGTCGGGCGGCGGTTCGCAGGAATTTACTGAGGAACAGTATCGCCTCTATTACAGGGGGCACGAGAAGCAATGCAGCGTGTATACGATTCCAACGTCGACGATTGGGACGCTCGCGAGTGAGATTTCGATGCGGTTCGGGTTTCGTGGGCCGAGCCACATCATATCTACGGGATGCACTTCGTCGACCGACGCGCTCGGCAACGCGTTTCACAACATCCAGTGGGGCATCTCGCAGTGGATGCTGGTCGGGGGAGTAGACGCTCCCATCGCGCCGTTGATTCTTCGCGGCTTCATGATGATGCGTATCCTGACGACTCACTGGAATCAGGAGCCGGCGCGGGGATCGCGGCCATTCTCGAGAGATCGCAGCGGATTCGTGCTGGGCGAGGGCGCGTGGTTCTTCGTTCTGGAAGAGATGAAACACGCGCGGGCGCGCGGTGCGAAGATCTATGGCGAAATCGTGGGATACGCTTCAACCTGCGAGGCGTATCATCGGGTGCGGCTGGAGGAGTGCGGCGAAGAGCCCGCGTATACGATGACTCTGGCGATGGACGAAGCGGGAATCGGACCAGAGCAGATCGCGTATATCAACTACCACGGGACGGCTACGGATCTGAACGACCGGATTGAAACACGGGCCACACGTCTCGCGTTCAATGGGCATGCGTTCCGGGTGCCAGGATCGTCGCTGAAAAGTCTGATCGGGCACAGCCGGGCGGCGGGCATATGTTCGACGTGCTCCGGCTTGTACTCAGCGGCCAAACCGGTCAAGAGCGGTGGCCCGGCAGCATGGGAGATCGGTAGCGGCTGATAGCGAATGCCAACTCCCGGCTCAAAATTCACCCGCAAGAAGGAAGAAGCGATCGTCGCGCTGCTCACCCAGCGGAATATCGAGGAAGCGGCGAAATCGATCGGCATCGGCACGCAAACGCTGCTTCGTTGGCTGAAGATTCCAGAATTCGACAAGGCCTATCGGGAAGCGCGCCGGGCTGCCTACGGGCAGGCGACCGCCCGTCTTCAGCAGGCCACGGGTGCTGCCGTCTCCACGTTGCTGAAGATCATGGTCGATACGAACGCACCACCATCGACCCGAGTGAGGGCCGCTGATAGCGTTCTCGACCACGCAAAGCAGGCGATTGAGATCGAAGACGTCGAGGTACGAGTGGCCGCGCTGGAGCAAGCTGCGGAACTAACCAAACAGGGGCGATGAACACGGCCAGTCCGCGACGGAGGCTCGAAGCGCTCGAAAAGGATCTCAGCAGCGAGCCGATCGTGTTGCTGATGCCGGACGGCCGCACCGACAAGCTCCCTTGCCACAACGTAACCGGTCGGCTGTGGCGTGCGGTCCGTGGAGAGCGGACGCCCGAGACGGAACTCATTGCCCGGAGCATCAGTTCCACCGAACCAGACGGCGCGCACATGATCGACCTCGCGCGTGCGCTGTTGAACAGTCCGATGGAGGGCGCACTATGAGAGCCGTGGTCCGACGGTTGCGCCTACTGGAGGAGCGTTTCGTGCCTCAGGTTGATCTTGCGTCACAACGGGCGGCCGATCTGATTCGAGACCGACGGCGACTGCGTTTGGAAGCGAGCGGGCAGGTGTTCGAAGTTTCGGTGCCGGAAAGTGTGTCCCCTGCCCCGGGCAACAGGCGTCTGTCGGTCGCTGAAACTCTGCGGATGTGTCGCGGGCGACGCATCGAGCCCGGCTGGGTACCGGAACGAGGGCAGGATTGATACGCAGCGTATGGCGCCGCCTTGAACGGCTTGAAGAGCGCGCTGCGGCAGCCAACCGGGATCGTTCGTGCGTGTTGAGAATCCTCTTCGTGCACCCGGAAGAAGGAGTGACGAACGTCCGCATAATTGAGTCCGGCAAGCCCGACAGCGACGTTCCCCCGACCCCGGAGGAAGTCGAACGGGTCCGTGCCGACTTAGAGCGCCGCCGGGAGGCTCGGCTGCTATGGAAGGGAGGCGCCACTGACACGCACGATTACACGTCGGCTTGAGCAACTGGAAACCCGCGCCAAAGAAGTCGCGGCAGCCCGTCCGGAGCCGCATACGATCTGCTTCATTTCCCCTATGGACAAGAAAGTGGTGAGCACGTATGAGATGGCCACTTGCAAGTGGACGCAGTTCGATCCGCCGCGGGACCGTGCGGAATTCGAGCCGATCGTGTAGCGGCAGCCGATTCGAAACCATGCTACGGATGCGCGTATGACTACTCTGCGATTGCAGCGGCGGTTGGAGCGGCTGGAGGCGTTCGTTGTGCCTGCCTCTTCCGCGCGAAAGCGAATCATCGTCGACACCATCGACGATGACGGCAGCGTCGTGGAGTCACGCGTGATCGAAGTGCCCCAGCGGCCGAAACGCTGGGATGCCACCAGAAAACCAAGCAAATGGCGCTGACGATTCACACGCCGCTCTTGCCAGGTTCGAAGTCTTCAAGCTGAAACCACCTACCGATATTGTGAGATATCACTTCAGCCGCTGGGAGCGATTGGGGTATTAGCGATCCGAGACAACCGGCCAATCCGGAATAGCTACCGATCTGGCCCGTTTGACTTGGCGGCGACTACCCAATCACTTTGCCTTCGCATAAGCTATCTCTTGATGGAGGTTTCATGACGCGCGTCACTGTGAGTACGTTTCTCGCTATCGCCGCCCTCACGATGCCGTCCGCGGGGCAGGACCGACCTCATCCCGATTTGAGCGGAGTGTGGAGCAACGCCACCATCATTCCGCTCGAACGTTCGAAAGAACTCGGCGACAAGCGTACGTTCACGGAAGCGGAATTCGCCGAGTACGAGAAGAAAGTTTTCCAGCGATCCGATCGCGACAGGCCCAACCAGACAGGCGTCGGAACCTACAACGGCTTCTGGTGGGACTCGGACCAGAAGCTCACGCATAATTTGAACACCTCGATCATCATCGATCCATCGGATGGCCGCGTTCCGCCCCTGACACCCGCTGCGGCGCAGATTGCAGAGCGGGATCGCGCGTGGTCGCGGCTCCATCCCGCCGACGGACCGGAAGATCGCCCGCTGATCGAACGGTGTCTCGTTTTTCCAACCATGGGTCCGCCGATGCTGCCGAGCTTTTTTAACGGAACGCCCTATGGTCCGCTGGAAACGAATTATCGGATCGCTCAGACCAGTGATTTCGTCGAGATCTACACCGACCACAATCACGATCGGCGGATTATTCCGCTCGACGGCAGGCCGCATCTTCCACCGACGGTACGCCAGTGGTTTGGCGATCCGAGGGGCCACTGGGAGGGCGACACGCTGGTCGTCGATTCCACCAACTTCACAGACAAGACAAAGTTTCGGGGAGCGGATGAAAATCTTCACCTGATCGAGCGCTTTCGGCGCACGGGGCCAGACACGCTGCTGTATACATTCACGATCGACGATCCCACCGCGTTCACGCGGCAGTGGACAGGCGAGTATCCGTTCCGCGCCAGCCAGGACATGATGTACGAGTACGCATGTCACGAGGGCAATTACGGGTTGGCGAATGTGCTCTCGGGCGCGCGGGCGGAAGAGAAGAAAAATTCCGCGCATCAATGAACGCCGTTCAGGAGGCGCGGTCGGCACTTTCATGCCTACCGATATCAGGTCTTAACGCCCGTCTACCTGCGGCGTAGTCAATTCAATGCCTCGGCGGGAAAGATGAAGAAAAGATCGATATGGGCGAACACCGCGACCGCCCATTCCCGAGTCC
The DNA here is from genome assembly GCA_036273015.1 of Bryobacteraceae bacterium. Taxonomy (GTDB): domain Bacteria; phylum Acidobacteriota; class Terriglobia; order Bryobacterales; family Bryobacteraceae; genus BOG-234. The sequence goes on along the minus strand of DATAXN010000004.1, from coordinate 2,580 downwards.
TGCCTCCGAAAACGACAGCGTTTAAATGGCCGCGCCTATTGTAACGAGATCACTATGCCCGTGGGTGTCTGCGCGCCGCTGACGTTTGCCACCAGCGGAACATCGCCCGTGCCAAGACCCGGAGGCACCGTCAGATTGAACTGGTATACACCACCGCTGGATAACCCCGCAAAAGATGGAATCACACCCACGTTATTGATGAGCAACTGCACCGGGTTAATTGTTGATGCGACGCCCGAAAATGCCTGGCCGGGCGCGACTGCCGGGCTGGTAGGTCCGAATCCGGTACCGTAAAGTGCGATGACATCGCCTGTCTTTGCAGCGACAGTCGGATACCCGAGCGACGTTCCCGTCGGGCCGATGATGTCATACGCGCCACCAGCGTAAGCGCCGGAGCCGTCCGACCGGAGAATAATACCCGTTACGTGTTTTCCGTCGAGCAAAAAAAGCGAAGGAGCGAATTGCGCCAACGTTACGGTCGATGTTCCTACTCCCTTAGCCGTCGTGACTACCACGGAAACTGAGCCCATCGTTACATCATTCGGGGCCTGCACATTGATCTGCGTAGCGCTCACATATGAGAGATAGGCCGACTTGCCATCGATCGTCACGCTGGTGCCACCGAGGGACGTAGGAAAGTTTCCGGTCCATGAAGTAGTACCGCCGGCAAGATTTGTCCCATAGATCGCAACCCATTCGCCGGGCGCAATAGTGGTCGAGTTGCTGCCAACAGGCACAATCCCGTTCGGGAGAATTGATGGCAGAGTGGAATTGATCCCTGGTTCGACGAGTACGGTCTTCGGGATCGATGGAATGCCATTGGCGACCACCTCCATGATCGAAGGCCCCGATTCAATTGACAGGGGCACGTCGAAATTAGTGGACACTGGAGTGGCACCTGTTGCCACCCCCATCGTGCTGTGACCGTGAGTCCGGCAATAAAAGACATGTCCCGTCGCAGAGTTAGTAATGCGTACCAGCGGAAAATTGGTGGCCATCTGCGCATCATCCCCATACATCGCGCCTTGCGACAGCCCATTGAATTGAGTGCCGCTGATCGAATAGGTCGTTCCAGCTACCAGATTGGAGGAGACCTCAGAGATGGAAGGCGCCCACGCGGGGCTAGGACGGCCCGAGGGTGTGTAGATCTGAGGCAGGCTTTGGAAGTCACAAAACGTCACGAAAATCTGGCCGGTTGGCAGCACCAGCATCTCCGTGTCTTCATTGGAGATGGAAGCTGCTCCTTGCGGATCGGCGACCTGAATCATGTTTGTGCCGTCGAATTCGAAGAAATGGACCGGAGTTTGACCATGACCGGGGCTCGGGCTGGCGGCGAACAGGACATTGCCGCTGGGAAGAAGCGCGGCCGGGGCATCTGTCATTGTGTAGGGCTGCCCGTTTATCGTCGGCAGATCGGGGCCGGGGGCCCAGGTTCCAGAGCTGCTATGGTAGATGGCGGTATGGTCGACTCCACTCGTAAGAGCGCCGAAGACAATTACGCTGCCGTCGGTGCGTAGCACCTGCGGACCCATTTCATCCGAATTAGAGTCGCCGAGTGCGACAGTCGTGCTCCCGGCGCTGGCCCATGCGCCCGTCACAGGGTTGTATCGCTCGGAGAGGGCAGGGTTGGCCAGCGGGTTGGAATCGATCGCGAGCACGCCGCCGTCAGGCAGCAAAGTCCATCCTTCTTCGAGATTGGCATCTGCCTTGCCGTTACCGGTCGGCGTCCAGGTCAGGTGGACCGGGTCCAAGAGCACTTGCTCCCTTGTACCGCTGAAATCGGCACGCCCCATCATGAATGTCCCGTTTGCAAGTACCACGCCCGGTGCCCCACCAATCGTTGACCACCCGCTCGGCGGTGCCACCGATGTCCAGGCGTTGGCAACGGGATCGTAAATCGCACCGAGGTTAGTGAAATCGAGGGGACCGCTATAACTATTGATTTCGCCGCCTTCGTAGATGAGTCGGCCGTCAGGCAATACCGCGGACGCAAATGCCCCTGGGTCATAACCCGACGGCAAGGGGGCGGCAGCGGACCAGGTGCCGTTGACGTAGCTGCCGTTGATATCGGGAGTGAACCGCGACCCATAGGACATCAGGGTGCCGTCGGTCAACAGGTTCACTGTGCAAGGGTAATAGTTACCGGGGTAGGTCAGGCTCAGCCATGGAGACGGCCCAGCACTTGCGGGGTTGTTACCTGTCGCCTGTGCAAGAACCGGCGTCGGCGAAGTCCCGACGAGAAGCGTGGTGACAAGCAACCAACGGAAAACGATTCGGTTCATCTTGACGGCGTGGATAGGGTACGGGTCGAGTTTTGCGCCAACGGGGAGCGGCATACGCGGGATTCAGTTTAGTCTATCTGATGAAGAACTGTGTATAGGTTCTGTAATATGTCAACGCCACGTGAGAATGTCCTATCAGTGCCAGATAGAAATGTGTGTAACAGTTCAGGTAGCTGCGAAAGTCGTGTCGCGAAAATCTTTTAAAATCTTCATCTTGGACCTGGCTATTAGCTGAAAAACCTGGCAGTGTATATGTTTGATGGCATCGCATCGCCAGCCTGGCCAAGGACAGCCGGTA
>DATAXN010000003.1:0-21464 GCA_036273015.1 Bryobacteraceae bacterium | reverse complement strand
CCAGATTCTACAGATTCTCAGCCTCACGCTTTTCGAGAAAACGCCCATTCTACAGGCACTTCAGCCATTCGATTCCCCAAATGAATTACTCGATCACGGTAAACAGCTCATTCTGTTCGATTTCTAGCCGGACAGCAGTGGCTCTCGATAACTATCGAGCGCGAATCCGCCAAAGCTCATATTTTCGTCGACCGCCGGTTCCTCGACAAGTTGAAACCCTGTCCCGATCGGCTCTGGAAGCGCAGTAGGGGAGCCAAAAGGCAGAGGCATCGTCGGTTGAAATTTCGTCCCTGTCAGGTACCTGCTTAGCAGCTTCCGGAAAACAGTCGGTCCGCCAAGAGCAACATTACGATTGCCGACCGATACCTGGATGCCGCTGTGGTCCTTGAGGGCTTCATCAGCCGCCGGACTGATGTAGACGCCGCTGAGCACGAGCTTGCGAAGTGCAAGGTTTGCTTTTTTGTCGAGCCAGATTGGGTCTTGTGCCGCCGCGGTGAGACAGCAAACGGTGAAAAGGGCTACGAGTCGCATGTGCATTTCTCCTTCCCGATAAGGGTTTTTTCTACTTCGATTTCAGCCAGCTCTCAAGCGCCGCCTTCATTTCGCGTTGCAGCGCCTTCAACGAAGGGCCGCGCTGGCTTGGCTGCATGGCAATGAGGCGCTCCAGTTTAGGGGTAATTTGGCTGATCGTCTTAAGCTGCGCTTTCATCAAAGAGGCATCCGGCCCGCAGTTCTGAAGGCCAGAAGACGCGTTGGGAGTTAGCGGAAGTCCTTCTTTCCTAGCCTGCTCCATTACGGTCTGAAGCTTGTCCCATTCAGGCAAGAGCCCGTTGTATTCCTTGACGGTGCCCTGCAACCCCGTAACGAACCCTTTCTCGATTTTGATGAGATCCGCCGAGCCATCGCCCGCTGCGCGCTGAGAGGTCGTGTACTCCAGTTGATCCGGGATGGTTTTGAACAACTCTGTAGCCGCATCGATTGATCTTCCGAAGAAACAGGTATCAGCGGAATGTGCTTGGGCATCGGGCTGTCCGGATAGAACCTTCGCCACCCGCCTTGCTTCGGCTTCCGGAATTCCGGCGTCACGCAATCCCTTCTCCGCATCTGCCTGCGAAATCCCGGCCTCTGGCGAATCTTTCTCCGGCGGCTTGGGTACCTCAGGCCTCGGCGGATCGGCAAGCGGGGCGGAGGCCGCAGGAGATCGCGTCACTGCTGCTGACGAATTGCTTGCCCGGCTTTCCTGAATGCTGTTGTATGTGAAAAATGCAAGGTAGGCGCCAACCACGGCCAAGCAGGCCAGGAGACCCCAGCGGATTTTGCCACACTCGCCCTGCAATGTTGGATCCGGCGTTTCCATCGGCTTCTTTCCCCCGGAGGATTGAATAATGATAACTGATTCCATCAGTTGGAGGGGCACGGCCGGGGGCGTCTGGGCTGACCCCGGATACTCGAGCCCGGACTTTCGACACCGGCACAGGCCTCGGTCGCGCCGGAGTCATCTGCATTTTGCACCAATTCCGAAAGGAAGTGGCGCGGATTCTGAACCTGCTTGAAAAGCAGCCACCACGCGCCACCTAATTCCTTGTCTCCATCAAGCTGATTCCACCGCTTGTGGCCCTCTTCGGCGAACCCGATCAACGAATCGGGGTTTCTGGCGCACTGCACTTTTACTCGTCTTTGAACCAGATCATACGGCCCATTGGCCCGGGCGGACTGGTGCTCGATAGAAGGCACGTTCAGGCTGCAAAGCGCGGTCCGCAGTCTAGCTACTTTTCGTCGCAAAATAGTCCCTCGAACTCCCCGCCAAACGAAAATTGAAGCGATGGAGTGGTACCAAACATTTACTATTGATCCTGTTTGCGGCTCGCCGCACAATGGGACATGAGCACCCAACGCAAGGCCAAAGCGCAAAAGACTCTCTGGGAAGGCGTGATGGATTTGGACGTCCGAGCGCTATGGGAGCCATGGATGATTGAGGCCGACAGGCTGCTGGATGACGAGAATCTGATCGAGGTAGTCTTCGAAGCCCAGGGGCATCGGCACGCGCACAGCGCCACGCTGGGCCGTGCGCAAACACCCGCCGAAACCGTATTACGGCTGCTCTTGTTGAAGCACGTGCGCAACTGGAGCTTCGACGCACTGGAGCGCGAGGTGACGCTGAACCTGGCCTATCGCGACTTCGCACGCATAGGGCTGAACAAAGTCCCGGATGCGAAGACGCTGGCGCGGATCGGGCAGGCGCTGGGCGGGAGGTGATCGAGAAGCTGCACCAGCGGCTGGTAGCGTTAGCGCAGGAGCACGGCATCGTAAAGGGGCGAAAGATGCGCGTGGACACGACCGTGGTGGAAACCAACATCCACTACCCCACCGATTCCAGCCTGCTGGGTGACGGCGCGCGGGTGCTGACGCGCACCATGAAGAAGATCGAGAAACAAGCGGGGAAGCTGAAGCGCAAGGTGCGGGACCGAACGCGCAGTGTGAGCAAGCGGGTGATCGCCATTGCCACAGCCAGCCGCTACAAAGGCGAAGCGGGCGAGTTGAAACGCAAGAAAGAGTATCGCAGCTTGCTGCGGTTGACGCGTCAAATCTTGAACGACAGCAAGCGGGTGATCGAGGAGGTCGAACGCCGGCGCAAGCCATGCTTGCGGACTTTACGAGAAGGGCTGGCTACGATGGCAGGCCGTGTACGGCAAGTGGTGAAACAAGCCAAGGCGCGCATCTTCGACGGCGTCACGCAATTGCCCGGCAAGATTGTAAGTCTGTTTGAGCCGCACAGTGAGATCATCCGGAAAGGCAAGGCCAGCAAGCCGACCGAATTCGGCAAACTCGTGCAGTTGGCCGAAGCCGAGAATCAGATCGTGACGCACTATGACGTGTTCGACCACAGGCCGAGCGACCGGGAACTGCTGACGGAGGCGGTGGCAGAGCAGAGCAGGCGACTGGGACGCGTGCCACAACTGGTGACGGCCGACGCAGGCTATTATGCGCAGTCCCATGAGCGAGCCATCGGGGAAATGGGCGTGAAGTGGGTGGCGGTGCCGAACCGCAACACCCGCAGCCCGGAGCGGAAGAAGAAAGAGAAGAACCGTTGGTTCAAGAAGGCGCAAGCGTGGAGGACAGGCTGTGAAGGCCGCATCAGCGTGCTGAAGCGACGGCACGGATTACGCCGCTGCTTATACCGTGGGGTGGAAGGAATGAAGCGCTGGGTAGGACTGGGAGTGCTGGCCGATAACCTAATCAATATCGGAAAGGCGCTCGCGGTAGCCAGAACGTGAATCGCCCAAGCGAGCGATCCGCCAAAAGGCGGTGGACCGAAGTCAACGTTGCCGCGCGGTCCTTTCCGATGCTCAGAAGCGGTTAAGCGGGCAGAATCGCCTATTTTGCGACGAAAAGTAGCTAAGCTAGCGACTGGAGTTCAGAGCCTTATCGCTCGGGGTGCCCCCAGAAATCCCCCAGTCGTTCGCGAACACGGCGCGCGGGTGGCGCGGGCGCCGCCAGTCTCGGCACTACGAGGCGACCTGCGGCGTCCCGGCGCAACCTGGGCCGAACGGGTGCGAAATGCGCGGTAAGGTCGCAAGAGCACGCGCCCGAGTTGGCTCCGGCGCGGAACCCGTCTCGGCGATACTGCGTGAAAGCGCGATAGCGGTGAAAAGGGTTCAGGATCAGCCTGGGCCCGTAAACCCGCGACATGGTTCACACACCAGGCAAAAGAAGACCGTGCGACCCTTCCGGCCGGATTGAGAGCAACGCGCTGATTCTTCATGCTTTCCCGCTTGGGTAATCCAAGCCGCCGACTGTCTTTGGAGTATCAATGCCCAATTTCTCCGGCAAGGCCAATTTCATTTGCCGTTCGTTTGTAGTATCAGCACCGCGGCATCAGCCTGGTTGTCGCAGTCAGCAGAGGCCACTGGAACCCACGGAACCTCAACGTCCGGTTTCACTCCGGAGCCTTCGAATCGTTGCCCACCCCAGGTGACGTATTCTGCTTTGGGCATTACCAGCATGTATCCGTAGCCGACCTTAAAGCCTGACCCAGGTATCAGTCTGCCCGCCGTCTCCGTCCCAACGAGTTTTGCCAGGCCGTTTTCGGAGGCGAATGCAGCAACCATCTCACCGGCGCTGACTGTATGTTCATTCGTGATGATTGCCACCCGGTTGTGCCAGCGCTTGGGACCCAGTCCCTCGGATACCAGCAGCACTGATGGATCGCGCCCCACGAACTGAACCGCCATCGACGCGATCGCGAGCGGGTTCGGCAGGTCTGTTGGAAGACGGTCGAGCTTGCGGAGCGTGTTCTTGTCGTACCCGGTTTCAGCGCGTTTCCTGGTAATGGTATAGCCGATGGGCAGTTTGTCCGGCGTGAGGTGGCTCATCAGGCGCAGCACGCCCAGTCCGCCGCCCAGATGTCCCCGGAGATCGAGGACCAGATTGTCGAACGAGGAGAGTTCCCCAATCGCCTTGTCTATCGACCGAGCGACGTCCAACCCGAGCAGACCCGGAAGTATGCTCACCTTCAGGTATCCGGTGTCGCTGGTAAGCTGCTTTGAAACGACGGCCTCAGGTTCGGCATATGGCTGCTTTCGTGAACGCGGTGCCGGGATTGAAATCGATAGCGTTAGATCTTCCGACCCTCGCTGTATTTGAACCGCAACATCGACGCCCATGGCGAACATCGGCGCGTCCGGCGGGATTATCTGCTTCCCGCTAATTGCGATCAAAACGTCCAGCGGGCGCAGGCCCGCAGCGTGACCTGGTCCGCCAGAGTGCACATCTTGGGCAACCCAGCGAGGTCCAACCTCCGTTTCTGCACGCCGAAAGCTTGCCCCAATTGACAAGCGTCCGGGCACGCGGCGCACGGACTGGTGGAAGAAACCTGTATGGCTTGTCCCGAGCTTGCGTACAAGGTCATGCATGCCGAGTTCAAACTGCTCCGGGTCTTCCAGCGAGATGATTCGCTCCCTCGCCTCGCGGGCGAGTTGCGGCCAATCGGTTCCATTGAACCGCGGATCGAAATATTGCTTGGTGACCTTGGCCGCCGTCTTATCGAAAACCTCAGTGCGTTGAGCGAGCGTTAGTTTTCTCGAAAGTGAATCGTTTTGTGCCATCGCCAATTACCTCGAAGCCTGCCCACAGATTGGGTTTGGCTTTGTCTCCGTAGTTTTTGATGAAATCCAGTTGCGCCTGACGAAGCGCTTCTTTGACGGTCAATCCGGCCTTCAGGTGTTCGTAGAACGACTCCATGAGCGTTGCAGTGGAGCGGTCGTCCACATCCCAAAGACTGGCGACAACGCTTCTCGCGCCGGCAGTCAGGAAGGCCCGCGCAAGATTCATCACACCTTCTTGCCCCTGTAGTTTGCCGCTGCCCGTTTCACATGCCGACAGAACCACTACATCCGCGTTCAGCCTGGTACGCCTAATCTCTCGCGCTTGCCAGAGTCCGTCTTCGGATTCACTTCCCGGAGCGAACACCAGGGCAGTCCGGTCTGGATCGAGCTCATCGCTGACGCCATGCGCGGCCAGATGGATCACCTTGAAATCTGCGAGAGGTTCCGCCTTCAGTGCTTCTTCGGAGGCCTGAGAACCATCCAGCGTGACGCTTTGGGAGCCGAACACTTTCGCCGCTTCAGTGATTTCCTCGTGTCCGAATTGAAGGGGTTTCAAGCTCCCCGCACGAAGATCAGTAACTGCCCGCGTGGCAGATCCAAGCCCCTTGGACGACTGGCTCGGCGGACTGAAGGCGACGCCCAGAAATGGTTTCCGAGCCGCCACGGCCCGCGGCGTTCTGCTCAGCGTGTAGTAGATGGTCGCCGAGGGTGCAGCAGACAGATTGACTTCGCTATTGAGATATCCGCCCGCGTCATTAACGAGTGCTCCGAAGGGGACGAGATGTAACGGACCGTCGGGAACGATGATTAGCGAGGAAATGTTTTGGCTGCGGAGTGGCGAAATCAGTTGCTTGTAGAGTTCTCTCGCGCTGGATTGGGAGTCGGTACCGTTTCGAATCGCCGTAACGAGTGTTCGAGAGAGATTACCAATTTCGGTGCGGGCGGGAAGGTTGTGAATCTTTAGACCAGCGCGATTGATTTCGATCGCGTAGGAGGCCTTCTCGTCCATCACGTATTCGACGATGGCCTCACCCTGCCGCAACTGGGCCTGTAGATCTGCGACGGATGCAGGACGCCGCCGCACGAGACCCATTTCTTTCCGCTGTCTGGCATACTCAACAGGGCTGAGTTGCATATACGCTTCGTCTAACTGGTCCAGCACATGCCGCACTTGGGCATTAGTCAGCCTGTCGTGCATCAGCGACCGTTGAAGACGGGCAATCTCGACTTCTCCGCGGGTTTGCTGCGTGTTAGCCGAAGCGGATTGTCGGGCGTATCGGATCGAATCCAGCAAGGAACGACCACGCGCACTTTCAATGATTGAGAAGGCGTATGGACCATCGTGCATGCGGTTCCATGCCAGGCGAAAATGACCCAAATAGATTTGCCCCAACGCACCAATCATTCCGCTCTTCACCTGCGAACTGGGCGCATTCACGAGCAACCCCTCCACCAGATCAGTGGCTCGCTGGAACGACGCGTCAGCGGCCTGCACCGATCCGAGAGCAGCCTGTACTTCCGCTCTCTCCGCAACGAACACTGGAAGATCGTACCCCTCTTCTACACGCTGCACAGCCCGAATGCCCTGATCGATCACAGCCGAGGCTTTGGCTGGCTGGTTCGTTGCGCGATAGAACTGGGATAGGCGAAGGCAGGACTCACCTTCTTATCGCGGCAAACCTGCGGTTTTCGACACTTCCGTTGCCTGACGGAAGTATTTCTCGGCCGTAGACAGATCACCGCGATTGGCCGTGATTTGCCCTGCCTCAATGAGAAGTTCTGTTTGTGCACCGAGCACGTGTCCTTTCTCGGCGTCGGCGAGGGCCGTGGTGATCAGCTTGTTTGCCAATTCGCGGTTCTGTTCTCTCTGAGGTTCGGCCAAGTTCGCCAGGGCTCGAATCTTCGCAATCGACAGTTGAAGCGGAATTTCGGCGTACCCGTTCTTTCTCGCCAGGTCCGAGGCTTTGTCAACGACCCGCGATGCTTGATCCGCCATTCCGTGGACCGCCATGCCGTTTGCCAGCCACGTGGCAAAGTTAATATGCGCTGAGACGTCACCCAGTTGTTCCGCCTTCGAGATAGCTCCGTACAACGCCAATGCTGCCGATCCGATATCGCCGCTGACGCCAGCGACGAGACCGAGTTCACCCTTGGCGCGGTTCTCCCATTTCTGATCTCCGACTTTTCGCGCAATCGCGAGAACCTTGTTCCAGTCTTCTGCGGCGGCAGCAGTATTGGTATTGAGATCAATGTTGCCCAGGAGTGCCAAAGCTCGAATTTGGAGGAGCGGATCACTCTGTGTAAGAGGGTTGGCCAGAAGCCGTAGTACCTCGGCGCGGACAGTCTTGTATGAGCCATCCTCGAGATCGCGATGGAGCCTGCCTAATTTTGCATAGAGTTCATTGCGTGCGTCGCCTATACGGTGAAATTCGGCCTCGGCTTTCGCGTACAACGGACCTGCGTTACGCCAGTCGCTTCGGTCGCCAAGTTGATCGGCGTTTGCCATCAACTCGGCGGGCGATTGTGCATCTACGCACATCGGGGCGAACCCGGCCACGAAAATCACCAAGAACCGAACACAGCGAGCAGGCGCGTACTGACAGACCACATTGTGTTGATTAGACTTAGAAGATTGCATAGAAATCTGCAGTCACTCTGTAGGTCTCGGACGAAGACGCGCGTGACAGAAAATTTCAGAATTTTTGCGGGAAGTTCCTGGAAGGTTTCAGCCTAGAGAGGTATGAAGCGGCGAAGGCGGGACCCGTTTCAGAGAATTTCCAAAAAGTTTCACCATTCCCCATCGTAAGAGCCGAAAGCCATCCCTGTCACGTTCGCCCTGGATCGCGCCGTACAGAACAGGGGTCTTTCCCCTGATCTCCCCGGCGGAGGCAGTACGTGGACAGGACTACACATGCGGTTCAACAGCAGATCGCAGCAATGGGCGCTCAGGTTTTTGAAGTCGGGTTATTTAAACCCTCGGCAGCAGATGAGGGCCGGGCCGTCATGATCCCACGAACATGGGATTCAGCCACTTTAATCCGGTCGATTCCATGGCTCCGCCTGCAAAACGCTGACGGACGGAACATCTACGTGCGGCCGAAAGGAGAGCACGATCTCAGCCTCGTTGACGATCTGACCGCGGACGCGGTGAGGCGAATGAAAATGACCGGCTTCACCCCGGCGGCGGTCGTTGAGACGTCGCCTGGAAACTTCCAGGCATGGTTGAAGCATCCTCGGCAGCTACCTCGGGAATTGAGCACGATGGCAGCACGGAAACTTGCCGAGGAATTCGGTGGCGACCGCGATGCTGCCGACTGGCGTCACTTCGGCAGATTAGCGGGCTTCACGAATCGGAAGGCGAAGTATATGAACGACGGCGGCCTTTTCCCATTTGTTCGACTGATCGAGGCACTTGGTGTTGAATACCCTGAGGGTGAGCGGTTGGCATCGGCCCTCTCTACTCAACGTGACAGAGATTTGCGCATCCGCGAGCGCCAACATTCCGCCCTGACGACAGGCGCTCCGAATCCTTCGAAAGGCATCGAGGACTTCCGGGTGAATCCACGGTATGCCGGCGACGCTACCCGCGTGGACTTGGCGTTCGCGATCTATGCCCTCTCACATGGTTCAACCGGTGACCAGGTTGCGACGGTGCTCCGAAGTCGCGATCTCTCTCACAAGGGAGATGAGAAACGCCAGAATCAATACGTGGACCGTACGATCAGGAAGGCTCTCAATGTGACAGAGAGCAGATGCCTTGGCTGAGGATGATTGTTTAGACTCAGACCGTACTTTTACGCCGCAACAGGCATGGCCGTCAGAGCCATCAGCGAAGCATCAATACGACCAACCTGACGAACATCGACCACATCGGAACGAGGCTGTGATCAATCTGGCTTCGGACCGGCCCGTAAATGTACGGAGGGCACCGGCTTGGCGCTGTAACTGCTTCCTTGCGATTGACCTGCCGGTGTATTCGGAATCTCCGGAAACCGAATTCCGCTGAGACCGGTAGTGCCCGGCTGTCGCATTTCTTGACGGTCCTCTGCCTTAAACGTGGCCACACCCTGGTCCCCTTCGGCATATACTTTTACTATCGGCGGCGGAGGTCGTGGTCATGAACCTTTTGGTTTTTCCACTTAAAACCTTGAAGGCATTGCGACTGCCAGTTTTTTGGGGACTGTTGGCGATAGCCGACAAGGGGCACGCAGACACGGTGCTGTTCAATGAGCCATTCGCCATTGCCAGCACTCAGCTCGATCTCAGTAGATGGACAACCGAACGTGGCCCGAGTTCCTACCTTGGCCGAACGCAGTTAGCCGATTGGGTGACGCCGGGCGGAGTAGGGCAGTTTATTATCGACAGCACCGGAGCGCAACTCGCGCTGAACACGTTTAATCCTACGGGGTCGTCCATGTACGGCACGCACGCGAAGACCCTGCGCTATTTCCAGCCCGGAACGGGCTCGACGATCATTCTCACCGCGCGGCTGCGGCTGACTTCGCTGCAACGGGGGCTGGTGTATGGAATCTACTTCTATGGGTGCTCCGACCAGGCAACATGCGCGACGAATCACGATGAGATCGACATAGAGCTCGTGACGAACCTGCTGCAGCCCGGTGCTCAGCCAAGCGTGCAACTCAATAGCTATGCAGCCGAACCGCTGGGCACAGGCAGCGGCGATGTGGTTAGTCTGCCCGCTGGTTTCGATCCGCTCGCGGCGCATGACTGGACGATTCGCTGGTCCCGCCAGACGGTTGACTATCTGGTCGATGGTGTGCTCCTGGAGTCGAGAACGACGCATGTACCAGCCGGGCCTATGCAGACTAATTTAATCGCCTGGGCTCCTGATTCCACCTGGCCCCAAGCTTACTCCGCTACGCTTCAGCAGGCGGGTAGCGCGGCTCAGAATCAGCGGTTCACGGCCGCCGTGAGGTCCGTAACCGTGGCAGAGGCAGGCTCATCAACCGCGAGTGCTCTGCTGACGGAATATCAGGCGGGAGACCCAGCAGATCTCGAAGGAATCACGGCGGGTCCAGACGGCGCGGTATGGTTCACGCAGAATACCCGCGGCATGATTGGCCGGATTTCAACTTCGGGGGCAATCACGAAGTATCCGATCGGATCGGTGTTTTCAGCCGTCAGTATCACGGCAGGGCCGGACGGTGCCTTGTGGTTTGCGGGAGGGTGTGTCAGCCGCATTACGACTGCAGGTGTAATCACACCCTTTTGTTCAGCGGGCGGGACGTACGGGATCGCGGCGGGGGCGGACGGCGCGATGTGGTTTACGAAGCCGGGCGAGAACAAGATTGGGAGGATCACCACGCAGGGGGCTATCACTGACTTCGCAATCCCCACAGCAGGTAGCCAGCCGTACAACATCGTTGCGGGTGCAGATGGCGCACTGTGGTTCAACGAAGCTGGTGCGAACAAAATCGGACGCATCACTACGAACGGGCTCATTACTGAGTTCCCGGTTGCGCGAACTGGCATCGGTAATCTCGTGAGCGGTCCCGACAGAGCGATCTGGTTTACTTTGCAATACGGCGGCTATATTGAACGAATCACAGCGTCGGGCGTCGTGAGCGAGTACCCGATTTCGAGTTTTGGTGAGTCATACGGGATTACGTCGGGGCCGGATGGTGCCCTGTGGTTTGGTGCGGGCCAGCGCAGCATCGGGCGAATTACGACCGGAGGGGCGTTCACGCACTACGCCATCCCAAGTGGGGTGGCAAATCCTGTCTTTATAACGACTGGGCCCGACGGTGCGATCTGGTTCACTGAGAATGCTACGGGCAGAGTGGGGCGGCTGAATCTTGCGTCCGGCGCTTACGTTCACGACATTGCCGACGCAGCGAGTTACGATGACACGGCGGTTGCGCCCGGTGAAATCGTGACGTTGTTTGGGGCCGGGATGGGTCCGACGGTGTTGGCCGGAGCTGCGTTTGACGCGAATGGGCGGCTGGCCTCGACGGTCGCCGGCGCCCGCGTGTTGTTCGACGGCGTGCCTGCTCCGCTGCTGTATGTTTCCGGTACGCAGTCCGCTGCGGTCGTGCCTTACGAAGTCGCCGGAGAGGCTAGGACCGCAGTAACAGTGGAATATGGGGGGATTACGTCAGCGGCGCTGAGTGTGGCTGTAAAACCCGCGCATCCCGGACTTTTCTCGCAGGCCCAGAGCGGTCTCGGGCAAGGCGCGATCTATAACGAGGATGGGACATTGAACGGCGTCGGCAATGCAGCCGCTAAGGGGTCGGTGGTTGTGCTGTACGGGACTGGTGAGGGGCAAACGGTTCCAGGCGGCGTCGACGGCCAGGTCGCGACAGGCTCACCGCCGAAGCCGGTCTTAGCGCCCACAGTGACGATCGGCGGGGTTCCGGCCACGGATATCCGTTACTACGGGGCGGTGCCAGGACAAGCAGCAGGGGTTTTTCAGATTAACGTGATCGTGCCGGCAGGGTTGGCGCAGGGCGGCCAGTATCCGGTACTGGTGCAGTTCGGGTCGGTCAGCAGCCAAGCGGGACTTACGATCTCGGTTCGTTAAGGGAAACCTGGTGCGAGCAGATCTAGCCGGATCTCGGTGCTACTTCGACATTTGAGCATCAAACGGCTGTGCAATCGACGTCACCTGCATACCGCGTACAAGAGCAATCCGCACGCACCGAGGAAAGCGAGCCTTGCCTTCGGACTAAAGACCGCGAACCAGAATAAAAACATTCGCATCTGTTTGATTATCTCCAAATTCGGTACAGCTTAACCTAATCGAGCACCCACCCAGATGCCAAGACCAAACAGGGACAGGGAGAGCGCGAGGCCAACGACGAGCCATTTCCGATCTGTACGGGTCGGATCTCCGCTATGGATCTTCTGACTGTGCGGCCCGACCCGGCAAAAATTCTCAAACGCCTTTTCGACTTCTAGCCGCATCGCAACACCGCAATCGCGGACTTCTTGCGCGAGGGCGGCACCAGCGCGTACCTGCACCTTGTCTGCCGCCGTTTCGAAATCTCGGACCGATGCCTGAATGCGCTCCAAGACTTGACCGACTGCTTGTTCGAAGACCAGCCGATTTAGCGTAACGACTGCCATCATTGGGTCGTCCGGGTCCACGCGAATCCCGTGTTGGACGGAAACCTCGGCGGCCAGTCGCTTCAGATCGATTGTGGTAGGTGGCGCGTCCATTTCAGAATGGCACCCGGTCGAGTTGCTCGAAGAGATCGCGTTGCACGATCTTGAGGCGTTGTTTCGCCATGATCGGGAGTTTTGCTGTGTTGATCGCTTCGTTGAACGTCAGCTTAGCGGCGATCATTTCTTCGACGTCGCGACCAAAGGTGTCCTGATTTCGCTTTGAAAATATGACCGCACCGCAGACTTTCTCCGCGTTTTCGTGATACGCTGCCATCTCCGAAAACTTCTTTCCCTCCGCCTCGACTCGACCGAAGTATTCGTTCACCCAGACGACGATGGTCCTTTCGGCGGTCGTCTGCGCGAGTTCATGGAATCCGTTCAGCGTATCCAGTAGCGCCTGGCCGCCGGTGATCACCGTGTGGACGTAGACGCGCCGGCCGTTTTGGCGGAGGTAGTCGAGAGCGTTGTTTTCCAGAATGTAGTGCCAGAGCGGCAGGAACGTAGAAGCACCGTTATCGACAACGAATGTGGCGGCGTCCTCGGTGAGGAAGCGCTCAATCAGGGAATCGAAGGCGCGCTGCTCGATCCTGTTGTGTTCATCGCGCAAATTCAGCCGATCCGCCCCGAGAGCGCCGTACTGCGCGAAGGTCCGATTCACTGGGTCGGTGTCGATGCATCGGACATCTCTCCCTTTCTCCCTCAGATATTGCGCAAGAACTGAGGCCACGAGGCTCTTGCCAACGCCGCCTTTCCCTTGCAGCGTGAGGTGAATCGCCCCAGTCGGCTCAATTCCATTCGTTCCGTTTGCGATTGTGGCCTTCGCCATAGTTCTCCTTTTAGTCAGATCAACTTTTTAACGTCGGGCTCGGAGTTGTATTGGAAGCCTGAACGCCGATCTTCCCGCTCCCGGATGTTGGCGAGCGGATCATTCGGAGTCGGTGACCTCTGGGACTCCGTCTTGCTTTCTCGCGCCGCACCCTCAATCGAAGGGGGCACCGACGGGCCGTCGATGGGTGGGACGCCAGCGATCAATGGCAACGTCGCAGGGGGCGCGGCGGTTTGATCCCGGCGCTTTAGCTGGCCAATATAGTCCGATAGCCGCGCGTAGCCGATCTCGATTCCGATTTCGTTCAGCCACATCCAGATATCTTTGAGGCTGTGCCCAGCGTCGAATAATGCCTTGATGTCCGGCCACGCCTGTCGGATTTGGCCGACCTTCGTACGTGGTTTCTCGCCCATACGGGCGCGGAGTCGGTTCAGGTCCAATTTGTTTTTAGGAGGTTGATCCAAGCGGCCTCTATCTGGTAGGCCGCGAAAAAGGAGAGCCGTGACAGATACTTTCACGATTTCCATGGAATATTTCGGAATGTTTCGGAACCCAAGGCCGCCAGCGCCGGTTTCAGAATGTTTCAGTTATTTACCACTTGTTCTCGGGTGCGTGACGAGCAGCGAAGACCATACCGCCAAAACAGACGGGTAGTGGAACATAAAGGGTTGTTGAACAGATTCGGCAGTTTTAGGCGGTATCCGATTGCTTTTCTATTGCTTACGTGTTCAACGTCGAGCGGAGTTTGTTAAACATCCGTTGAACCGCCTGTCACGGCACCCGGAAGTCCCGACTTACCGTTTAGGGACAGCTGATGGCCAAACAGAAACTCCGAATTCGCGCAGTGCGTCTGGAGCCTGAACTCAACAAACGCGTCGAGCGCGCCACCCGAGAGGGCGGCTTCTCCAATCCGAGCGCCTTCATTCGCGGCGCAATTGAACGAGAACTGGCGGGACGTGAAAGCGGAGTCGATGCGGCGGAGGATCGCCTCGCTGCCAGTCTCGACCGTTTGTCACGCGAAATCCGCGCGGTCAAACTCGGGCAACAGGCTCTGTTTGCATTCGTCGATTCGCTTGTAAAGACATTACTGACGTGCGTTGCTGAGCCGCCGAGGGATGTTCACGATCAGGCGGTCGCCCGTGGGAAGGTTCGGTACGACCGGTTTCTGAAGAGTGTCGGCGCGGGGATGGCGGGCGATTCTCATGCCGCAATGGCGGAGTTGTTGAAGCGTGGCGAAGAAAACTGACGAGGCGGACGATTTTCGTCTTCGACCGAACCGCCCCCGCTCCGGTGGGAAAAGCGAAGCACGGGCCTGGTCGACCGCCCTGAAAACCATACTCCGCTATGCAGGGACTTCGCGCCGGTCGAAAGTCACCATGAATGGGGGTTCCGGTGCAGGTTCGCGAAGACAGTTCAATCAGCGCTGCGCCGTCCGCACAATGTATGCGGCGAACAAAACGCCGGGACAGTGGAAGGCTCATGGGCGTTACATCGCACGCGAGAGTGCGGGCGGCACGGTTCTCGGTCCGCTAATGACATCGGACGTGGACACCACGGATCTGCCGTTGGAACCGGCTAAAGAACTGTCGCGCTGGCAGACTGAGGGCGACCCAAGGTTGTGGAAGCTCATCGTCTCGCCAGAATTTGGGGATCGCGTGGATCTGGACCGGCTGACCAGAGATCTGATGGCTCGGATGGAGAAGGACCTCGGGACGAAGCTTGAGTGGGTAGCCGTCACGCACTTCAATACCGAGCATCCGCATGTACACATCGCCTTGCGCGGTATTCGGGAAGACAAGACCGCCCTCGACCTGCCCCGCGACTACGTTCGTCATGGCGTGCGAGCCATTGCCGAGGATCTATGCACAAGGCAACTGGGACATCGTAACCAATTGGATGCGATCGAGTCAGAACGCCGCGAAATTGACGAACGGCGATTTACGTCGCTCGACAGGGCAATCAACCGGGCGAACGCGGTTGAGTTGGCGGAGACAGCGTCTAACGCGGAACATTTCGCTGTCCGGCGCTCCGGAGAAAATGGCGGTCGGTCGCGGGAACACCACATCGATGCCCGGTTGCTTGTGCTTCAGCAAATGGGTTTGGCGGAACCGTCTGGCCCAGGGGTGTGGCTGGTTCGCCGCGATTTCGAAACCGTCTTGAAGGCGATGCAGCGGAGCGGAGATCGGCAGAAGATGCTCGCGTCTCACGGAGCTCTGCTCTCGGATGAACGATTGCCATTAGTCGTGCTGGATATGAGAAAGCTCCGGACCCTAGAAGGTAGAGTGTTGGCGCACGGCGAAGATGAAACGGGGAAAGGCGCCGGCCGGCACTACCTTTTGCTGGAAGGCACGGATTCGAAAGTACACCTTATCTACTACTCGCCCGAGATGGAAGAGGCGCGGAGTAGGGGAAAACTCCGAGCGAATTCTTTCGTTCGGTTGCAGAAACAGTTTGAGAACGGGCGACCAGCCCTGGAAATTGAAGATTCCGGCGATGCCGAACGAGTACTCCGCAACAGACAACATCTCGGCGAGAGAGCTAAGGCGTTTCTGGCACATGGAATCGCTCCTCCCGAAGATGGTTGGGGAGGATGGTTGGGTCGCTACCAAGCTGCTGTGAAGAGAACAGCCACGGAGTCTGCGGAATTGCAATCCGATCGGCCCTGGGGCCATGAACGATAGTTCACTCTATTCTTTCTTTTCGAACCTCCGACTACTCAGCCCGTTGCGCAAGCCCTCCGCATACGCCCGCAACCAGTAGACTTTTGCCTTTTGTTCGCCATACGGTTTATACTTGCGGGGTAGGTACTTCCGGCCACCTCGGCAACGTCGGACCCGTCCACCCAGATATACTGGAGAGCTGTCGCGGTGTCCGTCCGCCCGCGATTCCAGATCTCCAATGAGCAAAGTAAACATCAAGCGCACCGTCGAGAATATCCGCGCAAACACGACTGTTTACTCACCGATTGTCGAGGTGGTGGTCAACGCGCTTCAGTCCATCCAAAGCGCCGGTCGGCAGGACGGCCGCATTACGATCCGCATCCAGCGGGAGGGCCAGATCGAGATGGACGGCGGCCTGCCTGAGATCCGGAGTTTCGAGGTCGAAGATAACGGCCTGGGCTTCACCGACGCCAACCGCGAATCCTTCGATACTCTTTACTCCGACCTGAAAAGTTCCGAGGGCGGCAAAGGTTTCGGGCGCTTCATCTGCCTGAAGTACTTCGCGAATGTTTCCTTCGATAGCGTCTTCGCCGAAGGGAAAAAACTCAAACGTCGTACCTTCTCGATGGGTAAGGAAAGCGACATCATCATCAATGAGAAAGTCGCAGATGTCCCGGCGAAAACAGCCACTAGAACTATTGTTCACTTGAAGGATGTAAAAGAAAAGAAGTTCACTGACAAGAAGCTTGAGACGATCGCGCGCAATCTCGCCGAAAGGCTGTTGCCGAATTTCCTCACGAAGGATTACGTCTGTCCAGTGATCGTGCTGGCGGAAAGCGACGGCGGCGAATCCATCTGCCTGAATGAATGGGTCAGCAACGAAATTTCCGGCATGATCAAAGAAATTGAGGTGCCGAACGGCGAGTTCATATTGAAGGCATTCGAGGTAGACGAACCCTTCGCTGTGCGTGTGTTTAAGCTTTATTCTCCGAAGAATCAGAAAAGTAAAATCAGCCTCGTAGCCCACCGTCGGGAAGTGTCGGGCTCACCCATCGACGACTATGTGCCCGAGTTCAGTGAAGATTTCTACGACAAGGATGTTTCGGGCGAGTCGGTCTCGGAGAGGAACTACATCATCAAGGCTTACGTGTTCGGTCCCTATCTCGACCGCCACGTTTCGCTCGAACGCGGCGGCTTTGAATTCCAGAAAGAGCGCGACCTGCATCATGGAATTGGGCAGGCCGAGATTGAGGAGAAATCCGCAGCAATCGCCAAGGAGGCGGTCGGGACGGATGTCGTCGGGCGGCAGGAGAAAAAGCGCGAGCGCGTCCACACCTATGTGGAGGAAGAAGCGCCATGGCACAGAGTCCTCCTCGAAAAGATAGACCTGAGCGGGATGCCCCTCAACCCTTCAAACGAGGAGATCGAGTCGCGCCTGCAGAAGGAAAAGTTCACGCAGGAAGTCCAGATTAAGCGCGACGTGTCCAAAATCCTGTCGAGCGGAGACCTCGAAGGATTGGAGTAAAGCGTTAAGGACATTATCGAGAAAATCTCCGGCACCAGCCGAAACGACCTGATCCATTACGTCGCGATGCGCCGAAATATCCTCGACCTGTTCGGCAAGAGCCTTCAATGGGACGAGAACCACAAGTATTCCTCGGAGGGCTTCGTCCACGACATCATCTTTCCGCGGAAGGGTGATATCTTCAAAATGGCATTCCACGAACACAACCTGTGGATAATTGACGAGCGCCTGAACTTCACCAACTACCTGTCATCCGACGTTCCGTTGGATGGCGGAAAGACAGAGCGACCGGACCTCATAGCCTATGACCGGCGGGTAGTCTTTCGCGGCGACAATGAGTCAAGTAACCCGGTAACAATCTTCGAGTTCAAGAAGCCTCAGCGTGATGACTTCGTCAACAAATCCTCGGACGAAGATCCGGTTGAGCAAATCGTTCGCTACGTCAACAACATCGTGGACGGCAAGTTCAAAACGCCCGAAGGCATGAAAATATTGGTGGCGCCCAACACGCCGTTTTACGGATTTGTAGTCTGCGACCTGACGGCGAAAGTCGAACGCTGGCTCGACCGTGAAAAGGATTTCAAGCCAATGCCCGATAAGCAGGGATGGTTCTCATGGAAGGGGAATATCAACCTGTACATCGAGGTGCTGTCCTGGGAGAAGGTTTTGAAAGACGCCCAGATGCGCAACAAGGTCTTCTTCCATAAGCTCGGCATTTAGCGTCGCGCGGCGGGACTTCTATGGCGGAGAAAAAGACCACAGCCCGCTTTATCGAGCCCATGCTCCTGCTTCGGACAGAGAAACTGCCGGAAGGGCCGGACTGGCAAGTGGAGCTTAAGCTTGACGGCTACCGCGCGCTTGCCATCAAATCCGGCGGCAAGATCCACCTCCGCTCCCGCAACGATAACGATTTCAACGCCCGCTACCCCGGCATCGTGAAAGCGCTCGCCAAGATGCCTGACGATACCGTCATCGACGGGGAAGTTGTGGCGCTCGATGAAGAGGGCAGGCCTTCCTTCAATACACTGCAGAACTTCGGCTCCGCGGGAGCACCACTGCATTTCTTCATCTTCGATCTGCTCATCCTCGAAGGCCGTGACGTGATGAGCGAATGCCTGACGAAGCGACGGAAGTTGATAGAAAAGTGCGTGCTACCCAAGCTGGCGGATCCGATTCGGTATTCGCCCATTCTGAAAGGCAGCCTCATGGACCTCATCAGTTGCGTCAAGGCTCAGGGTCTCGAAGGTCTGGTGGCGAAGCGCCTGGAAAGTAAATATGAGCACGGTCTGCGCACGGGCGCATGGCAGAAGATGCGCGTGAACAAGGGCCAGGAACTTGTGATCGCCGGGTATACCCCCTCGCCGAAAAACTTCGATGCGCTCGTGATCGGCTATTACGACGGCCCCAACCTTATATATGCCGCCCGGACGAGGAATGGATTTACGCCAGCATCGCGGGTGGAATTGTTCAAGAAACTGAAGCCGCTGGAAATTAAGGAATGCCCGTTCTCAAATCTACCGGAAAAGAAGGCCGGGCGATGGGGGGCTGGACTGACGGCGGCGAAGATGACGGAGTGCCGTTGGCTGAAACCGGTGCTGGTGGGGCAGTTTGAGTTTGTCGAGTTTACGCCGGAGGGCCACCTGCGTCATTCCAAGTTCATATCGCTCCGGGACGATAAGAAACCGAAGGACGTGATGCGTGAGCGTTAAAGAGATCGCGTATATAACAACCCCACTGCCAACTACCACGCCCGTGAGGAGCCTCGGCGATTTCATAGGCGCCTCAGGCGACTGGCACGAGAAGACGGCCCGGAAAAACCGAGGCATGTTGAGCGACCTCTGGTACCGGGGCGTCAGCAAGCAATACCCACATCAGGCTCCTGGTGTGTATCGAGAAAATTTCAGTGCGCGAGCAACGAATCTGGAACCCGGCGGATCGGATCTGGAGAAGAAGCGGTTGTATTTGGAGCGTTACATGGTTTCGCAGTTCCGCACTGCTGGCGCCGCTTTTCTCGAAGGCTACAGCACCGCGCAGATCTATTTCGCAGCTCAACACTACGGCCTGCCGACACGGCTCCTTGACTGGTCCACGAATCCGCTGGCGGCACTCTTCTTCGCATGTAGCGGTGATCCCAAGGAAGACGGCTTCGTCTACGCCATGGACGCGGGAAAAATCATCCCAGACAAGGCCGAAGTGAGCAAGGGCGTGAAGTTATACCAGACGGTGATGACTATGCGAAATAAGTATGTTGAAGCAGCCGTCGGCTTATCCTTCTGGGATGAACCTGATGAGCAACGCAATCCTTATATTCTGCCAGTTTGGAGTGGTCCCCATTTTTGAGACAAACAGTTAAGACTCATTTTTCATCGAATGGAGAATTGAGTCATGGGATTGTCACGCAGGCAGTTCACGCAGGAGTTTAAACTGGCCGCCGTCCGGCGGCTGGAACAAGGGGTATCGATCACCGAGGTTGCACGCGGGTTGGAAGTGAACCCGAACGTGCTGCATCGGTGGCGCCGGGCGTTCCGTCAGGGTCCGGGGAACGCGTTTCCAGGTAATGGAAAACAGCGCTGGAGCGAGGGCCGGGTGGCGGAACTGGAACGAAAAGTCGGCCAGCAGGCGCTGGAAATCGATTTTTTGAAGGGGTGCTTGCAGCGCATCGAGGAAGCGCGGATGCTGCAGGTGTTGAATGGAAATCCGCGGTCTTCGGGAAGGTCAAAGAAGAAGTGACTGCGGGCCGCGAACTGACAGTTGAGCGGATGGCGGAACTGGCCCGGGTCAGCCGGGCCAGCTACTATCGCTTCGACGAAGAAGTGGAAGCGGGCGCTGATTCGGATATGGATCTGCGCGACGCGATCCAGCGGATTGCGCTGGAATGGCCGAGTTACGGACGGCGGCGCATCACGCAGGAGTTGCGCCGACGGGGCTGGACAGTGAACTGGAAGCGGGTCTATCGGCTCATGCGCGAGGATAATCTGCTGTGCGTGCGGAAGAGGAAGTTCATCGTCACCACCGATTCCAACCACGGGCGGAAAGTCTATCCGAACCTGGCGCGGCGGATGGTGCTGAGCGATGTCGATCAGCTCTGGCGCGCCGATATTACCTACATCCGGCTTCGCGAAGAGTTCGTGTTTCTGGCTGTGGTTCTGGATGCTTATTCGCGCCGCGTGATCGGCTGGGCGCTGGACCGGACGCTGGAAGATGAACTGACATTGACCGCTCTGCGCATGGCCATGTCCCGGCGGGTGGTCGAACCGGGTTTGGTGCATCACTCCGACCGCGGCTCGCAATATGCCAGCGGCGACTACACCGGACTACTCAAAGAAAATGGTGTTCAGATCAGTATGTCGCGCAAAGGCAATCCGTGGGATAACGCGGCGTGCGAATCATTCATGAAAACCTTGAAATACGAGGAGGTGCACCGCAACGAATACCGGGATCTGGCCGAAGCGCGGAGCGAAATCGGCAGGTTTCTGGAGAAGATCTACAACCAAAAGCGCCTTCATTCCGCTCTCGGCTACCTGCCGCCAGCGGAGTTCGAAGACCGGCTTCGGGTGGCTGCGGGAGCACTGGAATGAAGACAACCGTGCGTTTTTTCAGGCATCACGGAATCTGCCGGCCGATGTTTTCCTGCGGCAAAAGCCTGGACCGAAGTACCGCTTTCCGGCCGGGGTCGGCCCAGACTGTTAAGGACGCACCGGAAGTTCCACGCCCTACTCATCGTCGCGACGAGTTCCGGTCGGCTATTCCTCAACGGGTTGCTCGCCAGCAGAGCCCGTCTCCGCTTCACCGACACGCCCATCCTAAAACCGTTCCGGGATCGGCGACAATGAATTTTCAGCGAACGGTCAACAGTGTCTTAACTGTTTGTCTCAGCCTAGGGGACCACCCCAGTCAGGCCGGACGATGCGCCCGGGAGAATAAGCCAGCAAAGCTCCTGCTTCACACTCCACATGCACAAAGCGGCGCCTGCGAGCAATCCGACGATGACCACCATACAGGTTGATGCCTCCAGCAAGAAGGCCATTAGGGAAGAGTTGCATCGGATGAATATCAATCAATTCACCACCTATTACGACCTAGCAGGGTGATGAAAAAGTAGGTTTGGCGAGACCTCCTTTCTGCCTCAGCGATGTCTTGGGGCTTAACAGAGAGGTTCGGAAAGTGTCCGTGTGTGGGAATACGTGGCCTAAACGCCCTGTTTTTCGGCGTTCAGGCACACT
>DATAXN010000002.1:0-79874 GCA_036273015.1 Bryobacteraceae bacterium | reverse complement strand
GCGTCTCCAGGCAATGCGAAAACGTCAGGAACGCATCGATGAAGACAAGTCCGATGAAGAAATAGAAGCAGATAGGTTCGATCCAGCTTCGTTTCTTCAAAACTCAAAAGACCCCGACGCCTACCGGCTCCTGAGCTACCTCCCGCCCCCCAAAGGCTGGAAAAAACCGCTGCCCGAACCCGAAAACGGCGATCCAGCCACCGCCGATCCACCGCAAAAGGAGGAACCGACCCTCGAAAAGCAAGCCGCCTGACCTCGAACCAATCCCGCATGTCCACAACCCACACTCGAAGTGTCTTTAAAAACTTTGCGCCTTTGCGGCTTTGCGAGCGCCTTGGCTTTTTGCCTTGTCGGGAACGTGTGGAACCCGGAGCGCCCCGCGTGGCGGTATTGTATGGAATGGCGCATTTTCTCCTCCCGTGATGGGGCGGAGACGATGCTCCTCATTCGACGAACTCGTTTCCCAACATGGTTGGAACCACCATCTCGCACTACGAAATTCTCGAGAAGCTCGGCGAGGGCGGGATGGGTCTCGTCTTTAAGGCGCGGGACCTGCAACTGGGCCGCTTCGTTGGGGTCAAGGTGTTGATCGCCGGATCGGGTGAGTCGGCCGATCATCGCGCGCGGTTCATCCAGGAAGCACGGGCCGCTTCGTCGCTGAACCACCCGAATATCATCACCATCCACGACATCGTGACCATCGCCGAGGGTGAATGCATCGTGATGGAGTTCGTGCGCGGAATGACCCTCGCGGACCTGATCGAAGCCGGGAAAATTCCAGGCGTCGATTGCCTTAAATTCGCCATGCAGATTGCCGATGCTTTCGCCGCCGCGCACAACATCGGAATCATTCATCGCGATCTGAAGCCGGCCAACGTCATGGTGACGCCGGAGGGATTGGCGAAGGTTCTGGACTTCGGATTGGCCAAGCTTGCCGGCGAGGAAGAGAGTCCGGCCGTCGGCGCCTTTGGCGAATCCGAAACCACGCAGTCGATCCATCTCAACGGCCGCCCGAAGACCGCCGAAGGTGCGATCATCGGCACGGTTGCCTATATGTCCCCCGAGCAGGCGCAGGGGCAGCGAGTGGATGCGCGGTCGGACATCTTCTCTTTTGGCGCGGTTCTCTACGAGATGCTCACCGGCGAGCGGGCATTCCACGGTAACTCCGGATTGGCGACTCTGACCGCGGTATTGCGGGATAACCCGAAGGACTTCGCGGCGTCGAACGACGCGCCGCCGGAATTGCAGGCGATCGTGATGCGGTGCCTTCGCAAGGATCCGGACCAGCGATTCCAGTCGATGGGAGATGTGAAGAGCGCGCTCGAGCAGATTTACTTCGCAAGCCGCTCCGGAGTCATGCAGCTCTCCTCGGGTATGTGGAAGGCGGCTGCGGCGCGTGTGATGCCGTCTATTGCCGTGTTGCCTTTCTTAAATCTCAGCTCCGACAAAGAGAACGAATACTTCGGCGACGGCCTTGCGGAAGAGGTCATCAATGCCCTGACGACGATCGAGAATCTGCGGGTGACCGCGCGAACGTCGGCATTCGTGTTTCGGGGCGCGAAGCAGAACATTCAGGAAATCGGTGAGACACTCCACGTTTCCAGTGTTCTTGAGGGTAGCGTCCGCAAAGCGGCCAACCGCGTTCGGGTCAGCGTCCAGTTGATCGATGTGGCTGACGGCAATAATCTATGGTCCGAACGGTACGACCGTGAGATGACCGATGTTTTTGAAATCCAGGACGAGATTTCGCAGGCAATCGTCGCGAAGCTTAAGGTAAGGCTCGGAAGCCAATCGGGCTCCGGCGTGGATCCGGCTCATCCGGTCAAGCCGCTGATCAAGCGTTACACGGCGGATCTCGACGCCTACGATCTTTATCTGAAAGGGCGCTTCGAGCTCTACAAGATGACCCGCGAAGGGTTGGATGCCAGCAAACGGCTGTTCGAGGAGGCGATCCGGCGCGATCCGAACTATGCGCTCGCCCACGACGGGCTGGCTTATAGCTGGTATCTGGAAGGCTTCCTGGGATTCGTGGCGCCCAAGGACGCAATGCCCAGGGCCAAAGCTGCTGTTCGGCGCGCGATCGAACTGGATGAAGCGGTTGCCGAGGCGCATGCGACGCTCGGCGTAATCATGTCCCTCTATGACTGGGACTGGACGGGTGCGGAGCGCGAGTTACTTCGATCCATCGAACTGAACGGGGCGTCGCCCGTATGCCGGGACGGGTATGCGTTCTACTATCTGCGGCCGGTGGACCGGATTGAGGAAGCGTTGAGCGAAACGCAGCACGCGTTATCGCTCGATCCGCTGTCGATTATTTTCCGCGTTCATCTGGCTTTTCTCTTTTATCTGCAGAGTAAGTACGAGCACTCGATTGCGCAGTTCCGCAAGGTTCTCGAAATGAACCCGGCATATTATCTGGCGCATGCCATGATGGGCAACGTTTATTCGCTTGCCGGAAATTTCGATGAGGCGCTGGAGTGCTATGCGCGCGCGCGTGAAGCCGACGCGAACAGCAAATTTGTGGATTCGCTGGAGGCGATGACTCTCGCGATGGCGGGTCGGCGCGGGGAAGCTGTGGCGCTGCTCGACAAGATCAGCCGCAAAGCGGCCGCTGACTATATATCGCCCGTGAGCGTTGCTTATGTGTACACAGCGTTGGGCGATAAAGACCAGGCGTTTGAAAATCTCGACCGTGCGGTTCACGATCGCGATCCGAACTTACTCGGTCTGAAGTCCAATCCTATATTTGAAAGCCTCAGGTCCGACGGACGTTATCGCGCGATCCTGCGCAAGATGCAGTTGCCCGATTAGCCTTAGTCTCCCGCGACGAGAGTCTCCTGGCGTGCGCTGTTCTCCAGCATTTTCACGACGTCGGCGTTCGGGGCAGGATCCTGTTCCCGCGTGGTGGGCAGCGGCCCTCCGACGGTATAGTAGTGCGCACCGGCCACCAGCAGCTTCTCGGCCGGGAAACGCGTGATGATCTCGTGGCCGGTTTCCGTGACCACGATTTCCTCTTCGATCCGCGCGGCGCTCCAGCCGTCTTCCGAGGGCCAGAAGGTTTCGAGCGCGAACACCATGCCGGGTTTGATTTCGTAGGAATGCTCCAGCGAGACCAGTCGGCTGATCACCGGTTTCTCCCAGATGGCCAGACCAATGCCATGGCCATATTGCAGACCGAATGCAGCCTCCTCGTTGGGGAAGCCGAATTCCTGCGCTCTGGGCCAGACTGCCGCGATTTCACCAGTCTGGCGTCCCGGCCGCACAAGTGAAATAGCCGCATCCAGATAATCGCGGCATCGCTTGTAGGCGTCCACCAGTGCGTGCGAGCCGAAACCAATCGCGAAGCACCGGTAGTAGCAGGTTCGGTACCCCATGTAGGAATGCAGGATGTCGTAGTAGACGGGATCGCCGGGGCGAAGCACACGATCGGAGAACACGTGCGGGTGCGGATTGCACCGCTCGCCCGAGATGGCGTTGATAGCCTCGACATACTCGGAGCCCAGATCGTACAGAACCTTGCTCGCCAGTCCGACCGCCTGATTTTCGCTCATGCCAGGCTTCATCGCCCGGTAGAGTTCGTCATAGGCCGCGTCGACCATCATGGCGGAGTGGTTGAGCAGCGAGACCTCATCTTCCGTCTTGATCACACGCGCGGCGGACATGAGCTGCTGGCCGTCGACCACCATGATGCCTTCCTTCTGGAGGGCGAAAAGAACAGGAGGTTCTACTACGTCGATGCCAAGCGGTTGCTTGTGCAGTCCGCGCATTTCCAGTTCGATTTTGATCTTGCGCGCGACATCCTCGGCACGGCCCATTTCCGGAGACATCGCGCCGCGCAGCATCGATATGCCGGCGCGCGAGCGCTCTCCCATCCAGGGGCAGTTCAGCTGATGGTGTTTGGCCGCGGAACCGAAGTCCCACATGATCGGCTCGTCATTCTGCGGCAGGAGCGCGAAGCGGCTGATCTTGTCCTGCGCCCAGGTGCCGATAGTGGTGGCGGTCAGGTAGCGGACATTGTTCATGTCGAAAACAAGCAGCGCGCCCATTTCCGACTTCCTGAGTTCGGCTTTTGCTTTGTCGAGCCGTTGCGTCCGCAGACGGTCGAAGTTGATCCGCTGCTCCCAATCGACCGCCATCGATCCATAAGTTTTGATTGCCATTTCAATCACCTCCTCAATCTATTTTTCGAGGCCCGACATGCGCGCCAGTACCTGGAACACAATCGCGAAGTCCTGCTCCTGAAGGCCCATGCCGCGCGCCGCCGTCAGCATCTCGTTCGCGGCGGCCGTAGTCGGCAGCGGCACATCCACCTGACGTCCCAACTCCAGCGCGAGCAGCATGTCCTTCTGCATCATGTTGACGTTGAACCACGCTTCGTCCGGCATCTGCAGCACCATGGGCCCGCGATACTGCACCATCGGCGAGGCCACGGCACTGTGCGTCAGTACATCGACTGCGACATCGCGTGGAATGCCGCTCTTCTCCGCCAGCAGAACGCCCTCGGAAAAGGCCAGCATCTGCACCGCAAGGCTGAGATTCGTGGCGATTTTCATTACCAGCGCCAGTCCGTTCTCGCCGACGTGCGTTACCTTCGGTCCGACATCGAGCAGCAGCGGCTTGATCCGCTCAAAGGTCTCTTTGGTCCCGCCGACCATCACGGAGAGTTTGCCCTGCTGAAGCGTGATCACGCTGCCCGAAACCGGCGCATCCACCATGTCGGCGGATTTTGCGCGAACTTTTTCGGCCAGCGCTTTACTTACTCCGGGGCTGACGGTGCTCATATCGATCAGCACCTTGCCGGCGCTGAGTCCCGCGAGGATACCGTCGGGTCCGTTCGCCACATGTTCCAAAGCCTGAGAATTGGTGACCATCACGAAGATCATATCCGCCGTCTCGCAGACGCCGCGCGGCGTATCGGCAAACTTCATGCCTTTGTCGATCAGCCACTGTGCCTTCTTCTTCGTGCGGTTGTAGCCGGTGACGGTGTGGCCGTGATTCATCAGCCGGTCCACCATCTGCCCGCCCATCACGCCGAGGCCGATAAATCCGAGATTTGCCATTAGTATCCTTACTCGACCCAAATTGTCTTGATATTCGTAAACTCGCGGATCCCGTGGATGCCGCCGAGTTCACGGCCATGACCGGACCATTTTACGCCGCCGAACGGCATGCGCGGATCGGACACCACCATCTTGTTGATGAAGACCATGCCCGCTTCGATCTCATTGGCGAAACGATCGCGCTCGGTCGCATCGTTGGTCCATGCACTGGCGCCAAGGCCAAAGCGGCTGTCGTTAGCCAGCGCAATCGCGGCATCGATATCCTTCACACGGAACACGCACGCCACCGGACCGAAGAACTCCTCCCGGTATCCCGGCGAGTTCTTGGGGATGTCTGTCAGAACCGTCGGCGGATAGAAGCATCCGGGACCATCGGCCGGCTTTCCGCCCGTGAGTACGCGCGCTCCCGCGTGGACTGTCGCATCCACATCAGTCTGCAATGAGGTCACGGCCGCCGCCGTGGACAAGGGACCAAGCTCGGTCGAAGTATCCATCGGATCGCCCATCTTCAGAGCCTTCATCTTCGCGACAAACGCGTTCTCGAACCGGTCGGCGATTTCCTCCGCAACAATGAAACGCTTGGCCGCGATACAGGACTGACCGTTGTTGACCGCGCGCGCCTTCACGGCCGTGTCGACGGCCAGATCGAGGTCGGCACTGGGCATCACGATAAACGGATCGCTGCCGCCTAACTCGAGCACGACTTTCTTGATTCTCTTCGCCGCAGAGACGCCGACTTCGACGCCCGCGCCTTCGCTCCCGGTCAGCGTGGCGGCGGCGACGCGGGAATCGCTCAGGATCGCGTCCACCTGTTTCGCTCCGATCAGGAGAGTCTGGAATGCCCCTTCCGGAAAGCCTGCCCGCTGCAGGATCTCTTCGATTTTCAGGGCGCACTGCGGAACATTCGAAGCGTGTTTCAGCAGCCCAACATTACCCGCCATCAATCCCGGCGCGATGAAACGGAAGACCTGCCAGAAAGGGAAGTTCCACGGCATGATCGCAAGAACGACGCCCAGTGGTTGGTATTTGATGTAGCTTCGCTTCGCGTTGGTCGCGACGTCCTCATCGGCGAGAAAGCGTTCGGCGTTTTCGGCGTAGTATCGACAGGCCCACGCGCACTTCACCGCTTCGTCGACAGCCGAACGAAACGTCTTGCCCATTTCGAGCGTCATCAAACGCCCCAGATCTTCCTTGTCGCTCTCGAGAATTTCGGCGGCCTTGTTCATCATGGCCGCGCGCTCTGCGAAGGTGAGCTTGCGGAATTTGGGGAACGTGGCGGCGGCAAGCTTCAGCTTCGCTTCAATCTGCGAGTCGGAAAGCGCTTCGAACGACTTGATGAGCTGCCCCGTGGCGGGATTGATGGTCGCGATTGCCATTAAGAAAGACAGTCTATCGTGGGGCGGGGTGGCATCCCGCGCGGGGTCGTTTACTCCGCCAGTGGGATCAGGTGAGCGCTACTTCCCCGCTGACAACTCCGCGACGAACGCATCCACCTTTGGGATACGCGGCGCCCAGCCGATATCGGTTTTGAGCTGCGCGAGCAATTGATCCTGCGGAACCTTCCTGTCGACGAGCTCCCGCGCGTGCGCGATCATCGCGTCGAACTTCGCTTTATATGCCGCTACATCGGCTTTGGTAAGGACGTCGCCGTTTCCGGGAACGGCCGCGTCGAAATCCAGCTTCAGAACCCCGGCCAGGACATTTGTCCAGTCGGTCGCGCTGCCGCCGCCGGCGTAGTCGATCAAAGGATCGGTCCTGCCGGTCGTAACGGTGTCGCTCAGGCAGACCGTCTTCAGATCGGGGAAGTAAACGACGGTATCGCCGCTGGTATGCGCGCGCCCGAAGTGATGCAGCTCCACCGTGGTGCCGCCGAGCTTGAGCGTATATTCCGCGCCCGGGTAAGTCAGGCTGGCCGATGCGGGCTTCGGATCCTGCGCATACGTCACCAGATTCTTATTGAGATTCTCGTGCGCCACCACCTGCACTCCGGCATCCAGAAATCGCTGGTTATTGCCGGTATGATCGGCGTGATGATGGGTGACGATGAGGTACTTGATCGGCTTGTCCGAGACGCCCTTGATCAGCGCCATCAGCGCGTTGTAGTTCTCTTCGCCTGGAAGTTTCCCGTCGACCAGGATGATTCCCTCGCTGGTAACGCGGAACGTGGAGTTGCCGCCCGCTCCTGTCACCATATAGAGCCCGGGCTTGACCATCTGGATTGCCTGCGGCTGGGGTCCGCCGCGTCCTCTTCCGCCGCCCCGGGCCGGTTGCTGAGCGGAAGCCGAAGCCGCCACAGCCAAAATCGCAATAGTAGTCAGCAGCGTTTTCATATCAGTTGCTCCGCTCGAATCGGAAGAGTGCGAATGCGTTTCCCGGTGGCGGCGAAGATCGCGTTCGCCACAGCGGGTCCTATGGGAGGCGTGCTGGCCTCGCCGATGCCGCCCGGCGTTTCATGGCTGGGCATCAGATAGACCTCGATCACCGGCATCTCGTCGATGCGCAGCACTTCATACGTATTGAAGTTGGTCTGTTGCACGCGTCCCTTATCGATCGTGATGCCGTCCTTGAGCGCCGAAAGACCGAACACGATACCGCCCTGGATCTGCTGCACTACGCCTGCGGGATTGACCACCTGTCCGCAATCCTCGGCGCAGACAACGCGATGCACGCGATATTTCCCTTTGCCGTCGACCGACACCTCTGCAATCTGCGCATTGAAGCCGCCCAGACTGTTCACAACGGCGACGCCGTGAAAATGCCCCGCTGGTAATGGCTTGCCCCAACCTGCTTTCTCAGCGGCGAGGTTGAGAACGCCGAGCATTCGCGGCGACTTCGCCAGCAGGCGTCGTCGAAACTCAACCGGGTCTTTCCCGCCCGCCGCGGCCATCTCGTCGACGAAGCTCTCCGTGAAGAAAGTGTTTTGCGAGGGGCCTACCGAGCGCCAGTAGCCGACTGGAATGCCCACCTCCGGCGGATGATACTCGACATGGATGTTTGGGATGCCGTATAGAACGCTGGAGATTCCATCGACGCCGTTGCGGTCCACGCCCGCCTTGTCCAGTCCTGAGAACGAAGGCGAAGCCACACGCGCTGTCCAGGCAACAGGCCATCCGTCGGCGTCCAGACCCGCGCTGAACTTCGTCAGGGACGCAGGCCGGTAGATGTCATGCTGCATGTCGTCTTCGCGCGACCATGTGAGTTTGATCGGAATTCCGGCCGCCTTAGCGATCTCGATCGCTTCATCCACATGCTGCCCGGGCCGTCCGAAACTGCCGCCCAGGAAATACGTATGAACGTCGATCTTCTCCTTGGGAAGGCCGGTGATCATCTCGGCGGAATCGCGCGCCGCGCTGGGGATCTGCGTTCCGGCCCAAATCTCGCAACTATCCGGCCGCACCGCAACTACGCAGCTATGCGGTTCCATCGGAGCATGCGACAGATACGGCGCTTCATAAAGCGCATCGATCTTCTTTGCCGCGCCGGGCAGGGCCGCCTCGGTGTTGCCGGTGTTCAATGCCACCGCGCCTGGCTTGGTGAGCAGATCGGAGAACGTGCTGCGGATCGTCGCGCTGGATGTATTGGCAAGCGCGCCTTCGTTCCATTGAACTTTCAGCGCCCGGCGACCTTCCATCGCCGACCAGGTATTATCCGCAATCACCGCTACGCCGTTCGAAATCTGAACCACCTGTTTAACGCCCGGGACCGTCTTCGTCTTGCTCGCGTCGAAGCTTGCGACCTTGCCGCCGAAAACGGGGCAGCGTTCCAGCACCGCATACTGCATGCCGGGTACCCGGACATCGATGCCATAGTCGGCCTTGCCGGTGACCTTGAGACGGGTGTCGAGACGCTTCGGGGATTTCCCGATCACATTGAAGGACTGGTAGCTCTTCAGCGCGATCTTGCCGACAGGGCGGGGCATTTGGGAAGCAGCCTCAGCAAGGCTTCCGTAGCTCAGGCGCGCATTGTTTCCGGTGTTGATCACCGAGTTCTTCTCGGCCCGGCACTGGGATTTATCGACCGCCCATTTCTGCGCGGCTGCGGCGATCAGCATTTCGCGCGCCGTAGCGCCTGCCGTTCGGAGCTGATCCCACGATCCCCGAATACTCAGGCTGCCGAACACTCCCTGCAGAACGGGCGATCCGAAGACACCATAATTCGCCGGATCCACTTTCGCGAACTCGGTCCGAATCTTACTCCAGTCGCATTCCAGTTCCTCGGCGAGAAGCATGGAAAGCGCGGTCATCGACCCCTGCCCCAACTCAGCCCGATGAATGGTGAGTGTGACGCTGTCGTCCGTCCCCACGCGTACGAAGGCGTTCAGTTTCGGGTCGGTCGATTCCGCCGCCAACTTCGAATTTTCGGGCAGATAAAAGCCGACGACGAGCCCACCCGCCGCTGCGGCGCTCGTCTTCAGAAAGCCGCGTCGATTGACTGCTGCCGCCGTGCTCATCGCGCGCCTCCCTGGATCTCAGCCGCGCGATGAATGGCGTGGCGAATGTCCTGATAGGTACCGCATCGGCAGATGTTTCCGCGCATCACCTCATCGATGTCGGCGTCCGTGGGCCGTTTGTTTTTCGCGAGAAGCGCCGCGGCATTCATGATCTGCCCGGACTGGCAATAACCGCACTGCGGCACATCGCCTTCCAGCCACGCGCGCTGCACGGGATGGTTTCCGTCCGCCGACAACCCTTCAATAGTGATGACGCGTTTCCCCGCGACATTGGCGATCGGTGTACTGCAGGATCGAATTGCTTCGCCATTCAGATGGACCGTGCAGGCGCCGCACAGCGCCATGCCGCATCCGAATTTCGTGCCGGTCATGCCCAAGGTGTCCCGCAGGACCCACAGCAACGGCATTTGCGGAACGACGTCGACGGTCTGTGGAGCCCCGTTCAGAGTAAATTTGATAGCGGCCATAGCCTCTCATTTCACGCCAATGAGCTTTTCCTCAGCCGTTTTAGCGTGAGTTCAGCATATAACCTTCGATATAGTGCTGCAAGTCCGCACACGTGGTTATAATCCGTACATGACTTTGCGCCGCATTCGCCGATGCGCGTACGCTTTTTCACTTGCCCTGCTCGTTGCTTCGAGTGCGGGCGCCACCAGCGTACCCAGCCTGACCTTTGAAGAGCTCACCGACCATTCGGAGCTGATCGTGTCCGGTCAGGTCACTCGTTCCTGGGCCGATTGGGACAACGAGCACAAATTCATCTGGACGCATTATCAGCTGAGCGTCGCCGGCACCCATAAAGGCGCTCCGGGGTCGAGCGTCGTTCTCAGCGAACCGGGTGGCGTCGTCGGCCTGCAGGGCATGAGCGTTGCCGGCGCGAACGTTTACCAGCCAGGCGATCAGGTGCTTCTCTTCCTTCAGCGTATGCCGAATGGATATCTGCGCACCACCGGTTGGAGTCAGGGAAAGTATACGGTTGACAAGTCCGGTCGTCTTCACGCTGAGACTGCATTGAAAAGCCTGGATGTTGTCAGCGTACCGAAAGGCTCTGCCGCGGCTGTGACGCCTCTTCGCACGCTTGACGGAATGACAGTGGCGGACCTTCATGGTCGCATCGCAGTTCGGCTTCAACAGCAAAGGAACTCAAAATAATGCAGAATCTGCGCCGCTTCTTATTCCTTGCGTTGCTGGTCGCTCCGGCCGGCTTTGGGTACATTCGGCTGAATACCGGCGGAACGACGCCCGTTCCGCTGATTCGCTCCGACAACACCGGCATTCAGTTCTTTTTGAATAATCAGATCGTGCCGAATGCCCGAAGCTCCGCTTCCGGCAGCGATGTTACGGTTATTTCGCGTGACAGCAATCCGCAGGCAGCTGTCCACGCGGCACTGGCCACCTGGAATGCGGTAACCACGGCGAATATCTCCTTTCTTCCTTTGCAGTCCACCAGCGCCGGCATTGCGAGCGACTTGCAGGCAACTATCGCGATAGGATCCACGCCATCCGATGTCAGCGCGGTGGGAAGTGCATTGGCTATTACCGTTAATAACTTTGCCCCGGTTGCGGCGAACGTATTGAACGGCCAACTGATTGCCTGCAACGCCGCCCCATGCACCTATCCGGCCGGCGGTATTACCGACTCCGACATCATTCTGAACCCGGGGGATGAGTTCTCCACAACCGGAACTGAAGGGACGAGCGATCTGCAGGCGGTCCTGACGCATGAACTGGGACATTCGCTCGGTGCAAACCACACCGGTCTTCTCGGGGGAACTATGTATCCCTATGTCACCGGCAATATTCCGCGCAACCCCAGCTCGGACGATCTTGCCTTCGTCAATTCCGTGTATCCGGCGACCTCCGCACCGGCGTCATTCGGCACGATCAGCGGCGCCATTACGGCAGCTGCGGGTCCGATCGCCTTCGGTCTGGTTACCATGATCGACACCAACGGCGGAAACACCGTCGGTACGCTGACAAATTCCGACGGAACATTTTCGATCCAGGTGCCTCCGGCAACCTACATCGTTTACGCCGAGCCCTACAATTCGAGTCTCAGCATAGGACCTGGAAATTTCTATCTCACAAGCGCCCAGGCTGCTCTGGTTTCGACCTTTCAGTCAACTATGTTTGGAGGGTTCGCCAGTCCGACTCAGGTAAACGTGGCTGCCAATGGCACCTCCACTGTCGACATTACCGTCACGACCGGCTCGTCGCCCGTGAATCTGCAGCTTTACGGATTCGGTGGAGCGGGAAAATCCGGGGACGTCCTGAATCTGAAGGGCACCGGACCGACTCAGGTCGCTTCCGGCTCGTCAATTGACTTCGTTTTCATCGGCACCGGGCTGGATGCGACTCTGACCGACGCCAATTTCCGTGTCTACGGGCAGGGAATCTCGGTGCATCCCGGCACGGTGCGTGTCGATAAGGTCGCCATCTTCCCACAGGGGCCGCTGATCCGGGCGACGCTCGACATACCCGCCCGCACGAGCGACACACTGGCGAGCATTGTTATCAGCACACCCGCCGGCACGCAATCTCTTTCGGGCGTATTCACGGTGACACCTCCCACTCCGACCACCACACCGCAGAGCGTCGTCAGTTCAGCCAGCGGCTTGGGGAACGGCAACGGAAGCGGTGCGGTATCCCCCGGCGGCATCTATACGGTCTACGACATTCCAGGCGCGCCAAATCTTGGCCCGGGTGGCTGTAACGCAGGTTCGTATATTCAGAACGGCCCTTTTGATGCTTACGGAAACCTTCCGACTACTCTGGCCGGAGTTACGGTGACCTTCGACGGTGTACCCGCGCCCCTGTTCCTTTCGTGGGGCTGCCAGCTCAATTTGCAGGTCCCGTTCGAGGTGGCCGGAAAGACATCGACCCAGGTCATAGTGAGTTATTTGGGTAGCTCCAGCGCGCCGGTTACCGTTCCGGTGCTTCCTGTGCAGCCGGCCCTGTATGTATCGTGCGGGGGCGTATGCGCTGTCAATATTGGAGCTGACGGTGCATATAACGGTGTCAACTCCGCGCAGAATCCCGCGCCCGCAGCCAGCATCCTAGAAGTTTTCGGCACAGGTGTGGGAGTGTTGAGTTATACGTTCCCAACCGGACAGGGCGCGATAGTTCCCCCTTCCAACTTCACGACGACATACACATACAGCATTGGCGGTTCCCCGGCGGCTCCGGCGGCCTTCGGCGGATGGGCTTATGGAACTGTGGGCGAAGCACAGTGGAATTTGGTAGTCCCATCCGGTATCGGTACTGGAGCCGTGCCGATCGTCGTGACTGATACAGTCACGGGCGCCAGCAGCCAATCCGGCGCAAAGATTTTCGTGAAATAAACGAAATTAACTTACTTCGCGGCTTTCCATCTCGATCGTCGCGCGGGCTTTGCTCAAGTCGAGCAGTTCGAAGAAAATCGCTGTCAGCATCAGGATCGCTCCGCCGAGCAGCAGGGGCAACGACATCAGTTCGAGCGCGGGCAAGGTGGTAATCACCGGCGAAAGCGCGATGACCAGCACCATCGCAATGAAACATGCCGTTGCCGCATAGAGCAGGAAGTGCGCCCGCGAAATCCAGGCAATACGGCGCATGAAAAGCGGCATCTGCGCCCGTATGGACTCCCGCCGCGCCGCGCTTGTTCCGGCGTTGCGCCATTCCTCTGTCAGCGTCCGCAGACGGTCCGACATCGCCTGATGTTTTGAGCTGATGGCCCCAATCAGGATGGCGTTTGCCGAGATCATCACCACCGGTGTGACCGCCGCGGCAATCGCCGCCATTGTGCCGATCGGCTGCATCTTCGCAGTTTATGCTAAACAAAGAAACCGCGAAAATCCGCGGCCCGCGCTCTTCCGACGCTCGATATAGAACGCCTTAAAACGAGCATCCAAACTCCTTACGGGAGACCTCGCTTTGACTGCCTGGTACAAGCCGCCAAAATGCTACCTTTAAGGCATGGAAGTGCATTTCACCCCGGAGCAGGAAACGCGCCTTTCCCAGCTGGCCAGCCACAACGGCACCAATGCCGAGCAACTGGTGAAAGATGCGACCATACGCCTCCTGGAAGAAGACGAACGCTTTCGCGCCGCTGTCCGTGAGGGCGTCACTACTGCCGACCGGGGGGAGTTCGTCGAGCACGAGGAAGTCTGGGCAAACATCGAACACATCCTGCGTTCCTGACCGATGCGCATCCGATGGACGGCGCCAGCGGCGCAAGACCTGTACCGCATCACCCGTTACATTCGCCGCGATAATCCCGAAGCCGCGCGTAAGATCGCCAAGACCATCTACGACGGATGTGAAAGCCTTGTGCGCTCCCCGCACCGCGGTCGCCCAGGAGTTGAGCCCGGAACCCGTGAACTCGCTTTTCTTTCCTGCCCTACATCGCCGTATACCGGGTGAGGGAATCTTTCATCGAAATCATGCGCATCTGGCATGGCGCACAGGACAGAAATTAATCGAGACTCGCCATCGTGCCTATCGGCTGCATCTTCGCAGTTTATGCTAAACAAGGTTCGTGAGCTCTGTTTCCGGGTTGCGTCTTTGGCCGGGTTTTCGGATTGTCCTCCTCTTCTGCTGCGCCGCGTTTTTAGTCGAGGCGCAGGACATTCGAATTTTCTCCGAATTTGAACGCTTCGATCCGTTCGGTAATCCCGTGCCTGCGGATCGCGACATGGTCCCGCGCGAGATCCTGTCCCCCGCAATGCCGCGCAATGGCCATCTTTCGGTACACGTCGTCGTAACCGGCCCCGCAGGCACCAACTATTTCCTCTACGCCGGAACCAACCCGCCCGGGATCCTGCAGCTCAAAATTTACCGGGAACACTTTACCCGCTGCGGCGACAGTTATTGCCCGGACTGGCTGACGGAACAGAACTCACCCGCGTTTGGCGCGATACCGGAACTGCTGGACGATTTCAGCCGGCCTGTCATGAATAACCAGACGACCCGTTGCTATCTGTTCGACATCCACGCTCCGGCCGGTACCACGCCCCGGCGTGTACGCGTGGAAGCGCTGCTGAAGGTGGGCACCTGGCTCGTGGCTCCCATGGAAGTGCGGATCGTGGCGCCCACCGTTCCGGATGACGTCCCCGCGATCTTTGCCGAGGATGTGGCGCCCCTCGATGCACCCTCCAGCGCCACAGCGGAAATTCAATTATTCCGATATCTCAACGGGCTCCCGCCGGAGCGGCCGAGGCAATTGCTGCGCGTGCGTGACATGATCCAGCGGAATGCCGCTGAAGACATGCTGCTGGCGCGTTCGCTCCAGCACGCCGGGCCGGCTTTTCCTGAGATGAACTTTATGTCTTTTTGGCCGTTTGTTTTCCCACATTTTGGAGCGGATCAATTGGGCGCCGAGTGGTATCTGAAGGTTCGCGATTTTCTGTACCGGTTTGACCCCTGACGCGAGTCTCAGAGTTTTAGGCGGTTATAGGACCGAAAGTACTCCTTTCATGCGGTGTTGACAAAAGTACACTGTACAGCCGGAACATTCTGTGGTAACAATGAGGTGTAATACCCAGCGGGAGCCTGATGTACGAGCGCCTCGCTTCTGAGGCAACCGCCGTTTCCTTTTATTAAAAGCCAGAAAGTGACAGGCCATGGACTCCCCGTCTGCAACCGGGCCGACACAGATTTAAACACAGGGGTTTTCGATCCGCATGGACTCCGACCGCAAGTACCGTCAAAACGGTTATCAGGACAGCAGCAACCACTCGACTAACGGAAATGGAAACAACGGCGCGCCGCGTCCGAAGCCTTCCGGTCCGCGTCCGCCATTGGATATAACCGGGCCGCGTCTTCCCCGGCTCGTGCAGGCAGTGACCGCTTCGCGGTGTTATAACTGCTCGACCACGCTGCCGCCGGAAACGCTCTTCGATGGGCCCTGCCCCAAGTGCGGCGCTCAGTTGCATTGCTGCAAGCAATGCTCCCATTTCGAACCCTCCACCCGCTTTCAATGCGCCAAGCCCATTCCGGTTCGCATTGCCATAAAGGACCAGCTGAACGACTGCGCATTGTTCTCGCCGCGGGTTACCGTGGCGCGCGAGGCGTCCTCGATGCAGACGGCCAATGGGCGTGCGCTGCCAGGCGCTAATGCAGCGCCTCCGCGCAGTGCGAGCGACGCACGCGACGCCTTCGACAAGCTCTTCAGGAAATAGCCCTGAATCGTGGGGCAGGGTTTCGACCCTGTTGGCCAGACGCAGCTTACCGGCAGGCCTTATTCCCGGACAAGGTGACCGAGCGTTTTCGCCTCGGGTCAGGGCTTCCGCCCGGAGCGAACTACGACAAAACTCTCAGTCTTTCTCTCAGCGCCTCGGTCGCTTTCCTGTGACACAGCACACACAGCGTGCGCATGTTTGAGAGATCGCACTGCCCGCCGCCTTCCGCCACCGGAACGATGTGATCGGCATCCCACAGCGATTTCCGGCTGCCCTCGCGAAGTTTCCATTTTCTGAGAAACTGACGCCGCGCGGCGAAATCCAGCTTGCGCATATCGCGCCGTAATGCGATCGTATCGGCGCCGCATTTTGCGCAGACGCCTCGATCGCGCGTGAATACCTGTTCTCTCAGATATCCGGGATCGGTCCGCAACTTCCACTCATGAACGCAGGCTTCGGAACAGAAACTCCGTCGTCCTTTCGGAACTTCCGACCGGCACCATCGGCAGAGCGGCCGTCCGCCTGGACCGCGCTCGAGTGTCGAAGATGCAACCCAGCCGCCGGCTTTGGTGCGCGCAGGGTTCGAGAGACTACCCGCCATATTTATCGCGGTCGCTGCCCGCCGAACGAAAAGGCCGAATCGATTACCTGATTCCGATCGGTCA
This sequence comes from Bryobacteraceae bacterium, assembly GCA_036273015.1. GTDB lineage: Bacteria > Acidobacteriota > Terriglobia > Bryobacterales > Bryobacteraceae > BOG-234. The sequence continues at coordinate 63,541 of DATAXN010000002.1, read as the reverse complement.
CAGTCGCCACCGCCTGAAAACCCGGCGCGGCCGGTGTGCCGAAACGCAGGTCCACCAACCGGACTCGTGTAGCATTCTCCGGTTCCGGCGCGGGCTCGGTCACCCAGATCGGATACTGCACAAACTCGAGGAACTTCTGAAACGGCACTGTCCGCATCGCCGCCAGAATGGCGGGCGAACGCTCCGCCTTATACCAGGTCTCTCCCGACTCCGGGTGGAACCGCTCGCGCAGGTTGATCACCTCGATGACGTAGGCATTGCTCAACTCCGCGATGCCGCTCCACACCAACGGATTTGCTTCCGGAAAAGCTCCGACACGGCGCGCCGTCAGCCCGTTGTAAGTATGCGATCTCATCGCCGCAACCGCCCGGTCGTGAAACACGCCGCGGCCGTAGTCGTAAGCCCCAAGAAGCAGCAGCGCAACGATAGCCCACCCGCCCCCGGCCTCGCGTTTCCGTTCTCCGATCTCCGACCCCACCAGCCGTCCGAGCCAGGGTGCGGCCACCCCAAGCAGCAGGATGACCCAAATAGCGGGATCGATGACCGGCGTAAGGTCCCAATGAAACCAGTGCCCGGAGAACGGCAGCAGCAAACGCACGCCGTAAACATTGGTCAGGTCGAGAAGCAGATGCGATACCACTGCAACCATCGCAATCAGAAACGCCGCGAGCCAGCGAACTTTCTTTCGGCCTGCCCATCGCACGATGGCAACCGACAACAGCGCCATGAACGGAATCGCGATCAGCGAGTGCGTGATGTTGCGATGCCAGTGGATGTAGTTCGTGGAACCACCCAATGTCAGCGCGACGTCGAAGTCCGGCGCGTTTGCGGCCACCATCATGATTGCCGTGCCGCGCGGTGTGAAGCGTTTGAACCCGGCCCGCGCCAGAAACAGACCGACGAGCGAGTGCGTCAGATTGTCCAACCTGAGAGCTTATCGTGGGGCAGCGCTTCGGCGCTGCAGCCGGGCTTCCGCCCGGCCCGCACCTACCGTCCTCCTCGTGGTCGGTAGATCACTATATAAACTGCTCCCACCACGGCGAGCAGCGCTCCCCACCAGACCGGTGCATGCAGTTCGCCCAGCACCGTCGCCGGGAGAGTGGTCGAAGGATGCGACCACTCCGCAACTCCACTGGCGAAGATCAATACCCCGTAGATCGCCAGAAGCAACCCGGCGAAGAACCAAACCGGAATCATTGTTCGATTCGTCATGCTTCTACCAGAAAATCCACTGCAGCACGGCCAATACCACCAGCGCCACGGCTGCCCAGAACGCCGGCCGCTGGACCAGGGGCACGGCATCTTCCCTGGGAATATCCGTCAGGCCGTAAACCAGGTTCACCAGCTCCGCATCCCGCTTTGGCGTGGTCGCCAGACTCACGGTCACAGTGACGAACACGCCAATCAGAGTGGACCAAAGCGACCGATACATATCTTCGGCCAGTGGCTTCGCATTCGTCGACAGCGCAATAACCGCCAGCATGCCGGGATTGAACTTAACAAGAAAGAACATCCCGATCGACGAAAGCGTTCCGGCCAGCAGTCCATAAAAACCTCCCGCTGCTGTGATGCGTTTCCAAAGCATTCCGATTACGACCGTCCCGAACAGCGGCGCGATGAAGAAGCTGAACAAAGCCTGCACGTAATCCATGATGCTGGCGAATCCCATCGCCACGTATGCTGTCCCGATACTCACAAAGAGCCCGATCAGCGTGCACCAGCGGCCCATCGAAACGTAATGCGCATCGATCGCACTCTTGCGGAGGTAAGGCCGATAGATGTCGTAAGTCCAGACCGTCGCGAAAGCGCTGACATTGCCTGCCATCCCCGCCATGAATCCGGCGACCAGCGCCGTCACTCCCAGGCCGAGCAGTCCCGGCCCCATGTACCGCGCCAGCATCAGCGGCAGGACCTCGTTATAGCTGTGCTGTCCCGCCTGCATCGTGCTCTCCGGTACCAGGTGTTCGGGCAGGACCGCAAGGCCCAGCAATCCTGGCAGAATAACAATGGCCGGCACCGCCATTTTGAAAAATGCTCCGATGACCGGCGCCATCTTCGCCGACCGAATATCTTTCGCCGCGAGCACTCGCTGCACCACGAGGAAATCGGTGGTCCAATAGCCCATCGAAAGCACTGCCGTCAGTCCGAACACGATTCCGGTCCAGTGCATGCCCATCGGATTGTCCCGGAAGCTGCCGAGTGTCGACCACAGATGCGTGTAATCCTGCCCGGGGAAGTTGCGCTGAATGCGCGTCACCATCCCGCTCCAGCCGCCGGTTTCGATCAGTCCGAGAATGGGGATCAGCAACGCGCCGAACCAGATGAGAAAGAACTGCACCACCTCGTTGAAGATCGCGGAATACAATCCGCCCGCCGCTACGTAGATGCCGACCGTCAGCGACGAAACCCAGATGCTGAAGTGGATGTTCCAGCCCAGCATCACCTTCATCACCACGGCCATCGCGTACATGTTGACGCCGGACATCAGGATCGTCATTACTGCAAACGTGATGGCGCTGAGTCCGCTGGCGGCTGAGCCATATCGCAGCTTCAGGTAGCCCGGCACGGAATGGGTTTTGGAGATGTAATAGAACGGCATCATCACGATCCCCAGAAAGAGCATCGCCGGAATAGCGCCGATCCAATACCAGTGCGCCACCATAAAGCCGTATTGATAAGACGATCCGGCCCAGCCCAGTAATTCGAGCGAGCCCAGATTGGCGGAGAGAAAACTAAGACCGGCGACCCACGCGGTCATCTCGCGTCCGGCGAGGAAAAAATCCTTGCCGCTGTCGGCGAACCGCTTCAGGTAGAACCCGATCCCCAGCACCGCGACAAAATAGATCGCGATGATGGCGAGATCGACCGGCGCCAGCGAAAAAACGCGCTGGTTCATTGAGTCGAGAAGGTCCTTCCGCGATGCAGCCCCAGCAGGATCTGCACCAGCCGGTGTGCGATCAGTTCGTGCAGTGTCAGCAGTTCGCGATTCGCGCGCACCAAAGCCTCAACATCCCTGGCGTCTGAAACCGGCCCGCCCGCTTTGAGCGCGTCAGTCGCCTCTTTGACGATCGGGTCCGAAATCGCCTCACCCGCCATTTCCCAAAGCGTAATGAAGCGGTCCACCGCGGTGGGGAAGCTGACTTCGAAAACACCGAACGCGCTGGTGGTGCGCGGCGGCTTGAAATCCAGGTTGAACGGTCCTTCGTATCCGTGGCTGCGCAGGAGCACGAGCACGTTGAGCCAATCGAGCGGATTCACCAGACCGATGCCGATATCCACATCGTGCTTGAGCCGGTAGCCGTCGTTGATATCGAAGTGAAAGAGCTTCCCGGCCACCAACGCGCGCGCCAACGCCGCCCGCACCGCTCCGCCCCACATCAGCTCGTGCAGATATTCCGGATTCAGTCCCACCATTTCGGGATGCGTCAGCAGGCCGGAGCCGATGAAGGCCAGCATCGCGTCGCTCGTCGGCAGCAGAATCTCGGCTTGGGGTTCAAACGGTTTGGCCTCGAGGCAGTGCTTCAGCGTGCTGTGCCCTTTTGCCTTCGCAGTTTCGATATCGCGCTGGCAGGCGGCATTGAGCGCCTCCGCGTACCAGCGCAACGTCTCGGTTTCCTCTATCGCGCCCTGCACCAGGTAGCCCAGTGTTCCTGGCCAATAGACCGCGAAACTGGCCCCCAGGTCATGGCCGAGGTCCACCGTATTCCGCACCCGGAACTTCGCGTACTCACGCACTGCCGGTGACTCCGCCGCCGGACCCGCGGCCCAAACCGCGTGATGAAAGGTCTCCGCGGTGACCATCGAACACCGCACGCCGTTCGCCTCCAGCGTCTTTTTGATCCGCGCGGCGATTTCCCATTGCGCGTCTTTGCCGAGCGCGTCGGTCGGAATCACGTCCGTATCGTGCGTGCTCCACCAGCCGATGCCGATCCGCGCGTAATTCCGAATCACTTCCTCAAAGCCGATTTCCGGACGCGTCGGTGCGTGAAACAGCGCGTGTCCCGGATATGCCGCCGCCCACTGTGGTCCCGAAATAAAATACTTGCGCCGCGTCTCCGGACTGAACGCGCCGCCGCAGGCATTCATGAGGCGCGACACCAGCGCCTGCTGCTGATTTTCAGGAATGGGATTACTCATGAAACACCAGTGAGGTTGAGTATACTCACTGCATCATGCGCGTTACTGCCGGCATAGCCTTTCTGGCGCTTCTGGCTCCCTGCCTGCATGCGGAAAACGGTCGTGATGCGTGGCTGCGGTATTCGGAAAAATACACGCAGGCGGTACCGGCGGTAGTTGCATCCGTCGGCGATTCACCTCTCATCGCGAGTGCGCAAGCCGAGTTGATCCGCGGTGTTCGCGGCATGACGGGCCGCGCACCGCAGGTCGAATCCGGCATCCCGCGGGAAAGCACGATCTTCCTCTCCACTCTTGACCGGCTCCCCTCTCAATGGAATCTCCATGCCAATCTCGAAGCCGACGGCTATTGGTTGAAGACGCTTACCGTGGGCAACGTTCGATACACAATCGTCACCGCCCCGAACGATCGCGGCGTTCTCTACGGCGCCTTCGCACTCCTGCGCAGGCTGTCGCTCGGGGAATCGATCGCCGAACTCGACGAGCGCCACTCGCCCGCGGTCCCCGTTCGGTGGGTGAATCAGTGGGACCGCTTGGGCGGCTCCATCGAACGCGGTTACGGCGGCCAGTCCATCTTCTGGGAAAACGACCAGGTCCGCGCGGATCTCACGCGCGTTGCCGAATACGGCCGTCTGCTTGCATCCGTCGGCATCAACGGTTGCTCCATCAACAACGTGAATGCGGACGTGCGGGTTCTCTCCCCGGCAATCATCAAAGACGCCGCTCGCATCGCGGACGCCTTTCGACCCTGGGGCGTGCAGGTTCTGTTCTCCGTCGATCTCGGAAGTCCCAAATCGATAGGAGGTCTCGATACATTCGATCCGCTCGATCCCAAAGTCGCTACGTGGTGGAAGGCCAAAGTCGATGAGATTTATCAGGTCATTCCCGACTTCGCCGGCTTCGTTCTGAAAGCCGATTCCGAGGGCCGCGTCGGACCCTCCACATATGGCCGCACACACGCCGATGCCGCGAACGTGATCGCCCGCGCGCTCAAACCTCATGGCGGTCGCATCGCCTATCGCGGCTTCGTCTACGACCACCACATGGACTGGCGGAACCTCAAAAACGACCGCGCCCGCGCTGCTTACGATAACTTCAAACCGCTCGACGGCCAGTTCGATGACAACGTCATTGTTCAGGTCAAAAATGGACCGATTGATTTTCAGGTGCGCGAGCCCGCCTCGCCGCTCTTCGGCGCTCTCAGCAAAACCAACGAAGCCATCGAGCTGCAGATCACGCAGGAATACATGGGTCAGGCGCGGCACATGGTCTACCTCGTTCCGATGTGGAAAGAGACGCTCGACTTCGACATGCGTATTCATGACCCGGCTATGCCAGCGAAGAGAGACACTCCGGTGAAGAAACTTGTGACCGGCTTCGTGGGTGTGGCCAACGTCGGGCTGGACGACAATTGGCTCGGCAATCATCTTTCCCAAGCCAATCTCTACGGCTTCGGCCGCCTTGCGTGGGATCCCGATCTGACCTCAAAGCAGATCGTGGACGAATGGACGCGCCAGACTTTCGGCGATATTCCGGCCATTTCCGCCATGCAGCTCAGCTCGTGGCGCACCTATGAGAACTACACTGGCCCGCTCGGTCTTCAGACTCTCACCGATATCACCGGGAATCACTTTGGTGTTTCGGTGGAAGCCTCCGAGCGTAATGGCTGGGGCCAGTGGCATCGCGCCTACAAGGACGGGGTCGGCATGGACCGCACCGTCGCCACCGGGACGGGCTACATCGGCCAGTACAGTCCCACCGTCGCACGCGTATATGAGTCCCTCGCAACCTGTCCCGACGATCTGCTTCTCTTCATGCATCACGTCCCGTACAGGTACAAGCTGCATTCGGGCAAGACGGTCATTCAATCCATTTACGATTCGCATTATGAAGGCGCGGACGCGGTCGAAGGCTATGTCGGCACTTGGAAATCCCTCAAAGGCAGCATCGACGCCGAGCGCTACGAAGCCGTTCTCGCGCAGTTGGAATATCAGGCTGGCGCGGCGGAACTGTGGCGCGATGCCGTCTCAAACTGGTTCCTGCGCGAATCCGGCATCCCGGATACAAAAGGCCGCGTCGGGCGTTACCCCGGGCGTTTCGAAGGCGAGTCCATGCAGCTTCAGGGCTACGAGGTGAACGATGTAGCGCCGTGGGAAGCCGCTTCCGGAGGCAAGGCGGTCGAATGCCCCGTCGAACACTGTGCCGCCACCCTCCGTTACACCGGAGCGCCCGGCCGATACAACATCCGCGTCCGCTACTTCGATCAGGAGCACGGCGCGGCGCACTTCCGCGTCACCGTCGACAATCAAAAGATCGACGAATGGACCGCCGCCGACCATCTGCCCACTGCTAAGATCGACGGCTCTTCTTCCACCCGCCGCACCATCCCTGGGGTGACGTTGCGCACCGGCGATGAAATTCGCATCGAAGGCACGCCGGACGGCGGGGAGAAAGCGGCAGTGGACTACGTCGAGTTAGTCCCATCCAATTGACGCCCAAAGACTACAATCGAGATATGGAAGGCAAGCCCAATCAGGAAGAATTCATCGCGGCGGTTATAGCTGCGGGCGCCTGCGCGCGGATTGAAACCCTGAAGGCCGGCGTTCCCGTTTTCTGTCTCGATACAAAACGGAACCTCGATGTTATGGAATTACCGGACGGGCGAAAATATGAAAACCGCTTTATCCCCGGTGCGCCCGGTGATCGAAATTACGAGGTGATCCGCGAACTCAATCAGACATCGGACTAAAACGTGCCGACTCTGACTGTCTTGCCGGACCGAACAGTTCCGGCAAGAGCTGCATCATCAGCCTGTCCGAGTTCGAAGGCAAAGACCGCCTGTTGGAGGCGGATGCGATCGCGAAGCGAATCAACCCGGAACGTCCGGAACTGGCGGCGATATCCGCAGGTCGGGAAGCGCGTCAACGTGCCCGCCAACACGTTCAGCGTCGGGAAGACTTTGCGATCGAAACCACGCTCTCAGGTAGTTGGACCGGTTCCCTGATACGTGCCGCACAGGAGAATGGATTCTACGTGACGCTTATTTATATTTGCGTCAATACGCCCGAACGAAGTATTCAACGGGTCCATGAATGAGTGGTCCGAGGCGGTCACTACGTGCCCGACGATGATGTCCGGCGTCCGGTATGCTCGGAGCCTCGCCAACGCAAAGCAACTCATGCATATTCTGGATCAGGCTTTCATCTTCGATAACTCGAGTACGCAGCCGGACCTTATATTTGAAATTCGCGCGGGCAAAGTCATCACAAGAGCGGAGACCCTTCCGCTTCGGGCCGCCGACCTGCTCGAATGATCGGGTTGATTCCGCAGGCGCGATACTAAGACCAAGTGCCGAGAATGCTCCGCCCCCTCCATCTCGCCCTCTTCCCCCTGACCCTCCTCTGCGCGCAGAACATCGTCGTCGACACCACGCTGGTCGTCGTCCCCGTCACGGTTACCGATCCCCAGAACCGCTTCGTCCTCGGCCTCGAAAAAAAGGATTTCAGCATCTTCGAAGACGGCGCCGAGCAAAAAATCACTCACTTCTCCGGCGAGGACGCCCCCATCTCCGTCGGTGTCCTCATCGACACCAGCGGCAGCATGGACCTCAAGATGGAAACCTCGCGCCGCGCCGTCTCTGAGTTCCTCAAGACCATGGATGCCCAGGACGAAGCCTTCGTCATTCAGTTCAGCGACAAAGCCGAGGTGGTTCAGCCCTTCACCCCGAACGTCAAAGACATCGATGCCCGCATGGGCTCTCTGAAAGCGGGCGGCTTGACCGCCCTGCTCGATGCTGTCGAACTCGGCATTCGCGAAATGAAGAAGGCGAAGAATCCGCGCAAAGCTCTGGTCGTCGTCTCCGACGGCGGCGACAACAACAGCCGCTACACCGCAACCGACATCCAGGACATCGTGAAGGAAGCCGACACGCAGATCTACGCCATGGGTGTCTTCGAGCCCAACTTTTTCCCGGCCATGGCGAAGGAGCAGGTCTCCGGCCCGCGCCTCCTCGCGCAGATTGCGGATCAGACCGGCGGACGCGCATTCGGCGCTTCCGAGTTCAGCCAGTTGCCTGCGATTGCCGAAAAGATCGCGATCGAGCTCCGCAATCAATATGTGCTGGCCTACTCACCCACCAACAAGGAACGTGACGGGAAATATCGAAAGGTCGAAGTGAAGATGCGCGCGCAGAAAGGCCTTCCGGCGCTGAAGGCCCGCTGGCGCCTGGGCTACTACGCCGCTACTGATTAATTGTGGGGCGGGCCTTTCGGCCTGAGGACAAGCTTTCCATCTTGTCCTCAGCCTGAAAGGCGGCTGCGGCGATCGCTCTTACCGTCGCCCCACCCCTCGAATAGCCCCAACGCCCGTTCTCGGCACGATGATCACCGGGCGCGGCATCGTGATCGGCCGCGATGTTTGCACAATTCCCAATCCGCTCGGAAATCCCGTACGGCCCGTGTAGATCGAAGTAAAACCCGGGCGCAGTCGATACAGCGATGATCCATACAACGATGATCCATACAGCGACAGCGATGGCGTCGTCCGCAGGCCCGAATAAGTCAGCACTGCCAGACTTGGGTATGGCGAAAAGGCGGTGTAGCCCGGATATGGATAACCGTATCCGCCGTATCCGTACGGGTTCAATCCGACCGGCGGCATCACGACCGGCATATATCCGATGTAGGACGCGAGATCGGCGGGCACGTCTGCGCCATTATCCAGCAGCGGGTCGGTGATCGCCTGCGAGTTGGCCAGGTTGCTTGCGATCAGTGAACCGCGCTCCTCGGACCAGATATCCAGTAGCCCGTCAGACCCCTGGGTGAATCTCTTCACAACCGGCGCACCATCGAGCGGCATGAGTTGCGACGCAGCGATCCGGACCGGACTCTGATTTCCATTCCTGGTAACCTCCGCCTCGCCCTGGTACACGCGAAGCTGCGGCGGTTCAGCGTCGATCCGGAAGTTGCCCTGCTTCGGGAACCGGATCGTCGTGTCCCTATAGAGGATCTTCACGAACGCTCCGTCGGGCGCCTTTTCGGAATCGAGTATCGACGAACCGGAAAGCAGTTCCACCTTCGTATCGTCGATATCGCTCGATATCATCCGGATACTGCTGTTCGCGCCGATCCGCAGGTAGGTGTCCGGCGTCAGCAGCACTTCCGCCCGCCCGTCTTCGGTAAGGAGTGTGGATCCTTCATGCATCCGCGGGAACATTCCCGCCTTGCGCTCGAGCGGCTGCCCATCCAGGAAGATCACGCCTTCGAAGTAGTTGACCAGCCCCGAACGCGCGGATATGACGGATTGTCCGAACGCCTGCGGGGTCAGGAAGCACGAAAGCGCAAGAGCCGGAAGCGCGAGCTTACGCATGAGACACCTCGTTTCAAGGATAATGGAAACGATCGCATATGAAACGGCTTTTTTTCGCTTTCGCCCTGCCGGCATCGGTCCTTTTGACGACTGTTCTGATCGCACAGGACCTGGTGTATCAATGCCCGATGGATCCCGACGTCCGCTCGAACAAAGCCGGCATTTGTTCCCGATGCGGCATGAAGCTGAGAGCGGGCATCCCCGAGCCGGAAGAATTTCCGGTGGATCTGAAGGTCACGCCCCGCGCACCTCATGTTGGTGCAAAAACGGAGCTTGAATTCACCATTCGCGACCCGCACAACAACCGCCAGATCGAGCACTTTGAAATCGTGCACGAAAAGCTGTTTCACATGTTCGTCGTGGGCCGGGACATGCAGTTCTTCCTGCACGACCACCCCGTGTTTGGCGACGATGCGAAGTTCCGCTACGACCTGACTTTTCCCAAACCGGGCCTCTATCGAATTCTGTCTGACTTCTATCCCGAAGGCGCGACGCCGCAGTTGATTCAGAAGACGGTGATCGTGCCCGGTACTAAAGAAACGGGCCCGCCACTCGCGGCGGCCGCTCTGACCCGCGACTATTCAACCAAGCAGACCGCGAATATGCGCGTCTCGCTCACCACCGATCCGCCGCAGCCGATCGCCGGCCAGAAGACCATGATGTTCTTTCATCTGGAACCCGCCGACGGTATCGAGAAATACATAGGCTCCTGGGCCCACATGCTTGCGGTGAGCGATGATCTTGTGGACATGATCCACACCCATCCCTTCATCGCCGACGGCGGTCCGGAAATGCAGTTCAACGTTTATTTCCCCCGCGAGCGTATGTACCGGGTCTGGGTGCAGTTCCAGCGCAAAGGTGTGGTCAATACCGCGCAGTTCGACATTCCGGTACAGGATCTGGAACTTCGCTGACGCGGTAATAGAATTCCATTCGGGATGGCCACGACAAGCAGATTGTCTCGCCGCGCAGTTGTGGGAATCCCGGCCATGCTCTCCTTCGCCTGCCGCCGATCCCGGCGGTCGGCGCCCGTGCTGAGGGACCTCTCTTACGGTCCTCACCCATCGCATCGATTCGATGTCTACCCCGCGGCAGGCACGGCGGTCGGTCGTCATCCCCTCGCTGTGTTGGTCCATGGCGGCGGCTGGATCGGCGGATCGAGAAGCGATGTCGCCGGGTTCGTTCCTCACATCGCATCCCGGGGCTATGTGGTTGCCAATATTGGCTATCGAGTCGCGTCCGAAGCCGTCGCGCCGGCTGCCGCGGAGGACGTGCGAAACGCCATTGAGTGCGTCCGTTCTCATGCCGCCGAGTGGGAAGCCGACAGCAGCCGGACTCTGCTCATCGGCTTCTCCGCAGGCGCTCATCTTGCGTTGCTCGCTGCGCTCGCGCCGTCGAATGTTCTCGCAGGGCCCCAAAGCAGGGCGCGCGCAATCATCAGCTTCTGGGGCATCACCGATGTTCCGGATCTTCTCGAAGGCCCCGACGTACGGGACTTTGCACAGCAATGGATTCCGGACGGCCCGAACCGCATGGAACTGGCTCGCCGGCTTTCTCCGCTCACTTACGATGTTCCAGGCGCGCCCGATCTATGCGCCGTGCATTCGATTCACGATGACGTTGTCCCTTTCGCCCAATCCGAAAAGCTCGTGGCAAAATTTCTCCAGGCGAAGAGACGCGCCACGCTGATCCGCCTCTCCCATGAAGGCCATGCCGCGCCCGAGAAAGACTACCCTGCGATCTTCGCTGAGGTCTTTCGCTTCATCGATCCAAAATTCGATGCCGGATTCGGAAGGACAACCGAGTGAAAGAAGCAGCCGCTCCTCACCGGATACCGTCGCTCGATGGAATCCGTGCTCTTTCGATCGTGCTGGTCCTCCTCGGCCACCTGAGCGGAACGAAGGGATTTCCCAACGTTGACCTCGGAATCGGCGACTACGCACACTTGGGAGTGGTCGTCTTTTTTGTGATCTCGGGCTTCCTGATTACCGGGCTGCTGCTTTCCGAACACGCAAAGAACGGCAGAATTTCCCTGCGGCTTTTTTACGCGCGGAGGGCCCTCCGCCTTTTTCCGGCTTCCTATGCGTACATCGCCTGCGTCTTTCTCCTTTGGATCGCAGGATTGGTGCGTTTCGAAACCAGGAATTTCTGGTACGCGATCACCTACACGGTGAATTACCTGCCAGGCGCGGGCTGGGAAATCGGCCACCTGTGGTCTCTTTCGGTCGAGGAGCAATTCTACTTTCTGTGGCCCTCCGCTCTGATCGTCTTCGGACCGCGGCGGGTTTCCCGAATTGCCGGGGCGATGATTCTGCTTGGTCCCGTGGCCCGCGCCGCTGTCGGATTCTTTCTGCGGGGCACGGTCTGGCGCGATCTGAATTACTTCCCGGTGGTGGCGGACAGCCTTGCCATGGGCTGCCTTCTCGCCGGAATCAGACCCTGGCTGGAAACGCAGAAGTGGTATCTGCGCCTGTTCCGGCCTGCCTGGTCCGCGGCAATTCTGATATCCATTCCTCTGATCAATCGCTACATGGACCACACGGCGGTCTGGATTGTCGGCACGTCCGTGATCGGCGCAGGCATTGCCGTTCTCATTCATCGCTCGGTCTGGTGTTCCGGCGACTGGGTTGGGAAAATCCTGAACGCGAAGCCGATTGCCTTCGTGGGCGTTCTCAGCTATTCGCTTTACCTCTGGCAGCAGTTATTCCTGAATCGCAACTCGACGGCATGGGTGAATGCGTTCCCGCAGAATCTGATGTTTGCCGTTGCCGCGGCTCTCGCTTCATATTTCTTCCTGGAAAAGACGATGCTCCGGCTCCGTCACAAGCTGCGGCCTGCGTCAGCCCTGGCGGTCGCGAAATAGGAAATTTACTTTTTGGTTTGTTCTGGTTTCGTATGCCCCGGCTTCCACGGCGCCAACGCCACAGTGGAATCCGCCGGCACGCCGCGAATAGTGGTTCCCACCGGCAACTCCAGCGGCGTGCGCAGCAGAAACGGATGTTCAAACGCTTTCTTGTAGTTGTGTAACCAGAGCAGTGGCTCGATGCTTCCGTCCGGCAGTTCCGCTGTGACCTGAAACGACGCTCCATCCGCCACTGTCTTCGGCCACAACCCGTCGAGCTTGATCGCGTGTGTCAGCTTCTGATCGCCGCTCACTGCGATTTCCCTCGGGGAATGCGCAATCGTCGCTTCCGGCGTCAGCTTCGGCGGAGGCGGTATGTCTTTGTCCTCGCCCTCGGGCGCGCCGCCCTCCTCCCAATCGACAATCAGTTCCAGTTGCTCTTCGGTCAGGCCCTTGTCGTTGCGAAAATCGCCAAAGCCCTTGACCGCTCCCCAGGGAGGCATCCGCCGGTGCAGCACTTCTTCGCCGATCGCCTTGGCCCACGGACGCGCCACCTTGTAGGTCTCCAGCGAGAAGGCCGTCCCGCCCTCACGATGGCAGGAGATGCAGTGCGCGTTGAACAGCCGCACAATCTCGCGGTCGAAAGTGACTTTGGTGGTGATGACGTCGTGGCCGTACGCCGCGCCGTGTGTCAGAAGGATAACCGCCAGTAAAAGAAACCCGCGCTTCGCAAACACCGCAGTTAGATCGTATCGCAGCTGCCGTCAAACGAAAAGCCCCGCCGAATTTCCTGTTGACGCAGGTCGGATGTGCGGGTACATTAGAACCAGGGAAGCGAAAGTATCCCTCGAATCAAGCCAAGGAACCGCTGGGCCTGGTAAATCCAATGGTTCCTTCATTTGTTTTAACCCCCTTAAATTTTTGTTGACGATTTTCGTCATCTCGTCTTATGGTCGTTACTGTCCTTGCGGCCTGTGCAGCAGGTTGTTACCAGGCGCCCTTGGCCCGCGGACCTGCCTGATTCGAGGGTGTTCGCGGATTCCGCCGGCACTCCTCCACAACTTGTCGTTTTAAACCTTGCGCCGTTAAAGGCGCGGGTCTGTAAGCAGGACTGCGTCTGTCAAGCCTGCAAAACGAAAAAAGGAGACAACGATATGCCAATCGATGCAGTACACGGTTTTGTGGACGACCGGTTCGCGGCGGCCCGCGACGCTTTCGAGGCCAACTTCGTAAGCGGCCCGGATATCGGCGCAACCTTCTGCGCCACGATCGAGGGTGAGACAGTGGTCGATCTTTGGGGCGGATTCGCCGATGAGGCAAAGACCCGGCCCTGGCGGAAAGACACCATCGTCAACGTCTATTCGACGACCAAGACGATGACCGCGCTGACGGCGTTGCTGATCGCCGATCGCGGCGACCTGGATTTCAACGCGCCCGTCGTGAAGTACTGGCCGGAATTTGCGGCGAACGGTAAGGAACGCATCAAAGTCAGTCACCTGATGAGCCACTCTTCAGGACTCTCCGGCTGGAGGGAATCCATCACTGCGCCGGACCTCTACGACTGGGAGAAGATGACTTCACTGCTCGCCGCGCAGGCGCCGCTATGGGAGCCGGGCACCGCCTCCGGCTATCACGTTCTGACCCACGGCTATCTGGTCGGTGAGGTCGTGCGGCGCATTACCGGCAAGTCGCTGGGCACGGTGTTTCGCGAGGAGATCGCGGAGCCACTGGGCGCGGATTTTCATATCGGGCTGTCGGCTTCGGAAGACGGGCGGGTAGCCGACCTCATTCCCTTTGTGCTCCCGGAGAGTTCCCGCAACGTCGTGCTGAGTGAGATCGAGGAGATCACCCTGAGAAACATGCCGCTCGACGTCGCCAACACCCGCACCCGCGAGTGGAAGGCGGCCGAGATTCCCGCCGCCAACGGCCATGGCAATGCCCGCTCCATCGCTGAAATCCACACCATCCTGGCCAATGGCGGTGTTGCCAAAGGCAGACGATTTCTCTCCGAGGCGGGCTGCCGCAAAGCGCTCGAACAGCAGATCGAGGGTCCGGACCTGATCATGAGGCGCATGCAGGCCCGCTTCGGAATGGGTTTCGGTCTTCCCAGTCCCCTGCTCAAACTGCAGGTGCCGAATCCCAACACCATCTATTGGAGCGGCGGCGGTTGTTCGCTGATCGTCATCGACATGGATGCGCACACCACTTTTGCGTACGCGGCGAACAAGATGGAGCCGACCTTGGTGGGCGACCCGCGCTCTTTCCGCATCATAGAAGCCATGTGGGGTGCGCTGGGCTGAGCATCGTTCCCGCTACTTCCTGATTTCTGGGCTGCTGAACCGAAATCGCAGGGCCCGCTTCTTGAGCAGAACACCGTCTCAAAGGGCGGGCTTTCCCCCCAAAAAGCGCTGGAAGAATTCGGCGAACATCGACCCGGCGTTACTCCACCTGAACGGTTTTGGCCAAGCGTGTATATAACCAAATGCTTTCTCGACACAGCCATTGAGGTATGCCTTCATGTCATGGAGTTTCATTCCGGTGGCGCGTGAGTGGCCACTGTGGGATTTGCTGAGATCATCAAAGTCCCCTGAGCGATCACGAGTCGAAGTGTGGCCTCGACGAGCACACTTCTACAGCATCGCCCCAGTCATGAAGCCAGCGCTGGATGACTTACTGTATCCTCCCAAGCCGTCCTGATTCAGGTAGAATTGCCGAATGGCAAGCAGACTCGAACTCGAATTCAACGAACACCCGGACGCGCAATATCAGGCCCCGCCAACGGCCACGATTCTGATAAAAGACCCAGTTACCGATAGCGCCGGTACTCAACTTCTGAGCAAACGTTGTGCCAGCCTTTCAGAATTCGAAGCTGAGATCGAGTCCATCAAAAATCGGCTGGAGCGGATTCGCGAAGAGGCGGCGGAAAAATTTCAGCCGACGATAGATGTCCATCAAGAGATTCTCAACAAGTTGGGCGTTGCGCCAGACCCAGCCGACGAGCCGGAATACGATACCCGGTGACTTTATTCTGTAGGCAGTGCGCCAGATCTGTGTCGGTCATGGTTCGGATACGTGGTGGAGAAAAGAAATACGTATGCGACAACGGCCATATTGCCGGACCTTTGCTCCCTTCGAACCCAAGACCGAGAACGGAGCGCGATTTTCGATCAGAACTGAAACTAAGGAAACTCACGAAGCGAAGGCGCACGCGCAAGAATCCTCGGTCCTGAATCGGCCACTCCACTACACGCACCTTTCAGGCAGTACTCCGATTCTCGCCTGCAGGAAATGGTAGGATTAAAGGTAGGATAGATAGTAAGACTATGGGTAAGCCAGATAGAAAGGCGAAGAAGAGTTACACTCTTTCGCTCGAAACCGTTGCGTTTCTGGAAACGCTCCGTAAAAGACAGCACGCGCAATCCGTGTCGGCGGTTCTTGAGGGAATTCTTCAAACGCTTCGGCGCGACCAGAAGCGTGCCTCGGTGGAGACGGCCGTCGCCGATTACTACTCTTCGCTTTCCGATGACGATGGCGCGGAGCACGCACATTGGGGCGAGTTTGCCCTCCGACAATTTCCCAACGACGAAAAGGCTTGAGTGTCGTCACCGTCAAAGATCCCCCTGCGAGGCGAAATTTGGTTCGTACAACTGCCGGCCGATCCGCCCGAGAAGGGCAGGCGACCGGTCATCCTAGTTTCGCTGGACGCAAGGAATCGCCACGAACGCGCCAATACCGTACTCGTCGTTCCTCTCACGACCGGCGTCCATAAGGATTTCCCGACTCATGTTCTCTTGTCGGCCAGCGAGACCGGGCTTCAATCCGATTCGGTGGCGCGCGCGGAAGACGTGACAGTCGTTCGCAAGGCGAGTCTGATGGAACCGAGGGTCCCACTGCGTAAACTGAGCGACAAACGAGTTTGCGAATTGGCCGGTAAGGTAAGCATCGCGATGGGCTGTCTGTTCTGAAGTGCCCGATCCTCCATTGGTGCCGTTCACAAATCCTATCCCATTGAATCGAAATCCCTTGACCCGCCCGATACATCATTTCGTCCTCGCGTCGTGGTAATTATGGGTTTCGACAAAAACCGAATCCTCATGCAGATATCGCTTCCGGCTGCTCGACATCTCTATCCGCTGACAACGAAACCACTTAACCTGCAAATGGGTTCGAATTTGCGAATAGGCTTTTGATCTTGTCGGCCATCTCCATTCGCGAAGTCACCAAGGTCTACGAGGGCGGCGTTGAAGCGCTGCGCGGCGTCTCCCTCGAGTGCGCCTCCGGCCACGTGACCGCGCTGATCGGCCGCAGCGGCTGCGGTAAAACCACGCTGCTGAACCTCTGCGGAGCCATGGATTTCCCCACTACCGGCGAGGTATCTCTGGCGGGTCAGGTCACCTCGCGACTCGACGATGCCGGTCTGACCCACCTCCGCCGGAACAAAATTGGGTTCGTTTTTCAGTTTTTCCAGCTCCTGCCTTCGCTCTCGGCGCTCGAAAACGTGGAACTGCCCCTGCTGCTCTCAGGCAGGAAAAATACGGAGGCAACCGCGCGTGAGCGCCTTCGATGGGTCGGTCTGGAGGACAAGACCCGATCCCTCCCCTATCAGCTTTCCGGCGGCCAGATGCAGCGTGTCGCTATCGCCCGCGCGCTCGTTCATGACCCCGCCATTCTGATCGCTGACGAGCCGACCGGCAACCTGGACAACGCGAGCGGCGACGTGATTCTCAAGCTGATCCGCCGCGCAGCCGACGAACTCGGCGCCGCGGTACTGATCGCAACGCACAGCGCCGAGGCGGCAGCCGTCGCCGACGTCCGCGTGCGCATGGGCGACGGACGCATTGAGAAGGTGGAGCGTTGAAACTCTTTCGACGGCTGATCCTCAGGCCTCTTCGCCGCGACCTCACCCGCACTGTCCTCACTCTTTTCTCAATCGCTCTCGGCGTCGCGGTCGTCATTGCTATTGAGCTTTCCGGCGATGCCGCTACGGGCTCGTTCGAGTCTTCGTTGACGACGCTCGTCGGCAAAGTCGACTACGAAATCACCGCCAACGGCGGCGTGGACGAGACGTACATCGGGAAGCTAGCGGCGCTCCCGGTCAACGCTCGCTTCTCGCCGGTCATCGAAGAGCCGGTCGTCATCGTCGGCCACGGCTCAACCACTCTCTACGGGATCGACCTCATCTCTTCCGCTGGTGCTTCAACCGACTCGCAAAGCTTCGACCCCGAACAGTTTGAGCATTACGCCGCTGTCTCGAACGATCTAGCCGAGCGCCTCCATCTGAAAAAAGGCGATGCTCTTCGACTCAAAGGCCGCAGTCAATCGGCGGATTTCACCATCCGCACCATTGCTCCGGACCGGAATAACGAGTGGATTGGCGTCGACATCGCCGCCGCCCAATCCCTCTTCGATATGAACGGCCGCCTGGACCGCATTGAAGTCGTTCTGTCTCCCGGGGAAAACGCCGGCAACGTCGAGCGCCTGATCAAGGCCACGGTTCCCTCTACATGGGATGTTCTGACGCCCGGCGCGCGCAGCGAAGAGAACCGCCGCATGCTGAGGGCCTTCCGTTGGAATCTGCGCATCCTCAGTTACATCTCTCTGCTGGTCGGAGCGTTTCTGATTTACAACACCATCGCCGTAAGCGTGGTCCGCCGACGCACGGAAATCGGCATCCTGCGTGCGCTGGGCGTCAATTCGCGCGGCGTCCTGCTCATCTTTCTCGGCGAAGCCTCGATGCTCGGCGTGATCGGTTCAGCGCTGGGCGTCGTCATCGGCCGCCTGCTGGCAGCCGCCCTCCTCGGAATGATTTCCGATACCGTGAACGCTCTCTTTACCACCAGTACGCCCGGCCCGATTTCTCTGTCACCCCTGTCCGTTTTGGCCGCGCTCCTCACCGGGACCGCGGTTGCTTTCTTCTCCGCATTGATCCCCGCTCGCGAAGCCGCCCGTGTTGCTCCGGCCGAAGCGATGCGCCGCGCCATCGTTGAGTACGAAACACGGCTGCATGTCCGCCGCGATCTTCTGATGGCCGCTGTCGTTGCAGCGATCGCCGCCGTTCTCTGCCGCTTCGGACCCATCGACGGACGCCCCGTCCTCGGCTACGCCGCGACGCTCTTCGCCGTCGCTGCCACGGCTCTGGTCGCCCCGGCCTTCGTTACCGGAATCGTCTTCGTTTTACGCACAACCCTGAAACGCATCGGCGGCGCCGCGGGACTCATCGCCGGTCGCAGTCTCGTCGCGTCCCTTTCCCGTACCTCCATCGTCGTCACGGCTCTCGCCACAGCCATCTCCATGATGATCAGCGTCGGCATCATGGTCGGTAGTTTCCGTGAAACCGTCCAGGTCTGGCTGGACGCACAGCTTCGGGCCGACATCTTCATGCGCGCCCAGGGGCCAGCCACTGCCGGTATCTATCCGCCCATCGCGCCCAACGTGCCCGATATCGTCCGCCAGACTCCCGGCGTCGCGGAAGTCGATACGCTGCGTGCATTTGAATTTCGCTACGAAGGAACCAGAGCGACTTTTGCCGCGGCCAATATGGATATCGTTCGCCGCCGTCGCTTTCTCAAATTCGTGTCGGGCACGTTCCCAGCCGCACCCGATACCGCCATGGTCACCGAACCCTTCGCCGACAAGCACCACCTCCGCACCGGCGACGTAATGCACATCCCGCTCAGCGGAAGCACGGCCGCCCTCACTGTCTCCGGCATTTATTACGACTACTCCAGCGACCGCGGAACTGTCCTCGTCGATCGCTCCACTCTCCTGCGCTATCTTCCCGATCAGCCCGTAACCAACATTGCCGTCTACGTCCAGCCGGGCGCCGATGCCGCCAAAGTCCGCCGCGATCTCGAAATGCGCCTGCGCGATTTTCCTCTCGTTATCGCTCCCAATGAGGTCCTGCGCCGCGCCGCGGTGGAAGTCTTCGATCGCACGTTCACCGTCACTTACGCGCTTGAAGCAGTCGCCATCGTCGTGGCCATGCTGGGCGCGGCGAACTCGCTGCTAGCATTGGTATTGGACCGCCGTCGTGAAATCGGCCTCATCCGTTATCTGGGGGCCGCAACCGGGCAGGTCCGCCGCATGATCCTTATGGAAGCCGGGCTGTTGGGGCTTCTCGCCGGATCGCTGGGTTCCGCTCTCGGGATGGCGCTTTCGCTGGTCCTGATTTACGTGGTCAACAAGCAGAGCTTCGGATGGACGATTCAGTTCCATCCCCCGGCCTTGCTGCTTGCGGGCGCGTTGTTGCTGGTCTGGGCCGTAACGGTTCTGGCCGGCGTTTACCCGGCGCGATTTGCTTCGCGGCTTCAGCCCGGCGAAGCGATGCACGAAGAATAGCTGAAATAATTCGCGACGAATAGAGAGCATTCGAAATGAGCGCACAGGCCGAAGGGTCCGTTGTGCGCGAAGGATAAAAAGTGACGCAGAACACCCGTAACATCGCCATCATTGCGCACGTTGACCACGGCAAGACCACCCTCGTCGACGCGATGCTTCGCCAGAGTGGAATCTTCACCGCCCACGAAGAAGTCGCCGAGCGTGTCATGGATTCCAACGAGCTCGAACGCGAACGCGGCATTACCATCCTTGCCAAAATCACCGGCGTGCGCTTCCAGGGCACCAAGATCAACATCGTCGATACGCCCGGCCACAGTGATTTCGGCGGCGAAGTCGAGCGGGCCCTCAAGATTGTCGATGGCGTCATGCTGCTGGTCGATGCGAGTGAAGGCCCGCTTCCGCAGACGCGTTACGTTCTGATGAAAGCGCTGGAAGCCAATCTCAAACCCATCGTGGTCATCAACAAGATCGATCGCCCCGACGCGCGCGCGCCGGAAGTCCTGAACGAAATCTACGATTTGTTCATCGATCTCGATGCCGCCGAAGAGCAGCTCGATTTCCCCGTGCTCTATTCGAATGCGAGGACCGGCGTCGCCAAAAAATCGCTCGACGATCCTTCCGACAATCTGCTTCCGCTCTTCGAAGCCATCGTCGCCAACATTCCTCCGCCCGCGGGCGATCCCGATGCTGTCCTGCAGGCGCAGGTGGCCAATCTCGATTACAGCGACTATCTCGGCCGCCTCGCCATTGGCCGCGTTTTCCAGGGCACGCTGCGTCATGGCGACGAAGTAGCGATCTGCCACCTGAACGGCACAGTCCAGAAGACTAAAATCACCAAGCTCTATTCATTCGAAGGTCTGAAGCGAGTCGATGAGACGATTGCACGACCGGGCGATCTTATGGCGATCGCCGGTGTGGAAGGCATCACTATCGGCGAGACCATCACCAGCGCGGAGGAACCTGCGCCGATGCCGCCGATCCAGATCGACGAGCCGACCATCGGGATGACCTTCACCGTCAACACCTCGCCTTTCGCCGGGCGTGAAGGCCAGTTCGTCACTTCCCGTAATTTGAAGGACCGTCTGGATAAAGAGCTTCTGACCAACGTATCCATCCGCGTCGAATCGAGCAGCCCGGAAACGTTCAAAGTGATGGGGCGCGGCGAACTGCAGCTCGCCATCCTGATTGAAATGATGCGCCGTGAAGGCTACGAGCTCGCGGTCGGCAAGCCCGAGATTCTGACCCGCGTGATCGACGGCAAAACTATGGAGCCGGTGGAAATGCTCGTGATCGATTGCCCGGAAGCTTTCATTGGCGTAGTCATCGAAAAGCTCGGCAGCCGTAAAGGCAAGATGAGCAAAATGGTGAACAACGGATCGGGCCGTGTCCGCCTTGAGTTCCACATTCCATCCCGCGGGTTGATCGGGCTGCGCGGCGAAATCCTTACCGACACGCGCGGAACCGCCATTCTGAACTCGCTCTTTCACGGATACATTGAATGGCAGGGCGATATTCCGACGCGTCCCAGCGGTTCGCTGGTGGCGGACCGCGCCGGCAAAACCACCGGTAACGCCATCTTCAATCTGCAGGAGCGGGGCGAGATTTTCGTAAGCGCCGGAACCGAAGTTTACGAGGGCATGATCATCGGTGAGAACGCCCGCACAGCCGACCTCGACGTCAACATCGTCAAAGAGAAGAAGCTGACGAACATGCGCTCCTCGACTGCGGATGAAGCGATCCGTCTCGTCCCGCCTCGACTCCTCAGTCTGGAACAGGCAATCGAGTTCGTCCGTGAAGACGAACTGGTCGAAGTAACCCCCCAGTCGATCCGCCTGCGTAAGAAGATCCTCAAGGGCAATCAGCGTTGATGGCAAAATTTCTGGATATCTGCCATGGACATCAACCTTGACACGACCAGCGAATCGGCGGGCAATCCAATGCTGCGGGATTACTTGGAAAGAAATGTCTGGCCGATTGTGCCCGCGGCGGAATTGGGTCGCGTGCTCAACCGGGAGCAGGAAGATGAAATTCTCGGTTACGGTCCCGAAGGCTTCTAGCGTCGCCCATTTGGGCGCGGACGGCATCCTGCCGCCCTGAACTTCGGGGCCTGCATGGCGTATGCGGTCGCCTCGGTTGCCGGGATGTCTTTGCTGTTTACGGGCGGGGATTTTTCTCGTACCGATATTGATCGGGCATAGCGGGATATTCAAAGGCAATCAGCGATAGGATGACTGTATGGCGGTCGGAACTTTAGTCTCAGTCGAAGAGTACCTCCACACTACTTACCATCCGGACTGCGACTACGTCGACGGTGAGGTACAGGAGCGTAATTGGGGCGAGAGAGATCACAGCAGCGCGCAAGGCGGGATTCTTTTCTACCTGTGGACCCGATATCCGAGCTTGCGCCGGCGTACGCTTCTCGAACAGAGGGTTCAAGTCAAGGCCACTCGCTTTCGCATCCCCGATGTCTGTGTTTTAGCCGAAGATGCTCCCAAAGAGCAGATCGTCAGGACTCCGCCGATCCTCTGCATTGAAATCCTGTCTCCGGACGACAGAATGAGCCGCTACCTGGAGCGCGTGAACGACTACTTCGAGATGGGTGTGCCGCTGTGCTGGATCATTGATCCCGCCGCTCAACGCGCATGGGTCGCCACTCCGGGAAACCTCGCCGAAGCCACGGACGGCATCCTGCGCGCCGGCGACCTCGAAATGCCGATCGCCGCTGTTCTGGAATAGGCCGTGGAATAAGCTTCCGCGATGCCGGTGCTATGCTCAGGGGCAGGTAGTCCATGAATTACCGGAAAGCGCTGGTGCTGATAGGCGTCGGCGTTGGTCTCTTCTCCGCAGCCTACGCAGCCAAACGCCCGTTTCGCGTCTACCGAAGCCTCGAGGCCTACGACAACGTTGAACTTCCTCCCGACTTTCAGGTCGAAAGCGAGTGGGTTTTCGCGCGCCTCATGTACCCGCAACACCCCCGCGCGCGCTTTGGCGGCTACCGTCGTTTCGGCGGCGGCGACTGGCGGGAAGGCGGCACCAGTTGGACCCAGGATTACCCCCGCGCCGACCGTCATTTCGCCCAGGCGCTCCGCCGTCTCAGCCTGGTGCACGCTCGCTCCGTGGAACAGCCGGTCAACCTGGATGACGGCGACGACGCCTTCAACTACCCCTGGATGAACGCCGGCGAACTGGGCGACTGGAAACTCACGGACGCTCAGGCCGCCGCTCTCCGCGAGTATCTTCTGCGCGGCGGCTTCCTCATGCTCGACGATTTCTGGGGAACCGAGGAATGGAACCGTTTCGCGGAGACCATGGAGCGTGTCTTTCCGGATCGCCCCATCGTCGAAATTGCCAACGACGATCAGATATTCCACATCGTCTACGATCTGGACGATCGATACCTGATTCCCGGTCAGTGGGGCCTGGGCAGGGCGTGCCTTTGCCGCAATGACGGAGAGACTGCGCACTGGCGTGGCATCTATGATGACAAAGGCCGTGTCATGGTCGCCATGACTTTCAATTCGGATGTTGGCGACTCGTGGGAGTGGGCGGACGACCCGGGCTATCCGGAAAAATACTCGGCGCTTGGTATTCGCATCGGAGTGAATTACGTCATTTACTCCATGACGCATTGATGTTTATGCGCGGCCGGATCACAGCCATCACCATCGGAATTATCGGATTGAGCGTCTGCGGTGTACTACTGGCGCAGAAGCCCTTCAAGGAATGGCCCGCGATCGAGTACGAGGATTTCCCTCTGCCTCACGACTGGCAGCAGAAAGCGGAATGGACACGCGCGCGCCTGCGCTATCCCGATGTCATGGGCTATCCCGACAGGCCGCTCTTCTACAACAACGGTCGTCCTTTCCCTGGCTACTGGACCATGGATTATCCCCGCTCCGATCGTCACTTGCTGGAAGGTGTCCGTCGGCTCACCCGCATCGACGCCAAATCTGTTGAGCAGGTCGTCAGTTTCGATGGGTCCGACGACATGTTCAATTACCCAACGCTCTATGCCGTCGAAGTCGGACACTGGCGGCTGACTGAGGCCGACGCCGCGCAGTTACGCGAGTATCTTCTCCGCGGCGGTTTCCTGATGGTTGACGACTTTCACGGCTCCAATGCGGCGGACCACGAAGCCTCGGATCGTGAGTACATCAACGAGTGGGCGGTCTTCACCGAGAGCATGAGCAAGGTTTTCCCGGATCGGCCCATCATTGACATTCCGAACGATGACCAGATCTTTCATACCATCTATGACCTGAGCGAGCGTTTCCAGGTCCCGGGGGCACAATACTTCGATACCGGCATCACTTATGAAAAAGGACCCACGGGCAGGGATCCGCACTGGCGCGGCATTCGCGACGACAAGGGCCGCATCATGGTCGCCATTTGCCACAACATGGATTTGGGCGATGCGTGGGAACACTCCGATGAAGCACAATACCTGGAGAAGTGGGCATCGCTGGCTTACCGCATCGCGATGAACTACTTCGTCTACGACCTCACCCACTGATTTGCGCCAGCCACCTGTTGCACCCCGCATCGCTCATTCGGAACTTCATCACGGCGTCGCCGTCCCGGACGATTATTTCTGGCTGCGCGAGAAGTCGAATCCCGAGGTGATCCGCTACCTCGAAGAGGAGAATGCATACACCGAAGCCGCGACAGAGGATTTGAAATCCTTTCGCGACGCTCTCTATAACGAGATGCTCGCCCGCATCAAACAGACGGATCTCAGCGTACCCGTCCGGCGGGGTGAATGGCTCTACTACACGCGCACCGAAGAAGGAAAACAGTACCCAATCCATTGCCGCCGTAAGGCACGACCCGAGGACGCCGAAGCAGTCCTGATCGACCTCAATGAACTCGCCCAGGGCAGGACTTACGTCGGATTGGGTGCTTTCGCCGTCAACGACGATCAGAACCTGCTGGCGTACGCCATCGACTACACCGGCTTCCGTCAGTACACACTGCAGGTCAAGGATCTTCGTACCGGCGAGATCCTCGCGGACACCGCGGAACGCGTCACCTCGCTTGCATGGTCCGCCGACAACACGATCTTCTTCACAACCGAGGATGAAGGCACCAAGAGAAGCGACACGCTGTGGCGTCATGTACTCGGCTCTGAAGGTTCCGAGCTCCTCTACAAGGAAGAAGACGAGCTCTTCGATATAGATATTGCGAAGACACGCGACAAAGCTTACTTAATCCTCACGATCGAATCCGCCGACACCACCGAAATCCGCTATTTACGTGCCGCACAGCCGAGCGCCGACTTTGCGGTTCTGTTCGCGCGCGAGAACAAGCACCGCTACTATCTCGATCATCGCGAGGGCCTCTTTTATATCCGCACCAACAAACCTGGCAGGGATTTCGCGGTGGTCACGGCTCCGGTAAGCGATCCGTCTCCGCGGAATTGGAAGGTCTTCATCGCCCATCAGGACGGCGTTCGCATTGAGGACGTCGATCTCTTCCGTGATTTCGCGGTCTCCGTCGAGAAAACGCTGGCGCTTAATCGCCTCCGCGTCCACAGTTTTGAGACTGGAACCTGGACTTCTATCGCGTTTCCGGAACCGGTCTACTCGGTGTTTCCCGCAGGCACCCCGGACTACGAAGCAGGCCAATACCGATACAGCTATCAGAGCCTCGTTACACCGTCCAGCGTTTTCGATTACGATCCGCGCTCCGGCGAGTCTGTGCTGCTGAAACAGCAGGAAGTTCTCGGGAACTACGATGCGGGCAATTACGTGAGTGAACGCCTCTGGGCTCCGGCGCGCGATGGCGTGAATATCCCGATCTCAATCGTCTGCCGGAAGGGTTTTTCTCGCGACGGCAAAGCGCCGCTGATGCTATATGGATACGGTTCCTACGGCCTGGGTTCGCCGCCGGCGTTTTCGATTTCACGAATCAGCCTCCTCGATCGCGGCGTGGCTTTTGCCATCGCCCATATTCGCGGCGGCGATGAGTTAGGCGAGCGGTGGCGCGAAGACGGCATGCTGATGAAGAAGAACAACACCTTCTTCGACTTCATCGATTGCGCCGAGTTTCTGATTCGGGAGAAATGGACTTCGAAAGACGGCCTGATGATCGAGGGTCGCAGCGCCGGAGGCCTGCTGATGGGTGCGGTCGTCAACCTGCGTCCCGATCTTTTCCGCGCCGTCCACGCGGCCGTGCCGTTTGTGGACGTGATGAACTCCATGATGGACGCCTCGCTTCCCCTGACTGTCGGCGAATATCTCGAATGGGGCGATCCCAACGAGAAGCCCGCGTACGACTATATGAGGACCTACAGTCCCTATGAAAATCTCGAAAGGCGCGCCTATCCGTCGATGCTGGTCACAAGCAGTTTGAACGACAGCCAGGTGATGTACTGGGAGCCGGCCAAATACGTGGCGCGCCTGCGCGCCCTCAAAACGGATCACAATCCGCTGCTGCTGAAGATCAGGATGGAGCCGGCGGGACACGGTGGCGCATCGGGACGCTACGACCGGCTGAAGGATCAGGCTTTTGAATACGCCTGGCTTCTCAGCCAGGTGGGCATCACCCGTTAAGACGGGTTAACCGCGAGTAGTTCGATTTCAAAGACGAGAGTGGCGCCGCCCGGAATCGCGGGCGGGCTTCCCGCATCTCTGTAAGCGATGCTCGAAGGACACGTCAGTTTGGACTTGCCGCCGACCTTCATCTTCTGAACGCCTTCCGTCCAGCAGGGAATGACCTGACTCAGCGGGAAGGTCGCCGGTTCATTTCTCTTGTAGGAACTGTCGAACTCCGTGCCGTCGGTCAGGGCGCCACGATAGTTGACCTTTACGACGTCGCTGGCCCTGGGTGAAGCGCCTGTGCCGGGCGTCAGTTCGCGATAGACCAGCCCGCTGTCCGTCCTGGTCGCCCCGGGCTCCTTGGCCGCTTTGTCCAAAAAAGCATCGGAACCGCCGGACTGCGGAGCCGACGAACACGAAATGAACCCTATCGAAATAAGCACCAGAAGCGCACGCATACGTCGAGGGTAACAAACGTGCGTAGTCCTGGTACTGCCGGGGCAGGCTTTTACAGGGTTTTGCGGCCCCGCTGCCCTATCATGGAAGGGAAATGCGGAGCGTTGCCAAAGAACCGTCTAAAGACGCTCCGTTGAAAAACGTTCAAATGAGGGTGTCCGGCAACTCGGAAGGCGCCCCGGAGGATTCGCACAGTTGGCGACGTGTCGGGCCATGGCTTGCGGCCATCACCGCGCTCGCGGCGGCGCTTCGCATCATTGGGCTCAACGGCGGGTTGTGGTGGGACGAGATTTATTTCCTGATCGTTTCCGTCCGCCGTCCGCTGCTGCAGATCCTCACGGTTTTTCCGAGCGACAACCAGCATCCTCTTTACACCGTTCTCGCCTGGCTTAGCATTCACGCTCTTGGAGAACACGTCTGGAGCCTGCGATTGCCCGCGCTCATTTTCGGCGTAGCCTCAATCCCGATGCTGTATCTGGTCGGAGCTTCGGTCGCGAGCCGCACGGAAGCGCTTCTGGCGGCCGCTTTTTTGGCTGTCTCCTACCATCACGTTTGGTTTTCCCAGGATGCGCGCGGTTACTCGACACTTGCGTTCTGGGCGCTGGCCTCCACGTACTTTCTCCTGCAGGGCATTCGGACCGGATGCCGCGGTCCTTGGATCGCCTACGCTATTGCCGCCGCGCTCGGAATCTACACGCATGTGACGATGGTGTTCCTGGTCGCGAGCCACGTTCTGATCTGCGCCACGATGATGTTCTCCGGCTGGCGAAGCGGCTCCGGAACGGTGCGCTGGCGATTTCCGATTCAGGCATTTCTGCTCGCCGGCGGATTGACCTTGCTGTTCTACGCGCCCATCCTGGTTCAGGTACAGAATTTCTTCCTCCATCGTCCTTCACCTATGAAAGCGGTATCGACGCCAGACTGGGCGATCTGGGAGACGGTGCGGGTGTTGATCCTCGGCCTGGGAGGGAAGGTGGTCATTCTATTGGGGGCCGGGCTGGTCGTTGCCTGCGGCGCGTGGAGCTATCTCCGCCAGAGCCGCTTTGTATTCGCGCTGTTTGCGCTTCCCGTGGCGATCACCGCGGTGGGAGCTTTTCTCGGACGAGGAACCATGTATCCGCGGTTCTACTTCTTCCTGATCGGCTTTGCCGTGCTGATTCTGATCCGTGGAATCGTCGTGATCCCGCGATGGATCACTGGCTCGCGAAAAGGCCTGGAGTCCGGGCTGACCGCAGCGCTGGCCACCGTTCTCCTGGCAGCGTCGGCTTACTCCCTGATCGCAAACTACCGGTATCCCAAGCAGGACTATGAAGGGGCGATTCGATTCATTGAGACCGCGCGAAAGAATGAAGTGGTCCTTACTGCCGGAGCGGCCATCTATCCCCTGCGACAATACTATGCAAAGCCCTGGGACAGCGTCGAGACTCCCGAGAAACTGAAGGCGGTCTGTGATCAGGGCCGGCCGGTCTGGGTGGTTTACACGATGCCGCGATATCTTGAAGCGGCGGCGCCTGGGGTGATGGAGATGATCCGGAAGGAATTTACGGTTATTCGGGTATTTCACGGCACGCTGGGCGATGGCGATGTGTACGTCGGCCAATACAACCGCCCTGCATGACGAAGCTCATCATACAAATCCCCTGCTATAACGAGGCGGCGCATCTGCCGGACGCCCTCGCGCATTTGCCGCGCGAGATACCAGGTGTCGATCGGATTGAGATCCTGGTAATCGATGACGGCAGTAAAGACGGCACAGCGGAAGTAGCGCGCGCCGCAGGCGTCCATCATATCGTTCGTTTCGCCCGCAATCTTGGATTGGCCGCGGCATTTACCGCCGGCCTGCGGGAATCAATCCGGCACGGCGCGGACATCATCGTCAACACGGACGCTGATAACCAGTACGAAGGCACCGACATTCCGCGTCTGGTCGAACCGTTGCTGGCCGGCCGCGCCGATCTCGTAGTCGGCGATCGGCAGGTCGATAAGCTCGCGCATTTCTCGCCCATCAAAAGGAAACTGCAGGTTCTCGGTAGTTGGGTCATCGGCCGGGCATCGGCGCTGAAGACTCCCGACGCTACCAGCGGATTCCGCGCCATGACGCGGGACGCCGCGCTCCGCACGTTCGTGCGCAGCGGATATTCGTACACTCTCGAAACTCTGATTCAGGCCGGCGCCAGCCGCATGACAGTAGAGTTTGTCCCGATTCGCGTCAACGCGAATACGCGTCCATCCCGGCTGATGCGCAGCATCCCGCAGTACATCCGGAGATCGACGATTACCATCATGCGGGCCTATACGATGTATCGTCCGCTGACGGTATTCATGGCGCTCGGTATTTCGCTGATCGTGCTGGGGATCGTTCCGGGAATTCGTTATCTCTACCTCATCGCTGTCGGCCATCGCGTGGGGCACGTGCAATCGCTGGTGTTCGCCGCGATCTGCATCATTGTCGGCTTCCAGGTGTTACTCATCGGACTGGTGGCCGATCTTCTGAGCTTCAATCGAAAGCTCCTGGAAGAAGTACTCTACAAGGTTCGCAAATTGGAAAGCGCCCGCGAACCGGAAGCCTGAAAATCGAAATAAAACATGCCGCCCGATCCCAATCAAAAACCAAAAGTCTGGAAACGCATGGCGATTCGCTGGGGCGGCAGCGCGCTGATCCTGGCGCTGCTGATCTACTTGCTGCCCGTCCGCCAAACCTGGTCCACCATAAAACACATACCTCCGTATCTCAGTCTGGGATTGCTCGGCTTGTACATGGTGTTGCACCTCCTCGGAGTCACGAAGTGGCGTATGCTGATCAACCTTGCCGGCGCGGATCTGACATTTCCGCAGGCGGTTCGCTGCTACTATCTCGGACTTTTTGGGAATAACTTCCTTCCGTCTTTGGTGGGCGGGGATTTTGTGCGCGCCGGGCTGGCGTTCCGGCTTTCGAATAAGAAACCCGCCATCGTTCTCGGCAGCCTGATTGACCGTGTGCAGGATGTGATCGGTC
This sequence comes from Bryobacteraceae bacterium, assembly GCA_036273015.1. GTDB lineage: Bacteria > Acidobacteriota > Terriglobia > Bryobacterales > Bryobacteraceae > BOG-234. The sequence goes on along the minus strand of DATAXN010000002.1, from coordinate 33,873 downwards.
TGCTGGCTCTGGCCACAATTGGCGCCCTGTTGCTCCCCCGGGCTATGGACTCTCGCAGCCGCACAATCTTCGTGAGGGTTGGGATCCTGCTTGCGGTGGGAGGCGCTTTGGGCGTGGGCTCCCTCTTCGTCATTCCGGTTCGAAAGCTTCCTCTCAAAATCCGGCGTATCCTGGTGCAGCTCCGACGCGGAATCAGATCGGTATACAAGAGCCCCGGCACTGTCCTTCTTTGTTTTTGTATTGGGGTAGTTCTGCAGGGCCTCCAGGTGGCAATCAACCTTCCACTGGCGGATGCTTCAGGGCTCCATCTCCCCTCCTATTTTTGGCTTTTCGCGTGGCCGCTGGCCAAATTTTCCAGCCTTGTTCCGGTAACGCAGGGAGGCATCGGGATCCGCGAGGCGGCCCTGGTTGCCCTTTTGACGCCCCTCGGAGCGCCGTCTGCGCTGACCTTCGCTGTGGGTTTGGTATTTGAAGCCATCACAATCGTCGGCGGCGTGATTGCCGGAATCGTCGCATTCGTTATGAGCCGGATTCCAGCGGCGCAGGATCGCCGTCCTCAAACCGTTCCGGTATTCGCGCAGGACCAAATTTCCAATGGATAACAATTCGAAGAATCTGCCCTCACAGCACGTGGTGATTCTGGGTGCGGGACCCGCGGGCGTCGGCGCCGCTTACCAACTGGTAAAAAAGGGCGCAGCCCGCGTCACCTTGCTCGAGCAGCAGGATCGTGTCGGCGGCAATGCCGGCAGCTTCAATCTCGAGGGAGTCCACTGCGATTACGGCAGCCATCGCCTTCATCCCGTGGTGGCCCCGGAGATCATGGAGGATTTGCGGCAGCTCCTGGGAAAGGATTTGTTGTTCCAGACGCGGCATGGAAACATCCTGCTGAAGGGGCGCTGGATCCACTTTCCTTTAAAACCGGTGGATCTGCTGCTTCGGCTTCCGAAGAGTTTTGCGATGAGTATTCTGGGCGACCTGGCCGGAAAGATCCTTCCTCGCGAGAAAAATTCCGGGCCCGAGACCTTTGCCACAGTGCTGGAGCGAGGTCTGGGCAAGACCATCTGCCGCGAATTCTACTTCCCCTACGCCCGCAAACTCTGGGGCGTGGCTCCTGAAGAACTGGCTGTCACCACTGCCCAACGGCGCGTCTCCGGGAGTTCCATCGGCAAGATGGTGCTAAAGGTAGCCAACCAGATTCCCGGCATGAAGCCGCCAACGGCGGGCAAGTTCTATTACATGCGGAAGGGCTATGGCCAGATATCCCAGTGTCTCGCCGACGCGGCTCAGGCGGCCGGAGCCGACATCCGGTTTGGCGCTCGTTTCACGGCAATCGAGCGGGAAGGCGGCCGGATCAAGTCGGTGCGCTACCAGCAGGGCGGCCAGGAGTTTGAGATTCCCACTCAACACGTCTGGTCCACCATACCCATCAGTATTCTGCTGCGCGGCATGGGTTCCGAAGTGCCCGCGGAGGTAATGAAGGCAGCTACGAACGTTGCTTTCCGCGGCATGATTCTGATCTATCTGGTGCTCGACCAGGACCGATTCTCCGGTATCGACGCATATTACTTCCCCGAGGAAGCGATCCCGATCACGCGCCTTTCGCAGCCGAAGCTTTTCAGCTCGGCCACGGAACCGCGTGGCAAGACTGTGCTGTGCGCGGAGCTTCCGTCGGATCCCGGCCTTCCCGAATGGGAAATGACCGACGAACAACTGGGAGAGCGCCTCCTCGGGTGGATGGCGCAGGCCGGATTGCCGAAGCCCGCAGGAGTTCTGAAAGTGGTGACGCGCCGTCTGCGTCAGGCGTATCCCGTATATCGGCGCGGCTACGAAGAGCGCTTCGACCGCATGGATCAATGGCTGGGCGAACAGGAAGGCGTCCTGACTTTCGGGCGTCAGGGATTATTCGCGCACGACAACACGCACCATACGCTCGAGATGGCTTATGCGGCCGTCGGGTGCTTCTCGCCGGATGGAAGCTTCGATCGCGCGCGCTGGGCCGAACATCGCAAAAAATTTGAGACTCACGTCGTAGAGGATTAGCCTCCACAGTGCTCCGCGTCTGCTCCTACGAAGATCGCCCGGCTGCGATGGACAGCCTGATCTTCATGGGAGAGTCGTTGTGCCGCATCGACAAGGATGTCTCGCTGCACCTGACCGTACCGGACGCGCCCCCTGCGGTACGCGCGTGGGCGGAGCGCAGGCCTGAGGTTATTCTCACAACGAGCCGTCCCGAGGGTGTCAGCGGCTGGGATGTGAAGGCATGGCTGCTGCTCCAGGAATTGAACGCGGGAAATGGTGAGGCGTTGTGGCTCGATGACGACATCATCGTCACGCGCCCCATATCGCCGATATTGAAAGAATTTCCGCCGGATATTCTGTTGGTCGCCGAAGAATGGGACCGGGTAGACGCCGCCGGCGTGGCGCACCTGTGGGAAGTTCCTCCCGTGCGTCCGGTCGCGCCGATCAATTCCTGTTTCGTTCGCGCGACGGAATCGCAGCGTCCGTTGTTGGAGCGCTGGCTTCAGGCGACGCAGGACGCGCGTTATCGCAAGGCGCAGTCGCTTCCTTTCGACAAAAGACCCTGGCGGCTTTCGAGCGATCAGGTGCTGCTGACGGCGCTGTTGGGCAGCGAAGAATTCTGCCGGACACCGTTCAACCGCATTCGAATGGGCAAACATATTGCACAGTGTGCAGGATCGTCCGGCTACGCTCCCGGCGATCGGTTGCGCGATTTGTTTCGCGGGCTTCCGCCGATGATTCACTGCATCGGCCGCAAGCCGTGGACGCCCACGAGCGATCTGCAGGGCGCTCACCGGTTCATGCTCGACTTCGCCACCGATGTGTCGCCGTACGTTCTGGCGGCTCGCAAGGTTGCGGGCGACCTGAATATGACGCCGGCGTGGATCGAAGCCCGCACTGCGCCCGGCTCTTTGTTTCGCGGGTTAGCATTCCGTCATCCCGCTCTCGCCGGACTGCCTTTCGCCACACTGCATACTCTGCACACAAAAATCTTCGGATTAAAGCCGCACGGAACGGGCGAAATCTAACCGAAATCCGATCTGCATACCTCCCCTTGTTTCGCAAGTAATACAGCTACTTGGACCGCGTGTTACAACATGGGCCTTCACAATTGTTTCGTGTGGAAATCACCGATTTGTAATGGGTCGGGGTTTACAACGGGAGCATGAGGTGCGACCTTCACGTTCACACGGTTCACTCCGGGATGTGTACGGTGCCTGTGCTCTCCCGAGTCTGCCTGGAATCCTACAACGAGCCCCGCGCGCTGTATGAAAAGCTGAAACAGCGCGGTATGGACCTCGTTACCGTTACGGATCACGACTCCATCGACGCTGCCGAAGAACTGCGGAGTCACCCCGATTTCTTTCTGAGCGAAGAAGTAACCTGCACCATGCCCAGCGGCACGGAAATGCACGCGGGCGTTTACGGCATCTCGGAACACGACCATATCGAACTGCAGCGCCGGCGTCACGACGTAGAGAGCCTGCTTGCCTATGCGGTCGAAAATCAACTTTTTGTCACGGTAAATCATCTCTATTCCAGCCTTACCGGCCGCCGCGCCGAAGACGATTTCGCCGTTTTTGCACGTGATTTTCACGGAGTTGAAACAGTCAACGGCCAGATCCTGAAAAGAGCCAATCGCATGGCCGGCGATTTTGCGCGCCGGTTCGGGAAGCCCGTAGTCGGCGGCAGTGATTCACATACCCTGGCGGGCGTGGCCCGCAGTTATACGGAAGTTCCCGCGGCATCCAACGTGCGGGAGTTTCTGGCGGGTATGCGTCACGGACAAAGCATAGCGGCTGGTGAATCGGGCGATTATTTCAAGCTCACTACAGCCGTCGTGCAGATCGGAGCTTCGCTGATTCGCTCAAAGCCCTGGATGGCTTTGGGTGCGGGACTCTTCGCGCTGGCGCCGGCGATCACGCTGGCGAATTACTTCCGCGAAATGGCCTTTGCCTGGTATTGGGGTCAGAAGAACCGGCCGGACAACCCGGTCGGGGTTACGCCTGAGGTTGTCTTATGACACTGGCGCGTGCGAAATCGACTCTTTCCGTGCCTGACAACGATTTGATGCGGCGCTTCAACCGCTGGCGTGCACCACGATGGTTCCGGTGGTGGATGCTTCTCGCCACGCGCGCGGGCGACGGCTGGCTCTGGGGACTGATCGGCATTGCGGTGTTGCTCTCGGCCGATGTGCTGCGTTTTCGCGCGATCGAGGCCGCGGGCTGCGCAGTGGCGGTGGGAATTCTGATGTTTCACAAGGTGAAGCGCCTGGTCTGCCGGACTCGGCCGCGCGACATTGAGCCGCATTGCTGGGCGAACATCGTAACGCGGGACAAGTTTTCTTTCCCCTCGGGACATTCGACCACGGCGTTCGCCGTGGCGTTGTCGCTGGGGTCTTTTTATCCGGAGATCATGCCGGTGCTGTTGCTTCTCGCGGCAAACGTGGCGCTCTCGAGAGTGGTGGTGGGAATGCATTTTCTGAGCGACGTGCTGGTTGGTTCCGGCGCGGGCGCTCTGCTGGGTTACGCCGCGTTTCGGCTCGTGGCCTGAGTTCGCGCAGGCGGGAGACTCCAGGCGTATGTCCTGGGTAGCCTGAGCGCGTCTGCCTCAAGGGCGGGAGTTCCGGAAGGAACTCCTTCGCTCCTTGGCGCGGCTGTCGGACATGACGGTATCGCCGGAAATCCTGATTGCTCGCCCGATCTGCTCGAGCTTACCAGCGCTCGCTGTTTTTCAATCAACGCACCTTTCAGGCGCTACCGCCTGCCAGTAGTCCGCTGAGTGTCATACTGACAAGCGACAATTTACCCGCGCGTCATAATCCTGATCCGGGAAATTCTTGTCGAGGAGACGACTTATGTATAAGACCATCGTTGCCGCAGCCACAGTGCTGCTGACCTGCGCCGGGGCGTGCCTCGCGCAACCGCCGGGTATCACTCGTGAAATGATCGCGCGCGCGCTGCCTCTGGAAGGCGCGCCACTCGCGGAGCCGGGACCGTACCAGGTCACCTCCGAAGCTGCGTTCGGCTCACCCGGACACCACGTGTATCGCCCGACGGCGCTCGAGGCGTTCCCAAAGAAAGACTCGCTGCCCGTCATGGTGTGGGGCAACGGCGGGTGCGCGATCGACAGCACGCACTTCTCGGGCTTTCTCACAACGATCGCCTCGCATGGCGTCCTGGTGGTGGGCACGGTGCCTCAGGAGGGTGCTGCCCGACGGCAGGAGACCGCCGATGATATGCGCGCCGCGATCGATTGGGCCGAGAAAGAAAACGTACGAGCCGGCTCGCCGTTGAACGGTAAGATCGCCGTCGACAAGGTAGCGGTCATGGGTACGTCGTGCGGAGGATTTCTTTCGATCACGCTCGGCGCCGACCCGCGCGTCAAGACGACCGGCGTGTTCAATTCCGGCGTGCAGACCCCGCCCGCCGGGCAAGCGGGAGCCGGGCGCGGTGGCGCGTCGCCGCAACCGACCGCGGACGCGCTCCCCAAACTGCATGGGCCGGTGCTGCTGCTCAACGGCGGCGAACCCGACTTCCTGATGGGGACGTCGGCGGCGACGTTTGAAGCGATCAATCATGTGCCGGCGTTCTACGGCTCCCGGCACAATGCCGGCCACAGCGCGACGTACTTTCATCCCGGCGGCGGCGAGTTCGCCAATGTCGCTTCGAACTGGCTGGAGTGGACGCTCAAGGGCGACAAGAAAGCGGGCAGGATGTTCGCCGGCAAGAAGTGCGCGCTGTGCACGAATTCGAACTGGGACGTGAAGTCAAAAGGGATCAAGTAATGAAAGGTCAAATCGGGCTTGTGACAATCGCCGCGTGCGCGGCGGTTGTTGTCTTCGCGCAGAGCCCGGCATCTTCTTTATTACCTTCGTCGTCGTTTTCGCGCGGCAGCAGCATGCAAAGCTGGCAGAATCCGGGAATCAAGAACGTACTCGCGAAGTGTAAGAATCCTCCGAAGCCGTTCTCGATTCCGATTGCCGGCCAGGCGGCGAATGCGAAGGCGACCCCGCCCGACCCGATCCTCCCGGCCACGTCCGCAATTCCGGGCGTGCTGGCGGCAGGCCAGTCATGGAGAGTTGTGTGGTCGTGGAAAGGCAATAACGTCGATGGCCCCATCGCGGGCGATAACGGCACGGTGTTGTTCGCGAACAATGACGCGAGCAACGTGATGCAGATGGACCCGGCGACGGGTCTCGCGAAGGTCCTCTACAGCAACACGAACACGGGCGGCGCAGTCTCACGCGGCAAGAACGGGGCGCTGTTCGTCGCCGAACGCGGGCTGGGCTCGGGTGTCGAGGAACTGGCGCCGCGGCGGAAGGTGCTGGCGAACTCGTTCCACGGCGAACCGCTGGAATGCGTGGGCGGGGTCATCAACGATTTAATGGCCGACGCGCGGGGCGGCGTCTACTTCTCGGTCACCGGCGCCACGGGCACCGGAGTGTTCTACGCCGACCCCAAAGGCGTGGTCTCGCAGTATGGGAAGGACGTTCCGCTCGCCAACGGCATTATCCTGAGTCCCGACGAGAAAACGCTCTATGTCACGAACGGCGCGACGGTGTATGCGTTCGACGTGAAGGCCGACGGATCGCTCGCCAATCAGCGCGAGTTCGGCAAACTGCGGGGCGGCACAGGCGGCGACGGTTCGGCCGTCGATCAGCAGGGCCGCGTGTATATTGCGACGGGCAAGTCCGTGGATGTGTTCACGGCTGACGGCACGTTCGCCGGCACCGTCCCAGGCCCGCAGGGGCTGCACGGCACGTTCTTCGGCGGCCGCGACAGGAAAACGCTCTTCGGCATCGTGTTTTATGGCGGATGGGGAACGCCGAGCGCGCGAAACCGAATCATCGCGATTCCGACGATCGCGCAGGGTTATACGGGGCGCGCGAAGTAGGGTCGGGCTTCGGGTTCAGTTTTCCGTCAGTCGTTCCAGACGATCGACGACGATTACATCCACGGAGGCTTTTGCCGGAGTCAGCGTCAATCCCATGTCCCGGACGGCGGTACGAGGATCGATGTCGGCCGGATCGGGGCCCTTCAGGGTTCGGGATTCCGGTGCGGCGACCAGATGCATCTCGTACTGCCCGCGGAGTCCCGTTCGATCCAACACCGGCCTGTCGAGTTTTCCTCTCAATCGTTCGGCAAGTCTTTCGAGCGGGCAGCCTGAGAATATTTCCTCGTCGTTACGCCCGTCACGCGCCACGCCGGTCTGCAACCGGCACGATTCGGAAGATGAGCTTGCCTGCAACTTGAGCCCGTTCTTTGCGACCCGCATGAGATATACCTGCATCTCACGCTTTCCGGCGTGCACCGTCAGCCTGAATCGATCGGCGAGGAGATTCCGGAGCATGATCCGCACGTCGTACGGACTCGGCGCGCCGCTTCCTGGGGCCCGCGCAACGATGTCATACATCTTGTTGTAGACATCATCCTTTGGGATGTCGGGCGAGACTTCAATCTGGTAGTCGCTCAGATGCCAGGCATCCATGACCAACCCGAAAATTGTGTAGCCCTGCAGCCGTACCAGCGGACCGTCGATAGTAAGCGGCCCCGCACGATAAACATTGCCCTGAAGGTGGTGAACCGACGCGACTTCGAACGTTACTCCGGCTTGTTCCGACTGTGCGGTTAGCGGTGTATGGAGAGTTGCCAGAAGAATCAGCGTGATTCCGGCGAGCCTCATGCGTTGTCCGCGTCCCATCTGCGAGATAGTTTATGCCTTCCGGGCGTCGGACGCTTAGAGATGCAGGGTCGTGTAGTACAGGACGTCGAGGTCCCGCATGCGACTGCGTGTGAGTTGAATCCTGCAGGTCGTGACCCCTGACGGGCGGATGGTCGCCCCTCGATAGAAGGAGTCGACGGCGTCACATGCCTTTTGGGCGTAATGCTCCCATTCCTCCTGTGGACTATCGAGTTGGCTCACGGCGTCGTCGGGACTTCGCTGCAGCAGGGAGTGAAGACTTCCGTAGAAGGCTGCAAAGTCAGTTCTTGTTTGCTGCTCCACTATCGAGATACAACTGTTTTCCTCCGCCGTGGTTTTCGCATCGGGGCAATCTTTGCCGATCCGGCTGACTTGAGAGTGTAGTGCCGCCTGGGCTTTATTCTGATCGGAAGTCGGCGACTGAGCTCGCGACAGAGTCAGGTCCAGGTGAACGAGTAAGAAACACAATAGACAGCCCTTCATACCCGATAAAATAGCGCCGAAAATGGGCGAGGCTTTCGTCAGGACCATCACAGTTTCCCTTTTCCGCTCCTGCCAGTTCCGTCCCGTCCCGAGTTCCCTTTTGGCAAGAGACATAATGAAACATATCCGAACTTCTCAGGATGCGAACATGAAAAAGTCAGGCGTGAACCAAGGCCAGCCGGCATCGGAGCTGATCTCGCAAAGAATCGCCGACCTCGGGGACTGGCGCGGGGAAACCCTCAGCAGAATGCGCAGGCTCATCAGCGAAGCGGATCCGGACGCCATCGAGGAGTGGAAGTGGATGGGCACTCCGGTCTGGTCGCACGACGGCATCATCTGCACCGGCGAATCCTACAAGAAGGTCGTGAAGCTTACCTTCGCCAAGGGCGCGTCTCTGAAGGATCCAGCCCGTCTCTTCAACTCGAGTCTCGACGGAAATGTACGCCGCGCGATCGACATCCATGAAGGAGAGGAAGTTGACGCGTCCGCTTTTAAGGCGCTCGTTCGACAAGCGGTCGCCCTCAACAGTTCCGGCAAGTCGAAGCCTAAGAAGAAAGCGAAGGCTTAACGCAGGCCAAAGGCTGTCGGGTGCTTCGGTTGATAAAGGCCGATTTCGCCTCCACCGGGCAGACGCATTTTCGTGATCGAACCCCAGCGGGCTTCCTGAACTTCCGAACATACAACGCCCTTACCCGCAAGAGAAGCGATTTCAGCGGCCAGGTCATCGCACGTGAAATAGAGCTCGTGGAGGCTGTCGTTTATCGGGTTAACGTTTATCGGGTTAACGGCTGCCGGGTGGACGGCCGCTTCCGCCGGCGGCAGCGCGAAGATCAGCCAGCCCCGACCGGCATCGACCGATGGAAAACCGAGGACGTCCCGGAAAAAGGCGCGATCCGCCTCGGCGTCTTTACTGGATAAAACGATGTGAGCGCCGTTGATCATTCTTACTTCTCCAATTTTCCAAGAATACCGAAGGAGCGACGATCAGTCGAGCCTGCCGCTAATTTTCAGAGGGAGCCTTTTCGATGTGATCGATGACCAGCACTTCGATCGGCGCCTTGCGCTTTTCCAGCTTGAGACCCAATGTCTCAAGGGCATTAAAGAGAGAATCGCCGTTCGAGGCGTCGATCAGCTTCAGGGCCTCCGGCGGAAGAGTAATTCCCGCAGCGACGGCCGCGCGCATCATCATCGCGCCGAAATCCTCCGGAGCAAATTCCAGTTTGAAATCGTAATTCCCCGTCAGCTCCGTCATGTCGACCACGGGACGGTCCACGAAGCGGCCCAGCGTATCGGCCATCGCGGACGCCGGCAGTTTCCGGCCAACAAAGGCATTGTTACCGAACGTCATGTACATTCCATTCCCATAGTTGATGGTGGTGCCGGTCTGGGTGGCGGAGGTGGTCATGTCAAACGATTTGCGATCCGCAGGGTCGGCCGGCGGATCGGGCGGCGACGCCTTCATCTTCAGGCCGGTCTTTGCAACCACCAGGGCGTACACAGGAAAGTCCCTCGTCTCCCGGTGAAATTTCAGGCCGAAACGGTTCGTCAGCAGTGCTTGTATCATCTGCGGAATCTGGTCGCCGGTAGAGCCGGCCGGAAGTATCGCGGCGGGAAGTGTATGCCGCACAGTATTTTGGTGGCAACAACGTTTTCAGGTCTTTTATTCAGCCCTCGCCAACCGGGCTCTGCACCGGCTCCTTATATGCCTTGACAAGCATATGCTCTCCTGGGTATATCAAGAGAGTGGAAACTGTGTTCGAAGTCATTGCGGAGCCGAACCGCCGGGCGATACTGGGCCTCCTGGTTTCGTCACAACAGTCGGTGGGAGAGATTGAGCGCCAACTTCGCATGCCGCAGCCTACGGTGTCCAAGCACCTGCGAGTGCTGCGAGACGCGGGTTTCGTGGAATCCACGGTGGACGCGCAGCGCCGCCTCTACCGGCTGCGACCGGAACCGCTGCAGGAGGTCGATGCGTGGCTGGCTCCGTTCCGCCGGTTCTGGTCCGCTCATGTGGATGCTCTCGAACGACATCTCGATCGCATGGAGCAATCGAGAGAGGATCAGTCAACACCAACGAAAAGGAAGAGGACGGAGAAACCGGCGCGGCCCAAACCGCGACGTGACAAAGGAGAAACGAAATGAAAATCAAAGTGACCAGCGTATACGTCGACAACCAGGACACCGCCCTGCGTTTCTATACGGAGGTACTGGGCTTTGCGAAGAAAAACGATTTCAGTAACGGCCCCTATCGCTGGCTGACCGTGGCCTCGCCCGAGGAGCCGGACGGCACTGAGTTGCAACTGGCGCTGAACAACAACCCCACGGCCAAAACGTATCAGCAGGCGATCTTTCAACAGGGCCAGCCCGCGATCATGTTCTTCACCGACGACGTCAAGGGCGACTACGAGCGGATCAAGGCCCTCGGCGCCGCGTTCACGATGCCGCCTACCGACGTGACCGGCTCGACTATTGCCATGTTGAAAGATACCTGCGGCAACCTCATTCAGCTCACCCAACTGGCAAACTGGTCACGCTAAGGAGAAGAAGATGCTCGATCGCGAGCAGTACACGCCGGGTCCCGCCAGCGGTGCGCAGGTACGAAAGCACGGCGAAAAGTGGACACTTATTCTCGTCAGAGAGCTGCGCCACGCTCCGGAAAAAGTCTGGCAGGCGCTTACCGATCCGGCGCATATACGCGAGTGGGCGCCCTTTGACGCCGATGGGAGCCTGGGTACGGTCGGAGCCACGGTGAATCTCACCTGGGTGGGAACGGGCAGGCCGCAGGTAACAACGGTGACGCGGGCCGACGCTCCCGAGGTGCTTGAGTACGGCGATATCCGGTGGGAACTTGAGGCCTTTGGCGGCGGCACGCATCTGACGCTGTGGCACAACATCGATCGCCGCTTCATCTCATGGGGCGCCGCGGGCTGGCACATCTCTTTCGATGTTCTGGATCGCCTGCTCAACGGAACTCCCCTCGGCCGCATGGCTGGTATGGAGACGATGAAGTTCGACGGCTGGCAGCGGCTGAACACGGAGTATGCAAAGCAATTCGGCGTTGAGACGCCCAAATGGTAGAGTCGCCTCTGGTGGCCTGACTTCCCGCGAAAATACAAGGGCAGACGACAGGAAACGATCGTCCGCCCCACGGGTCGGGTGGACAGTAGAGGAACCAATGGCTCAGGAATACATTGAGATCCGCGGTGCGCGCGAGAACAATCTCAAGAACGTCTCGCTGCGCATCCCCAAACGCAAAATCACGATCTTCACCGGCGTCTCGGGTTCCGGCAAGTCGTCGATCGTCTTCGACACCGTCGCGACCGAGGCGCAACGCCAGATGAACGAGAACTTCAGCATGTTCATCCGCACCTTCCTGCCGCGCTACTCGCCACCCGACGCCGATGCCATTGAGAACCTGAGCATGCCGATCGTCGTGGATCAGAAACGGCTCGGCGGCGGATCCCATTCGACAATGGGGACGATCACCGACATCTACCCGGTGCTGCGCCGATTGTACTCCCACATCGGCAAACCATATGTGGGACATGCGAATGTCTTTTCCTTCAACGACCCCAAGGGCATGTGCCCGAACTGCAACGGCCTCGGCCGGAAGCTGGGCGTGGACCTCGATCTCTTCCTCGATAAATCCAAAACACTGAACGAAGGCGCCATCCTGTTCCCTGAATATGCTGTCGACAGCTGGGGCTGGAACCTGCTCGGCCAGTCGAAACTTTTCGACATGGACAAGAAGCTTTGGAAGTTCAGCGAAAAGGAAACAGCACTGCTTTTATACAGCAAGCCATACAAAGTGAAAACAAAGATCGGAGGCAAGGAGATCAACTTAACGTGCGAAGGCGTCATCGGCAGATTTACCGCCAAGTACATCACCGGCGATGTGAAGACCAAGTCTGAACGTACACAAAAGGCCGTGACGCCTTACATCACGATGACGCCGTGCACGGTGTGCCACGGCGCGCGCTTAAGTCAGGAAGTGCTGAAGTGCCGAATTGCCACGGATAAGAGCGAGGGATACAACATCGCCGAGCTGGCCGCGATGGAAGTGGGTCAGTTGATCGGCGTGATCCGGAAGATCAGGGAGCCGAAAGCCGCACCCATTTTGAACGCACTGATTCAGCGCCTGCAGTATCTCGTGGATATCGGCCTCGAATATCTCACCTTAAATCGTGAAACAGACACGCTCTCCGGCGGCGAGTCGCAGCGCGTGAAGATCGTCAAACATCTGAGCAGCAGCCTCGTGGACGTGATGTATGTGTTCGACGAGCCCAGCGTGGGTCTTCACCCGCGCGATGTGCATCGTTTGAATGAACTGCTCCAGCAATTGCGCGACCGGGGAAACACGGTTCTGGTGGTGGAACACGATCCCGATGTCATTAACGTGGCTGACCACGTCGTCGACCTGGGTCCTCATGCGGGGAGTCGGGGCGGCGAAGTCATGTACGAAGGGACGTTCAGGAACCTGTTGAGCGCGGACACGCTGACCGGAAAATATCTGAAACAGTCTGTTTCGATCAAAAGCGAGTTCCGTTCCCCCAGCGGGAAACTGCCGATTAAGAATGCAAAGGCCAACAACCTGCGGAACGTGAGCGTGGACATCCCGAAGGGTGTGCTCACGGCGATCACAGGCGTGGCAGGTTCGGGGAAAAGCTCGTTAATTCATCAGACCTTTCTGCGTCAACATCCGGGCGCCATAGTGATCGACCAATCCCCCGTGGGTGTTTCGATCCGGTCCAATCCCGGCACCTATACCGGCATCATGGACGAGGTGCGAAAGGCCTTCGCGTCCGCGAATAAGGTGAGCCCATCCCTGTTCAGCTTCAATTCGGAGGGCGCCTGCGGGAACTGCCAGGGACTGGGTGTGATCTACACGGAGATCCCGGCGATGGGCGAGGTCAAGTCGCCCTGCGAGATCTGCGAGGGCAAACGATTTAAAGACGAAGTGCTGGAATACAAGCTCAACGGAAAGTCGATCAACGATGTGCTGGCGATGACTGTCAGGCAGGCGCTCGAATACTTCAGGATCGACAAGATCGCGAGCAAGCTGCAGGCGATGAGCGACGTGGGCCTCGATTACCTGACGCTGGGTCAGCCGTTGAGCACGCTCTCCGGCGGCGAATGCCAGCGCATCAAACTGGCGAGTGAACTGCACAAGCGAGGCAGCATCTATGTGCTGGATGAGCCCACAACCGGCTTACACATGTCGGATATCAGTCACCTGCTGGAGATCATGAACCGCCTCGTGGACGCGGGCAACACGGTTATCGTGATCGAACACAACACAAGCGTGATCAAGAATGCGGACTGGGTCATCGATATGGGGCCCGAAGGCGGCACGAAGGGCGGCAAGGTCATGTTCGAAGGCACGCCCAGGCAGTTGCTCACCGCAAAGAATTCGCTGACCAGCGAGTACATACGGAATTAATGTGGTGGGCAAAGCGATTATCACCGCCTCGATCAAAGTCATCAAACGGCCTATCTATATCAACGCGGAGCAGTTTGGCGGTACAATTTCAGCTTATAAGGCGCTCATACTGTCGAAAGCTTGCTGCGTTCTCTTTTTCTTTCTGCCTGGCTCAACGTTGCCATCGGCCAACCGCCCCTCCCATATGCAGACCGTGAAAGCGCTCAGGCAGGGCATTTGAGCGCCACCCTTGAAGCTTAAAGTGCTGGTGCACGAGATTGAGTCCTGCATGGCGCACGCCGATAGTACCGTCGACTATCAAATGCACACTCCTGGTGATGTGACAGGCGGGGACAGCATCGACTCCGTCCGCGCCGGTAAAACGCAATATACTGCCGAAAATGAAGTCAAGGAGATAAAAAAATGAACATCGATGAACGTTCCACCTCAAGGTGGACGCGAATTACGGTGTTCACTTGCATTCTCACCGCTGTACTGATCGGACTTCATTGGTCCGAGATGCGAAAGTCCGGCAAGGCTGATAGGGATCTTGCGCGGGCTATCGATTCTCCGAATGCCTGCCACGATGGATCGTGTCTGGCTGATCGGCTCGTCAAACTCGCGCCCTATTACAACCCGGGCATCGGCACGCAGGCGCTCACCACGGGCGGCAGTACCACCCGGATGATCGTACTGCAAAGTGGCTCAATGAACCGCACGCAGTTTCCGGTCGCGGCCCGTATTCCGGAGATTCAGGTCTACCTCGGAGACATCACCAATTTGGCCGGAATCTATCCCTTCAAAGCAGCGTGCTCCACTGCGGTAAAGGGCGCCTGCACGGTCTTCAGGGCCACTTACGGAACTGAGATAACCGCGGGGTTCATGGCCAATTCGGTGAACACTTTCAACCTTGGCGCGAAGGCTTTGGTGGTTTCCAAGGGAGACGTTCTCGGGCTTTTGCTGGAATACAGCCCGGAAGCTGCAAATATCTCGACTTTGTCTTCGCAGCTCATTCCGGCGGTCCGCGGAAACGGAAGCCCTGCCTCGGCGGAAGCGGCTTACTATCAACTGAATATTCCTGACAAACCGCCTACCCTCACGCTTTCCGCAATGACCCTTATTCCGAACGCGGGCGTTCCGGTCATCGCGGCCTACGGCGCCGCACCGAAAATAGTCACAATTGGAGACAGCATCGCGGGAAACTGCGGAGTCGTTAACGGAAACTATGATTCGGTCGCGGACGCTTACCCTTCCCCGTACTTACTTTCCGGTTTGAATTGCTCGTTCACCGGAGCCTGGCTGGCAAAGTACGCCGCCCCTCCGGTATACCAGGACATGGGATGGAGCGGCCAAACTTCGACTCAGATATTGGCCCGATTCCCGGCCGACGCGCTTGCGCTCGATCCGAACGTCCTGATTATCGGAGGGTTTCTGAACGACGTCAATAGTTGCGCGAGTACGGGATGCACGGCCCGCCAAATCTCTACCATCGAAAGCAACCTGCAATTGGAGATGTCAATGGCGCACGCGGCCCGAATCAATAAAATTTTCGTCTGCCTCGGAGGGCCGTGGAATGCCAACGGAAGTCTGGGCGGCACGAACGGAAGGATGGGAAGCGTCGATATGGTTGACTCCTGGATCATCGCGAATGCCCTGGTTTATGGCGCTGCGGTTATTGATCCTCGGCCCTTGATCGGAAAGTTCCGATCGGGCGGAACGGCGGGGAATTTATGGGACTTCCTGTCCCGATACATGAAAAACAACGGGCTCGGGATACATCCCAACGCCTCGGCGAACCTTGTGATTGGGACGCAAATTTACGCTCAAGTCTCCGGAAACTCCGGGTCCGGATCGAGCCGCGCAGCCGGGAACAGTGGCGTGTTTTAGTCAGCGCGCGGGTGGTCGGATTCCATACGGGAGACGACGGTTCGGCCGCGACAAAGGAACTCACCCACGGCATTTATTTCAGACACGTGGTGAGGCCACGAGCCGGCACAAGGTAATCGTTGCTGACATCGCCCTCTCCGAAGGCGTCGAACCCCCGGTGATCACCTGAAAACCGGCCAACGGAATTGGTCCGGGAACACGAGTTAGCTATACCGCGCTGGGCGTTCGCGGCAAGGCAATCGAACGTAGTTGCGACTCTTGACGCGTTTTACAAAAGACCCTTTTTGAGACTGCTCGGGCGCTGGTTCTTGAGAGCAATTCAACGAAACGGCGAAGTGAGCTTGGCGGAATTACCACAAGCATCCGCTGTCCATTGCCCGGCTTCCTTACGGAGAAAGAGGAGATAGCGAGTGTGGGTAGCCAGAGGCAGTCTTCCGGAATCGTTGGGGCTGAATACCTCGATCGAGATGTCCGCTGCTCCTTTTAGAAAGGTATCTACTGTGATTTTGTAAAGCGTGCCCGCCCAGAAGTCGGGTTCATCCTTGTCCGGCACATTCTTTGCGCTGATGACCTTGCCAATGAGAACCAGTGTCGAGCGGCGAAATTCCGCCTGCCACGAAATGATCGGGCCGTAGGTCGAAGGATCAACCGAGACGCCATCCTCTTTGAGACAAACCGCCGACGCATTCATCACCGAAAATCCAAAAAAGACGGCCAGCGAGAGCCAGTACAGCCCGCGTCTGAGCACCACGTCGCTGTTCCGTTTCATAACTGCAATTTAGCATTGGTGTTGACGACACTAATATACTTCGTGCCGTCGCAGAAACGGCTTTAGTCAGTTTTCAGACGGCTTCTCCGCATGGTCGACGACGAGAACTTCAACCGGGCCCTTACTCGACCCGAGTTTCAGCCCAAGTTGTTCCTGTAAAGCGGTGAAGGTATTCGGGTCGAGGTCAGTGGCCGCAGGAGGATTACCGGGATCGTCCGGATATACGACGGGGGCGCGGACTGTAGTGTCATCAGAGGCAAATGTCAGCCGAATATGAAACACCCCGCTGATTCCGGTCTTGTCGACAACAGTGCGATCGAGTAAATTAGCCAGAGCCTTCGCCAGATCTCCCATGTTTGCGCTGGACGCTTCGAACCGGCCTTTGAAAAAACCGCTGGAGCCGCAGTAATCCATGATTGTCTTACCAGGAGCGGGACCTGGATTCCTGGGGTCGATCTCGGTGCAAGCCGGAGCGTGCAGCCTGGGACCGCCTTTTGCAACGATCAATTCGTAGATGGGGAGTTCCCTGGTCTCGCGGTGGACCGTCAGCCTGAATCTGTCCTGAAGGAGTGTTTGCAGCCTTCGCCTCTGCAGCATCAGGCCCTCCCGACTGGGAGTGGACGCACCCGCCACCTTCGCCGAGATATTGTACCGGTCTGAATTGATCCAGGCCGGGCCTCCCGAAACCTGAAAGCCCCTCACATCGTAGGCGAGAGTGAGTAGATCCTTTAAGGTTGCATTCTGCGCGGCAAATCCCGGAAACAAGCTGAAACGCTGCGGGCCGCTGCTTGTGTTCGGTCTGATCGACGCGACTTCAAATCCGGGCGCGACCCCGTCCTGGCCCAACATTTGGGCGGCGCCGTACAGGATCAGACTTGCGACAAAGTACGGTTTCCTCATCGCCCTTACAACTCGCAGCGTATGCGCGGGACTCCCTACGACCAGTACTTTGACGGAATCCGCAAGCAGAAGTTAGCAGAAATAACCGGATTGCATGGGCGAGCCTGGAGGCTCCAAAATCCCGGTCCGGAACGCCAGGGTAGTGAAAGAACATGACCGCAACACAGACTTTTAACGCAGTAGTCTCAAACGAAGAATGGGTTCATGCGCGCAGGGCGCTCCTTGAAGAAGAGAAGGCGTTCACGCGCCAGCGCGACGAACTCAGCCGCAAACGGCGGGAACTGCCGTGTGGCAAAGTCGAAAAGAACTACGTGTTCGACGGACCCGAGGGCAGCGTAACCCTCTCCGATCTTTTCGCCGGACGCAATCAACTGATGATCTATCACTTCATGTTCGGCCCCGACCGGGCGCAGGGGTGTCCGAGCTGCTCGATGGTCGCCGACAATATCGACGGAGCGCTGGTGCATCTGGAACATCGCGACACGACGCTGGCGATGGTTTCGCGCGCGCCGATCGGAAAGATCGAAGCTTTCCGAAAGCGCATGGGTTGGGGCTGCCGATGGGTTTCCTCCTGCGGCAACAGCTTCAACCGGGATTGCAGCGTGTCGTTCACGAAGAAGGAGAAGGCGAAGGGTGAAGTGTATTACAACTTCGAAGTGACGCCATCTGAATCGGAGGAGAAGCAGGGCGTGAGTGTCTTTTACAAAGACGCCACAGGTTCGATCTTCCAGACCTACTCGGCCTATGCGCGCGGCGTGGAAGGACTGCTCGGGACTTACGACCTGCTGGATATGACGCCGAAGGGCCGCGACGAAGAACAGTTCCCGTTCCCAATGGGCTGGCTTCGCCATCATGACCGGTACCCGGAGACGGAAACGGCGAATTCCGGCAGGACATGCTGCCATACAACGGAGAGTTTGTGAACACAGCTTGCTGCTGTCGAAGCCTGCTGCCGGGGGTGATGGCGATTCTGCTTCCGAAATGTCCGGCCTGCATCGCGGCGTGGATCGCGGCAGGCACGGGAGTCGCGCTCCCCGCAATGGTGGCCGGCAGCATCCGGCCACTGCTCATGATCGTTTGCGTGTTTTCGGTGGCGGTGCTGGTTTTGCGCGCCCGGGTTTGGCGCGTTCTGATTTCAACGCCATAAAGGACCAGGACATGCGAAGAAGATCCTTCAATGCGTCGGGGTGAATGCGGGCCAGGCGCACCAGCACAGTAGGGTATTTGAGGTAGTGGTCGATCAGATAGTAGACGTCCGGCGCGGCGGCGATGAGTTCGGCGCGACGGCCGATGTCGATGCGGACCGCGAGGGACCCGGGCTCGACCGATTTGTGGGGCGGGATCCACGCCATCAGCTTGCCGCGAACTTTCAGCGCCTCTGCACTGTCTGTGACGAGCCCTTCACTGTCGCCCAGTTCGCGAGCCACTTTTCGTACGGTATCGAAGTCGATGGAACGCCGCGGCATGGACTGGAAACGATTGTAAAGCAATTGCCGGCTCCGGCGCCCAGGACGGTTGCGGAGATTAACGGGCTTATTCTCCGCATCATATGCGGAGAATATTGATATAATATCCGCGGAGAATGTATATCCATGAGCTCAAAGAATGGCCCCGGTTTCGATGGGACTGGGAGGGCATCGCCGAACCCCTGGCGTCCGTCAGCCGGCGGCAGGGCACGCTCCTCGGGCACATGAGAGCTCTCGGATTCCCGCTCCAGCAGGAAGCCGTCCTCGAAACTCTCTCGTCCGACGTTCTGAAAAGCAGCGAGATCGAAGGGGAAAGACTCGACGCGGCGCAGGTGCGCTCGTCGATTGCCCGGCGACTCGGTATTGATATCGGCGCGGTGAAGCCCGCGGACCGCGATGTGGAGGGCGTCGTCGAAATGATGCTCGATGCCACGCGCCGCTTCAGCCGGCCGCTAACCGCCGGAAGACTGTTTGCGTGGCATGCTTCGCTGTTTCCGGCGGGGCGCAGCGGGCTGACCAAAATCCGCGCCGGGGCGTGGCGCAGCGACCGCACAGGTCCCATGCAGGTTGTGTCGGGTTCGACGGGGAAAGAACGCGTCCATTTTGAAGCGCCGAAAGCAAAACGCATCGCCGCGGAGATGAGTTCCTTCCTGGATTGGTTTAACGACGACGCCAGGATCGATCCGATTGTGAAGGCGGCGCTCGCGCATTTCTGGTTCGTGACCATACATCCGTTCGAAGACGGCAACGGCCGCATTGCGCGCGCCATCGCCGATATGGCTCTCGCGCGGTCGGAAAACAGTTCGCAGCGTTTCTACAGTATGTCCGCGCAGATCCGGAAGGGGCGGGCGGCTTATTACAACATTCTGGAAAAGATCCAAAGCGGACCGATGGATGTCTCGCCCTGGATGGAATGGTTCCTGGGATGTCTGGGGCGGGCAATCGACGGGGCGCAGACCGCGCTGGGCGCCGTCCTGGCGAAGGCGCGTTTCTGGGAGCGCGTTCGGAATGTGACACTCAACGATCGCCAGCGACTGGTGATCAATCGCATGCTGGATCACTTCGAGGGCAAGCTTACAACGTCAAAGTATGCGAAACTCGCGAAGTGCTCGCAGGATACCGCTTATCGGGACATTCTCCTGCTGGCCGATCAGGGCGTGCTTGTTCGCAATTCGGAAGGAGGGCGCAGCACCAGTTATTCCGTGGCGTTAGAAAAGACGGCTGCGGCGTGACCCAGTTTGCGGAGATTAGACTGCCTAATCTCCGCAAGATATGCGGAGGTTATTTGGACTGTCCCGCAAAAAATCACTTACTGCTGCAGCCTTTTTTGGTTTCTTCAAAGTCGTCGAACAGGCGGCCGGCATGGTCGCCGGCGAGCGTTTCCATACGGTGGGGCTGGCCCTTCTCGACCGTGTAGTGGGCGACGGTTCCCATGGAGCGCAGCAACTCGGCTTCCTTCTTCATTTCGGGGTGCCACATGTATTCGTCATTCTCGCCGACATACATGAAGACGCACATTTTCGAAATCGCCTGCAGCTTGGCCATGCTGGGCTGCCACATGTATCCGGGGAAGGCGGTGACCGATGAAAAATATTGCGGATTGGCCGCGGCGACGTGAAACGCAGCGATGCCGCCATTGGACGGTCCGGCGATGTGGAATTTGTTGTCCTGGATTTTGTAGTCCGCCAGAATTTGTTTCAGGAAGTCGGGGAAGATGCGCTCGCCGCCTTCGAAGAACAACTGATCGTCGGGCGCGGCGGGGGCGACTACGATGTAACCGCGTTTTTCCGCCTCCGGGCGGAGGTTGCGGTTGAGAACGCCGTCGACCGTGTTCATGGTCTGCGGGCCGCCGCCGAAAGCGAGGATCGCCGGATACGTTTTCGCGGCATCGTATCCGTTGGGGAGAACGACCTTATAGTGGACCGTGATGCCGCCGACTTTTTTGGTCTTCTCCTGCAGTTCGGCATGGGCCGGCAGAGCTGCGAACGCTGCGATGACGGCGACGGAAAAGAGCGATGTCCACTTCGAGGCTTGTTTCATAACTTCCGATTCTATCCGAGTGGGAAGCAAACGGCGTCGTACGGGTGGCGTTGTTTGATGACGCCGGTCGATTCGAACACGTTCAGGGACTGTTCGTATAAATCGCGGGGGATTTCGATTCCGCCGTTCCATGCGCCGATGCTCTGATATTGAGCAATCGCGGCGGCGAGAACGGATTGGGCGACACCGGGAAAGTAAGTGGCTTCCTTTGCGGCGACTTCCTGGGATGGCGTTTGGCGAACCCAGTCCTTCGCTTCCGCGAACGCCTCGGTGAACGCCCGGAATAGATCAGTGCCGATAAATTCCCGCGACGCACAGAGCGTGCTGAACGCATTGGGCGGCATGGATGCCCCGACCGAAGTTTCCGTTCGCGCCGGCAGGTCTGGCACAGGCGCCTGGAAGTGGACGAAATCGCCTTTGCCCGCGCGAAACGCCGTGGCCATTTCGGCGGGCGAGCCGGCGTTGAGCATTTCGACTTTTTGCAGGTTGACGCCGTTATATTGAATCGCGTAACGCAGCATAGTGAGCGGCTGCGAGCCGTGGTCGGCAATCAGCGTTTTTCCTTCGAGATCTTTCCAATTGAAGCTCTCGTTGCGGCCCAGCAGAAAGAACCCGTCGCGTTCATTGATGAGCGCGAAGTTGAGCGGGAAATCGGTCTCGCCTTTGTCCATGCGGGCCCAGTTCGTGGAAGGCGCGGACTGCATGATGTCCGTCTTGCCTTCGCGGATCATCGCCGCGGCTGTTTCGCCGGGCTTGAGAACGCGGTAGGTAAAATCCACGCCGTGCTTTTCCAGAAAGCCGGCAGCCATAGTGCAGATGAGCGGACTGTAAAAAGCGGTGTGGCGGCTGGCCGTAATGCGGATGGTCATACCGCGCGCCTTCGACGATCCAGATTCGGCAGCAGGCCGGTTAACAGACCGATGGCAGGCAGAAACGCACAGAGCTGATAGACGAAGTAAATACCGGTGCGATCCGCGAGCTTGCCGAGAAATGCCGCGCCGACACCGCCCAGTCCGAAGGCGAGGCCGAAAAAGAGGCCCGAGATCATGCCTACGCGACCGGGCACCAGTTCCTGCGCATAAACAACGATGGCGGAAAACGCGGAGGCGAGGATCAGGCCGATGATGACACTCAGGACACCGGTCCAGAACAGATTCGCATAGGGCAGCGCCAGCGTGAAGGGAAGCACGCCCAGGATGGAACACCAGATGACGTACTTGCGGCCAATGCGATCGCCGATCGGTCCGCCGACGATGGTTCCGGCAGCCACGGCAACGAGAAAAATAAACAGGTGTATCTCGGAGTTACCGACCGATACATGGAACTTACTGATCAGGAAAAATGTGTAGTAACTGCTCAGGCTTGAAAGATAAAAGAACTTCGAGAACATCAGCGCGATCAGCACGCCTAAAGAAATGGCTACCCGCCTGGGCGAAAGCTCAGGATGGATCACAGCTTTCTTCGCGCGCGCGCTGTGTCCCATGGATTCGCGATGCTGGTACCATGCGCCGACTCGGCTCAGCAGAATAATTGCAAGCAGCGCGGCGAGGGTAAACCAGACGATGCTGCCCTGCCCTCTCGGCAGAACGATGAAGGCGGCCAGTAAAGGTCCGAGCGACGAGCCCGCGTTGCCGCCGACCTGAAAGAGAGACTGCGCAAGTCCGTGCTGTCCGCCCGAGGCCATTCGGGCCACGCGCGACGACTCCGGATGAAACACGGCCGATCCCATTCCGATCAATCCGGCTGCCACCAGGATAAACGCATAGCCGGATGCCATCGACAACAACGCGAGACCCACCAGCGTGAATCCCATGCCGAAAGGAAGAGAGTAGGGCTTGGGCTTGCGGTCCGTGTAGAGGCCGATCAGCGGCTGCAGAAGGGACGCCGTCAATTGCGTGGTGAGGGTAATCAGGCCGATCTTGGCGAAATCGAGATGGAAATTACTCTTCAATATCGGATAAATGGCGGGCAGCAACGACTGGATCATGTCGTTGAGCAGATGCGAGAAGCTGATGGCGGCGAGAATCGTATAGACAGTCTTCTCCTTGACCGGGGAAGACGCCTCTACGTGCGGCTCAACTTTGGCTGTCGTGCTCACCTAAAACTCTCGCCTGACCCCATTATCCATTCCAACTCCGAGTCCAAACTCGCGGGCGATCAGCTCATAAGACCGGCGTCGGGCATCGTGGTCATGGAGGATGTTGACGATGAAAACCTCCTCCGCCTCGTAACTCTTCGCCACGGCTTCGATGGCTTCGCGCACTCGCGCGGGCGCGCCGGTAATGATCCGGCGACCGACAGGCACCTGATCCGACGTAAGACCTTCCTCTTCGAGAAAGCGCTGCGCGTGTTCGACGGTGGGAACCTGGATGGATTGCCCGCGGAAGAGCATTGTCATCATCATGCGAAAACTCAGCGAGAGACGCTCCGCTTCCTCGTCAGTTTCGGCGCAGATTGCCCATGCGGCTACGGCTGTGCGCGGCGCAGGCCGTTCTTCGGAAGGCGTGAACACCTGCCGGTAATAACGCGCCAATTGCGCGCCGTGAGGATTGATGAAATCGGCGAAAGCGTACGGAAGTCCGAGCTCGGCGGCCCAGACGGCGCTGTCCTGCGACGAGCCGAGCAGCCAGATATCCGGAGTCTCGAAGCGAAACTGCATGCGATTGTTGAGGTAATTCAACAGCTCGTCGAGCTGCTCGCGGAAGTCGTCGGGTGCGGCCTGGCGGCGGTCGCGCTGCAAAGCAAAGGCAACCTTCGGACTGGTTCCCGCGGCGCGGCCGATGCCGAGATCGATGCGACCGGGGTAGAGCCCGCCCAGCATGCTGAAGTTTTCAGCGACTTTAAGAGGACTGTAGTGCGGCAGCATCACGCCGCCGCTGCCAACGCGCAGACGCGAAGTGGCTGCGGCGATGGGACCGATCAGCACTTCCGGACTGTTGCACGCGAGACCGCGCGTGCCGTGGTGTTCCGCGACCCAGTAGCGCTGGTAACCGAGGCTGTCGGCGAGGCGCGCAAGATCGATCGAATTGCGCAGGGCATCTCCGGCAATACATCCTTCGGGGATGGGAGACTGATCGAGAATGCTGAGGCGAAGATCAGGCATTGAGTTTCGTCTTCTGGCGGCCTTCGGCGTCGAAGTTGTCCTCGTCCAGCCAGCGATCGAACGCGCGCTTTCTACCCGGCCACTCGGAATCCAGCATGGAGAACCAGGCGGTGTCCCGATTGTTTCCTTTGATGATCATGTGCTGCCGGAAGATTCCTTCAAAAGTGAATCCCAGGCGCAGCGCCGCTTTGCGCGAGGCTTCATTCAGGGCGTTGCACTTCCATTCGTAACGGCGATATCCGAGTTCGTCGAACACGTAACGCGCGAAAAGATACATGGCTTCCGTCGCGCCGCGCGAGCGTTGCAGGGCGCGGGTGTAGATGATCCCGCCCACTTCGATCACGCGATTGGGCTCGTCGATCCGCATCAGCGTGGCGCGTCCAACAGCGTTTCCTGATTTCCGATCGACGATGGCGAAGAAGAGCGGACCTTTCGAGACAGCTTTGGTCTTCATGTGCGCTTCGAATGCGGCGCGCTCCGTGAAAGGCCCGTCGGGCATGTAGAGCCAGAGCGAGTCATTACTATTAACGCTTTCGCTCGCCTCATCGCCGCCCAGCCCCCGCCAAAGTGCTTCGCTGTGTTTCGCGGGATCGAGCGGTTCGATCGTCACATAGCGGCCATCGAGGGTGACGCGTTGCGGGCGCATTATTTCATGCACCTCAGCGCAGCAGGTCTTCGAGTTGAATTCGCGAGCCGGTTTTGTCGTCGCGGTATTTCACCACGACCGGCGTGTAGATCGAAATGCCCCAGTCGCGGCCCGGTCCGATGGTGACGGCGCGCGAACCGGCGACGACCACAGCGCCTTCCGGAATCACCAGCGGCTGATCGTCCGTCGCACGATAGATTTTTCCCAGCACCAGATCGTAGACCGGTGTGGAGCGGTTCAGGATCGTGCCGGTACCGAGTACTACCTGCTTCCTCACGACCGTTCCCTCATAGATGCCGCAGTTGCCCCCGATGAGAACGTTGTCTTCCACGATCACCGGAAGCGCCCCTACGGGTTCGAGCACACCGCCGATCTGCGATGCGGCGGAGATGTGGCAGTTCTTTCCGATCTGCGCGCAGCTTCCGACGAGCGCGTGCGAGTCGATCATGCTTCCTTCGCCGACATACGCGCCCGCGTTGACGTACATCGGCGGCATGCAGACCACACCTTTGCCGATGTAACAACCGTCGCGAATGCTGGAACCGCCGGGGATGATACGGACACCGGAATCGAGTCCGAACTGCTTCACGGGATAAGTCGACTTATCGAAGAACGGCTGCCGCGTGGCATCGATCGACATGTCGACGATGCCGCCCAGCCGGAAGCCCAGTAAGATACCCTTCTTCACCCAGGTGTTCACGCGCCAGCCGCTGGATGCGACCGACGCATCCGGCTCCGCCGCACGAATGGTTCCCGCGTTCAGCGCCTGTTTAAAGGTCGAGAAGAGCGAAAAATGGTCCGGCGTATAGCCAGCCGGTGGATTGTCAAAGAGGCTTTCGATCTCTGTCTGCAATCAGCGCGCTCCCGCTGTGGCCAGCAATCCAGCCGATTCCAAAACCTGTGCGATCTTTTGTTTGTTCGCGGCGGAAGGCTCGACCATCGGCAGGCGATAAGCCGGTTCGAGCAGACCCATGACGGACATGCCCCACTTCACCGGGATGGGATTGGCTTCGATGAAGTTGACCTGCATCAGAGCGAAGTAATCGCGCTGCAGTTTTCGCGCGGCTTCGAAATTATTTTGATTCGCCAGGCGAGCGAGTTCGCTCATTGCGCCAGGAATCTGATTCGAGACCACGGAGACGACGCCGCGTCCGCCGAGTGCGATCACCGGCAGCGTCATGGCGTCATCGCCCGAGAGCACAGTGAATTTCGCCGGGACGCGATTGATGACTTCGGCAATCTGAGTGATGTTGCCGGAGGCTTCCTTGATACCAACGATGTTTTCGATTTCGGACAGGCGCACCACAGTGGAGGGCTCGATGTTGACGCCTGTCCTGCCCTGCACGCTGTAAAGAATGATCGGAATCCGGATCGAAGCCGCGATGGCTTTGTAGTGCTGGTAGAGTCCTTCCTGTGTGGCCTTGTTGTAGTACGGGGTGACGGAGAGGATGCCGTCGGCGCCGAGCTTCTGGCATTCGCGCGCGAGCTCGATCACCTCGTGGGTGTTGTTGCCGCCGGCGCCCGCGAGGACCGGGACTTTACGCGCAGATTCTTCAATCGTGATGGCAACCACACGCAGATGCTCTTCGCGCGTGAGAGTAGGGCTTTCACCCGTGGTCCCGCAGGGAACGAGGAAGTCGATGCCCTGCTCGATCTGACGCCGCACGAGTTTGCTTAGCGTTGCCTCGTCCAAAGAACCATTTCCCCGAAACGGGGTAACCATGGCCGTTCCACATCCCGTAAACATGTACCGCCTCCTGTTTCCATCAAGAACGCGGCTGAAGCCGCGTCTACCAATTCCACTCACGCACGCGGCTAAAGCCGCGTCTACCCTCTAAGAAAAAAGGATATCGCCGAACTCGTGAAAACCTTTCCTGCCCGCGACCCACTCGGCGGCTTTGATCGCGCCCAGCGCGAATCCCTCGCGGCTGCGCGCGGTGTGCCGCAACGTGATTGTATCCGCCGTTGAATCGAATCCGATCTCGTGCGTGCCCGGCATCGCGCCGGCTCGGTTCGACGACACATCGATGCGGCGCCCGTAACCCGCGGCTCGCATCTCATCGACGAGCTTCAATAATGTCCCGGACGGCGCATCTTTCTTGGCCGAATGATGAATCTCCCACGCCCATGCTTCGTATTCGGACTCGTTGGCCAGCAGCTTCGACGCTGCATTCAGAATACGAAAGAACGCGTTCATGCCGACGGAAAAATTGGGACTCCAGACCAGACCGATTCCGGTTCGATCGACGATGCTGCGGACGTGCGGCATGTGATCCTGCCAGCCGGTAGCACCGACCACCAGATTGACGCCCAGCGCGGCGATGCGCTCGATGTTTCCCACTACGGTTGCCGGCGTCGAAAAGTCGATCGCGACGTCGACGCCGCGGAAGTTCTCCGAGGTGATACCGGAGAAATCCGCATTGTTGAACTCATCGAGCTTCGGACCTATGGAGATTCCGCGCTCGCTGGCGAGGCGCTCGATCATGCGGCCCATTTTTCCGTAACCGACGATGGCGATAGTCATTGAAGTAAAGGCGCCGGTGACAAGATCACCGGCGGTACATTAATCATTCGAACACCAGGGGATCGAGGTCCGAGAAGAATTCGGCGTGAAGCGATTCGACCGCGCGCGCCACGTCTTTCTCCGCGACCACGAAACTGAGATTCAGCAATGACGCTCCCTGCGAAATCATACGGATATTCAGATCGCGCAAGGCATCAAACACGCGCGCGGCCACCCCGGAAGTGTATCGAATATTCTCGCCCACCAGACAGACGATGGCCTGCTCCGGCTCCATCGCAACCGACGAGAACTCACCTAACTCCTGGCAAATCCGCTGCATATGCGCCGTGTTGTCGATGGTCAGCGACACACTGACCTCGCTGGTAGCAACCATGTCGACTGACGTTTCATGCTTGTCGAAGATTTCGAAGATCCGTCGCAGAAAGCCGTGGGCCATCAGCATGCGCGCCGAGTGAATATTGACGAGTGTGATCTTCCGCTTGCACGCGATCGACTTCACCGCGTTTTTGCAGTGCACCGTTTCCGAGACGATGCGGGTGCCGGCCACGCCCGGCCGACGGGAGTTCAGGATCAGCACAGGGATGTTGCGCTCGATGGCCGGAATTACGGTGGAAGGGTGCAGGACCTTCGCGCCGAAATAGGCAAGCTCGGCGGCCTCTTCGAACGAAATCGTTTTTACGCGATGGCCGCCGGGAAAGATGGTGGGGTCGGCCGTCAGCATGCCGTCCACATCCGTCCAGATCTGGATCTCCTGCGCGCCCACACCCGCACCGACGATCGATGCGGTGAAATCGGAGCCGCCGCGTCCGAGCGTCGTGGTGACACCTTCTTCGGTGGCGGCAATGAAACCTCCCATGACCACCACCTTGCGGTCGCCTTCGGCGCCTTTACCTTCAACAAGGGGCGGCAGCGTTTCCGCCAGCCGTTTGTAGGTTTCCGTGAAAAGCGGGGCGGCCTGCGTGTGCCGATGATCGGTGACGATCAAGCGCCGGGAATCGACGTGCGCCGAGCGCAGTCCGAAATGCTCGAAGGCAAGAGCCACGATGTAACTCGACAGGCGCTCGCCGTAACTCGAAATCGCGTCGATCGAGCGCGGCGTCAGTTCGCCCAGAACCGCGATGCCTTTGACGAGCTCGGTCATTTCCTGAAAATGATCGTCGAGCGTACGGTCGAGTTCAGCGCGGTGAGCGAGCGGAACCACCTGACGAGCTTCGCGTGAGTGGAAGTCGCGGAGGTCATGAAGCTGGCGGATGTAGTCGTCGCGCTTGCCTGCAATGGCGGCTTGCGCGATGGCGAGGAGCTTATTCGTTGTCTTGCCCATCGCGGATACGACGACGATGGGCCGGTGTTCCACGCGGGCTTTGACAATGGCGGCGACGCGTTCGATGGCGGCGGCGGATTCGACGGACGTCCCGCCGAACTTCATGACGATCATGGGATCACCCAAGTCAAGGTCAAAATCTTTCGCACGCAGATGAACGCAGATAAAAGCGGATAAGACATTTACTTTTTAATCCAGCAGTCCTTCGGAGTGCATCAGTTCGGCGTTGAGCACGGCTGCGCCTGCCGCACCGCGGATTGTGTTGTGGCTGAGAGCGACGAACTTCCAGTCGAAAACCGGGCAGCGCCGGAGGCGTCCGATGAAGGTAGCCATGCCGCGGTCGCGCTCGGCATCCTTGCGTGGCTGCGGACGATCGGATTCCGGCATGTACTGCACTGGGAACTTCGGCGCGCTCGGCAGATTGCGCTGCTGCGGAATGGCGGTGAACGTCTCGAAGGCGTTGCGCAGATCGGCTTCGCTCGGGTCTGAGGAAAGCTCGACTGACACCGTTACGGTGTGGCCGTCGACCACCGGCACGCGATTGCAATGCGCGCTGACCTTCGCCGCGAGAGGCTCGATGTGGTCGCCTGCGTAGTTGCCGAGGATCTTCTGCGTCTCCTGCTGCATTTTTTCTTCTTCGCCGCCGATGAACGGAATCACATTGGCCATGATGTCCATCGAGGGCACGCCCGGATAACCTGCGCCTGAAATTGCCTGCAGCGTGGTCGCAACCACGCGCGTGATGCCGAACTGTTTCAGCGGCCCCAACGCCATGGTCAGCGTGATCGTTGAGCAGTTCGGGTTCGTGACAATCTGCCCCTTCCAGCCGCGCGCGCGCTGCTGGCCCGGGATCAGTTTCAAATGATCCGCGTTCAGCTCCGGAACGAGAAGCGGCACATCGCAATCCATGCGATGGTTCTTTGAGTTCGAAACGACGACATGACCGGCTTGGGCGAACGCCTGTTCGATCTCGGTCGCAACGGAGGCATCCATCGCCGAAAACAGAAGCTGGGGCGCGTTGCCCGGTCTGGCTTCTTCGACTTTCAGTCCGGCGACGGAATCGGGCGCGGTGGCGCCGAGGTGCCACTTCGCGGCTTCCGAATATCGCTTGCCGGCGGACCGCTCGCTCGCACCGAGCCACGTCAGCTCAAACAACGGATGACCGTCGAGAAATTTGATGAAATGCTGGCCCACCATACCGGTGGCGCCGAGGATGCCGACTTCGATTTTATTCATTCGAATTGCTGCTTTCTCTGCTACTTCCGCAAGAAGGCAGGCCACGAACGACGATGGCCTGCCCCACGCTCCTTTGAAATTCTTTTATCTTGTGGACACATCACTTGCCTGTAATCGGATTACTAACTGCTGATAAATTTCCACTGCTTCGAGCAGTTGCTGTTTGGGCACGCGCTCCTCGAGCGTATGGGCCACGTGAATTGTTCCGGGGCCGAGCAGGAGCGGCTGCCCCCACGCGCCCAGAAAGGCCGGGATATCGGTGGTGTAGGCAACCACGGTTGTCGGCAATCCTTCGACCGCAGTAAGCCGGATGGCCGGAATTTCGAGCACGAAATTTAATTCGACGGCGTTGCCTACGGCTTCCGCTAATGCCTTACGCGTGTCCGCCGAATCGCCGACGAGACGGATGAAAATTTCCGCGCGCGCTTCGTCCGGAATCACGTTGGGCGCGCGACCGCCGTGAATGGTGCCGATGTTGAGCGTGCTCGCGCCGAGAACATCGTCCACGGGTAACTCGACTTTGCGGACGGCGTCGAGCGCGTCGAGTAACTTGTTAATCGAGGAGTCGCCTAACTCGGGATAGGCCGAATGCGCCATCCTTCCGCGCGCGACTAATTCGTAGCGCAGCGCGCCTTTCGATCCCAGGGCCAGTTTGTTCTCGGTCGGCTCACCGTTGATGATGTATTTCGATCCGCGCGGATGCTGGGCCGCGTACTGTGCGCCCGCGCTGTTGCGCTCTTCGCCGACGACGAACAGCAGGCCGAAATCGCGCGCGCCTTTTTCGAGAAGACGCTCGGCGGCGATGAGCATGGACGCGATGATGCCCTTGGTATCGCATGCGCCGCGGCCCCAGATGAAGTCGTCATCGACGCGAGACGGCACATAGGGAGGCACCGTGTCCATGTGAGTCGAGAGCGTGACGATTGGGGTACCGAACGAGGCAAACACATTCCAGCGTTTGGGCTCGACCTCTTCTTTTTCGACAGCGCCGTTGTAAGTGGAGCAAAGACGGGACAGGTAGTCGTACAGATAGAGTCCGACCTGTTCCTCTTCCGGAGTAATGGAAGGGATGTCGATGAGCGCCCGGGTTAAGTCGAATACGTGCATTTGTCTCTCACTTACTCAAAAGCGCCGGCGACAAGATCGCCAGCGGTACAAGGGAGCGTACAGGAGAGTGAGGACGAACGGAAGGCGTCACTATCCCGATAGCGCTCCATCCAGTTTTTAGATCGCGCACAACTGACCCTTCGGCCTGTGCGCTTTCCTTTAACCAGATGACAGTGACGGAGATTTAACCCGCGTCCCCAACCGCCCGCAGCCGATCCGCTGCGCCGATTTCGGCGGCAGGCCCCTTCCGACGCGCCTCCCGGGATTGCGGGAACTTCACGCGCGGTCATGACCGCCGCACCTCTACCAGAAAAATTCAGCATATCACGCCGCAGTTTCCGGAAGCTTGGGTTCCGACGAGTTGGGTTCGGCGGCGACGCTGGGTTCCCAGCCGGGGTTCTTTGGGGATGGTTTCGTCTGTTTTCAACGAGTTGTTGGGTTCTAATGGCAAAATTCGTTCGCGGCGAAGCTCGATGAGGCACCGGTGGGCGCGGGCGAACTGCCGATCGAAGCGGGTCTCGTAGCGATTCATGAGGTCGAGCGAGCGGGACTCGTCGCTCAAAGTGCGGAGGGCAAGCGCGGCGCGAACAGGTTCGGTTTCGGACTCATGCATGTGCAACTGCCTGCGGATTTCATGGCCCATGCCGGCGCTTTCGAGCACCCATAGGCGCATCAGACGCCAGCGGCACATGATCATGGATTCGACGTAGGCGACCTCGATCTCGTCGCGCGGCTGCAGGCGTTGGTGGAAAGCTTCGGAGAGAGCGGCGAGACGCTCCTCCGACTCGCCCGGCAGGGTGGTGGCGGCAGCGAGAAGGCCATGATCGGTTCTGTTACCGGCAGAGGCGAGACGGCCCTCCGGAGTGACCGGGCCACGCGATTTGGCGCCGTTGGCACGGGAAGCAAGGATTTGACGTTCGGAACGCATATTGTCGGTTTGAGTATAGGCATGGGGGTGGGCGGGGAGGGAGGTAAGGCGCTTTGTTTGCAGCGGAAATGGGCTGTGAACAGCAGGAGAGGCGGCAGAGGAAATCATTGGAAATGCCGACGTCGGCGCGTATTCAACGTGATCCCAAGGCGGGATAATAGAGGTTTGGTATGACACTCACCTTGCCGTTGGAACCGCAGGAAGAAGCGAAGCTTGCCGCGGCGGCGCGAGCCAGGGGCCTCTCGATGGACGCTCTTGTGCGCGAGGCTCTCGAAAGAATTTTTGCGGAAGCCTCGCATCCGCCTCCTGCCAAGGGACCCACGCGATCGCTGCGCCGCCTTCTCGCGAAGTATGGCCCCGCCCCGTCGGCTGAGGAGATCGACCAGAACCGCGCTCAAATATTCGCCCCGTCTCCTGAGGTCCTTGCTGATAAACCATTCCGGCCTTCGTGAGCAATATATGGTTGTCAGGTTGCCATGTACGTGAGTTTGGAAATACCCGAGGATTTGGGACGGCGGATCGCAGCCGACCCCGGCGAGTTGCCACGGGCCGCGCTGGAGGCGCTCGCTCTCGAGGGGATTCGAGCCGGTAAGCTGACGGTTTCCCAAGCACGCCGCCTTTTGGGTATTCCTTCGCGGTACGAGATGGATGGATTCCTTAAAGCGCACGGCGTGTATCTGGATCTCACGCTGGACGATGTCCGCAGAGACAGCGAAACCGCCCGCGCTCTTCCGGGATGACTGTCGTTATTGCCGACACTTCACCCATCAACTATCTGGTTTCCCCGCGCCATATTGGTAACGATTCCATCCCCACGATGAGAGCAACGGGCATGTTGCCCGGAAATATATCAAAATAGAAGAAATGCCGTCCTTCGATCGAATCACCTGGAGCCCAAACCAGATAAATGGTCAGCCCTGCATACGCGGGATGCGTTCGACTGTGCGGCGGGTTTTAGAGGCGGTGGCGCTGTATCCAAACCGTGATGATCTCTTCCGGAATTATCCGGAATTGGAGCCGGAAGATCTTCAGCAGGCGCTGGCATATGCAGGGTCCAAGGACTGAACAAGACTACCTGCCATAAACTGCCGTCAGCGTGCGCTGATTGAGGAATGGAGGGGCGTTCCCAGAGGAGGTAGCGAGTGACCCAGAGTGCGTTAGCCATATAGATGCCGTGCCACTGCTGTCCGGTTATAAGTCGAACAGAATCAGTTGATTGCTTGGGTCGAGTGGATTTGTTTCGGAGTCGGATGGCTGAAGTGCCTGTAAAATGGGCATTTTTTCAAAAAGCGATAGGCTGAGAATCTGTAGAATCTGGTAGAGGGTCGCATCCAGCCGAAGGCGCTTGCGGACGATGGCAACGAGCACGTAGACCGACACGGCGATCCAGATCTGGGTCTTCACCGCGTTCTCGCTCAGGCCGTAAAATCTTTGATCCGTAGATGCTGTTTGATCCATTTGAAGAAGAGTTCCACCTGCCAGCGCGACTTGTAAATCCGGGCGATGGTAACTGCGGGTAAGACAAAGTTGTTGGTAAGAAACTGGAATCGCTTGTTCGTTTCCGGGTCAACATAGCTGACGCGGCGCAGCGCATCCGGATAGACCTTGATCGAATCAAGGGCCGTCAGAATCACCGTATGATCGGAGCACACGCCAGTGCGCTTGTCCACCTGGCGCGAATAACGCCGCTGCAGCAGAACATTCTTCTTCGTGCGCACAACAAAGAAGGCGGCGCTGAGCGAGAACACGTACAGACGCTCGAAATCGATGTAGCCGCGGTCCATTACGTAGAACGCGCCGGCTTCTGGAACGATCTCGTCAAGCACTCTGACATCGGCCATCTTGCCGTCTGTAATCCCAATAAACGTTGGAATATTGCCATGCAGGTCGAGCAGCGTGTGCAATTTGATGGCGGCCTTATGCCGGCGAAGGCGAGCCCACGAGAACAGCGAAAGGCAGAGGTCAATGGTGGTGGAGTCCAGCGCGTAGAGACCGGCATCGAGATCGACTCCGATCGGATCGTTCGCATACAACGGTCTGGCAACGGCGATCAGGACTTGGGCGAAATCCGCAAAGATCCGCCAGTCGCGCGCTTCGTTGGCTTCCGCCAGAGTCGAGCGCGCCACCTTGCCCCGAAATCCCATGTGATAAAGCTTGCCTCCCACCGAGCGCAGGCACGCTTCGATATCGCGAAGGCTCTCGCGATAAGTGAACTGGGCGAAACCCATTGCCAGAAACTGATCCCAACAAGAGAAACTCTTCTGCTGATAGTCGCCGCGATACCGCGTTACACACTTTTGGAACTCGTATCGCGGAAGATGC
>DATAXN010000001.1:0-3541 GCA_036273015.1 Bryobacteraceae bacterium | reverse complement strand
TAACTACTTTCCGGCGCAAAAATGAGGGCATAACATCTCTGGTTTGAGCGCCAGCCCACGGGGATTGGTGCGCGAACGTCGCGAGGCATCTGGCCCGGCTCAAAAAAAAACGACAAAATACAAAAATTGTCCTGGCTTCTTGTCTTGTAATGTGATTCACTGTTATCAGTGACGCAAGAACAGATCATCCGTAAACGCGACGGCCTTCTGGCGCGACTACCCGATGCCCGCAACATCCTGCGAGGGTCCCTGCTCGACCGCACCATCCGTCACAGCGCTGGCCGCTGCAAACGATGCGATTGCGGCGGCGGGCATGCGGTTTCCGTTCTGGCCATCGGTTATCCGGGCGGCCGCATGCACCAGATCAGTCTGCGCAAAGAGCAGGCCGCGCAGGTGAAGCAGTCGCTGGAGAACTACTACAAACTCAAAGCGGCTCTGGATGAGATTTGCGAACTCAACCAGCAACTGCTGCGCGCCAGGCCCGCTGCCGGCAAGAAGGCGGGTAAGGAGTGATCCAACTCCGCCGGTCTTTGCAATACTCCTTTGGCGACGGCCTCATCGCCGAGCAAACCAGTGAGTTGTGGGAGCCCTGGATGCGCCAGGCGGACAAAGTACTCGAAGACGAACAACTGATCGGTGCCGTCTATGAAGGTCTGTTGAAACGAGGTCCGAAGAGCCGGACGCGGGGACGGCTGGGCGTTCCGGCCGAGATCGTCTTGCGTATGCTGCTGTTGAAACACATCCGCAACTGGAGCTTCGCCGTGGTCGAGCGCGAGGTCCGGGCCAATCTCGTATACCGCGAGTTCACGCGGGTAGGCGCCGCCAAAGTACCGGACGCCAAGACGCTGGGCCGCCAGGCCCGCGCGCTGGGTCCGGAGGTTGTCAAACAGATTCATGAGCGAATGGTGGCGCTGGCGGTGGAGAATAAGGTGATTCGGGGCCGCCGCATGCGTGTGGATACGACAGTAGTGGAAACCAACATCCATTACCCGACCGACAGCAGCCTGCTGGGAGACGGCACGCGCGTGCTGACGCGCCTGATGAAAAATGTCACGGCCATTGCCGGCGAAGTGGGAACGAAGATGCGCGACCGCATGCGAAGCATTCAGCGCAATGTGATGCGGATTGGCCGTGCGGCAAGAATCAAAGGCGAGCGGGGCAGGAAGGCTCTTGCTGTGATCTACCGCAAAGTACTGGCCACTACGGGGCGTGTGATGGCGCAGGCAAAACACTTCGCCGCTGAGATCGCCGGCGGCGTGAAACGCTCGTCCGACTTTCTGAAACAAGCGGCCCTCCACGGTTTGAAGCGGGAGCTTGACACCATGGTCGAACGCACTGGTCAGGTGGTGCGCCAGGCTAAAGCGCGGATATTCGGTGGAGATACTCACGCGGAAGGCAAGATCGTGAGCGTGTTCGAGCCATCGACGGAAGTGATCCGTAAGGGCAAGGCGAGCAAGCCAACCGAGTTCGGAAAGATGGTCAAGGTGCAGGAAGCCGAAAACCAGATCGTGATCGATTACGAAGTTTACGATCGGAAGCCCAGCGACACGGAGTTGCTGGTTCCCGCCATCGAGAAACATGAAAAGCTCATGGGCCGCACGCCGGACCTGGTGGCTGCGGACAACGGATTTTTCTCGGCGAAGAACGAAGCCGCTGCGCACGAAATGGGCGTGAAGCGGGTTTCGATTCCGAACCGTTCCACAAAAAGCGAAGCGCGCCGCGAGACCCAGAAAAAGCGTTGGTTCAAAAACGGTCAGAAATGGAGAACCGGCTGCGAGGGCAGAATCAGTCTGCTCAAGAGGCGGCACGGACTGAGGCGATCCCTGTACAAAGGTGAAGCGGGCATGAAGCGCTGGGTTGGATTCGGTGTCATCGCCGACAACCTGATCAATATCGGAAGTGCGATGGCGAAGTAGAAAACAACCTCACTTCAAGAGCGTAAAAGGCCCCCTCGGATTCGTTCCGCGGGGGCTCTTCTGTTGCTGGGGCCGGTTAGTTGCTGTCCGGGTTTTCCAAAAAATCATTTTTGCGCCGGAAAGTAGTTAGCCCAGTCTCATATGGCGAGCCAGTCATTGGATGCTTCGCAAAGCGTTGGCAGGTTGTCTGAACAGAGGCAAGATAACGATCCGCCAATTCGACACTGGAGTGTTCTCCAAATAGACGAACTGCTCCAGGACGTCGATGCGGGTGCGTTGGCGCTGCGTAATCATCCGGTTTCACTACTGTCCGGCTAATGATGAGGTCGCGGCTGGCAAGTTCCATTGGTTGTGATAGTTGGGTGGGCATTTGGGCTGCCGCGATTTGAAATCCGGCTAACCTCAGGAACTGTCCAATCGGGGCCTGGCCGACAATAGTGCGTGAACCAGGGTCGAACCGTGTTCTCTCAGTTGTTGGGCTTTCTGCCCGATCGCGAATTTCGCCGTTGCGTGGCTCGATACGGCGGAGATGCCCGTCCGCGAGGCTTCTCGTGTTGGGACCAGTATCTGTCGATGGGCTTCGCCCAACTTACTTACCGGGATGGTCTGCGCGACATAGAGGCATGCCTGCGATCTCTCGGTGGCAAGCTCTATCACATGGGCTTTCACGGGAGGGTGTCGCGCTCCACTCTGGCCGATGCCAACGACTCGCATGACTGGCGCATCTTCGCCGACTTCGCTCAGGTTCTGATCCACATCGCGCGACCGCTTTATGTCACAGATCCTATCGGCGTCGAATTGGATCAGGGCCTGTATGCGCTGGACTCGACCACCATTGACCTGTGCCTTTCGCTTTTTCCGTGGGCCAGGTTCCGCGAGAACAAAGGCGCGGTCAAGATGCATACGCTGCTCGACCTGCACGGCAACATTCCCACGTTCATCAGTATTACCAGCGGCAAAGTGCATGATGTCAACATCCTCGACGAGATTCTGCCGGAGGCGGGGGCCTTCTACGTCATGGACCGCGGCTACGTGGATTTTGAACGTCTCTACCTCTTCACGCTCAGCGCGGCATTCTTTGTAGTGCGCACGAAATCCAACGTTCTGCTCCAGCGCCGCTACTCACACCCGGTGGACAAGGCCACTGGCGTTCGATCTGATCACACCGTCATACTGACGGCCATTGGTTCCGCGAAGGTGTATCCGGACCCGTTGCGGCGCGTCAGCTATCTCGATGTGGAAACCAGAAAGAGATTTAAATTCCTGACGAATAACTTCACCCTCCCGGCACTCACTATCGCCCTGATCTACAAGGCCCGTTGGCAGGTGGAACTGTTCTTCAAATGGATCAAGCAGCACCTCCGAATCAAGTCTTTCTACGGCACCAGCGAGAACGCCGTGAAGACCCAAATCTGGATCGCCGTGTCGATCTACGTGCTGGTTGCTATCGTCCGGAAGCGGTTGGGGCTGAAGATCAGCCTCTACCAGATTCTACAGGTTCTCAGCGTCACGCTTTTCGAGAAAACGCCCATTTTACAGGCTCTCCAGCCACCCGACTCCCAACAGGACTTACTCAGTTCCGCCAACCAACTGATTCTTTTCGATTAATAGCCGGACGGTTGTGA